>JALCQM010000014.1 GCA_022651245.1 Lactobacillus sp.
TTCAATCACCACAATCGGTCGGCACAAAGAAACGGCCTCACCCCAGATGAATACTGGGGTGAAGCCGCTTAGAAACAGACAAAATTTTATATTATTTCATCTGTCAACTTGACAGGGCATAGTGCAGGATTGCCTCGGTAGGGGCTTTTTCTGTGCTTAAGCGCCTTTATGGTTTTGCTGACTTGCAGGGTGAAGCACGCTTAGTCGCAATTAGTCGGCGATGCGGCGAAGCATCACGTTGTTGGTCGAACCAGGTTCGTAAAGTGGTAACCCAGCAACGATCACCACCACGTCGCCGCCTTTGAGCTCACCATCGGCAACCAGTTTGGCTTCCGCTTCCGCTACTAAAGCTTCAAAGTCATTGCCTTTGGCGAAGACCATCGGGGTGACGCCCCACGAGAGGAGCAAGCTGGAAGCGGTGCGTTCATCGTAAGTAATGGCAACGATCGGTGCTTGTGGCTTCAAACGGGAGATCTGCCGGGCGGTGTAACCGCTGGAGGTTAAGGTGATGATTGCTTTGGCGTTGACTCGATCTGCCGCGGTGACTGCTGCAATGGCAGTGGTCGTGGTGATCGAGCCAGAACTCTTGAGTTCCTCTAGAACTGGAGAATGTTTTGGCAACATCTTATCGGTACGCTCGTCGATCACAGCCATGGTATGGACAGATTGAACAGGATAATCACCGTTAGCAGATTCACCAGATAACATGGTGGCATCAGTCCCTTGCAAGACTGCAAAAGCAACATCGGTCACTTCGGCGCGTGTCGGCCGCGGGTTTTCTTGCATCGAATCGAGCATTTGGGTTGCTGTGATCACGGGTTTGCCGGCAAGTAAGCATTTGTGGATCAATTCTTTTTCAACGGCAGGGACTTCTTCAAAAGGAATCTCGATCCCCATGTCGCCGCGCGCGACCATCAAACCGTCGGCGACTGCTAAGATGTCATCGGCGTTGTTAATTCCCTCTTGTGATTCGATCTTAGGGATGATCAAAACATCTTCGCCACTGACTTCAGTCAGCACGTCTTTGATTTCTTGAACGTCAGAAACTTTGCGGACGAAAGACGCAGCGATGAAGTTGATGCCTTGGGCGACGCCGAACCGGATGTCATCTTTGTCTTTGTCTGTGATGCCTTTAAGCTGCAAGGAGACACCAGGCGAGTTGACCCCTTTTTTGGAGCCTAAGACAGCGGGATTTTGTACTTCAAGGGTTAATTCGCGCTTTTTAGGGTCTTTAGCGATGATCTCAGTGTCCAATAAACCGTCATCGAACAAGACATGATGGCCGATCTCGACGTCATCGTACAACCCACCATAGGTAATATCGATCGCGCCTTTTTCGCTGAGTTTGCCCGTGTTCATTGATAAGCTGATCTTGTCACCAGTGGCGTATTCGACTTTGACACCATCTGTCGTGGCAGTGGTGCGAATTTCGGCGCCTTTGGTATCCAGCATCAAGCCAACCTTGACACCGGTTTCTTGCATGGCTTGTTTGACCAAGTTCATCCGGCCAAGCTGTTCAGCGTGATCACCATGCGAGAAGTTGAAACGGAAAATGTTGGCACCTGCGTTGATCAGGGCTTTGATGGTTTGTAAGTCGTTAGACGCTGGGCCCAGCGTCGACACGATTTTGGTTTTGCGCATGTTAACTATTTCCTCCAAAAATTTATGTAAACGTGATAAAAATCTCACCTTTATATTTTAGAGAATATTAATACATTAAACCATTACAGTTGTGTGTCAGTTAAGCTGAAAGGACCGCAGAATTTACCAATGAATGAGATTGATTTGCATAGAGAACGCCTAGTCGCAGCGATTGCATTCTTTGTTAAATCAGTTACAATTTCATTAGAAGCTTAAACGGCTAAGCCGAACCGATAGGAGTGATTAATGTGAAATTTGTCGCAATTGTGGGCACGAACGCCAAACGCTCATATAATCGAATGCTTTTACACTACATGCAAAACCATTTTGACCAAGCGACGATAACGGTTGTTGATATCCAGGGCATTCCAATGTTTAACGAAAATCATCCGGAAACGGATCCTGAAGCCGTGGTCGAACTGGCAGCAGCAATCGCAGAGGCGGATGGCGTGATCATTGGCTGTCCGGAATATAACCACAGTGTGCCATCGCCGTTGAAGAGTGTGATCGAATGGCTGTCTTACCGCCTGCATCCATTTGCGGACAAGCCAGTCATGATCGTTGGGGCATCCACTTATCCCCAAGGTTCATCGCGCGCCCAATTGCATTTGCGCCAGATTTTAGATTCACCAGGGGCCAATGCTCAGGTCTTTCCAGGAAATGAGTTTTTACTTGGCCAAGCCAATCGGGCGTTTGATGATGAAGGCAACTTGAAGGACTCGGGCACCATCGATTTTTTGACGCAGTGCTTTGACGGGTTCTTGGACTTTGTCGCCATGCACCAGCAATTCAAGAAGGGGGACGCCTAATGTTACTGACTGCGATTGTCGGCACGAACGCCGACTTTTCTTATAACCGGCTCTTACTGCAGTATATGCAAAAACATTTTAAGGGACTCGCAAACATCCGGATCGTCGAGATTGATACGTTACCACCATTCAGTGAGGATACACCAGCTGATATGGCGGTGTGGCGCTTTAAAAAAGCAATTCAGCTTTCAGATGGGGTGATTTTTTCGACACCGGAATATGATCATTCCATTCCAGCAGCACTAAAAAGTGCGATCGAATGGCTGTCATACAAATCAGAAGTCTTGAAGCACAAACCGGCAATGATCGTCGGCACTAGTTATGGTCCCCAGGCATCGTCACGCGCACAAGAACATTTGCGACAGATCTTGGCTTCACCAGATTGCGATGCGTATACTTTGTCTGGTAATGAAATGTTGATTGGCAATGCGGCTAAGGTATTTGTCGATGGTAACGTGACGGACCGGCGGATACAGGCCGAGTTGGAAGAGTATTTTGTCAACTTCGTTAAATTTATCGATCAAACTGCAGAGGGGGACGACGCGATGTCGATGCACCAACCTTATTTAGATGACGCTTATATCAATTTTCCTACCGGACGCTTGAGCTTCCGTGAGGTGCAACAGATTTTTAGTACGATTCCATTTGAAATCGATTTGATCGATCATAATGACAAATTCTCATGGTTTTCGAACAAGCCGAATCGTGAGCACGTTCGCTCGGTTCGAGAAATCGGCGAAGGGGTTGAAGAATGTCACCCACCTAAGGCGTTGCCGATTGTCATGAAAATTATTAACTCGTTTAAAGACGGTAGCCAAGATTCTGTCAGTCGGCCGTTGATGATGCACGGGCACCGCGTGTTGATCCAGTATTATGCGTTGCGAGACGTTGATGGGTCGTATTTAGGCACCATCGAGTTTACGGGTAGTGTCGAACACATCTTGAATTTTTACGAGCAAGGCGCGTGGTCTGACGCCGCCACTGGGGCTTCGCAAACAGACGGGACGACGGGGGCTTCCGAGCATGCCGAAACGGCACCGGATGAGACACCTGAGCCCAAACCTAAAGCCGATTCTAGCGACGGGACTAGCGGTGCATCTGAACATTAGTAACGAGGCAAACGCATGAAACAAACAAAAGTGGGACACGGCTTGGGGACGACGATCACCCTCACCGTGTTTGGCGAATTAACCAGTGTAGCGCTTGACGCCGCATTTGCGTTAATTGCTGAATATGAAGACCGGCTGACGGTCAACCGCGCCGTATCCGAGGTAATGGCGGTCAATCATGCTGCGGGCGAACATCCCGTCGCGGTCTCGCATGCCACCTATCAATTGGTGCAGCGAGCGGTTGCCGCTAGTCGTGAAAATTTCGGTTTCAACGCTTTGATCGGCCCGCTAGTCAAGCTATGGGCGATCGGCTTTGCGGACGCGCATGTCCCGGCCGAAGCAGACATTACGGCGCGCCAGCAATTGATTGATCCCCAACAAGTCCTGCTCGATCCAGACGCCCAAACCGTGTTTTTACAGCAGTCTGGCATGGAGCTAGATCTTGGCGGCATCGCCAAAGGTGAAATCGCCGATCGGGTGGCCGACTTATGGCGTGCTTATGGCGTGGCTAGTGGCATTATCGACCTTGGTGGCAATCTCGTGTTTGTCGGGGCCTCACCTCATCGTCCAGACGGTGAGTGGGTGATTGGGGTACAAGATCCTCAGCGTGCTCGGCACGAAGAGGTGGGGCGCGTGTGCCTACCGGCTTGCACAGCGGTCACCAGTGGGATCTACGAGCGCTTCTTGATCGTTGATGGGCAACAGTATCATCATCTCCTAGATTCGCGGACCGGACACCCCTTACAAACCCAGTTGTCTGGGGTGACCGTTTTTGCGACACAATCTGTGGTCGCTGAGACGGAAGCCAAGCGGTTGTTCTTTGCCGGTGCCCCCTTACCAGGTTGGCACCAGAAGCCGGGTATCTTCGGTGCTGTTTTTGTTTATCAAGATGGCCGAGTCGTTGCTGATGGGGTGACGTTGCAGCATTGAGGCGGAATCGTTAAAAAGAAGTTCGGTAAGCAGTCGGAGTCATCGCTGCTTACCGTTTTTTGCGCACAGCACAGTTTGTGGCAATTTAAGAATTCATTACGGGAATTCCCAGTATGAATGTGATAGCGTATAATGATTGCAGGCAATTTATAATCCGTTTCAGCGTTGATACAATGAATCACAGCTAATGGAATGAATAATCTGGGGGTTAATATGGAAGAAGTCGTGATCATCAGTGCCCAGCGAACACCGATTGGGAAGTTTGGCGGGGCTTTGAGCACTATGAATGCGGTGGCTTTGGGTGAGCACGCCGCAAATGCTGCGATCCACGCCGCGGGGATTTCTCCTGAGTTGATTGATCAGGCGATTTTCGGGAATGTCTTGCAAGCTAATTCAGGACAAAATGTCGCCCGTCAAATTGCTTTGGGGGTTGGGATGCGGCCCGAAAGCACTGCAATAACGATCAATGAGGTTTGTGGCAGTGGGCTCAAAGCCGTTCGCCTGGGGCAAAGTGCAATTGTTATGGGTGATGCTGAAGTCGTGTTGGTCGGCGGAACAGAGAATATGAGTCAAGCCCCTTTTTATGCGCCGAATATGCGTTTTGGGAAGAAACTCGGGGATGTGGCGTTCGTGGATGGCATGATGCGCGATGGCTTAGCGGATGCGTTCACCAATGAGCCGATGGGCGTCACCGCCGAAAATGTGGCTGCGGAATACCAAGTATCGCGAAAAGCACAGGACGCTTTTGCGTTGGCATCGCACCAAAAAGCCATCGCGGCAACGGCACGCGGTGATTTTGATGCCGAAATTGCCCCTGTGACTGTTGAAACGCGTCAAGGCGCCGTGGTGGTGCGACATGATGAAGGACCGCGAGCGGATACCAACGCGGAGAAGTTAGCTAAGCTGCGACCGTCTTTTCGGGCCAATGGGACGGTGACCGCCGGTAATGCGAGTGGCATCAATGATGGCGCCGCCGCTTTGATCTTGATGACTCGGCGTAAGGCAGAAGCCCTTGGCCTAGATTGGCTAGCGACAATTACGGGCTTTGCCGAAGGTGGCATCGCACCGCGAGTGATGGGCTATGCGCCGAAAGCGGTGGTTGAAACGCTGCTGCAACGGACACATACCGCACCAGAAGCAGTCGATATTTTTGAGCTGAATGAAGCGTTCGCAGCCCAAAGTGTCGCAGTGGTGCGTGATCTGGGCTTAGACACCGCGGCGGTTAACCCGTTAGGCGGCGCGATCGCGTTAGGCCATCCTTTGGGCGCCTCTGGTGCTCGCTTATTGGTGACGTTAGCGCATCAACTCAAGCGTCATCAGCAACACATTGGGGTGGCAGCCTTGTGCATCGGCGGCGGTATGAGTGTCGCGATGCAAGTGGAGGCGGCACAATGAAGTTTTATCAACTCGATGCGGCACAACGTCGACAACAATTGGTGGCCGAAGGGTATTTGACCTCGGAGGCTGCGGCTGCGTGGGCACAGCCAGCACTACCGAGTAGTGTTGGCCAGGCGTTGAGTGAAAATACGATCGGAGAGTTCGCCTTACCCGTGGGGATCGCGCGCCAGCTGCAGGTGAATGGCCAGGTGTATCAAGTGCCAATGGCCACCGAAGAGCCTTCTGTTGTGGCTGCCGCATCGAATGGCGCCCGGCTCGCAGCACTAAACGGTGGCGTAACGGCGACCACAACAGCACATTTGGTGACCGGTGAAATCGTCTTTGCGGATCTACCAGATCCTTCGAAGGTTCAAGCTTTGATCACCGAGCGCCAAACGGTCTTGATTTTAGCTGCCCAAGAGGCGCACCCTTCGATCGTTCGGCGAGGTGGCGGGGTACAACTGATCACCGCTACAGTCCTAGGCCGCTTTTTGAAAGTGACCGTCGTCGTCGATACGCAGGCCGCAATGGGGGCTAACATTGTCAACACGATCTGTGAACACCTCGCTGCCGTGCTGGAACAGTGGGTCAAACAAACTGCGCTGGTAGCGATCTTGAGTAATGCCAGTGCCCAGCTGACAACAGCGACAGTCACATTGGCGCCCGAGACGCTGGCGACTAAGGCAGTCGCAGGTGCTGAAATCGCGTCGCGCATTGCCTTGTTAAGTGAGTTAGCCCAAGTCGATCGTGATCGCGCGGTGACGCACAACAAAGGCATCATGAATGGTGTTGAAGCAGCGGTACTGGCAAGCGGTAATGACACGCGTGCCGTGAGCACCAGCGTCGGAGAATATGCGGCGCATACTGGGCAATACCAACCCCTAAGTACTTGGCAACTTGATCAAGGGCTGTTGGTAGGGACTTTACGCCTGCCATTGCCGGTCGGTATCGTGGGTGGGGCCATCTCCGCATTACCACGAGCGCAAGCCGTGAAGGCCTTAGGGCGATATGATACTGTGGCGACGTTGCAGCAAGTCTTAGCCAGCTTAGGGTTGGTCCAAAACTTAGCCGCGTTGCGGGCTTTGGCGGGGCCGGGCATTCAAGCAGGACATATGGCCCTTCAAGCCAATGCATTAGCCATGGCGGCAGGGGCACATGGTCCCGAGATCGGCACAGTGGCGAAGGCACTACAGCACACCACCAAGGACTTGGCAACGGCGCAAGCACTTTTAGCAGATTTAAGACAAAAAGGATGAGAGCACGTGAAAATTGGAATTGATCAGATCGGTATGGCAACGCCGGCTTTTTATCTCGACTTAATTGAGCTGGCTCAAGCACGAGGAGATGAACCGGAGAAATATACCATCGGCATTGGCCAAGACCAGCAAGCCGTCGCCCCGAGCAGTCAAGATATCGTGACGCTGGGTGCCAGTGCGGCCAACTTCCTGTCGGCTACTGATCGTGAACAGATTGGGTTGATCGTTGTGGGGACCGAAACTGGGATCGATGCCTCGAAAGCGAGTGCGTTATACATTCACGATCTGCTCGAATTAAGCCCTTGGTGTCGGGCCTTGGAGATCAAGGAAGCATGTTATGGTGGAACGGCAGCCTTGATGATGGCTCGCGATTTTATTGCGGCCCATCCCCAGCAAAAAGCGCTAGTGATCGCGGCTGACATTGCGCGCTACGGCCTGGCGAGTGGTGGGGAAGTGACTCAAGGAGCCGGGGCTGTGGCGATGTTAGTCAGCACCTCACCGCGGTTACTCGCTTTGCAAGACGACTCCGTGGTCAAAAGCGGGTCGATCATGGATTTTTGGCGGCCACAATACACTGATTTAGCCTTAGCGAAGGGCAAGTATTCAACTGAACAATACCTGGCTTTTTTTCAGGCGACATGGACGCGCTATCAGGTTGAAACGGGACTGGATTTGAATGATTTCGCCGCCTTATGCTTTCACCTACCGTACACGAAGATGGGGTTGAAAGCCTTGAGGACCGCACTGCCAGCGGTCGATGAGGCTAAGCAAGCAGCTTTAAAGGCGCATTTTGAGGCTAGTTGCCAATACAGCCGGCGAATCGGTAACTTATACACGGGTTCGTTGTATCTCGGTTTGCTCTCGATGTTGGAATTGGACGGCCACCTTCAGGCTGGTGACCGGATTGGTTTGTTCTCGTACGGTTCAGGAGCCGTGGGAGAATTCTTCAGCGCGGAATTGCAGCCGGGGTTTGAACAGCAACTGCATGCTGTTGCGCATCAACACCTGTTAGATTCACGCCAACGCTTAGCCGTGGCGGAATATGAAGCCGTCTTTACGGACAAGGTACCTTATGGTCCAAAAGACTATCAGGCGAATTCAAAATACTTTGCTGGACCGTTTGTCCTGACAGGCGTCACTGATCAAGAGCGCCAATACCAACGGCTATAGCCCAAAAGCTGTGCACTTTCCGGAATGCGGGCAGTCGGGTTGGCTGCAATCTACAGAAACACAAATGACCGCACCCCACGATTCGTGCCTTGAATCGTGGGGTGCGGTCATTGTTATTGTGGACACAAACCACGCATGCTTTTGCCTAGTGCTTTGTGTCCTAGGGGGTGCGCTACAGGAGTTTTTCGATGGCTGGGATCATTTTCTCCGGATTCGTTTTAGGCGCGAACCGTTCGACGACGTTGCCTTGACGGTCAACTAAAAACTTGCAGAAATTCCACTTGATGGCTTCACCAAGGGCACCAGGCGCTGCATGTTTGAGAAATTGGAACAACGGGTCAGCATCGGGTCCGTTCACTTTGACGAGGGTATGCATTGGAAAACTGACACCATAGGTTAATCGGCAGGCTTCTGCCGCGGCACTGCCGGAATCGAGTTCTTGTTTGAATTGGTTGGAGGGAAAGCCTAAGACCATGAGCCCTTGGGCCTGATATTGCTGGTAAAGGGCTTCGAGTTGTGTGAATTGCGGCGCAAATCCGCACTTAGTGGCCGTGTTGACGATCACAAGCGGTTTGCCGCGGTAGCGAGACAGGGCATAAGTCTCACCGTTTTCTAGGGTTGTTGTGTAATCATAAAGCATCATAACACCACCTTTTTTTCAGTATACCGCGTTGAATTCGATCGTGTACAATGTTTTTGCTTTTAAACGGACGCTAGCGGCTTCTGGCTGGCCGGTATCGTGCTTCAGGAGCGGTAAGGGGACTTGTCCTATCAATTTAAAGCTTATAGACTCGCTTGTTTGTCCACTAATGCTTTCGTAAATGCCTCAAGGGCTTTGATGTCATCATCTTCAGGTGCTAGGTCGATTTTGACGTTTTCGGCCCCCTTAGTGGCGCCTGTTTTGGCGAACGCTTTGGCAAAGTCGTCCACGCTGGTGCAAAAGTCGTCGTAGAAACGGTCGCCGGAACCGCAACAACCATAGACTTTTCCTTTAAGGTCAAGTTCTTCGAGATCTTCATAGAAATCGACGGCCTCATCTGGTAAGACGCCGTCACCGACATCAGAATAGGTGTAGGTCGCAACGACGCAAATATCCACGTCTTCAAAATCCTCGGCATCGGCTTGTGAGACTTCAGTCGTTTCGACTTCGACGCCATACTTTTCAAACTCTTCTTCAACGATCCCTGCGATTTCTTCGTTGTTGCCAGTCATACTGGCGTATACGATTGCTGCTTTGGTCATGGCGCTCTTCCTTCCTGGATATGGCCTAGCAATGCTTTGGCCGAATTTGCAACGGGTGGCGGCTCTTTTTTCGCCAACGAGACTATTGTACCCGCAATTATGAACGGCGGCAATTGTTTCAGTATTGGGTCGGTATTCGTCCCATAAGATTTAAAAAAAGGGGCTAGGCGGGTAGAAATTGTCCGCTGAAAAATAGATTATGGTAGGATTGTAGCAGAGACCCAGGCGCTGTTGGCGCGAGGAGGAAATTAACGAATGGCAAAATACCTTGTCACCGGAGGAGCCGGTTTCATCGGTTCTAACTTAGTGGATACACTGGTTCAAGAGGATAATCAGATCGTTGTGGTCGATGATCTGTCGATGGGCTTGGTTGAGAACTTACCGCAATCAGATAAGGTCCGGTTCCTTGAGCATTCCATTACAGACCATGCGTTCATGCGGGCGTTATTGCAAGAGGAACACTTCGATTATATCGTCTTGTTAGCGGCGATCGCTAGTGTGGCCGATTCTGTCGAACGGCCCTATGAAACCCACCAAGTGAATCAAGAAGCCAACCTGAACATTATCGAGACCATCCGCCAAGAACAGCTGCCATTGAAGAAATTGTTCTTTGCTAGTTCTGCTGCCGTGTACGGTGATGATCCCGCCTTACCGAAACAAGAAGAGATGGCGGTGAAGCCGTTGACGCAATACGCAGTGGACAAGTATGCGACTGAGCGCGCGATCATTAACTATTCGCGGTTATACGACCTGCCGTTTGTGGCTGTGCGCTTTTTCAATGTCTTTGGGCCTAAGCAAAATCCGTCCTCGCCCTATAGTGGGGTATTATCGATTTTGCTCAATGCCTTGACGCATGATTTGCCGTTCACTTTCTTCGGAGATGGTGGGCAAACCCGTGATTTCACTTTCATCAATGATGTCGTTTCAGCGATTGTGGGGCTGTTGCACACCCCTGAAGCAAAAGGTGAGGTCTTCAATATTGCCAATGGGCAACAGACGAGCTTGCAAGCAGTTGCGACCACGATGCAGCAAATTACCGGCAAGACGTTGGCTGTGAGTTACCAAGCAACGCGAGCAGGCGATATTCGCGATTCTTACGCGAACGTTGATAAAATCAACGCGTTAGGCTTCATGACGCACACCCCCTTAGCAGAAGGGTTGCGCGCTTATGTGGCTTCTGTCCAATAGGCTCAAAGCCGCGGTTGACGCGGCTTTTCTTGTTTGTTGCGAGTGTGTTACACTATGTGATGCAGATAAAAAAATAGGAGATGCAAGCATTTGATCACACTGAAATCAGAACGTGAAATAGAAGGCATGGCGAAGTCCGGCGCGATTTTGGCTGGCATGTTGGAAAAGCTTGAAGCGATTATTCGGCCAGGGGTCTCAAGTTGGGAAATCGAAAAATTCGCGAATGAATGGATCGAATCGCATGGTGCTATCGCCGAAGAAAAAGGTGTTGAAGGCTATAACTACGCGACTTGTGTCTCGATCAATGATGAAGTTGCCCACGCGATTCCGCGCAAAGGGTTGATCCTTCAAGAAGGCGACATTGTGGCGGTTGATACCGTGGTCAACTGGCAGGGGTATATGTCGGATGCTTGCCGTACCTATGCTGTTGGCAAGGTCTCGGCTAAGCGTCAAAAGTTAATGGATATCACGAAGCAGGCTCTTTATCTTGGCATCGAACAAGCTCAAGTCGGTAATCGGCTAGGAGATATCGGTTATGCGATTCAGCATTTTACTGAAGATGAGAATGGTTATGGTGATGTGCGTGAACTCATCGGCCACGGCATTCAGCCAACGATGCACGAAAGCCCTAACGTTCCGCATTACGGTGATGCGGGGCATGGCTTACGCTTAAAGGCAGGGATGACGATCACCATTGAACCAATGATCACCACCGGCACCTGGAAAATTGCAGCCAAAGAAGTTCCTAATGAAGATTGGGAGTATTATGTGACGGCAGATGGTTCCGATTGCGCTCAGTTTGAGCACACGATTGTGATCACCAATGACGGACCTAAGATCTTGACCAGCTACGATCCAGAATTTGACGCCAAATATTTGCTGGCCCCTGTGACTCCCGACGTCAAGTAGCACCTAGCGGATTGCGAAAAAAGTAAAATCAGGTTCCGCGTCTCTCATAAAAACGCCACCGTCTACGATTTCTTCAGTCGTGGACGGTGGCGTTTTGCTTTAGCCAATATGGCTGCTGTGGGTTATGGATCAACGACAGGCGCTTTTGCGGTCGGGGTTTGGTCATCGGCAACGTCTACGTCGCGAACCCCAAAAACGAGTATTCCTAGCGCGATCAATAACAAGCCGACGAACAAGCCGAAGACGCCTGAGATCCCGACTTTAGCGTCGAACAGCCAGCCGACTAGGAAAGGCCCGATTGTTGCGCCAACGCGACCGATCGACTGCGCAATGCCCATGGCGGTTCCCCGGATCAGTTGAGGAAATTGACCTGGCGTTAAGGCAATCAAGGTGCCCCAAGCGCCAAGGTCGAAGAAAGAAAGGGCCGCACCGGCGATCAAGATCACGACGGTTGAATTCGCGGTGCCAAAAAGGAGACTGGCAACAATGGTGCCCGTTAAGTAGAGCCCCATGATCACTTTGCGGCTGATCTTGCGCATGAGCCAGGCTGCTAAGTAATACCCTGGTAGTTGGGCGATACTCATGGCCAGGGTATATCCCAACGAATTGACGATCGAAAACCCGCGCATGGTCAAGACGCTTGGCAGCCATAAAAAGATTCCATAATACGTTAACATCACGATGAACCACATGAGGCTCAGTGAGATCAGTGGCTTGAGGTGTTGTGGTCGCACGACGACCGTGAACGGTGCGCGGTTGTCAGTGCTAGGAGTCGTCTCTTCTGGGAGGTGTTCGCGCAAAATAAAGGCGTACAAAGCGGCAATTAACGTCACGCCGACCGCGATCCGCCAGCCAAAGGCGGGCATAACAAGGTAGGCAATCAAAGAAGCCACAATCCATCCCCAGGCCCAAAAACTATCTCCTAAGACGAGCATCTGGGAACGCTTGACGCCGTGGTAGTGGTCAGCCAGTAAGGTGGCAGCGACTGGCAATTCCCCTCCAAGGCCGATGCCCGTTACAAAGCGGATCGCCATGAACCAACCGACGTTTGGGGCGAAGGCTAATGCGAGGTTGCTCAGTGAAAAAAGGATCAAGGTGCCCATAAGCACTGGCTTGCGACCATAGGTGTCTGCTAGCCGGCCGCAAGCGACTGCGCCTAAGATCATGCCGATAGAGGTCATCGCACCCACTAGTCCTAACTGCGTGGCGCTAAGTTGCCACTCAGTTTTTAATAATGGCATGATGAACGAGAGTAAGGCGACATCCATGGCGTCGAAGAGCCAAGCGGTGCCGACGATCAATAATAAGTGTTTCGGGGTATGCATAATAGCCTCCTTAAATCATATAAAAGTCACCAAAACTTTTATTGACGGTATGGCGAGAGTGTACGCGATATTGACACCCGTGTCAAGATATATTGAAATGTGTTCAATTTTAAAAACAATTTTATATGAAACCTGACTTATTACTCTCGACAAAATTGGGTACACTAAAAGTAATTAGTGACCAATCGCGTATTCTATAATAGAAGGAAGGGATTTGATGACCTCAGAAGCCTTAGCTGGATTATTGGCAAAAAATCGCTTAGCATTTCGTCAATATGTGGATTATCCGCGGGTGCTGGAACGAATGCCGGAGTCAGCGGTCGACGAGGCGTTGGTGGATTTTTTGACCTTGTTAAGTGCGTTACGAACGGCGCCAGTGACCAAGTGGGACGCATTAACGTTGCGGTTGATGTTGACCGCGTTACGGCAGTTGTGTTTACGACAATTACCGCAAGTCGCTGCGAAGTTGGAGGCGATATGTGGTGTTGGGCGGATCTATTTGCAGATGTTGGCCGCCAGCGGTCAGTTACGATTATCGCTCGAAACCGTTCAACACATTATGGCGACAGAACGGCACTTGAGTATTGCGATGAGAGCTGTGGAGAAGGAAGCGGTGGGCGCAAAACTGAGGTGGCTGCGGCAAGAATTGTTACCGATGCAGGCGGTGAACGGTGCGTGGACAGCCCCTAAGTTGGCATTGCTTGCAGAAAAAGTTCCGGTTGGGCGATTGACGGATGACGATTTGGTCGAATGGGTGTCTACGCTTGACGTGCTCATGCAAGCCGAACATCACCAACGCTTCGATCAATGGCAGCCACAGGCGTTGACCGATGAACTACTAGGCGTGATCGTGATTGTTGGCGAGACGCAGCCGCAAACACTTGGACGGGTTTTGGGAGCGTGGGTGATGCTGCAGCAAGATATTACCCACCAGACGGCGAAACAGTTACAGTTGGCATTAGCGCATGTTGAGCGCCGCTTAGCAGGGATTTTGGTGGCCGCGACACCGGCCGTTGAAGAATCTCAGGCCGTCGTGAATCTTGCGGCGACCTTTTCAGCGGCATTGTGGCAGCAGCGCCACGACTATGCCTTGCCAGATAGGGCCTCGCAAGCGGATGTTCAATACTGGACCAAGGATCTACTGATCACGATCGCGACATGTGCCCATTTATTACCCTCTAACTGGCGGGCACCAGCAGTGGGGGAAGCTTGTACGGTCATCTTGCCGCAGTTACCTAGAGCGTCACGTATTAGCTTTTTGGCTTGTGTTCGCGGCTTAGTAAAGTTGGTGGCCCAGTGGTATGCGTTCATGCCGCTGCGCCAAGCACAAATCGTTGCTAGTCTTACCGTGTTGGAACGGGGATGGGCCAAACGTGAATGGCACGCGCCCAAAGTGGCGATCAAATTGCCTGATCAAAAAGCGCAGGTTATCGATTTGCAGCAAGCCAAAGCGCGCAGGGAGCAGCAACCGAAGGATTAACAAAGAAACAATTGTCATCTAATTGAAATAATTGTATTATAAGGCTACAAAAATAGGCACCAAGGTGTTTAGGACCGTATTGTGGGTTTAATCATGATTGATGAGACGGGATTTTCGCAGTATCTTCACAAACTGATTTTAGAATTAGCCTGTGATACAATAACGGCGAAACGCACTGCGACATTTTCGCAATCAAGGAGAAGACATGTCGATGAAGAACAAACGGGTTTTGCTAGGCGGCCTCGTTGCCGTTGCCGTGATTGCCATTGGTGGGTATGCGATGCGTAGCCACCATTATCAAGAACGCTTTTTGCCTAAGACCGCTGTATTAGGGGTCGATGTTAGCGGGCAAACCGTGGCGAAGGCGAACCAAACGCTCAGGACACATTTTACGACGAGTAAGTTGAAGTTAACTGATAACGGTAAGACCGTCGCGACTGCTTCGGGGACCCAACTCGGATTGAAGCGCGATTTTACCACACAACTTAAGAAATTGTTGCAGGATCAAAACCCGTGGGCCTTATCCGCAACGGTTCTGGCTAGTAGCGACGATAAACAGGCCTTGACTAAAGGCAACGCGCAGCTGGTGAGCTATAGCAAGACGACAGCTGACCAATTGAACCAAACGCGTCAGGCGCCGGTCGATGCCAAGGTGGTTGCGCAGTCTGGCCAGTTTGTGGTGCAAAAGGAAAAAGCAGGTAACCAGATCAATGCGGCAAAGCTAGCTACCGCAGTGACTCAGGCGGTCAGTGATGAAAAGCAAAGCGTCGACGTGGCGACCACCTACAACAAGCCACAAGTGACGTCAACTTCTGACACCTTGAAGAAAGCAGCAACGGCGCTTTCTAAGATTGCTGCGATCAAGGCGCAAGTCAAAGTCGAAAACCATGTGATTACGATTCCAACGAGTGACCTGCAAAGTTGGCTGAGCTATGATGGTGGCGTTCAGGTCAGTGAAACTAAGGTTGCGGCTTATGTGGCCAACTTAGCGAGCCAATACAATACCTATGGCACCTCCCGCAGCTTCAAGTCGACGAAGCGAGGCACGGTGACTGTTCCTGGCGGGACCTATGGCTGGTCGATCGCCGAGCAAACGACGGCCAAGGCGTTGATTGCTGCGATCAAGCAAGGGCAAGACTTTACGAAAGAGGTTTCGCACAGTGGGTCGGGCTACAATGAAGACGGCACTGACATCGGGAACACCTATGTTGAAGTCGATGTGACGAATCAGCACGAGTATTTCTATCAAAACGGGAAACTTGTTTTGGATTCTGCCGTGGTGACCGGCAAGCCTGGTCAGGATACGCCGCACGGGGTTGATTTCGTCTGGAGCAAGGAACG
The DNA here is from genome assembly GCA_022651245.1 of Lactobacillus sp. GTDB lineage: Bacteria > Bacillota > Bacilli > Lactobacillales > Lactobacillaceae > Lacticaseibacillus. The sequence continues at coordinate 15,778 of JALCQM010000014.1, forward strand.
CAATAAGACGTTGAAGGGCTCTAACGATGACGGCAGTGCCTATGCGAGCCCGGTTGATTATTGGATGCCGGTCGATTATACCGGGGTTGGGTTACATGACAGTTCCTGGCAGAAAAAGTATGGTGGCGATTGGTATAAGACGCACGGGTCCCATGGTTGTGTCAACAATCCGCCAAGCTTTATGGCCAAGTTATACGCGGCGGTTCCACTAGGGACGCCAGTTATCATTTTCTAGCGTTGCGAAATCAGCGCCTTCACCTGACGGTTCGTTCCTTGAATCGGCGGGTGAGGGCGTTTTGCGTCTGGTACATGGTGATTGGTGCCTGTTGTGGCCGCTTTTTTAGCGCTTGAAGCCGTGGTATCATAACGGTTAAACTGTTGTGGCGGAGTTCTTTGACCCGTCACAAGGATCGGGGGCACAAGCTTGGACTATCAGTCAAGCGTTACATTTATTCATCAACAGCCACGGTTGGCAAAGGATGGGAGCCATGACCGCATCAACGCGTTGTTGGCAGAACTTGGCCATCCTGAGCGGCAACAGCGGTATGTTCATGTTACGGGCACGAACGGGAAAGGGTCAGTCGCCAATGCGATCGCCCATATTTTAGAAGCGAGCGGCTTGACGGTCGGCTTATTCACCTCGCCGTTCATCATGCGCTTTAACGAGCGGTTTATGCGCGATCACGTGCCACTGGCCGACGATCAGCTGGCCGCTGCGGCAACGGTGACGAGGGCCGCGCTAGAACGGTTGCAGGCCCAGACGGCCGGGTTTGTGGTGACGGAATTCGAGTTTATCACGGCCATGGCGTTGTGGGTATTTCGTCAAGCTAAAGTGGATGTGGCCGTGATCGAAGTCGGGATCGGCGGCAAGGAAGATTCAACCAATGTGATCACGCCTCAAGTTTCAGTGATCACGAGTGTTGGGTTGGATCATCAAGCCTTGCTCGGGAACACTTTAACTAGCATCGCCACTCATAAGGCGGGGGTCATCAAGTCTGGTATTCCAGTTGTGACGGGGGCGTTACCGCCTGAAGCCGAAACCGTGGTCGCCGATCAGGTCACCGCAACGGGTAGTTCTTGGTGGCAATGTGGCCGTGATTTCACGGTTAGTTCGGGGCGGGTCTTCGATTGGGGTCAGCACTTTGATTATCAAGATGAAGCGGGTAAAATGCCTGACATCGAAGTCCCATTAGTCGGCACGTATCAACCGGGCAATATGGCCGTTGCGATCCGTGCCGCTAAAGCATACGCTACGGCGGTCGCTTGGCCACTATCGACTCGTGAGATCCGTCAAGGATTGGCGGCGAGTGTTTGGCCGGGACGGATGGAGAAAATCAGTACAGAGCCTTTGATCATTTTGGACGGGGCGCATAATCCGCAGGGGGTACACGCCCTGTTGCAGACGATGACGCAATTGTTTGGCCAACAAGAGGTCACAGTCATTGCGGGCGTCTTGAAAGACAAAGACGTCACGACAATGGTTGACGCTTTAGGCCGAGGGCCACATCGTCTGTGGGTGGTGCCGGTACCGGGGACGCCACGCGCGACCGCAGTGCAAGATTATCCCGCCACGGTTCGGCATTTTGCTCAGTGGCAAGAAGCTTTGGCGGCACATTTGCAGACGCATGCTGATGAACCGTTAGTCGTGACGGGGTCACTGTATTTGGTGGCGGCGGTGCGACAAGCGTTGTGCGGACAGGAGGTAGACCATGATCGCTAACGTATTATTTGACCTCGACGGGACGTTGGTGGACACCGAGCGGGTGTTTTTAGCTGGCAACGTCGCGGCAGCCCAACACTTGGGACTCGAACGGACGCAAGCCGATTTTTTGCCGTTGGTCGGGGCGGCAGGCGATGTTGAAGCGGCCTTGATCGCGCAGATCGTGGGCGCTGAGCACGTGCGGGCATTTACTGACGCGACGATGGCGTTTGTGGATGAGCGACTCGATCATGGGGACTCGATCGCTTTACCTGGTGCGACGGCGTTGTTACACCGTTTGCGGCAAAATGGTCGGACTGTGGGGGTCGTCACCAGTTCTAGTCAGCACCATCTCGACCAGGTCTTGGCGAATACCGGATGGCAACAGGCGTTTGATTGCTATGTCAACTTGACTCATGGGCGACCCAAACCAGCGCCTGATCTCTATCAGCACGCGCTGCAACAAGCTGCCTTGTCTGCACCGCAAACGATCGCCGTCGAAGATACGCCGGTTGGTGTGCAATCGGCTAAAGCGGCAGGTTTGCGGTGTTTGCAAGTGCCTGATTTGGCGCCGGTCAGTGCAGAGGCGACTGCGCATTTTGATGATTTAGACACTGTTGGACAGTGGATCTTGGCCCACTAGCGTAATCTCTCTGACATAAAGGGGGAAATCGTGATGGCAGGATTGTATGAACGTGTCGCGGCGCATAGTGCTGGCGGCTTGTCTGATGCGGAGCTCATGCAGGTTTTGTTACGCAGTGGCACAGCCAGTGTCCCGGTCCAAGAAACCGTGGCGATGTTATTGGCACGCTGGCCGGCACTGAACGGGCTGGCGCAGGCGAACGTCGCGCAGTTAACGGCGATTCCTGGGATCGGGTTGAGCAAAGCGGTGGGGCTCGTTGCGGGGATCGAATTTGGCCAGCGCGTCTGGTCACAAACCACGTTGCGGTATGGGGCTGCCGTGTCCAGTGAGGCATTGGGGGGCCACTTGGTTCGGCGTTTGCGTGGCCAGCGGCGGGAGGTCATGTTGACTGCGTATCTGGATACGCAGATGCGCATGATCCAGGAAGCGACGACCGCTTTAGGCGGCTTAGATGCCGCCGCTGCAGATCCGCGGGTCGTTTTTGCCAACGCGTTACGGCAAAATGCGGGCCGCTTGATCATTGCGCATAATCATCCTAGTGGTGATCCTACGCCTAGTTCAGCAGATGTTGACGTGACGGCACGCTTCGTCGCCGCTGGCCAGTTGTTGGGGATCCAGGTTGTTGATCATCTCGTCATTGGCAACGGCAGTTATTATTCGTTTGCGGAACACGATGAAGACTTAAGTTTTTTCAAATAATCGTTGCCAAAAGGGATTTGCGGCCAACGTGTCTATAGTCGCTGTGGGCTTTTGTGCTATAATGCGAGAGACCACATTACAGAAACGCGTTGAAGGAGAGAACATCTTGTTTGGATTAGGCTCAAAGAATATCGGGATCGATCTCGGCACCGCCAATACTTTGGTGTACGTCGATGGAAAAGGGATCGTGTTACACGAACCGTCCGTCGTTGCGAAGAACACCCAGACCGGCGAGGTCATCGACGTTGGCGAAGCGGCGCGGGCGATGATCGGCCGTACTCCGGCCAACGTTACCGCGATCCGGCCGATGAAAGACGGCGTGATTGCCGATTATGATACGACTGCCGCAATGTTGAAATATTTTATGGAAAAAGCTTTAGGTGGTTCTGGAAACCATCCGCAAGTGATGATCTGTGTCCCGAGCGGCGTGACTGAAGTTGAAAAACGAGCCGTGATCGATGCTGCGAAGGTGGCAGGGGCCAAAGAGGCCTTCGTGATCGAAGAACCGTATGCCGCTGCAATCGGCGCAGGGTTGCCCGTGATGGATCCGACCGGGAGTATGGTAGTCGATATCGGTGGTGGGACTACCGACGTGGCAACGATTTCTCTAGGAGGGATCGTCTCGAGTCGTTCGATTCGAATGGCAGGCGATAAGATGGACGAGTCCATCATCACCTATGTTCGCCAGAACTATAACTTATTGATCGGGGAACGCACGGCTGAAGATATCAAGATGCAATGCGGTTCTGCATCTGCAGAACGCGCTAAAGAAATTGATGGGATGACCATCCGCGGTCGTGATTTGTTAACTGGCCTCCCAAAGACGATCGAGATTACCGCCGTGGATGTCGCCACCGCTATCCACGAAGTCGTTGTCGCGATCATCGAAGCGGTTAAGGAGACCCTGGAAGAGACCTCTCCTGAAATTGCTGCGGATGTGATCGATCACGGGATCGTTTTGACCGGTGGCGGGGCTTTGTTGAAGCACCTGTCTGAAGTCATCTCCGATGCGGCACAAGTACCGGTCTTCATTGCTCAAGATCCGCTGGATTGTGTTGCTATTGGCACTGGTGAGTCTTTGAAGAACATCGACGACTTGAAGAAGCACTAGTGACGCGAGCCGGTGACCGTTGTGGTGCCGGCTTTTTTCAAGAGCGACACACTAGCAAATCAATGAGAGCGAGTATGACATGAACAAGTTCTTTTCCAACAAAAAGTTGATCGTGGTCATGATTGCCTTGCTACTGAGTTTAGGATTGGTGTCTTATTCTGTCGCGGTTCGCGATAAGCGCAACACGCCGCCTGTCATCCAACAGATCGGCAACGATGTGGTGGGGATCGGCGCGCGCATCGTGACGGCACCTGCCCAATGGCTCAAAGGCGGTTTAGACGATATCGACGATTTGATCAATACTTACAGTGAGAATAAACAGCTGAAGGCGCAGATTGAAGACCTTGCGCAAACTAAGGTGCAAGCGCAGACGCTGAAACGAGAAAACGCGGCGCTCAAAAAGCAGCTCAAATTAGATGGGACGCTGACCGATTATAGTCAGATCAATGCCAGCGTGATGCTGCGCAGTCCAGACGACTGGCGCAATATCGTTGTGATCAACAAAGGCTCTGGTGCGGGTGTGAAGAAAAATATGCCGGTCATGTCAGGCTCAGGTGTCGTTGGGCGAATCGTTGAGGTCAATAAGACTAATGCGAAAGTCGAAATGTTGTCGACTGACAACAAGGCGGCTGATCATTTTGCGGCGCAGATCACGACGGCTGGTGGGGCAACCATCAATGGGGTCATCACGGGTTATAGTCAAAAACGTGGCGAGTTGATCTTGGGTCAATTGAATACCGACAAAAATATTAAAAAAGGGCAGAAGGTGGTCACCTCTGGTCTCGGTGGTGCCACCCCGAAAGGCTTGTTGCTCGGAACCGTGCAGTCTGTCGATAAAGATGACTATGGTTTGGCCAATACCGTCTACCTCAAACCGGCGGCAAACCTCGATGATCTCAGCGTGGTCACAGTGATCGCCCGGACCATTGCCAGTGATTGAGCGCGGGTAAAGGGACGCTTCGGCGCCCTTTTTTGCCGTGAGGTGGGTTAACGAGAATCGCTGAGAGGCGGGTCTAGAAAGGTGGTAAGTATGCAGACAGAACATCCCTTCACAGGCCATGGGTGGATCGCGCTATTGCTATTTGTGGCCTTGTTGCTCGATGGCGTCTTGAGCTTGGTGCTCGGGCAATGGTTGTTGACCCCGCAATTTAGTGGGGTGCCACAGCTGACCTTGATCACGCTATTGATGATCGTGATTTTTTTGCCTGAAGAGCAGTACGTGGTCGTCTTTGCCGTTGGCTTCGGCTTATTGTTTGATGTGGTGTATACCGGGATTTTAGGGATTACTGCCTTATTGTGGCCGGTGATCGTCTACATTGCCGTCCAATTACGCAGGTACATTCCCCGCTCGCCACTATTTGTTGGGGCCTTGGTCGTGATTGCCGTCACGCTTTTCGTCGCGTTCAACGATGTGCTGAATCAGTTGATCGGTTATGGGACCAGCGCGTTTGTCTTGCTGGTCACGGCGCATTTGGGTCCGGCGTTATTAGTGAATGTGGTCGGTTTTGCGATTGTTTATTTGCCTTTGAGCCGAATATTGATAAACTTAAAGAGAAGTTAGTGAGCGCCACCGGCTTGCCGGTGGTGTTTTGCTAACCTGATGAAGGCTGGTACTGCGGTGCCATACGAGGTGAGAAAGTGGATGCAGTGATTTTAAAAGGGCGCAAGGACGGCTTTGAGCTTCAATTAGCGGATGAAGCGGATTGGACCGCGATCTTGTCGGGGTTGGAAGCCTTATTGCAAAAGCTGGCCCAAGATACGCCTGAAGGTGACGTCGAGTTCTTGTTGACAACGGGCAACCGCTTGTTGTCGGCGGACCAACAAACGCAGGTGCGGCGGGTTTTTGATCGTTTTCCTCGCTTTGAGGTCAAGACGATCCAAGCGGCCGTGGCGGACAGTGCCACATTGAAGGCGCAATGCTTGGCGCGCTCTGTGCATTTAGTCGGCGGCATTATTCGCTCGGGCCAAGTCGTGTCGTATACGGGAGACGTGCTGTTTATGGGGACGTTGCACCGCAGCGGGACACTGCAGGCGACTGGGAGCATTTTTGTGATGGGCGGGGTCGAAGGTCTCTTGATTGCAGGGGCTAGCGGTGACCAGCAGGCAGTGATTGTTGGGGATATCGGCCATGCTGGGCAGATTCGGATCGCCGATACCGTCGAGATCATTGAAGATAATGCGTACTCGGCGCAAACGCTCAGTTACATTAATGATCTACATATTTTGGAGCATGGGCAAGTGGCGGCACTCGCGCAATTACGTCCAAAACTTTTCCGGAAACTGGAGGACTTTTAAGTGGGAACAGCATTAGTTGTCACCTCAGGCAAAGGTGGGGTCGGTAAGACGACCACCAGTGCAAATATCGGGACGGCATTGGCTTTGCAAGGCAAGCGGGTCGTCTTATTGGATCTTGACATCGGTTTGCGTAACTTAGACGTGGTGTTAGGCCTCTCGAACCGCATCATCTATGACATTGTGGATGTTGCGACCGGGCGTGCCAAGTTGCATCAAGCTTTGATCAAAGATAAGCGCTTCGATGATTTGTTGTACGTGTTGCCTGCCGCGCAAAATGCGGAAAAAGACGCGTTAGAGCCGGAACAAGTCCAAACGATCGTCACGACCTTGCGTGATGAATTTGACTTTGTGATCTTAGATTCACCGGCGGGGATCGAGCAAGGCTTTCGGAATGCAATCGCCGGTGCAGATGGGGCGATCGTGGTCACGACCCCTGAAATCAGTGCCGTATCGGATGCCGATCGGGTCGTCGGGTTGCTCGAACAGCGTGACATGGTTTACCCACCGCGGCTAGTGATCAACCGCATCCGGCAGCGCATGATGGATGACGGGCGGTCAATGGATATCGATGAGATCACGCAGCATCTGGGAATCGACTTGTTGGGGATCATCATCGATGATGATGATGTGATCGCAACCTCGAATAAGGGCGACACCGTTGTCATGGACCCGGATAATTTGGCGAGCCGGGGGTACCGTAATATTGCGCGGCGGCTGTTAGGCGAATCGGTGCCATTGATGAAGCTGGAGCAAAAAAAGCCCGGTTTTTGGGCCCGGTTATTCCATCGTGGCTAACGCGAAGGCGAAAAACCGCTTGACAATGGATTAAAAACTGATTAAAGTAAGCATTAATAAATCAATGCGTTGAGTGGAACTGGTTCAGGCCTGCGACATCAAGCGAATCCGGAATGGTGAAAGCCGGATGGCCGCCCTGAAACCTCACGTCCACGAGTGCACGGCTGAATCAAGTAGGCTATGCCGGTTGGCTCGTTATCGCCGTGGTTGAAAAACACAATGAGGCTGTTGCGGTGACGTGACGGCGAACATGAGGTGGTACCACGGCTTACCAGTCGTCCTCAAACAGCTTAGGCTGTTTGAGGATTTTTTTGTTGCCGGGGGTTTTCAACCACATGAGGTCAGTGTAGTGATGCACTGGCGAAGTGAGGTGGCACCACGCATCAGCGTCCTCTCGTACCGTTACGGTATGAGTGGACGCTTTTTTGATTCAATGCAATTTAAGGGGAGGCAATATTCATGGACTATGTATTACAGATCTTACCGGCATTATTATCTGGACTAAAAATGACCCTCAGCGTCTTTTTTCTTACCTTGATCGGCTCGATTCCGCTAGGGATGTTGTTGTCGGTGGGGTTAATGCATAAGGCGAAGTCTTGGTTAGGACAGTTAGGCAACTGGCTTTTGACCGCGTATGTCTGGCTGTTTCGGGGCACGCCACTGTTATTGCAGTTGATCTTCGTCTTTTATGGATTGCCATTGATCGGGATCGTGTTTGATCGCTTCAACGCCGCGATTTTCGCCTTCATCTTGAATTACGCGGCGTATTTTGCCGAAATTTTCCGCGGGGGCTTTGGTGCCGTTGAAGTTGGCCAATTCGAAGCCGCGACTGTTTTGAACTTGACCCGTTGGCAGACCTTACGTTACGTGGTGATTCCTCAGGTTTTGAAGATCGTGCTACCTTCAATGGGCAACGAAGTGATCAACTTGGTCAAAGATTCTAGTTTGGTTTATGTGATCGGGTTAGGCGACTTACTGCGGGCCGGTAATGTGGCGACATCCCGTGACGTCACGCTGATCCCGTTGGTCTTAGTCGGGATCATTTACCTCTTGATGACGGCCGTGTTGACGTGGGGACAAAAAAAGGTCGAGAAGTCGTTCTCGTATTACCGTTAGGAGGCCAATGTGATGTTAGAACTGAAAAATATTAATAAGACGTTCAATAACCAAGCTGTCTTGCGCGATATCAATGTGGTGATTGAAGACCATAAGACATTGGCAATCGTAGGGCCTTCCGGTGCGGGGAAAACGACCTTACTACGGATCATTGCGGGGCTAACACCAGCGGATGAGGGCCAGTTCTTATGGCAAGGGCAAGCGACAACGCCTCAACAGCTGCGTAAGGATGGCATCATTGGCGTTGTGTTCCAAGGCTTCGAGCTGTTCCCGAATATGACGGTATTGAAAAACATCACGCTGGCTCCGACCTTGCAAGGCGTTTCGGCAGCAGAAGCGGAAAAACGGGCACGGGATCTGCTCACGCAACTCGATTTGCCCGATCAAGCAGAGGCGTATCCCTTCTCGTTGTCGGGTGGTCAAAAGCAGCGGATCGCGATCGCCCGCGCGCTTGCGTTGAACCCGCAGATTTTGTTATATGACGAGCCGACATCGGCCTTAGATCCGAACTTGCGGCATTCAGTGGCAAAACTAGTCAACCGCTTCAAAGCAGACGGGATGACACAGGTTGTGGTGACCCATGATATGGATTTTGCTCAAGAAGTTGCTGATACGGCCTTCACGGTGTCGAAGCTAGGCGGTGACGTTCAATGAAAAAATGGTTGCGAGTGGCACTGATCGCCATCATCGCCATTGTCGCCGTCGGGGCGACAGGATGTGCTCGCCGAGCAGCCAAAAATTCTTGGCCGCGCATCAAGCAGACTAAAAAAGTTGTGATTGGATTAGACGATTCGTTTGTCCCCATGGGTTTTCGGGAAAAGAACGGGAATCTAAAAGGATTTGATATTGATTTGGCTAAAGCAGTTTTTAAGTTGTATGGGGTCAAGCCGGATTTTCAATCGATCGAGTGGTCGATGAAGGAAACGGAGTTAAAAAATCAAACGATCGATTTGATCTGGAACGGGTATTCGAAGACGCCGGAGCGTGCGAAACAAGTGGCGTTTTCGGATGATTACCTGGTCAATCACCAATTGTTGGTGACCAAGACCAAAGACCACATCAATTCTTATGCCGATATGCGAGGCAAGACGCTAGGCGTGCAAACTGGATCTAGCGGGGCGGCGGCGTTAGATAGTGAGCCGAAGTTGTTGAAGCAATATATCAAGGGCCAAGATCCGGTGTTGTATGATACCTTCACCAACGCCTTTTTGGACCTCAATGCGGGCCGGATCCAAGGAATCTTCATGGACGAGGTGTACGCGCGTTATTATGTGGCCCATCAAAGCGATCCGCAAAGCTACAAGATCTTGACCTCTAAAGGCTTTGAGTCTGAGGCTTTTGCGGTGGGGATGCGGCAGTCTGATACCGAGTTACAGGCAAAGATCAATCAAGGCTTCAAGACGCTGGAGAAAAACGGCACCATGGCGAAGCTGAAGAAGAAGTGGTTCGGGACAGGCGCGGAGTAACCACGCAATATGCTAAACTGAAAGGGCAAGCCAAAGCGGGCTTGCCCTTTTGCGATGCGTGCGGCCAAGCTGGGTCAGCCAAGCCAATGGGGCGAGTTTTGAGGGAGGAGGGTGCGATGGTGGTCGGGTTAGTCATTACGATCATCGTGATCAATGCAATATTGGCAATGATCACGGTGTTTTACCAATCACGTGATATTGCGTCAACTTGGGCGTGGTTACTGGTCTTATTGGTGTTACCCGTTGTGGGCGCGGTTTTGTTTTGGGTCTTTGGGCGTAAGCTTTCGAGTGACAAGCTGACAGCGCTGGTAACCCAACAACGTTTGGGCATCGATCAGATGGTCGCCTCACAAAGAGAGGCCATTGCCGTTGGCCAAAACCTCATCGGTAGCCAGCAAGGGGCCGGTGTGCCCGAGTTGGTGCGGGCACTGCTCCAAAGTGATGGGGCCCTGGTGACAACCATGAATGCGGTGAGTTTACAATCACAACGGGCCGATTTTACCGCGGCCTTGTTTGCGGACATCACCGAAGCGCAAGACCATATTCATATCGAAGCCTATACCATCGAACCAGACGCCACTGGCAGGCAACTACGGCATTTGTTGACGCAAAAGGCCCAAGCAGGGGTCCGCGTCCGGGTCTTGTATGATGCTTTTGGCTCGCACCGGTTAAGTGCGCGGTGGTGGCGCCCCTTACGCCAAGCGGGGGGGCAAGTGGAACCTTTTTTCGCCACTAAAATGGCCCGAGCCAATCCGCGGATCAATTTTCGTAACCACCGCAAGCTTAGCGTGATCGACGGCCGGGTGGGATATATGGGCGGGTTCGATATCGGGGATTCGCCCAAGCACCTCACGATTCGGCGCGATACCCAATTGCGCTTTACCGGTCAGACGGTGGCGGTTTTGCAGGCACGGTTTTTTATGGACTGGAACACGATGGCGAAAATCAAGAAGGTCCACTTTCAAAAGGCCTATTTTCCGGATGCGCTTGATGAAGGGCAAACGACCATGCAAATCGTATCTAGCGGGCCAGAACAGTCTCAAGAGACTTTGAAGCTTGGGTATTTTCGCTTGATCTCGATGGCTAAACATAGTATTTGGATTCAAACGCCCTATTTTGTGCCGGATGACAGTTTACTAGATGCCCTGATCATTGCGGCCAATGCCGGTATCGATGTGCGCATTATGGTGCCGCGCCATACGAACCAACCGTTGATGGCTAAAGCCACGATGTTTTATTTGGATCGCATCGTGACTGGTGGCGGACGAGTTTACCTGTATGAAAATGGATTTTTGCACGCTAAAACCATCGTGGTGGATGACCGGATCTTAGCGACGGGAACGGCAAATTTTGATATTCGTAGTTTTCGGTTGAATTTTGAACTAGCCGCCTTTATTTACGATCAGCGACTCGCCCAACAAGCCGCGGCGTTATTTCAAATCGACTTGCGCCACGCCTCAGCGTATACGGCGGCGATGGTCGCCAACAAACCACGTCACCAACGGCTAGGTGAAGAATGGTCGCGACTGCTCGCGCCGATTCTTTAAACTTGGCAGGGGTGTTGGCCTGTGGTATGATGACGCTGTTATTAAAACTAAAGAGCCCGTCACAAAGGGGAGCCAGTGGCTGAGAGTGGGGAAACCCAGACCCTTCGAACCTGTTCGTTAATACGAGCGTAGGGATTGTGAACGTCGTTTTGCGACCTTCTTTGTGTCCGGGTAGACCAGAGGAGGTCTTTTTGATGCAACAAAGTCACCAAAAGCTTCAAGTTTTGTTGGAAGTCGCCATTATCGCTGCTTTTGCCATGGCATTGGAATATGTGCCTCATAAGACGGGCATCAGTTCCGTCGAAATGAGTTATGGCTTGATTCCGATCAGTGTTTTGGCTTTGCGGCGTGGCGCCGGGCCAGCGTTAGCGGCGGGTTTTACTTGGGGGATCTTAGATCTGTTGTTGATCGGGATTGGCGAAGGGAGCGTCTTGAACGTGACCCAAGGGTTTATTGAGTATCCAGTGGCCTTTACGGTGGCTGGATTGGGTGGGCTTTTGTATCAGCCTTTCCAAAAAGCACTGCAAGCCAACAAGCGTTTGACCAGCTTGGCTTTAGCTTGGGGCGCCGTGGCCTTAGGGGTCGTCGCAAAGTACCTGTGCCATTTCTATGCTGGCTGGGTCTTCTGGGGAGCGTATGCGCCTAAGGGGATGGCCGCTTGGCTGTACTCGTTAGTGATCAACGGCTTATCCGCCGTTTTCACCGGCGTATTAACTTTGATCGTCGTGACGGCGTTAGTGACGATCGCCAAGCACCTTTTCATGCCAAAAACAACGGCCCGACTCGCCCATGAGTAAGCAGCTTGAGGCCTGATCTCGACAGACAGAAGGGGCGTAAACCGACTTTGGGTTTACGCCTCTTTTTACGATCGTGATTTGTCGTCTGGGTTACGAAATAGCTGCGAAGACCCCTAAGATCACACCTAAGAGGGTGACAACGAGCATGGCCCATGCTGCGATGTGCGTGATCCACCAGAATTTGGTGCGCTCATTTTTCATTTAATCACCCCTTTCCTGCGTTTATCTTTGTATAGTTTACCTGTTTCTTAAGAGCACGGCAAATCGTTTTACAAAGGGTTCCTAAAAAAACCCAAAACCGGTATGATACTCGTGGAGGTGCACGATGAGCCGTATACTTGCGATTGGCTTGCCCTGTTTATTGTGGGTGGCTTTGTTGACTTTGGTCGCTAAGACCCATTATCGGAAGAATTTTTTCTTCTTCTTTGTGAGCGCCAGCCTGCTTGTCGCGACTTGGCAGTTGACGCAGATACGGGCTGCCAACTACTTATGGGTGGTCTTACTGTGTGCCGTCGGGGTTGCCGCTTTGGTGGCGCTCTTGTTGATCACCAGCGAGCATGATTTGATATTATCCCGTTATTGGCACTGGCTAGCCCGTTTGCTGGTACTCGCCACCACCTGGTGGTGGCTAGCCGCCATTTTCCTCACTCGGTAGGGAAGAAGCCCCACCTTTCACCACAGAGATAGACCCTTGCAGCCACGCGGTTGCGAGGGCTTTTTTATTACAATTGTTAAGTTTTGAATTTTGTCAAGCGGAATTAGCGGGTTGTTGTGGTGGGACGTGGGGGATTGTGGTAGACTAAAAACAACGTTGGGAGGTGATCCCATGCTCATGGGCGAGTTTCATCACAGCATCGATACGAAAGGACGGTTGATTGTTCCGGCGAAATTTCGCGAGACTCTCGGACCTGCTTTTGTATTGACCCGGGGCATGGACGGTTGCCTGTTTGGTTACCCACTCTCAGAGTGGCAGAAACTGCAAGAAAAATTGGCCAGTCTGCCATTGGCCAAGAAGAGTGCCAGAACATTCAGCCGCTTGTTGTTATCTGGCGCAGCGGAATGCGAACTGGATAAGCAAGGGCGGATCAACCTTCCCAAAAATCTCATCACCCATGCGGCGTTGAGTAAGGAATGCGTCTTGATCGGGGTGTCTAGCCGGATCGAAATCTGGAGCGTTGAGCGTTGGCGTGACTATGCGACACAAGCAGAAGATGATTTTGACGATATTTCCGAAAATCTAATCGACTTTGGACTGTAAATTATGACTGAATTCAAACACGAAACGGTGTTGTTGACTGAAGCGGCTGATAACTTAGCCATCGTTCCGACTGGCACATATGTTGACGCAACGTTAGGCCGAGCAGGGCATACGAAGCGGATCTTGAAGCAGCTGACCACCGGACAACTATATGCTTTCGATCAGGACCAAGCGGCCATCGCAGCGGTCACGCAAGACTTAGCGCCTTTGCCAAGCAACCTACACCTCATACATACAAACTTTCGTTATTTACAAGCGGCGCTCACGCAAGAAGGCGTTGCTGGCGTTGATGGGATCTTATATGATCTTGGCGTGAGTTCACCACAATTTGATGACTCTCGTCGGGGGTTTAGCTATCGGTTCGATGCCCCGTTAGATATGCGGATGGATCAGAGCCAAGCCCTGACGGCCAAAGAAGTGATCAATGATTGGTCGTTCAATGATTTGGTGCGGATTTTTAGCCGTTATGGGGAAGAAAAATTTGCTAAGCAAATCGCTCGTCAGATCGAACGGGCGCGTGCTGATCACGAAATCGCCACGACGTTTGAATTAGTCGACTTGATCAAGGCTGGCATTCCGGCAAAGGCACGACGGACTGGTGGTCATCCGGCCAAGCGGGTTTTTCAGGCCGTTCGCATCGCTGTCAACGATGAACTTGGTGCCTTAGAAGCGTCGCTGACGCAGGCGGTGTCATTGTTAAATCCCGGTGGGCGGATCAGTGTGATCACGTTTCAGTCTTTGGAAGACCGCCTGGTCAAAGCGATGTTTCGTGAGTTGACCTCGATCAAGGATGTCCCGCGTGATCTGCCGGTATTACCACCGGAAGCCCAACCGGATTTCCGCCTGGTATCCCGCAAGCCGATTTTGCCATCGGCGGTGGAATTGGCCAATAATCACCGGGCGCATAGCGCTAAACTACGAGTCCTTGAGCGACTCGATAAAGGAGGAACGGCAGATGCTTGATAATACAGCAAGACAATTACAAGAGCCGGTCCCTGCTGCGCCGCAGCCGGCCCCTAAGCCGCAAGCTGCACCACAAACAGCACCGCAGCCAGCCGTTAATCCGCGAACGTTCAGTCCTTTTGAACGGGTGTTGAGCGCGTTGTGCGGTGTCGTGGCAGTGGGGGTATGCCTGTTGTATCTCGGTGGACAGACGCATTTAGCCAATACGGATCGAACATACCAAGATGTTCAAGCGCGGATTGCGACGCAAAATCAAAGTGTCACGGATCTTAAGCAAACGATTGGCGAACTATCCAATTCGAATCGACTCAGTAACTATGCCAAGGCTCATGGCCTAACGGTGATCGAAGGCAATATTAAGCGTGTGACGAAGTAATGACGAAAAAATCCCCACAAAGACAGGCGAACGCGATCCATCCGACTCGTAACCGTAAACGTTTCGGCATCATCTTGATGCTGTTAACTACGGTGGGGTTGGTCGCGTTCGCCTGTCGTTTTGCGTATGTGGCCTTAGGTGGTAAAGTCGATTCGGCTAATTTAAGCCAATATCGGCAAAAAGTGATCGCGCAAAAGACCGTCTTGAAGGCTAAACGCGGCACGATCTATGATCGTAGTGGTAATGTGATCGCTGAAGATTCCAATACCTATACGGTTTACGCCGTTTTGGACCAAAATTATGTGGATGGCAAAAAGAAACTTTACGTCACCGACAAAGCGAAGACGGCGAAAGTTTTAGCTAAATATTTACCTTTGAGTGAGGCCAAGATCTTGGCCTTGTTGAATCCGAAGTCAAAGAAAACGTTTCAAGTCGAATTCGGTAGTGCCGGGACTGGCTTGAGCTTGGCAACGAAGCAACAGATTCAAGCTGAAAACTTATCAGGGATCAACTTCACGGATTCGCCTTCCCGACTTTATCCCAATGGTGTGTTTGCAAGCCATGTCGTCGGCTTGGCCCAACCGCAAAATAATGCCAAAAGCACGGATCAGCTGGTCGGTGTGATGGGCCTCGAAAAGCAGTTTAACAATGTTTTGAAAGGGTCGAATGGTTACCGGACGTCCCAAACAGATGCTTATGGGTATCAGCTGCCCGATTCGCAGGTCAAGGCTAAAGCGGCTGTCAATGGTGGCGCGGTGACGACCACCATCGATTCGAGCTTACAGAGCTACTTGGAAACCTTGATGACCAGTGTGGCGACCAAGTATCAGCCTAAATCGTTGTCAGCGGTGTTAGAAAATCCCCAGACTGGGGAAATCTTGGCCGCCTCCCAACGCCCGACGTTTGATCCTAGCACTGGCGAAGGGCTAGGAAACATGTGGCGCGACATCTTAGTAGAAGATAACTACGAGCCAGGCTCGGTGATGAAGATCTTCACCTTAGCCGCTGCCATTCAAAGTGGTAAGTATTATCCTAATTCATACTACAAATCTGGTACCGTGAAGGTCGCCGATACCACCATCAAAGACTGGAACACAACCGGGTGGGGGACGATTCCGTTAAGCCAAGCCTTTCCGCGGTCCAGTAACGTCGGGATGGTCAAAATCGAGCAAAGCATGGGGGCAACAGTCTTCAGTGAATATTTGCGGAAATTTGGTTTTGGTCAGCAAACGGGAGTGGCCTTGCCAGGTGAAACGAGCGGCACCTTTGACTTTGGCTCATACTTGGATTCGGCCATGGCCAGTTTTGGTCAGAGTATTGATGTGAATACGATGCAGTTAATGCAGGCCGTCTCCGCCGTGGCGAATGACGGTACGATGGTCAAACCGCGCTTAGTCGAGAAAATCACCGATAAGCAAGGTAAGACCACAACGTATAAACGCCAAGTGGTGTCAAAACCGATCAGCAAGGCAACAGCAGATCAGGTGACCGAAGCGATGCGGCAAGTGGTGACCGCCAGTTACGGGACGGGTGCGGCGTATAAGATGAACGGCGTCGATCTCGCGGTCAAAACTGGGACGGCGCAGATCGCTGGTGCCAGTGGGAATGGTTACTTGACAGGGGACAGTAACTACGTGTTCAGTGTGATGGGCATGGCACCTGCAAGTCACCCCAAGTACGTCTTATACATCGCAATGAAGCAGCCGCAGAAAATGACGGCCCCAGCTGAATCGATCATGGCAGAGATTTTCAAGCCGATGATGGCGCGGGCTTTGGCGCTTGATGGCACCAGTGATACAGCCGCTAATGATAGTGAGGTGGCGAGTGTGCCTAATGTGACGAACACGGCGTTGGCGACCGGCCAGCAAAAGCTGCAAAATGCCGGCTTTGCCGTGGCGACGATCGGCACGGGCAATCAAATCGTGCAACAATTGCCCACTGCCGGTGGGAGCGCCCTTAAAGGCGCCAGGGTCTTGGTGCTGACCAATGGCGCAATGACCATGCCGGACGTCTCTGGTTGGTCTAAAGGCGATGTGTTAAAATTGGCACAATTGACTGGCAAAAAGTTCAGTCTTAAGGGATCCGGCTATGCGACCCAGCAAAGCCTGAAGGCAGGGTCTTTGCTGGGGGATGACCAAGTCGTCATCCAATTTAAACAAAAATAGAGATAAAGGGGCATATCATGCAGTTAGCACAAATGTTGATCCCGATGGTCGCGGCATTCGCGATCACGGTAATGGCCTTGCCGTTGTTTATCGGCTACATGCGGTTCAAAAAGGAAGGTCAAATGATCCGCGAAGAGGGACCAAAGTGGCACGCGAAGAAAAGTGGCACGCCGACGATGGGCGGCGTGGTCTTCATTATTGCAATCGTGGTGGCTGCAATCGGTAGCGCAATTTGGCAACACAGCTTGGACACTAGTGTCTACGTCGCCTTGTTCATCTTGTTATTGTATGGGGTGCTCGGGTTCATCGATGATTTCGTTAAGTTGTTCCATCACCAAAACCAAGGATTAAAGGCGTGGCAGAAGCTTCTAGGGCAGATCATCGGTGCCGTGGTCGTGGTGATTGCCTACTTACACGATGGTTTTAGCCACGGGTTGTTCGTGCCGTTTTTCGGTACGGTACAAGCCGTGTGGTTCTTTGCGGCCTTTGCGATCGTCTGGCTGGTCGGGTTCTCCAACGCGGTTAACCTTTCAGATGGGTTAGATGGTTTGGTGGGGGGCTTGAGCACAATCGCTTTTGGCACGTATGCCGTGATCGCGGCCCACGATGGCAGGACCGATGTGTTAGTGATTTGCCTCGTGACGGTTGGCGCCATGGTTGGCTTCTTATTGTTTAATCACAAGCCAGCGCAAATCTTTATGGGGGATGTTGGTTCCTTGGCGCTCGGGGGCATGTTGGCGACCGTGTCGATTCTGTTGAATCGTGAATGGTCGTTATTGTTGATCGGGCTGGTCTTTGTGTGTGAAACGGCCAGTGTCATGATTCAAGTGGCGGTCTTCAAAACCACCGGTCACCGCGTTTTTAAAATGAGCCCGATCCACCATCACTTTGAAATGCTTGGCTGGTCCGAGTGGCGCGTCGATATCACGTTTTGGCTCGTGGGCTTAGTCGCAAGTCTCATTTACTTACTCATTTTTCTGTAGAAAGAAGTTAGGGTTATGTTGGATATCAAGACGTATCAAAACAAAAAGGTATTGGTCTTAGGTTTAGGCATGAGCGGCGTCAACGCCGCACGCTTATTGAATTCGCTTGGCGCAATGGTGACGGTCAACGATAAGCAAAAATTCGATGATAACAAAGCCGCGCAAGCATTATTGGCAGACGGGATCAAAGTGATCACGGGCAGTCACCCGGTTGAATTACTCGATGAACATTTTGAGTTGATGGTCAAAAATCCTGGGATTCCTTATTCCAACCCGATGGTGCAGCGGGCGCTGGCGTTGAAGCTGCCGATCATCACGGAACCAGAACTGGCTTATCAGATCAGTGACAGTGACTGGATCGCGGTCACTGGTTCTAATGGTAAAACCACCACGACGACCTTGATCGGCTTGATGCTCAACGAAGCGGGACAGACGGCTTATGATGCGGGGAACATCGGAATCCCAGCTAGTCAAGTAGCGCAAAAGGCAACCGCTGAAGATACGATCGTCGCTGAATTGTCGAGTTTTCAGCTGTGTGGCATCCGCACGCTACATCCCCACATCGCAGTGTTGACCAATATTTATGAGGCCCATCTGGACTGGCATGGCGATCGTGAACACTATGTGGCAGCGAAAATGCGCATCACCATGAATCAAACCGCCGATGATTATTTCGTGATGAATTGGGACCTGCCCGAAATGCATGAGTTGGCTAAGCAAAGCCAAGCGCAGATCGTGCCGTTTTCTCGCACAGGCGTGACAGGTGCGCGGGCGCAGCTGCAAGCTGGGTGGCTGTGTTTTGATGGCGAGCGGATCATGAAAGCAGAAGACCTGCAGATTCCGGGTACGCACAACATCGAAAATGCCCTGGCTGCGATCGCGGCGGCCAAATTGGCCGGGGTGGATAACGCATCGATTCAGGCTGTTTTGGGCCGGTTTAGTGGGGTCAAACACCGTATTCAGTACGTTCAAACCATCAACGGTCGAAAATTTTACAACGATTCAAAAGCGACCAACGTCGAAGCGGCTAGCGTGGCAATCAACGCCTTCAAGCAACCCATCGTTTTGTTAGCTGGCGGTTTAGACCGGCACTTGTCGATGGCTGACTTGATCCCATTAGTTCAAGAGCATGTGCGGGCCATGGTCACGTTCGGTGAAACGGCGCCGCTGATGAATGCTGTAGCAGAAAAAGCGGGCGTGCCGTATCAGCAAACCAAAAACGTTAAAACTGCGGTCCCGTTGGCTTATGCTGCCAGTGAATCAGGGGATGTCGTCTTATTGTCCCCCGCAGCAGCTAGCTGGGATCAGTTTCCTAACTTCGAGATCCGCGGCGATGTCTTTATTGACGCGGTCAAAACCTTAGCGGAAAGCGAGGAAGCTTAAGATGCGTGTGATCGTCAGTGGCGGTGGCACCGGAGGCCACATCTACCCTGCTTTGGCGCTGTTAGAACAGCTCAAAGCCCGTGGACTGCTCGATGAAGTCCTTTACATTGGCACCGAAAAAGGCTTGGAAAGCCGAATCGTTCCCAAGGCCGGGATTCCGTTTGCCACCATTGAATTGCAAGGCTTCAAGCGCAAGCTGACGCTAGAAAACGTCAAGACGGTAACCGTTTTTCTTCAAGGCCTGGGGAAGGCTAAAAAGATTTTACGCGATTTCAAGCCTGACGTCGTGGTGGGGACCGGGGGGTACGTTTCGGGTGCGATCTTATTTGAAGCCGCCCGACTACACATTCCGACGGTGATCCATGAGCAAAATTCAGTGGCTGGCGTGACGAACAAATTTTTAGCCCGGTTTGTCGACAAGATTGGGATCGTTTTCCCAGAAGTAGCGGCAGCTTTTCCAGCGAATAAAATCGCAACGGTGGGGAATCCCCGCGCCCAGCAAGTGGCAGATCTGAAGCCGAATGACCGGCTTGCGGACTTTGGCTTAGATCCCAAGCGGCGGACCTTGTTGATTTTTGGTGGTTCTCGCGGGGCGCCGAAGATCAACCAAGCGGTTCAAGAAGCACTGCCCGCGTTTGGCCAAGCCGATTTTCAAACCTTATTTGTCACCGGGCGGCGGCATTTTGAGTCTGTGCAATCCCAGTTACACGGCTTGCCAGCTAACGTGAAGGTGGTGCCGTACGTAGATGATATGCCGGCCATCTTACCCGATATTGCGCTAGTGATCGGGCGCAGTGGCGCGACGAGTATCGCTGAGCTGACAGCGTTAGGCATCCCAAGTATTTTGATTCCCAGCCCGAATGTGACGCATAATCACCAGATGATCAATGCACAAAGCCTAGGCAAGGCTGGCGCGGCGGTCGTCATTCCAGAAACAGCTTTGACGGCTGACTTTGCGACCACAGTGGTCGATTTGATGCAAGATGACGCGCGGTTGGTCGAAATGACCCGTGCTGCTAAGCATTTGGGTGTGCCAGATGCGAGTGACCGGTTGATCGCGCTGATGCAAGCGGCGATACAGGCGCACCAATAGAGGAGAGGTGACAAAATGGCTTGGTTTAAAAAGTCGAAATCAACAGATCCACTGACACCGTGGGAGGCTTACCAAGCCAAGCAAAAGGCAGCGACGCCAAAACGGCAGCCGCTACCGTTGCCGCACCTCAGCTCGACGCGCCGATCAAGGCGGCGACGGAACTTGGCGTTGATCTTGACCCCGTTGGTGCTCTTGGCCGCGTTTTTCGGGTATATGGTCTCGCCGTTAGCGAAAGTTGACACGATCAGCGTCCGCGGCGAAAAAACGTTACCGGCGCAAAATGTGATCGATGCCAGCGGCTTAAACCATTCGCAGGCGATTTTGGACCTCTTGTGGCACCGGCAGCGGGTGACGGCGCGCGTTGAAAAGCGCCTACCGCAAGTCCACCAGTTGACGGTTTCGGTGCACGGCTTCAACCAAGTACTATTAACGGTCACAGAATACGCCCCATTAGGCTATTGGCAAAAAACTGACGGGTACCATGTCCTATTAGCAAGTGGCCAAGTGGTGCCCACGGCAACGATGACCCCCAAAAGTACTTACCCGATCTTTACGGGTTTCAAGCATACCGAAGTGATCAAGCTGGCCAAAGTGGTGCAAGACTTTCCACCAGCAGTGCGGCGCGCCGTCTCTGAGGTCAAAGCCACGCGTGGGGCAGCTAATCCGTATCAAATCACATTAAGTATGACGGATGGCAATTTGGTGGTGGCAGATTCCCGTACAGTGGCCAAAAAAATCAAGTACTACCCGAAACTGCTGGCCAAGGTCACCAAAAAAGGAACAGTCGACCTCGAAGTAGGCGCCTTTTTCACGCCATATTAATTAAAAACGCCAAAATCGATCAAGTTTAGTTGGATTTGGTGAGTAGGGTCTAAGATCTGTGGTAAAATCAAAACAGTATTACGTTTTCATAAGTGATCAATTCCAGTCCAGGAGGTTCCGTCGTCATGGGAAATCAAGACATCTATGTTGGACTTGATATCGGGACCACCTCAATAAAAGTCATTGTTGCCGAGTATATTCAAGGTCAAATGAACATTATTGGTGTGGGGAGTCAACGATCGGCCGGGCTTAGCCGCGGTGTGATCGTCGATATCGACAAGGCAGTTTCGGCGATACGCCAAGCCGTCAGTCAAGCAGAAGAAAAAGCAAGTATTAAAATTGATAGTGTCGTCGTTGGTATTCCGGCGAATATGTTGCAAATCGAACAGGTCACCGGGATGATCGCGGTGGGGGATGCCAGCAAGGAGATCACCGATGCGGACGTGCAGGCGGTTGCGAGTGCGGCGTTGGTCCGCAATTTACCCCCTGAACGCGAAAGTCTGACCTTGACGCCGACCGAATTCATCGTTGATGGGTTTGATGACATCAAAGATCCGCGTGGGATGATCGGGGTACGCCTCGAAATGCACGGCATCTTGTTCACCGTGCCCAAAACCGTGCTGCACAATACCAAAAAAGCGTTAGCCAAAGCCGGTTTGGGTATCCGCACCGTCGTTGTGAGCCCTTTGGCGACCGCACAGGTGGCCTTGAGTGACAGTGAGCAGGATTTCGGGACCGTGTTGATCGATATCGGCGGCGGTCAAAGTACCGCAGCCGTCATCCATGATCATAAGCTGAAATTGACGTCAGTCGATCAAGAAGGCGGCGAGTTCGTCACTAAAGATATTTCAGTTGTTTTGAATACGGGGTTTAAAGACGCGGAAAAACTCAAGCGAGACTATGGCAATGCCGATAGTCTCGCCACGCGTGAAGACGAAACCTTCCCCGTGACAGTGGTTGGCAAGACGGAACCGGTGATGGTTTCAGAGAAGTACCTGTCAGAGATCATTGAGGCGCGTCTAGGGCAGATCTTCAAACGGCTTAACGGGACCTTGCAACAAGCCGATGCCTTACAGTTGCCTGGCGGCATCGTGATCACAGGTGGCACGACAGCGATCCCTGGGATCGTCGAGTTGGCGCAAGACATTTTTGGTCGCGATGTGAAGCGGTACATCCCTGATGAAATGGGCCTACGACATCCTGCCTTTACACAGGCTTTGGGATTGATCCAGTATGCAGCCGGATTGACAGATATTGATCTGTTGGTCGGCAGTGTGACGACGACCCCAACCGCTGCGCCAAAGCCGGAAGTAGCGTCGAGTACGCCGCTTCCTGAGGCCGATGAACCGCAAAGCGAACCGGAACCTAAGAAGCCGTCAGCGTTGCGTCGCTTCTTCGGTAATTTCTTCGAATAAACACTCTCTAGGAGGAACGACAATGGAATTCTCACTTGATGCACAAAATGATACCGGCGCAGCGATCAAAGTGATCGGTGTTGGCGGTGCTGGCGGTAATGCCGTTAACCGGATGATCGCAGAAGACGTGAAAGGCGTCGAATTCATCGCGGCCAATACGGACGTGCAGGCGTTATCGAATTCAAACGCCGAAACCAAGATCCAGTTAGGGTCGAAATTAACCCGTGGTCTTGGTGCCGGGGCCACCCCAGAAATTGGTCAAAAAGCAGCTGAAGAAAGTGAAGAACAGATTCAAGCTGCCTTAAAAGGCGCAGACATGATTTTCGTGACCTGTGGTATGGGTGGCGGCACCGGGACAGGTGCTGCCCCTGTCGTGGCCAAGATTGCTAAGGATATGGGCGCTCTGACGGTTGGCGTGGTCACACGTCCGTTTACCTTCGAAGGCCCACGCCGAGCAAAGAATGCGGCAGAAGGAATCGCTAATCTCAAGGAACATGTCGATACCTTGGTGATCATTGCCAATAATCGCTTGCTTGAGATCGTCGATAAGAAGACGCCGATGATGGAAGCCTTCCATGCCGCAGATAACGTGTTGCGCCAAGGGGTCCAAGGGATCTCTGACTTGATCACCAGTCCTGGCTTTGTCAACCTGGACTTTGCTGATGTGAAAACCGTCATGGCGAACCAAGGGTCTGCCTTGATGGGGATCGGGAGTGCAAATGGTGAGAACCGCACGATCGAAGCAACCAAAAAGGCGATTTCCTCCCCATTACTGGAAGTTTCGATCGCTGGGGCCAAGCAAGTCTTGCTGAACATCACAGGGGGTCCAGATTTGAGCCTGTTTGAAGCGCAAGACGCCAGCGAGATCGTCGCCCAAGCGGCTTCTAACGATGTGAACATCATCTTTGGGACGTCGATCAATGAAGACTTAGGCGATACCGTCGTGGTTACCGTGGTGGCGACTGGTATCGATGTGGCTGAGGCACAAAAGCGTGGCTCGCGGGCACCAGAAGTGACCAGCAAGCCAACGACGACGCAAACAACGACGACCAATGACGATCCGTTTGTGGATTGGGACTTGCGTCGTGAACCAAACAAGCACGAGCAAGCGGCGGATACGAGCCAAAGTTTTGATAACGTCAAGAAGACAGATTTCGACATCTTCGAAAGCCAACCGAGCCAAGATCAAGATGGTGCTGGCGATGACCAGCCCCCATTTTTCAAGCGCCGCCGGCAGTAATCACTGAAGGAGGAATGCAAGATGGCATTCGACAAACTCGGGAGTAAGTTCAATTCGTTTTTTGCAATGGATGCAGACGAAGCGCCTCAAGACGACGCCCCGACTGCGCCGACACAGCCAGAAAAGCCGAAACCTCAGGCTTTTCGTGGCAATAAGGTGGTGGCGATGAGTCAACCAACAGAAAAAACGGCTAAGATCGTGGTGTACGAGCCACGGATCTATTCTGATGCCAAAGAGATCGGGAGCCATTTGTTGAATAATAAAGCAGTGGTGGTTAATTTCGATCGGATCGACGCGGATTCAGCGACCCGGATCGTCGACTTTCTGACGGGGTTGGTGTTTGCCATCAGCGGTGAGATCAAGCGCATCGGCGAGCAGATCTTCCTAGTGACGCCCGCTAACTTCCAAATCGATGGTTCCCTAGCAGAAAGCTTAGGCGTCGATGCGGACATTCAAATGACAGAATAGGAGGAGGCCGTTCGTGCAATTTTTGTTATTCTGGCTTTGGCGCGTTGCCAGCTGGGCCCTGTCACTGTATAGTGCCATGCTGGTGGTGTATGTCTTGTTGTCGTGGTTCCCTGGCGCACAAGACAGTAAGCTTGGCCGGCTTCTCGAACGTTTGGTCCAGCCTTTCTTGGGCTGGTTTCAACAATTCATTCCGCCGCTGTTTGGGTTAGATTTTTCGCCGATTGCGGCCTTTCTGGTGTTAGGCTTGTTCGAGAAGTTTCTCGCAATCGTCTATAACTTCTTAACAGGGACATTCTAGGTGTGAGTCATGGAAAACGTTTATCAACACTTCCGTAAAGATGAAGGCCCGTTTATCGACCAGGTGCAAGAATTGATTGCGCAGGCCGCCTCGGAATACCGACCAGTATTAACTGATTTTTTGGATCCCCGTCAGGTCTACATCACGCGGGTCTTGGCCGGTAGTGTCGAAGGCGTTAAGGTATTGCCTTTTGGCGGCTTTGCGCAGGCGGAACGGTGCCGGGTGATGCTGGCGCCAGACTATTATGTCCCTGAGCCTGCTGATTATGAGCTCGCCGTATTGGCGGTCAACTATCCCGAGAAGTTTGCAACGTTGCACCATAGCACGATCCTAGGCACTTTAGCGAATACCGGTATCCAGCGGGACCTTTTCGGTGATATCATTACTGATGGGCACGCGTGGCAGGTGATTGTGGCCGCTAGCATGAGTCAGTGGCTACAAAGTAACGTCACGCGGTTTGGCAAAATCGGGGTGCGTTTTGAACCGGTCGCACTCGAGCAAGTCCTACAGCCACAAAATGATTGGGAAAAGGTGCAAACGACACTGCCATCTTTGCGCATCGATGCGGTGGTGGCCCATGTTTTTGCCATGTCCCGGCAGCGCGCGAAGGGCTTGGTTGAAGGCGGTAAGATCCGGTTAAATTTTGCGACGACGACACGACCAGATGTGGAAGTCGCCGCGCACGACATCGTCTCGGTACGCGGGTTTGGCCGCTTGCGGCTCCAAGAATTATTGGGGACCACCAAGAAGGACAAACTCAAGGTCACCGTTGACGTGATACATAAGTAACGGTGGTACGAGACATGGTAATTAGGAGGCAGACACAATGGCATTGAGCCCACTGGATATTCATAACAAAGAATTCAACGTCCGCATGCGCGGGTATGATCAAGATCAAGTCAACGATTTTCTCAGCCAAATCATCAAGGATTATAGTGCCTTGCTGAAACAAAACGAGGAAATGCAAAAGCATCTGGCAGACGCTGAAGAGAAGGTCAAATACTACAACGACCTCAAGGATGCGTTGAATCAAAGCATTATCGTGGCTCAAGAAGCGGCCGATAAAGTCAAGACGAATGCCGAACAAGAGGCGGACTTGATCCAGCAACAAGCTGAAAAGAACGCCCAAGACTTGCTGACTTCCTCGACGGAAAAAGCCAACCGTATCGTTGGTGATGCCAGTGAAAAGGCAAAGAAGATCACGGTTGAAACTGAGGACCTCAAGCGACAAACCCGCGTCTTCCGTCAGCGGTTGCAGGTGATGCTCGAATCGCAGCTGGAAGTGGTCAAGAGCCCAGAGTGGAAAGAATTATTGTCGAGTTCTGATACCGCGCCTGATGTCTTGGATCCTGCGAATATCCAATCTAACCTTGACAACCAACCGGCTCAGCCAGTAGAATCAGAGCAAACAGCAGTCGCTGATGATGACCAGCCGGGGTATACGGAGATCATCTTCCCACAAGAAGATGATGACGCGACGCCGGCGGCACCAGCAGACGATACTGAAAAATAATAACGCATGGACACGCGTCGTGATGCGTCAGCCGGTAAAGCGACCCAGAGTTTGGTGGAAGTCTGGGACGGCTCGCGTTGCGATATCAGTCCGTTAGTTGCTGAGGCGATAGGTAGTCTCAGCCGGGTAACGCCGTTATGGGTTCTAGAGGAGTGCCAGCTGGCACTCGAACTTAGGTGGTACCACGATGATCTCGTCCTAACTGGACGGGATCTTTTTTGTTGCCGCCAAGACTAACGACTCAGCGCCAGGTGCGTGGAAGAAGGGTATAAATGAAAGTCAAAGAAACATTGAACTTAGGCAAGACGCCATTTAAGATGCGCGCCGGGCTTCCCAACAAAGAACCTAAGCTCCAAGCTGCATGGTATGAAAACCATGTGTATGAAGAACGCCAGAAGCTCAATGCAGGCAAGCCAACGTTTGTCCTACATGATGGCCCTCCATTTGCCAACGGCAATATTCACATGGGGCACGCCTTAAACAAGGTGACCAAAGACATCATCGTGCGGTCCAAGTCGATGAGCGGCTACCGGTCACCATATGTACCTGGCTGGGATACCCACGGCTTGCCAATTGAACAGCAGCTCGCTAAAAAAGGGGTTCGCCGCAAGGAAATGTCGATGGTGGACTACCGCGAAATGTGCCGCCAGTTTGCCATGAAGGAAATCGACAAGCAACGCACTGACTTCAAGCGCTTAGGGGTCTTGGGGGATTGGGACAATCCGTACATCACCTTACTGCCAGAATTTGAAGCACAAGAGATCCGGGTTTTTGGCAAGATGGCTGAAAAAGGCTATATTTATCACGGCTTGAAGCCGGTGTACTGGTCTTGGAGTTCTGAATCGACGTTAGCCGAAGCCGAAGTCGAATACCACGATGTGAAATCGCCATCTATTTACGTGGCGTTCAAGGTGGTTGATGGCAAAGGCTTACTGGATACGGATACCGCCTTCATCATTTGGACGACGACGCCGTGGACGATCCCTGCTAACTTAGGGATCGCAGTCAACCCCCGGTTTGAGTACGCCCAAGTCGCCGTTGACGGCAAAAAGTACGTGGTCGCTTCCGAGATGTTGGCCAAAGTGGCAGAAGAGTTGGGCTGGTCAGATTACCAAGTGCTCAAGACGTTCCCAGGAACGGCCTTGGATAAAATGACGGCCCAACACCCATTGTATGACCGCACGAGCTTGCTGATGAATGCCGATCACGTCACGTTGGATGCCGGGACCGGGTTGGTGCATACCGCGCCTGGCCATGGGGAAGATGACTACAAAGTCGGGGTCAAGTATGGCTTACCGATCTATTCTGTGGTTGATGAAAAAGGGCTGATGACTAAAGACGCGCCGGGTTTTGAAGGGGTCTTTTATGACGACGCCAACCGCATGGTGACCAAGGCCTTAACGGAAAAAGGCGCGCTACTCAAGCTCGATTTCTTTACGCATAGTTATCCGCATGACTGGCGGACCAAAAAGCCTGTGATCTACCGGGCAACGACGCAGTGGTTCGCATCGGTCCAATCTTTCCGTCAAGAGATCTTAGACGAAATCGATAAGGTCCAATTCTTCCCAGATTGGGGCAAGACCCGCCTGCACAACATGATCCGTGACCGCGGTGACTGGGTGATTTCGCGTCAGCGGGCATGGGGGGTACCACTCCCAATTTTCTACGCGGAAGACGGAACACCGATCATTGAAAAAGCGACGATCGACCATGTGGCGGACTTGTTTGGCGAATTTGGCTCGTCGGTATGGTTCGATCGTGAAGCCAAAGACCTGCTGCCAGCAGGTTATACTAATGCGCATTCACCGAACGGTAAGTTCACCAAAGAAACCGACATCATGGATGTGTGGTTTGATTCTGGGTCTAGCTGGGCAGGGTGTGTGCAGGCACGCACGGACCTCACGTATCCAGCGGATATGTACATGGAAGGCTCTGATCAGTATCGTGGGTGGTTCAACTCCAGTTTGATCACCTCTGTTGCTGCTAATGGAATCGCCCCGTATAAGCAGATCCTATCGCAAGGGTTTACCTTGGACGGCGAAGGGCGCAAGATGTCCAAGTCGTTGGGCAATACCATCGTGCCGGATACCGTCGAGAAGCAGTTCGGCGCCGAGATCATTCGGCTATGGGTCGCTTCTGTTGATTCGAGTTCTGACATGAAGGTGTCGATGGACAATTTTGCCCATACCTCCGAAACCTACCGGAAGATCCGCAATACGCTGCGGTTTATGTTGGCGAATACCAGTGATTACGATGAAACCACCGATGCCATTTCGTATGCCGAACTTGGGGCCGTCGATCAATATATGTTGGTACGCCTGAGTCAGGTCATCAAAGAAGCCCGGGCCGCTTACGACGCCTACGACTTTGCCACGATCGTTAAAACGATCACCGCCTTTTTGACCACGGATATGTCGGCGTTTTACCTTGATTTTGCCAAGGATGTCGTTTACATCGAAGGCGAAAAGAGCTTGGCGCGTCGGCGGATGCAAACGGTGATGTACAAGGCACTGGTTGATGTTGTCGAACTCCTCACACCGATCCTGTCTTTCACCGCTGAAGAGATCTGGCCGTTGTTACACCAAGACCGGCAGTTTGCTGCCTTGGCAGAGTTCCCAGAGCCAACCGGGTTCACCAACCAAGACGAGTTGTCCGCACAATGGCCCGCTTTCATGGCTTTTCGTGAAAAGGTGCAAAAAGCGTTAGAAGTTGCGCGTGATGCCAAAGTGATCGG
Source organism: Lactobacillus sp. (assembly GCA_022651245.1). Classification (GTDB taxonomy): domain Bacteria; phylum Bacillota; class Bacilli; order Lactobacillales; family Lactobacillaceae; genus Lacticaseibacillus. The sequence continues at coordinate 44,657 of JALCQM010000014.1, forward strand.
CAAGTCGCTCGAAGCCCATGTGACCGTGTATGCGGATCAAGACTTGCAGCAGTTGCTGGCAGGGTTAGAGGCGAATGTGATGCAGTTGTTGATCACTTCTGGCTTTACCGTTGCTGACTTGGCGGATGCGCCTGCAGATGCGCAAGACATCGATGGCGTCAAGTTAGTCGTGGCGCGTGCTGAAGGCGAAGTTTGTGACCGGTGCCGGATGACGACCACCGATGTGGGGAGCGACAGCCGCTATCCGCACTTCTGCGCGCGGTGTGCCGCGATCGTTGCGACGAACTTCCCGGAAACTGCAGCCGCTGATTTTGCATTCGAGGGCTAAGCGATGGAAGGAAGAGTTAAGACATTTAACGAAGAAAAAGGCTTCGGCTTTATCGAAACACCAGATCAACCCGATGTCTTTGTTCATTTCTCTGCAATCCAAGGGGGTGGTTATAAGAACCTCACCCCAGGGCAGACGGTTAAGTTTGTGATCGTTGAAGGCCCCCGCGGCCCGCAAGCCGCAAACGTCACGGTCGTCGATTAAAGCCTGATTGCTACTGATAACGTCAACACCCTCGTTTCACGGTTTGTTTCTAAAATCGTGAGGCGAGGGTGTTTACTGTGAGGCAAGGGTTACTGTTGCACGCCTTAAAAAAGCGCTAAGTTTGGGTGGTTGAGGAAAACAACGATGGGCGGGTCGTATAATGGAAGCTATGATTGGGGGTGTCGGCGATCGCTGATCGACAAGCACAAAAGGCCCTGGTGACCGGTTCGGCGTGGATGACGGCGGGCAGCATTTTTTCCCGCATCTTAGGCGCGATCTATGTGATCCCGTGGTATCTGTGGATGGGGCATGCGGCGGCTGCAGGCAACGCTTTGTTTGCCCGCGGGTATAATATTTATAGCCTATTTTTGATTATTTCGACGGCGGGGATCCCCAGTGCGGTGTCAAAGCAAGTCGCGCATTATTTGGCTAGTGGCGCGTATGCCTCGGCTAAGCGTTTGTTTGAGCGCAGTTTGGTGTTGATGATCGGGTTAGGGGTCGTTAGTGCCGGGGCGCTGTGGGGATTGACCCCTCTGTTGGCGCTGCAAAATGGCCAGGTCGATCCCCGAATGTTACCGGTACTGCACGCCTTAGTGTGGCCTTTATTGCTGATCCCACCGATGAGTATCTTTCGGGGGTATTTTCAGGGCTTTGCCGAAATGGCGCCGAGTGCGATTTCGCAACTTTTGGAGCAATTCGCCCGCGTCGTGTATATGTTGGGCTCGACTTATTTGATCATGAAAGCGGGGAGCGGGGATTATGTTCAAGCGGTCGCCCATTCGACTTTTGGCGCGTTTGTCGGGGCGGTTTTGGCGTTAGGCTACTTGATCGGAGTCTACTGGCGTCGGCACGAGGCCTTTGTCGAGGTCACGGCGGTCCCGCCGGCCCCGACCAAAACGCTCCTGCAAGAGGTGTTACGGCAGTCACTACCGTTTATTATTTTGGATGCTGGGACCGTCTTGTATCAGTTCTTTGACCAGTATAGTTTTCCAGAGTTGCTGCACCACTTCTTTTTAGTTTCTGAACCGCAACAAGAATACTTGTATGGGCTGTTTGCTTTCAATACGAACAAGCTTGTGATGATCGTCGTCTCGTTGGCTTCAGCAATGGCGGTAACCGCGATCCCGTTATTGGCCACGGCTTATACGCACCGTGATCGGCGTGGGGTCGCCGACCAAATCGAGAATATCTTACGCTTGTTTTTCTTGGTGATGTGGCCTAGTGCCTTGGGGATGGCGGCAGTGGCGCGGCCACTGTACACTTTGTTTTACGTGGATGACCACTTAGGCGAGGCGATGCTCGCCTTCGATGCGTATGTGGCGATTTTTATGGGCTTGTTTACCGTCTTGGCTGCGGTCATGCAAGGGCTGTACCAAAACCGGCAGGCGATCAGGTACTTCTTGATCGGCTTGGGGGTCAAAATGCTTGTCCAATACCCTTTGGTGTTTTGGACGGTCAGCTTTGGGCCATTGGTCGCAACGTTGATCGGCATGGCCACCACGGTGGTGTTGATGTTGTTGGCGCTTGATCGTCAGTATGACCTCGATTGGGCGCGATTAGGTCACGACGTCACGCAATTGTTGCTCGCGAGTTTAGTCATGTTCGGTTGCGTCGTCGTGGTCGTCGGCGGTTTGAGTGTGGCCATCGGCGGGATGCGGAAGCTGACGGCGGTGCCGGTACTCCTGGTTGGGGCGACGGTTGGCGTGGCGGTTTACGGTTACTTGATTTTACGCTGGCGGTTGGCTGATGACCTGTTTGGCCCACGGTTGGCGGCAATTCGACGCCGGTTACGGATCCGCTAGCGGCAACCATAACCAAGCTGAGACATAAAGCGGTTTTAGCCCATAACACAAGCGCCATTGCGTCACGATTCGTTCCTTGAATCGCGGCGCAATGGCGTTTGTGTTTCTGGGCGTTGCTTTATGGAACGCGATTACTGATTTTTGTCTCGATCTCGTTTGTGTGGCTCAGTGGGTATCTTCGATTTGGCCAGCGGCGGTGCGGGCGACTTGCATGGTGGCCAATGGTAAGTAGCCACGTTGGGCTAACGCCTGTTGGCCGCGTTGTGATTGGAGGTACTGGATCAAGCGGGTGGTTGGCGCATCCGGCGACCCCAAACTGTACAGGTGTTCGTAGGTCCACAGTGGCCAACGGTTGGTTGCCACGTTAGCGGCGGTCGGGGCTTGTTGGTCTAAGGTCAGTTGGCGATCGTTAGGCTTTCGTGCCGAAAATGCCAGGTAGCTGATCGCACCCGGGGTGTGGGCGACGCGGGTACGGACAGCCGCCGATGACGCCACGGTGGTGGCCGCAAGCGGTGGGGTGCCACCTAAAACCAGCTGATCAAAAGCGGCACGAGTGCCGGAAGTTTCTGGGCGGTTGATCACGGTGATCGGTAGCATGTGGCCGCCGAGTTGTTGCCAATTGGTTAGTCGGCCCGTGAAGATCTGCTGCAACTGTTGGTGGGTCAAGTTAGTCACCCCTGTTTCGGCCCCTGCGATGATCGTGATCCCAACCACCGCGATGGGCTGATCGACGAGTTTGGTCGTCGGTAGCGTCTTTTGGGTGGCCGCAAAAATATCGCTGGCCCCTAGCGTCACGGTGTGGTTGGCAACTTGCTTTAACCCACTGATGCTGCCCCCGCCATGCAGCGTGATCGCCAGATCAGGGTTAGCTTTTGCTGCCGCGCGCAGTAGTGGTTGCATCGCCGTCGAGCCGGCCACCGTGATCTTAGGGGCCGGGGCCGCTTTCGTCAAGTGGTTCAAGCCTAAAGCGACACCTAACAAGCCCACGAGGACACCGGCTGTCCATAATCGTTTATTGTGCATCAACATGACCTCCTAGATGAGTCCAGCATACCCAGCGGATGTAAAGACTGATGCCTTTTGGTGTAACGATCAGGTAAGAAAAGTGTAATTAACGTGAATTCGCGGTATAATTCACCATGAGTTTTCAGAAAGTAGAGGATCAGTCGTGTCAAATTATGTTAACGATCCCACGGTGCAAAAACACCGGTGGTGGATCATTACGGCAGTGGGGATGTTTACGATCATGTCGACATTGGACGCATCGATCGTCAATATCGCGTTGCCCGTCATGTCAAAAGACCTACATATTCCGATGAACCAGGCGGAATGGGTGGTCTCGATTTATTTGATCGTCATCTGTGCGTTATTGCTCTTGATGGGCAAACTCGGGGACACGCTCGGTAAGATCCGCATCTTTCGGATCGGTACGGGCCTTTTCGTTGGTGGCTCCTTGCTCGCTGGGTTTAACCACAGTTTGGGGTTGTTGCTATTTGCGCGGGTTATGCAAGCGTTAGGCGCTTCCATGACGATGGCCAATAACAACGGGATCATCACCGAAATTTTTCCCCAAAACGAACGCGGCAAAGCGCTAGGCTTGATCGGGTCGTTCGTGGCGGTGGGGTCGATTGCCGGGCCTGGGATCGGGGGCTTAATCCTCGGGGTGCTGCCTTGGGGGTACATTTTTTGGATCAACATTCCGATTGGGATCGTCACGATGATCGTTGGCCATTTTGTTTTGCCAAAAGACACCCAAGTAAGCAAGCAGCCCATCGACTGGGCGGGGTTTGGCAGTTATGTGGTCGCGATCGTGCCGCTGTTTTTGGCGATTTCGCTCGGGCAAGAGGCTGGGTTCACAAAGCCGTATATCTTGGCGTTGTTCGCCATCGCGGTGGGTGGCTTGTTGGGGTTTGGCTATCTTGAGCAACACCGGCAACAGCCGTTGGTTTCGTTTAAACTATTTGGCAATGGCGAGTTTTCGATCAGCCTTTTGACGGGTTTTTTGATTTTCGTGACCAACTTCTTTTCCAATGTGATCACGCCGTTTTATTTGGAAAATGCCCGCGGTTTCTCAGCAACTCAAGCGGGCTACTTGATGATGATCTTTCCCATCGTCCAAGTCGTAATCGCGCCGTTGTCAGGAGCTTTATCTGATAAGATCGGCCCGTACTTTTTGACGTTAGTCGGGTTAGCCGGCATCTTATTGGCCCAAGTGGGTTACGTGTTGTGGCATCTGAGTTCGCCACTGTGGCTGATCGGGCTGGTCATTGCGATCAATGGTTTTGGTAACGGGGTTTTTCAGTCGCCGAATAATACGATCATTATGTCTGCCGTGGCGCCAAGCGATTTGGGTATCGCCGGCGGGTTGAACGCGTTGGCGCGTAACTTAGGCATGGTCGTCGGGATCAGCGCCGCAACGACCACATTATTTGCGGCGATGAGCCACACCGCTGGGCGGAAAATGACCACGTACCCAGTTGGCCACGCCGCCTTATTCATTTCGGGGATGCGCGTGGCGTTCGTTGTGGCGATCGGCTTGTGCGTCGTCGCGTTTGTCTTGACGGCTTACCGGATGTGGGCTCAGCGGCAGTCACGGCCGACAAAATAGTGGTGCCTTGATGGCATGCAAAAATTCCCTCACGCCCAAGTTTTTCTTGAGGTGAGGGAATTTTTTTAACCATGCTTACATATGCGTCCCGTTGCCCATGCTGCCTTTGGTGTAATCCAGTAAGTGATTTTTGAGGTCGTTTTCCATATTGGATAACTCTTGTTCGGCCGCTTGGCGCTTCGTGCGGCCTTCTTGCTGGATCTGTAGCGTTTGTTGTAAGGTTTCGACCAAGTCGTTTTGCGTCTGCGTGAGCGTTTCGATATCGACGACCCCACGCTCGTTTTCTTTAGCCGTTTCGACCGCAGAGATCTTCAGCATCTCGGAGTTCTTCTTCAGTAGATCATTCGTGGTTTCAGAGACTTGCCGTTGGGCCGTGACCGCGTCTTTTTGCCGCAGTAGGGTGAGGGCGATCGCCACTTGGTTTTTCCACAGTGGAATGGCGGTGTTGATCGAGGCCTGGATCTTTTCGGCCAGCGCTTGGTTCGTATTTTGAATCAAGCGGATCTGAGGCGCTTGCTGCAAGGTGATCTGGCGCGCCAGTTGCAAGTCGTACGCCCGCTTTTCAAGCCGGGCTTGGAATTGCTTGAGGTCATTGACTTCTTGTACTTGCATTTGGTCGCCAGAAGCCTGTGCTTTGGCCATGGCTTCCGGGATGGTGGTCGCGTCTAATTCTTGCAGTTTGATCTTGGCCGCCGCGATGTAGATATTCAGCGCATCAAAATAGGCTTTATTTTGCGCGTAAAGCTCTTCGAGCATCTTGTTATCAGTCAACAGGCCTTGTTGTTCTTTCTCCAGGCGCGCGGCGATACTGTCGATTTGGGCGCCGATCTTTTGGTATTTGGCTGTGATTTCGAAGATCGAACGCCGGACCTTGCCGAACAGTTTCTTGAAAATATTGCTATCTTCGGCGCGCAATTCATCAGGATTGGCTTCATTCAAACGAGCCATTAAGCTGGTCAAGGCGTCGCCGACAGCCCCGGTATCTTGGCTTTGGACCTTATTGAGCATGGTTTGAGAGAATTGTCCCAGTTGCTTTTGGGCGTTGGCCCCATAGCTCATGACGGCTTCTTGGCTCTTAACGTCGATTTGATCGGCGAGTTGTTGCGCTTGCGCTTCTTGTTCGGGGGTTAAGCCCGCCGGCTTGGCGGCTTGGGTACCGGTTGTATCAGTTTGCACCGGTGCTTCGGTGGCCCCAAACGGGTTCGCGAGGAGATCATTCACTAACGCTTGATCAGGGGTATTTTGCTCGGTAGGTTGTTCACTCATCAGACGTGCTCCTTTTCCTTCATGCCAGACAAGTCGACGCGGCGATCAAGCGTCGTGGTTGACTCTGGCAGTTGTTTTTTGGCAAGGTTGATATCGGCTTCGAGGTCGTCGATATCGGTTTCAACGAAGTGGGCGTAATCGTCCCGAATCGCATTGGCCAGGTCGGCAGTCGTGTTCGCCGCGGTGGTTAAAACCGCATAAGTATCTTCGGTTTTAACTTCGTGGTGACTGATCGCTTCATACTTCTTGGCAATCCGGACTAAGTTAGGGAGTTGCTCGTAGATAAAATGGCCGGCCGCTCCCATTTGTTTGGGGTTTTCGACGATGGCTTTGAAGTAGGCGTGCAAAACCGCCACAATGTCGGTATTCAAAGCGATGCGCTTCAGCTGGGGGACGCGGTTGGTGATGTCTTCGAACGATTGGATCTGGGCCGCGACATCGTCCATCGTTTCGCGAAAAAGGGTGACTTCGCTGTCATCGAGTCCAGATTCTTGATAATGCAGCGCCATTTGCGTCGATAGCGGCGGGGTCGTGGCATCGGGTGTCGGCTTAGGGCGCGAAAGTTCGCCGATGAGCCGCGCGAACGCGAAAACCAGCCCAACGAAAATGGCGATGCCAATATGTCGCGCGATCAGTCCCAAGGCCAGGCCGCCTAGCGCCCAGACGCCGACGCGCCACCAACGGATACGTTTTGGAGTTTTTTTCACCTGGTTCACTTCCTATTCGGTGTATGCACACAGTTTACCATATAAGTGGCAGGCCAATATCCGCCTTGGGGTGGAGATTCACAAAGAAATCCTTAAGACCTTTGCAGTCAGGGGTGAGGTTGGTATGATGGACACATTGAAAGGATGTGGACGGCATGTGTGAAGAACGAGTGGTCGCAGAAACCACCCTTTATTCTGGGCGGGTGGTCACGTTGACGAAACAAACGGTGGCGTTGCCGACGGGACAGTCGGCGGTCCGCGAAGTCGTCCATACCAGTGGCTCAGCGGGGGTGTTGGCCTTGGCTTCTGGTCGCGCCTTGTTTGTGCGGCAGTGGCGAGCGCCATTACAAAAAATGACCTTAGAGCTGATCGCAGGCCGCATCGAACCCGGCGAAGCGGGTCTGGCGACGGCACAGCGGGAGCTGAATGAGGAAGCCGGCATGGCCGCGCAGACTTGGCGACCGCTGACGGCTTTTTATCAGGCTGCGGGGTTCAGTGACGCTTACTGCCAGCTGTTTTTAGCGACCAACCTCACGTCTGTTGCGCACAAGCGCCCGCTTGATGCCGGTGAAAGGGTGACCCAAGTTTGGTTGACCTTACCCGAGGCGCTGGTGGCCCAAGCGACAGGGGAGCTTTGTGATGCCAAAACAGTCATTGGGTTAATGCACTGGCAATTAATGGAGGAACGAAATGGCTGATAAAGAACCCACGACGCGCAAGGCGTACCGCGAAGCGCAACGGCAAGCGCAGACTGAGGCGCAAGACCGCGATCACCAACGCCAAACTGTCGAGCGCGACTACGCACGCCAACAAAAGCGACAAAAGGCGCCACTCGGGCGTTTTGATGAGGTGACGTACAAAAAGGTCAATAGCTTAAAGAAAAAGCTGAATTGGGCGATCGGGATCGTGACCGCCTTGTTGGTCATTGTGGCATTGGTTTTATTCTTGGTATGATTGCGGCTTACGATAGGTAAGCGTACACTAGATACTGACTGTGCCCACTGGGTACGAAAATTTTTTAAGGAGTGACATTTATGACGATCGGCGTGATCTGCGCGATGGAAGAAGAACTGCGGGCGTTACTGGCGCAGCTCAAGAATCAACACGAAACCGTGGTGGCGAATCAGCATTATTACCAAGGCACCATTGACGGCACAGCGGTGATCCTGGTCGAATCTGGGATCGGCAAGGTCCAAATGGGGATGACTGGCGCGATTCTGCTGGCGGAATTTCATCCGGATGTGGTGATCAATACCGGTTCTGCTGGCGGCATTGGCCAAGGCTTGCACGTGGGGGACGTGGTGTTATCTAGCGCCGTCGCTTATCACGATGCCGACGCGACCGCATTCGGTTACGCGCCTGGACAATTACCCCAACAGCCACAAAAGTTTACGGCAGATGCGCAGCTGGTGGCGGACATCGCGGCCGCAGCGCAAGCGGTCAACTTGCAGACACAAGTGGGCTTGATCGTCAGTGGCGATCAATTTATTGCCAGTGCTGATGCGACGCAGCGGATCTTGGCGCTTTATCCAGAGGCGTTGGCTGCCGAAATGGAAGGCGCCGCGATCGGCCAGGTAGCGACGCAATTCGGGACCCCATTCGTTGTGATCCGCGCGATGAGTGATGTGGGCGATGAAGAAGCCGGCCAATCTTTCGATGAATTCATCATTGATGCTGGTAAGCGCAGTGCCCAAATGTTATTGGCTTACATTCATGGCTTGAAGTAGGAGTGTAAAAATGCAACACGTGTATTTAGATAATGCGGCCACCACCCCGATGGCCCCTGAAGTGATCACAGCGATGACGCAGCAGATGCAAGGGGATTTTGGTAATGCGAGTTCCACCCATTGGTTTGGGCGCCAGGCCCACACCGTCTTGGACGCGAGCCGCAAACAGATCGCGGCGTCTTTGAACGCCAAGCCTGACGACATCATTTTTACCAGTGGGGCGACAGAAAGCAACAATACCGCGATCATGCAAGTGGCCCACGCGTTTGCCGCTCGCGGCAAGCATATTATTACGACGGCGATCGAACACCCGAGTGTTTTGCAACCGTTGAAGCAACTAGAGGCAGAAGGGTTTCGCGTGACCTACCTACCGGTGGATACCAAAGGCGAGATCAGTCTCGCCGATTTTGACGCCGCCTTGGATGATGAGACGATCTTAGTGACCATCATGATGGGTAACAATGAGGTCGGCAGCCGGATGCCGATTGAAGCAATTGGGGCCCGTCTGGCCACGCATCAGGCCGTTTTTCATACGGATGCGACCCAGGCATACGGCCTGGTGGCGATTGACGTCCAGGCGCTGCACGTCGACTTATTGTCCACATCGGCGCATAAGATCAACGGGCCTAAAGGCGTCGGTTTCTTGTACCGCCAGCCGAAGTTACTCGTGCACCCCTTTTTACGTGGTGGTGAGCAAGAGAAAAAGCGGCGTGCAGGAACTGAAAACATTGCCGGTATCGCGGGTTTTGCGCAAGCGGTCGCCTTATTGACGCCTGCGGTCAAAGCCCAACACCAAGCCGATTATCTGGGCTTCAAGCGACAGATCATGGCAGCGCTAGACGAAGCGGGGGTCGCGTATGCGGTCAATGGCAGTGTCCAAGCGGATAATTTGAATCATGTTTTCAACCTTTGGCTAAAAGGCTTATCCACCTATGCCTTGCAAACAAATCTTGACCTGGCGGGTTTTGCGGTTTCTGGGGGCTCGGCTTGCACGGCAGGTTCCTTGGAGCCATCGCACGTCTTAACGGCGATGTTCGGTGCCGATAGCCCGCGCATCGGGGAGTCGATCCGGATCAGTTTCGGCGCCTTCACGACAGCCGCGGATGTGGCTGCGTTTGCGCAAGCCTTGGTCAAGATCGCCCAACGCCTATCCGCCCGCGCCAAGTGAGCCTTTTCATGGTAAAATAAAGCTAAACGACTGTGGAGGGGATTGTATGGCACTCGCAACAACTGGGTCAGCCCAAGGCGACCCGAAGACGTATCAGATCAGCGCACAAGTGAAGCGGTACACCTTGATGGACTTAGGTTTTACCAAGACTAAAAACGGCAACTTCCAACTGGAGCGCTCGCTGGATCCGAATTCACCGTTTACGGCGGCCAATAAGTTGAAGATCACATTCAAAGCCGACCTATCCGCTTTTCAAATGAGCGTAACGACCGGCAACGGGTTGAAGGCGCTCAACATTTTTAAAGACGCTAGAAACGCCGATAATGTGGAACAGTATCATTACATCATCGCCGAGCTGATCGAGCGGCAGGTGCTCGAAGACCTGTAGGCGACACCACTGCCAATTGGCGCGCCAGGTACTGGTGGGTGAAAAGCCCGGTGTCATAGGCCGCAACGAATGGTTGCGGCCTATTTTTGCGGGATTTTTTTGACGCTCACAGGCGAGTAGGGTATCTTTAAGACCGCAAAGGGGATGAGGAACTTGTTAAAAATTGGGGCATTGATCCGCACTGAGCGCGAACGGGTGGGTTTGTCGCAAAGTGAATTGGCAGCCCAACTGCAGGTGACGCGCCAAACCGTTTCGAAGTGGGAATTGGACAAGAGTTATCCCGATGTGGCGATGTTAGTCACGTTGGCGCAAACGTTGCATTGTGACGTCCGCGTGCTTTTGGGGATGAAGCAAAAGCAACCCTTGCGGCATTGGTTTCAGTGGCGCAAAGAAGACAAAGAGGTCAAATGGTACGCTGGCGGTCAAGAGCGGCGGCGGGTGGCGGTAGCCTTATTAGCCGAAATGTTGCCGTTATTGCCACCAGAGCAAGCAGCACTGAAACAAGTTTTGCAAAAGCAGTATGCCCTGTTAATGGCGGATGGCACATCGGTACCGTATATTTTAATGGCGATGAATGTGGAAGTCGCAGGGGTGATGCACAAAGAACACTTGATGTTGTCGCCACAAGCTGAGGCGTTATATCAGCGGCTCATGCGCCTGAGCAATATTCGCTATCGGTGATACTTATTTTTTGTGAGTGTTGCAACCCACATTGAGATTGGTATAATGAAAGATACTGGAATTCATGACCTTCAAATCAGAGAACTCCAGAATCTGATGAAATGATGGTGAATCAAATGGACAACAGCAATACCCGGGTTGTCGTGGGGATGTCAGGTGGGGTCGACTCTAGCGTTACCGCATTGCTCCTCAAGCAACAGGGATATGATGTCGTCGGGGTCTTCATGAAGAACTGGGACGATACAGACGAGTACGGGGTCTGTACCGCAACGGAAGATTATGAAGACGTCGCAAAGGTCGCAAGTGAAATCGGGATCCCATATTACTCGATCAACTTTGAAAAGGAATACTGGGACCGCGTGTTCCAATACTTCCTCGACGAGTATAAGGCCGGTCGTACGCCAAATCCTGATGTGATGTGCAACAAAGAGGTCAAGTTCAAGGCCTTCTTAGATTACGCCGAGGAGCTTGACGCTGACTACATCGCGATGGGCCATTACGCGCAGCTCACAACGGATGCGGATGGGGTTTTGCATATGTTGCGCGGCGCTGACGACAATAAGGATCAGACCTACTTTTTGAGTCAGTTGTCACAGGCCCAGCTGAAGAAGTCGCTGTTCCCGATCGGCCACTTGCAGAAGTCACAGGTACGTGCGATCGCTGAGGAGTACGGCTTGGCGACGGCTAAGAAGAAGGATTCAACTGGGATCTGCTTCATCGGCGAGCGCAACTTCAAGCAGTTCTTATCCACTTACCTGCCAGCACAGCCAGGGCAGATGATGACTTATGATGGCGAGGTCAAGGGCCAGCATGATGGGTTGATGTACTATACGATCGGCCAGCGCTCTGGCTTAGGGATCGGTGGTAATTCCGATAATTCCGAGCCTTGGTTCGTGGTCGGCAAGGACCTGACCAAAAATGTGCTGTACGTCGGCCAAGGGTTCAATAACCCGCACTTGATGGCGACCAGCCTCGATGCTTCTGGGATGAATTTCTTCACTGGGGCGGCCCCTGCTGATGAGTTCCACTGCACGGCGAAGTTCCGCTACCGGCAAAAGGATGTCGGCGTGACGGTGAAGTTGGCTGGTGATCAGGCTAAGATCGTTTTCGATGAGCCAGTCCGTGCGATCACGCCCGGTCAAGCCGTTGTGTTGTATGCTGGAGATGAGTGTTTGGGTGGTGGCACGATCGAAGCTGCCTACAACGATGCTCGTGTTTTACAGTACGTTTGATGCTTACGGTCCGCGATGGCGGACCTTTTTTTTCGTGTCCTGAATTGCAATTTACAGGTAGTGCGCCTATACTTTGCATTGCAAGGTAGGAGGGGAAAGGATGGCGAAGATCCCGTCACAACTCTTAAAGGGGACCCTAGAAGGGGCGCTACTTTTGATCATTGCGCGTGGTGAAACCTATGGTTACGCGGTACAAACGACATTAGCCGAGTTAGGCTTTGGGACGGTTCCTGAAGGGACGATCTATCCATTGTTATTGAAGATGCAAAAGCAAGGTTTGATCGCGGCTGAACGGCATGCCTCTAAAACTGGACCAGACCGTAAATATTATCACCTGACTGCAGCAGGGCAAACGGCAATCGCCAGTTTTGTCCCGCGGTGGCAGCAGTTGGCACAGGCAATGGCACGCTTGGTGGAGGCGAAAGATGAAACGAGTCAATGATCAACACTTAGCACAGTTGCATGGCCTAGATCATGCGTACATGGACACTTTGATCACGTATTTGCGCCGAGATTGGGGTAAAGATCCGCAGGCCATCGAAAGTGTGATTCAAGACCTCTTGGAAGGTGCGCTCACTGCGAGCCAATCAGGCGTGTCGGCCAAGGGGTATTTTGGGGCTGATCCACAGGTTGCGGCTGATGCGATTCTTGCGGAGTTGCCTCGGCGCACCGCAGCCCAATGGCGTCAATTGTTATGGCCGCTCGCCAACTTTTATTTAGCGTTTGCGTTTTTGGAGGGGCTGTTGCGCCAACCAATGCGGTGGACGCTTGGTGATTTGCGGTTACTCGTGATCCCGTTTGTCATGGTGGCAACAACATGGTTTTTCCGGGGTATTAGCTTTAACCGCTTGAATCAGCGGACGAAACGGCGCGTCTTGGTGGGGATGGTGCTTTTTTTAGCGATTCCTTTAGTGGATGGTTTCGTTGGGGAAGTCATCACCTTTCCGTCATTGCCTGCTAATGCGCTACTAGGGGTGATCGCGCTGATGCTAGTTTGGGACCTGGCGGCTTGGCGCAAGCGTCGAGATGCCGCCTGGTGGGTTGGCGTCTGGGGCGTTTTGGCCGCAACTGTGGTGATCAGTCAGTGGTCTGTGGCCAATGGGCTGTTAGTCTTGATCGCCGCTGTGAACATCGGGTTATGGCTCGCGGCGTTGTTGGTCACGCAGGTCGCGGACGTGGCGGTATGACGAACGTCGCTTGACGCTGTTGAGCGCATTTTACGGCGCGGGGATGATTGGACTCGTCGTGGTGGAATGGTCTACCTGCAATCATGGTTTAGACAGCGGCTTTTGACGTCGCCTTTTTGGAGCTGTTCGCTGTCGTGAGTTAACGATTTCGTGAAGCATAGAGGCCTAGACATGAGCGGCCTTTAGGTGAATTAGCTGAAGACAGTTTTTGATATTGGTCTACTAATGTAAAAAGTTTGTAAAAGTTTATGTAAGGGGTTCCATTTACGGCAAAAGCTGGTATACTGACCTTAGCTTATACAGCTGGGTATGGTGGTGGCCACTCCATATGCTTTCCCAGTTGTAACAGTGGGGGTACCAGTCGATGATCCTTGTCGGCCTCCACACACGCTAAGGGATAAATCCTGAAAATGGCCTAGAACTGATTGGGCACAGGCGAGACATCTGGTAGTACGACCCTCATGGCGGGACCAACCCGCGTGAGGCCGCTGTTATCCAAGCCCTGAGCGTCAACTCAGGCACCGTAACCAAAGCTTTTCGCGGTTCGGCAACCGCGCCTCTTCATTTGGGGAATCGCCTGGGACACGTTTGGGGAGACCTGACGTGTCTTTGTTGTACGCAAAAAGACGCCACCAGAAAAATTCTGGTGACGTTTTTTTTGCGCTCAATGATTGGCTTCAAAAACCGCGATATCCTGCCAGCCCGTGATTTGGTGGACGTTGGCGATGAAGGTGTTGGGCGCGGCGAGTGACAAGCAAGACCAGTGGTTGCCTTCAGTTTCAAGCCACTTGCCAAGTGTCGAAAGTTCTGGGTAATCGGTAAAGTGGTGTTCAGTGGCCACTCGGATCTGCACATTATGACGACGGTGAATACGGATCATGGCATTTTCTCCCTTGGGTGATGACTATAGTGTATCTGAAAAAAGGCTGGGTTCTGCGCAAAAAGCTTAAAATTGACACCGAATTTAGTCGGTGCGTGCGGCTGCGTGAAATCATTCGGGTGCCTACTTCGCCGCGATTACCATGATTATCCTGTCGGAGCGGTTGAATTCAAGGGTCAAAATCGCGATAATGAAAGGTAACATTCAAGGGGGACGCAACGGTGACACGATTATACTTTGTTCGACATGGTAAAACAGAATGGAACTTGCAAGGGCGCTACCAAGGCGCAAATGGGGATTCGCCGCTATTACCGCAGAGTTATGATCAGATCCACCAGTTGGCCCATTTCTTGAAGCCGGTCCACTTTGCCCATTGCTATGTCAGTCCACTGCCGCGTGCGCAAACGACCGCCAAGACGTTACTTGCCGACCTAGCACAGGCGATTCCGACAACAACCACCGTCGGAATGAGAGAGTTCAACCTAGGTAAAATGGAAGGCATGAAGTTCACCGAGGTGGCGAAGAAATATCCGCAGGAGCTGCATGATTTTCGAACGGCGCCTGGTGATTATGATCCTTCCAAAATTGCTGGCGAAAGCTTTCCGGAGTTGATCGCCCGAATGCAGCCTGTCGTGTTAGATGCGGTCCAGCAAGACCAAACCGGTCAGGCGAACCTCCTTTTCATCAGCCATGGTGCCGCGTTGGTGGCGCTGATTCAAAGTCTACTAGGCACGCCGATCAAAGACTTGCGCAAAGACGGGGGCTTGACCAATAGTAGTGTGACAATTCTAGAAACGCACGGGACGCAGCTGCCGTTCAAGTTGATCAAGTGGAATGATACCGAGTTTTTGACGAAGAAGCTCGATCCGACAGACACGATTTAAAGGAGGTCGTTATGAGTCAACAGAATATGATCACCCAGTTCAATGACGGCAAGCATGATGAGGCGATCCACCGCGCCGTTCAAGCCATCGATGAGCACCCTAAAGACCCCAAACGGTACGCGACGCTAGCCACCATGTTGATCGCGATCAAGGCCTATGATGAAGCCACCCAGCTGTTGCAACAGGCGCTAGGCTTGTTCCCAGACGACAAGGAGCTGGTGTATAACTTTGGGCTGTTGCAGTTTGCGCAAGGCAATTGGACCTTAGCCGTGCAATATTTTAACCAACTGGCCAAACAGCAAAGTGCGCTGGGCACCGATGCGCAGTACATGATCGCCTTGAGTTATCAGCACGCGGAACAGCCGCAAAAGGCGTTAGCGTTTGCGTTAACGGCGTACGAGGCCAATCCGGCAAGGCTGGATGCCAGTTTGTTGTGTGCAGAGTTATTGTTGGGGCTGGGGGCGTTTCAGGAAGCAGCAGAGCGGTTGGCGCCGCAATTACGCACCAAAAACGCGCAAGTCTTGTTTACCTATGGCATGGCCTTGTTAGGCATGGGCCAAGATGGGCAGCAATACCTAGACGAAGCGAAGCGCCTCGATCCGGATGGCTATGATCAAAAGGCCAACCAAGTACGCGATATCGCCGGATTTTTGAAGCAACAAGGGGTAAGTGATGAGTGACGAACCACAAACCGTCTCCGGGCGGGTCAAAAGTATTTTCTTTCAGAATCCGAATAACTTTTTCAAAATCTTACTGATCACGATCACGGCGACCAACATCACTTGGCCAGAAGCTGAAATCGTCGTGACCGGCTCGTTTGGGGACGTGAAAGAAGACGAGACTTACCGGTTTACGGGGCATGTGGTCGACCACCCGAAATACGGGCAGCAATTCGCGGCGGATAACTATCAGGTGGAAAAACCTAGCTCGAAACAAGGCTTGATCGGTTATTTGAGCTCTGACAAATTTCCTGGGATCGGCGAAAAAACAGCGACGAAGATCGTTGACCTGCTAGGGGTGACGGCGATCGATAAGATCTTGAAAAACCCTAGCGTGTTGGTGCCGCTCAAACTCAAGGCGGACAAGCAAGCCGTGTTAGTGGATAACCTGAAGGCCAACATGGGCATGGAGCAAGTGATCATCGGGTTGAATGATTACGGCTTTACGGCAAATATGGCGGCGAAGATCTATCAGCTATATGACACCGATGCCTTAGAGGTGATCGAAGAAAATCCCTACCGCCTGATCGCAGACGTTGAAGGGATCGGCTTTAAGCGGGCAGACGCGATCGCCGCGAAGATGCAGGTCGCCGCTGATGCGCCGATCCGGCTGCAAGGGGCGGCGATGGAAGTCCTCAACGAGCTGACAGAAGGTCAAGGCGATACCTATGTGGCGCTGGACGTTTTGCTGGACGGCACCATCGGTATGCTAGAAGGGGCGCGTAATCAGGAGATCACGCCGCAGAAGGTGGCGGATGCGATCGTCGCGTTGGCGCAAGCAAACAAGCTGGTGGCCGAAGAAAAGCGGATCTTCCCTAAGAAATTGTATGACGCCGAATTTGAAATTGCTAACCGCTTGAAGCGCTTGGGGAGCGCTCTCGATGTCCCTGAAGCCGCAGCGATCACCAAGGCGGTCAAGCGCGTCCAAAAAGCGGCGGGGATCACCTATGATGAGACGCAAACCCACGCGATCAGCACGGCGATGCAGTCGGGGATCTTCCTGTTGACTGGGGGCCCTGGTACGGGAAAAACCACCGTGGTCAATGGCATCGTCCGCACATATGCCGAGCTTAACGAGCTGTCATTGGACATCAATACCTATAAGGATAAGGAGCAACCTTTCCCAATCATGTTAGCTGCACCCACAGGGAGAGCCGCTAAGCGCATGACTGAAACGACGAACCTGCCGGCTAGCACGATTCACCGGCTTTTAGGGTTGGCAGTGGATAGTGACGACTATGAGCCGAAGGACTTGCCGGATGGCTTGTTGATCGTGGACGAAATGTCGATGGTCGACACGTACTTGTTCCGGACCCTTTTGGCTGCGGTCCACCCAGGCATTCGCTTGATTTTAGTCGGGGATAAAGACCAGTTGCCTAGCGTGGGGCCAGGACAAGTGTTCGCCGATTTGTTGGCGAGCCAAACCCTACCGGCGCAGGAATTGACCCATATTCACCGCCAAGATGCGCAAAGCTCGATCATTACACTAGCCCATGCGATCAATGCTGGCCAGTTGCCGGCAGATTGGCAGCAACCGCGAGCCGACCGCAGCTTTATTTTATGCCCGCCTAACCAACTCGCTCAGGTCGTCGGGCAGGTGGTAGGCAAAGCGAAGTCGAAATTCACCTTGGCGCAGATGCAGGTGTTAGCGCCGATGTATCGCGGCGCAGCAGGTATCGATCAGCTCAATAGCCTCTTACAAGACATCGTCAATCCCAAAAAAAGTGACCGCAGCAAAGAAGTCGATTTTGGGGATAAGCATTACCGGATCGGCGACAAGGTCTTGCAGCTCGTCAACAATCCAGAACAAAACGTCTTCAACGGCGAGATCGGGATCGTCACCGGGATCATCCCGGCCAAAGAAGCACCGTCCAAGACGGATGAGTTGGTTTTAGATTTTGACGGGAACGAGTTGACCTATAAGCGTTCTGATTTCAGTAAATTAACCTTGGCATATGCCACCTCGATCCATAAGGCGCAAGGTAGTGAGTTTGATTTGGTGATCCTGCCCTTGACGCTGGGCAGTCGGCGGATGTTGCGGCGAAACTTACTGTATACCGCCGTGACCCGGGCCAGCCGCTCATTAGTGTTGTTGGGCGATCCGCGGGCGTTCGAGTACGCCGTGGAAAGTCTGGCTGATAACCGCAAGACTCGGCTCGTGGCGCGTTTGCAGGCGGTGTTAGAAACGGTTGACAGTCCCGAAGGTGTCTTGGATAATAAGCATACTGATAATACGCCTGAAGCACACGTCTTAACGGCAGCGTTGATCGCCAGCCAGACCATCGATCCGATGATCGGGATGGGCGATTCTCGGCCGCAAGATTTTGCCGGCGCCAAGACCACGAACTGATGTACGCAACTAAAAGGAGTGAAAGTCGGCGATGGACGACAATATACGCAAAGAACTGACCATCAAACCCGTGACCTTAGATTACTTGGACCAGTTTAACGATTTGTTAGCTTACGTTTTTCAAGTGACCGCCAAAGAGGTCGAAGAGTCTGGGTATGAAGAAGGCGAACTCGAACGGGCTAAGCGCCCGGTGTTGGAAAAATCCGATGTCATCGGCTGGTTCCATGAGGACCAGTTGATTTCACAGCTGGCCATCTACCCGTGTACCGTGAACTTACATGGTCGGCAAGTCAAAATGGGCGGCTTGACCGGGGTCGGGACTTATCCCGAATACGCCGGCCACGGTTTGATGCACGATCTCGTTCGGCTGGCCTTGCAGCACATGCGCGCGCATAAGCAGTGGCTGTCTTATCTCTACCCGTATAGCATTCCTTTTTACCGGAAGAAAGGGTGGGAGATCATGTCTGATCATTTGACCTTCGAATTGAAAGACACGCAGTTGCCGAAGCCGGTGGCGGTTCCTGGCCACGTTGAACGTCTTGAGATCGATGATCCAGATGTGATCGCGACGTATCAAACCTACGCGTTGCATAATCATGGCGCCATGATCCGGAACCAATTGAACTGGGATGAATATTGGCGCTGGGAGAATGAAGAGGAGCGGATCGCCGGGGTGTATTATGATGCCGACGATCACCCACAAGGCTATGTGTTGTATTGGATCGCTGAGGAAGTCTTCCACATCAAAGAAATGGTGTACAACACCCAAGAGGCGCGCGTCGGGTTATGGAACTTTGTTAGTGCCCATTTTTCGATGGTGGAGCTGGTGCGCGGCAACATTTACAAGAATGAACCGCTGCATTTTCTGTTGTCAGACGGCGACATCAAACAGACGATCCACCCGTATTTCATGGCGCGGATCGTCGATGTGGCTGAATTTCTGCAGGAGTATCCTTTCGCCGAAAGTGGCCAGCCGGTGCACTTTGTGGTGAGCGACCCACTGGCTGATTGGAATAACCGGACGTTTGGTTTGTGGTGGGATGCTGCCGGGCAAGTTCACGTGACAGCACGACCAGTTGGGGAAGCCGTCACGCTGGATATTCAGACCTTGACCACCATGTTGATGAGTTATCGCCGCCCATCATACTTAGCCAAGATCGAGCGGCTACAAGCGTCCAAGGCAGCGCTAAAGATACTGGAAAATATTATCCCGATGGACGAGCCGTATTTCTCGGATTATTTTTGATTTGACAGGAGACGGCCAACCATGGTTTAATAACGCTAACTTAATTTCGAGGTGTTTTGACATGATGACCAACTTACGATTTAGTTTTAACTTCTTTGACTAGCGTTCACGCCTAATTGCGGGGTGGACGCATCGTGACTTGCGTCCATGTCTGAGGGAGTTATTTTTCCAGCAGGGGTGGTTGATCTGCTGGCAAACACCACTTTTTTGCCTGCGAGAGCTTGCAAGTCAAGGACTCGCAGGCTTTTTTTGTGATTTTAAGGAGGCACGACATGACCATTGTCCATACATTAGGACCAGAATCGACCGATAGTTACGCTGCTGCGACGACGCTGGGTGGTGAGTATGACATTCAGCTACATGATAATTTTGATACGGTGATCGCGCATTTAAGCGATTACGTTGGCGAAACGCTGTTGTTACCGGCCGCTTACCAAAGTCAAAAGCCTGATTTTGGCTGGCGCGAGCTGGCGTACCAGTACTGGCAGCGACTGAAGATCAAAACGGTGTTCGCCTTGCCATTGAAGCCCATGTGTATCGTTGAAAATCCTGACTATCAGTTGGCTAAAGCGGTGGTGCATCCGGCGACGGAAAATCTGTTGAGCAGCTACTTAGAAGCACATGAGTTGCAAGTCGGCATCGAATATGCCGGCAGCAAAACGCAAGCATATCGCGATTTTTGCGCGACCCAGGCCCGCTTTACGGTTGCCAGTGTGGGGACTTTTGAACCAGGTCCGCACGCTGTGGTTCGCGCTACCTTTGAACCGGAAATGGTGTGGTGTTTGTACCAGATCGTCCAATAACCGGCTTGCCGGCGCCACGTAAAAAGCCCTCAAACTGCACTATGCCCTGTCAAGTTGACAGATGAAATAATATAAAATTTTGTCTGTTTCTAAGCGGCTTCACCCCAGTATTCATCTGGGGTGAGGCCGTTTCTTTGTGCCGACCGATTGTGGTGATTGA
>JALCQM010000015.1 GCA_022651245.1 Lactobacillus sp.
GTCGAAGTCCCGGTCGAAGAACCGTCAGAACTTGGCGTTGAAGTCCCCGTCGAGGACCCGTCAGAGCTTGGCGTGGAACTGCCAGTAGAGGAACCATCAGAGCTTGGCGTTGAACTGCCAGTAGAAGACCCGTCAGAACTTGGCGTCGAACTACCAGTAGAGGAACCGTCAGAACTAGGCGTGGAAGTTCCAGTAGAAGAGCCATCGGAGCTTGGTGTCGAAGCCCCCGTCGAAGACCCATCAGAACTTGGTGTCGAGCTCCCAGTAGAGGAACCGTCAGAATTTGGGGTTGAGCTACCAGTGGAAGAGCCATCGGAGCTTGGCGTTGAGGTTCCAGTAGAAGAGCCATCAGAACTTGGCGTTGAGGTACCAGTAGACGAGCCATCAGAACTTGGCGTTGAAGTCCCGGTCGACGAGCCATCAGAACTTGGTGTCGAACTACCAGTTGAGGAACCGTCAGAACTTGGCGTAGAAGTGCCAGTGGAAGAGTCATCAGAGCTTGGTGTCGAAGTTCCAGTAGATGACCCATCAGAGCTTGGCGTTGAGGTACCAGTGGAAGACCCATCAGAGCTTGGCGTTGAACTACCAGTAGATGACCCATCGGAACTTGGGGTCGAACTGCCAGTAGAAGAGCCGTCAGAACTTGGCGTAGAGCTACCGGTCGAAGAGCCATCAGAGCTTGGTGTCGAGGTTCCAGTGGAAGAGCCGTCGGAACTTTGCGTTGACGTACTACCGAACTTCTCGTTGTAATAATTCTGAACATACGCCAGCGTTGCTTGATCAGTCGGATAGTTGGCCAGCAGGTTGCCGGCCTCACCAATAAGTTGTGTCTGCTCTGAGACTGGTGTTTTGGCGATTAGTCCCCCGGCGTTCAGAGGAGCATGGCCTGTTTCGATGTCTTGGCCTGTCAATTCGTTGAAACGGGAGACATCATTAGCGACTTGGGCCTTCAATTGTTCGATCCCGGAAGCAATTTCCGCCTGCGACAGTGTTTTCAATGCCGCGACAGTCGTCGGATCTGGGGCCACAGTATCGGCCTTAACGATTACAGACGTATCATTTCGCAGATTTTGTGCGACAAAGGTACCAGTTAGAAAAGTGGCGGTAATGATACCGGCAGTCATCCATTGTTTCTTAGCTTTATAGAGCTTGTAGTGGTTCTTGTTGCTTTCCATAATTTCCTGATAGGTAAATTTTTTCACTCTATGTTCCTCCTCAGATTATGTAGCGGCGCTATTCAGCCAGGAATAGCGCCGCTGCAATATTTCAAAATAGTTGGATAGCGACACTATTTATTTTCAGACTATACCAAGTGAGCTTTGGCAAGGCTGAATCGATCATAAATGAGCCTTTTTTCTGTGTTGCTTCCTGAGTTAACAAATAACCGTTAAATAAAAAAGCTAGCGAATCGCTTCACTAGCTTCTCTTGAATCAATATTTCTGGTCTAGTCCTCCTTCCGACGTTTCTTCTCGGCGCCAGCCAGACCCATCATCGCGACGAGGCTCAAGCCTGCGATCGATAACCAGTTCTCGCTGTCATCACCAGTTTGTGGCAATTGCTTGCTTCCAGCAGGTGTTGTCGCGTTACCAGTTCCATTGTCAGTCGTGGTATTGGTCGTCTTCAACGGTGTTGGCGTTGCTGGTTGATCGGTCTTCGGTAATGTCGTGCGAGTTGGCGTGCCAGTGTTTGGCGTTGTCTCTTCACTCGGCGTCGGTGTATCATCTCCTGGTGTTGGCGTGTCATCGCCAGTTGTCGGTGTATCATCTCCTGGTGTTGGCGTGTCATCGCCAGTTGTCGGTGTATCGTCTCCTGGCGTTGGCGTGTCATCGCCAGTTGTCGGTGTATCGTCTCCTGGCGTTGGCGTGCCATCACCTGGTGTCGGCGTATTGTCACCCGGAGTTGGTGTATTACCACCAGGCGTTGGCGTGCCATCACCCGGAGTTGGTGTATTGTCTCCTGGTGTTGGTGTCTTGCCGCCAGGAATGTTGCCACCTGGTGTATCATCCTTCACCTTGGTGTAAACTACGGTGTCTTCAAGATCAGCAGCACCGGCAGTAATGTCGCCGACAGCACCGATCCCGGCATGCGGTGTGGTGTAACCAGGAATCTTCGGATTCAAGACAGCGTCGAAGGTGGTATCGCCATCCTTAGCGACCCATGCCGAGTAAGTGACGGCACCGGTAACTTCATCGACCAATGCGGTCCGCGTGAAGGTCACGTTGTCCTTGTGGTCTGGCGCTAGGGTGTTACCGTCTTGATCGACGTAATGGATCGTCTCAGTGGTGGTTTCATCTAAGGCTGCCTTGTCAGTCCCGTTCGGCCACTTCGGCCCATCTGGGTTCTTAGGGTCGATCGGCTGCCCTGGATCACCAGGGTTACCTGGGGTCGCGGTAGTCGTCTTATGCTTCAAGCTGACCACGAAGGTTTGTGTATCCTTAGTGAAAATGGTCCCAGCTGGGAAGCCATCCTTAACAAGTTCATATCCGGCGTCTTCATAACCCGCGATCTTAACTGCGGTGCTGTAAGCACTCGCCGTCCCAATCTTGCCGCCGTCATGATCAGTTGCCAACCAGACATTAGAGTCAACATCCAGGTAGACAATGTTCAGTTTCGAGGAGTCCATGACGTAGATGATCGGCGTATCCGTACCAGGGTCAACTGGCAGTGTTGGTGGGATGTACCCTTTCTTCGGATCATCAGGATCGACCGGCTTCAGCGGGTTCCCGTCTGGGTCGTTTGGCGTGTAGCCAGGCTCATAAGGAATCGTTGGGTAGTTCGGGTCAGTAGGATCATCAGGTTTGGAAGGATCATCGGGATCATTTGGATACGTCGTCTTCGGCGCATCCGGGATATTAGGTACCCAAGCCCCTAATTTAGCGTAGGTGACAGTTTCTTCAACATCCTTGGAATCAGCGGTCAACCCGTCGATTTCCGCGATGTCAGGCTTATCCGCGACATAACCTTCAATGACTTTACTGTCCTTCTGATCGAAGGTGGTATCGTCATCTTTGGCCGCCCAGTCGGTATAGATCACGGCGCCAGTCACTTCATCGATGTCCGCCGTGCGGGTAAACTCGACGGTGTCCGTCTTGTCTGCATCAGCGGTGGTGCCGTCGGTGTAGACATAGTGCACGGTTTCGTGAACTGTCTTATCCAGAGAATCCTTGTCGCTGCCATCCGGCCACTTCGGGTTACCATTCGGATCGATTGGCGTACCAGGTTCACCCGGATTATCAGGCGTTGCTGGCACATGCTTATGGGTCAAGTGCACGGTGAAGATCTGGTCTTGAGCGGCGTCATCATCGAAGGTGATCACATCGCCCGCTGGCAGATCGTCGTTACCAACGATGTAGCCTAAAGCGGTGAACCCACCGTCGTTAGCCGTCTTGACCTTACTGTAGTTATTAGTGGTATCACTGCCGCCAGTAACCGTATCGGTCTTAACGACTGCCTCGGCGTTGTCATCATCAACATAGTTGACGATGGCTCTCTGACCGTCGGCCACATAAGTGATCGGCGTGTCTGTACCAGGATCAACCGGCAGTGTTGGTGGGATATACCCCTTCTTCGGATCGTTAGGATCAACTGGCTTCAGCGGGTTCCCGTCTGGGTCGTTTGGCGTGTAGCCAGGCACATAAGGAATCGTTGGGTAGTTCGGGTCAGTAGGATCATCGGGCTTGGAAGGATCATCTGGGTCGTTCGGATACGTCGTCTTCGGTGCATCCGGAATATTTGGTACCCAAGCCCCTAATTTAGCGTAAGTGACAGTTTCTTCAACATCCTTGGAATCGGCGGTCAACCCGCCGATTTCCGCGATGTCAGGCTTATCAGCTAGATAACCTTCAATGACTTTACTGTTCTTCTGATCGAAGGTGGTATCGTCGTCTTTGGCTGCCCAGTCCGTATAGGATACGGCGCCAGTCACTTCATCGATGTCTGCCGTACGCGTGAACTCAACAGTGTCCGTCTTGTCTGCATCAGCGGTGGTGCCATCGGTGTAGACGTAATGCACGGTCTCTTTAATCGTCTTATCCAGAGAATCCTTATCGCTGCCATTCGGCCACTTCGGGTTACCGTTCGGATCAATTGGCGTGCCTGGATTACCGGGGTTGTCAGGCGTAGCTGGCACGTGCTTATGCGTCAAGTGAACCGTATAAGTCTGGTCAGTTCCAGCATCTGTATCAAAGACAATCAGGTCGTCCGCTGGCAGATCGTCGTCACCAACAATGTAGCCTAAGGCGGTGAACCCGCCGTCATTAGCCGCCTTCACGTTGGTGTAGTTATTGATATCGTTACTGTCACCAGTAACGGTATCCGTCTTAACGACTGCCCCAGCATTGTCATCATCAACATAGTTGACGATAGCCTTCTGACTGTCGGCCACGTAAGTGATCGGCGTATCCGTGCCAGGGTCAACTGGCAGTGTTGGCGGAATATACCCTTTCTTCGGATCATTAGGATCGACTGGTTTCAACGGGTTCCCGTCTGGGTCATTTGGCGTGTAGCCAGGCACGTACGGAATCGTTGGGTAGTTCGGGTCAGTTGGGTCTTCAGGCTTGGAAGGATCATCCGGGTCGTTCGGATAAGTCGTCTTCGGCGCATCCGGCAGATTTGGTACCCAAGCCCCTAACTTGGCATAAGTGACAGTTTCTTCAACATCCTTGGAATCAGCGGTCAACCCGTCAATTTCTGCGATGTCAGGCTTATCAGCTAAGTAGCCTTCAATGACTTTGCTGTCCTTCTGATCGAAGGTGGTATCGCCATCTTTGGCTGCCCAGTCGGTATAGGTCACGGCGCCAGTCACTTCATCGATGTCCGCTGTCCGAGTAAACTCGACGGTGTCCGTCTTGTCTGCATCAGCAGTAGTACCATCGGTGTAGACGTAATGAACAGTCTCATTAATCGTCTTATCCAGAGAATCCTTGTCACTACCATCAGGCCACTTCGGGTCACCGTTCGGATCGATCGGCGTACCTGGATTGCCAGGATTGTCTGGTGTTGCTGGCACATGCTTATGCGTTAAGTGAACCGTATAAGTCTGGTCAGTCCCAGCATCTGTGTCAAAGACGATCAGGTCTTCTGCTGGTAGATCGTCGTCACCAACGATATAACCTAAGGCGGTGAACCCACCGTCATTGGCAGTCTTAACGTTGGTGTAGTTATTGGTATCGTTACTGTCGCCAGTGACGGTATCTGTCTTCACCACGGCGCCGTTGTTGTCATCATCAACATAGTTGACGATCGCCTTCTGGCCGTCGGCGGTATAGGTGACAGTTTCCTCAACATCGGCGGAATCAGCGGTCAAGCCGTCAATTTCGGCAATGTTTGGCTTGTCAGCCGAGTAACCTTCGATGACCTTACTGTCCTTCTGGTCAAAGGTGGTATCTCCATCTTTAGCCTGCCAGTCAGTATAGGTAATTGCACCTGTCACTTCGTCAATGTCTGCCGTACGGGTGAACTCGACGGTGTCCGTCTTGTCCGTGTCTGCGGTAGTACCATCGGTGTAAACATAATGAACAGTCTCGTGAACCGTTTTATCCAGAGAATCCTTGTCACTGCCATCTGGCCACTTCGGGTTACCGTTCGGATCGATCGGCGTGCCTGGTTCGCCTGGATTGTCAGGAGTGGCTGGCACGTGCTTATGCGTCAAGTGAACCGTATAAGTCTGGTCAGTCCCAGCATCTGTATCAAAGACGATCAGTTCGCCTGCTGGCAGATCGTCGTCGCCAACGATATAACCTAAGGCAGTGAACCCACCGTCGTTGGCAGTCTTAACATTGGTGTAGTTGTTGGTATCGTTACTGTCACCAGTGACGGTATCTGTCTTAACCACGGCACCAGCGTTGTCATTATCAACATAGTTGACGATAGCCTTCTGACCGTCGGCCACATAGGTGATCGGTGTATCCGTACCAGGATCGTCAGGTAATACCGGTGGCACGTAGCCCTTATTCGGATCGTTAGGATCAACTGGCTTCAACGGGTTCCCGTCTGGGTCATTTGGCGTGTAACCAGGCACATATGGAATCGTTGGGTAGTTCGGATCAGTAGGATCTTCAGGCTTGGAAGGATCGTCTGGGTCATTAGGATACTTGGTCTGCGGTACTTGTGGCAGATTCGGAATCCAAGAGCCAAATGGCTGATAAACAACGGTGCTTTCTAAGTTGGCCGTATCAGCGGTGATATCGTCAACTTCGGTAGTATCCTTATCCGTCGTAAACATTCCAGTGACAACGGGATTCTTGACCCCATCGAAGGTGGTATCACCATCTGTCGCGGTCCAATCCGAATACGTTAGATCGCCAGTGACAGTATCCGTCGTCGCGGTGCGTGTGAAGGAAACGCTGTCGTTATGATCAGGCGAGACTGTCTTGCCTGCTTTGTCGACATAGTGTACTGTTTCCGTCACCGTCTTGGATTCGGGTTGATCGTTAGTATCGTGTGTGTAGTACAGTGTCAGCGAAAGATCTGGCGTATCTCCTGTGACCGTTTCTTCATCAACACTCGTACGCGCGACGCCAGTAGTCTTGTCAGTGTTAGCAGCGCCATCTAAAAGGTAGCCATCAACACTAGCTGCCGGAACTGCGGCGAACGTATTGTTACCGTCTGTGGTGGTCCAGTCACCATACTCGGCCTTTCCGGTAGTCGTATCAGTCGTCACCGTTCGGGTGAACGTAATGGTGCTCGTCACATCATCTGCGATGGCATGGCCGTTTGTGTCATCAATAAAGTGCACCACTTCATTGACAGACTTTGTTTCGGTTGATTGGGTGATGTCAGGAGCATAATACAGTGTCAGCGATAGGTTCGGCGTGTTCTCGTCTATAACGATTGGATCGACGCTGGTGCGAGCCAAACCAGTCACTTTATCAGTATTAGCAGTGTCATCGAGATGATATCCGGAAACCGTTACAGCTGGGACGGCAGCAAGCCGTACTTGATCATCCTTCAAGATTGGGGATGGATTGAAGGGCACGGGTTGCCACCAATATTCGGATATTGTCTCCCCCGTGATCTTGTCTACTAAGATATCTCGCGTAAAGGTTACGGTTTTTGTCATATCATTCGCGATTGCGTGACCGGTCGTATCGTCTATGAAATGAACAGTTTCAGTAACCTCTCGTTTTAGATCGGTCAGATCGAAGCCATGAGGATCGTCCGGAGTGGCTGGAACAATTTTATGCTTGAGGTAGATCGTAAACGATTGTGTTTTGCTGTCATCAGCATCGACGGTAATCAGATTGTTATCTGGCAAATCGGTGTGGTTGTATACATAACCAAGCTTCTCAAAACCAGACTGAATTGCCTCCCTGACCTTACTGTAGTCATACTGTGATGCAATCGGGGCCTGAACCGTTGCTGAATTTAGCACGGCGTTGGAGTCGTCCATATCAACGTACTTAAAATTAAGAACTTGCAGATCGGCTTGCTTCGTGTAAATATAGGTCACCGTTATAGGGTCTTCACCAATAGTTCCGTCTGCATTGTCTGGTGTCTTAGTCAGTAGGTAGTATTCTGGTATTTCGGATTCAACTAGTGGACTAGTTGTATAACTATCCCCAATGTGATAGTTGGTTGTTGTGCTGGGAACAATCGGTGTCTGTGCGCCTTGATCGTCTTCGGTAACCCATTGAGTTGTCAGTACCTGGGTTTGCTCTACCTCAGCGGCCATTTGGGATGAATTATGCGTGGTGATACCGTCCTTGTCATCACCAATTAACAAAGATGGAAATGTCACGATGGTTGAATCTGAAACTGTGTTGATGTTTGCGACATCGACAGGTAACGTGGCGACCGCATTGGAACCCTGTGGTAATCCAGCTGTTTCTAACATTACGGTCCGAATCTTTGACCAATCAGTGACTGCTTCAGCAGTCATGAATTTAGAATCGTCTAATTTATCAAGCTGGGTCCTTTTGGACTCATCGTTAATGTCATCATTTGTAATGTAGACGTCATTTGAATATAGCAGCTTTGAACCGGCCGGTGAATCTGCAGTCAGTGTACCCGCCCCAGTCAGCTCCAATGTGAAGGCGTCACCGTCAGTCTTGCTTGGTAAGGTGATGACATTTTGCGTCCACGTTGGGGATGCTGCAGTAGTGTTGATTGAGGTCATGCGCAAGGTGGTCGAATTCAAGTCGTCATCTGTGCTGTCAGTTGCGCCACGAGAGAAGACAGCAATGGTTGGATTAGTGCCATCGGCAGCAGTTTGCGTCTTGTCGTAGAGCAAGTACGTATGGTCAAATTCTGTCTGTGGTGCATCGATACCGTTCTTGGCACCATAAAATTCGGGCACTAGTATGTTCCAATAAACCCATCCATCGTAGACGCCATCGCCGGAGAACTTTAACTGTCCGAGGGTTTTATCGGAAATCTCTGTTGATCCTGTTAAATAGTCTGCGGCTTCTTGATAGAAGTTTCCTTCGATTCCCCATTCTCCAGGGAGGGCATCCGAATTAATCGTCAGTTTAACTTTCATAGGGATGTCGACATTAGCAGCTTGGCCCTTGATCGAGCTGAAGTCCATCTTTAAGATGTCTTCACCATTTTCTCCCAGAGCGCCAAGGTCAGTGGTATATAGCCTAATACTCTTGCCGAGGATAGTTGTACTATCCTGATCAACGGTCATTCCCTTTGGCACAATGAAGTAATAGACGCCGAGTGGTTGTTGAGCGATGTTAGGCGTAAGATAAATACGCTCTGTACCCGTATCACCGGAACGAACATTCTGAAAGTCTTCGGTTGTTCTACCGATAGCGACATTATAGGGTTTAGCAATTGGGTCAACAATCTTGACCGTCTTTTTGCTGACTTGTGGCGTGGATAATTGGTCGCTCGTGGCAGAATTTGTAAATGTAAAGTCACTACCCGCAGGCAGATCGGTCTGAATATATAAGTTCGTACCCGAAATCACGACGTCTGTACCGGGTAGAACTGTGGCGTAGTGGACTGTTACTGTGTCATAAATTTTACCTTGGGGTAACTTGAACGACCCGGTACCATCAAGATCAGCAACCTGTTGAGTAAATGTGGAGCCGTCCGCTGCTGTGAAGGTGAGCGTATCAGGTAAGTTAAAGGCGCCATCCGGCTCAATGTCAATCAGACCACTAATAAAATTTGGAGCGGTAATAGTTTCAGTTACGTTTGTTTGGGCAACATTACCAGAATTAAGAAAATCTGCTTCCCAAGATCTTCCATTTTTTGTGGAGTCGGTGTTTAGTTTGTCGTCTGATGAATAATAACCAATATCGCTAGACACCAGGGTACCATCAGGGCCGGACGAGGCTTTGATTAGAGAATCGCCATAACGAAAATCACTGTGAGATGTATTCATCAGGCCAATCTGAGTCTGTGCATCTGCCCGGGTATCTGAGTCTTGGCTAGAAACATTCATCCCAATGTTCTTTGTCGCCGTGCCACCTGATACATTGTACTGGGTTTCGGTAATTACCGAATCAGTTGTTCCTGAATTGTCTGATGTGTGGGTACTCGTGGTATCGTCAATCTTTACCGTAAATTGGTTATTGGCTGCAGCGATTGGCGTGTTGTAATGCCCCCAAAAATAAAATACGACAAAGTTATTTGCCTTTTGAGTACTGTCTCTCTGACCATTAAATTTTATTGTGGTTCCAGCTCCTGATTCTTGCATGGCAGCGATTGTAACGCCACCTTCGGGCACCTGATTGGAAGTGTTGAGGGTATCGCCGATGTTAGCGTCTGTATCATATACCAATCCCCCTTCCGAAGAATAATCTCCATCGTAGCGCTCTCCATGATCGAGAACAAATCCCTGAGGAACGTCAATCGTTCCTGTAACGCTCTCATCTTGAAAATCTGGGTCGTCGACGTTCACGGCGACAGCAAAGGCGTACTCCTCACCAACTTTTAATGTCGTCATCTGATTTCTATCGATTATGAAAGTAGGTGTATACTTGACGGTTTTAACTTTTTGAATCACAGTTTCCTGAATTCGTTCAATGGTGTTGGTAAATGTTTTGGTGTCAACCACTCTACCATTAATTTTCATCGTCACTGGAAAGTCGACGCTGTTTTTATTTAATAAAGTATTATTGTCGTCAGTACTGATGGCACTCCAATCGAAGTTAATGGTCTGATCACCTTGCGCGCTTGCAGTGAAAGTGAATGTGGTTGCACCATCTGTGTCCACAGCTGATTTAACGCCCATCACGTTATCGCTCTTTAAGCCAGTGAACCCCTTAGCAAAGGTGACCTCAATAACGTCACCGACCTCAACTTGCGCTTTAGCAACTAAAACACCATGGTTCTCAGCACTAAGATTGCCTTTCTCCTGATCTATACTACCATCTGGTGTTAAATAGACGTGGTAGGTACCAGTAGTCTCGCCTTGAACATCTAGCCCTTCCGTATCTGGATCCACCACTGCCCGGAAGTTACTAAACAACCCTTGATCTTTGATCGCCAAAATGGCTGCCTGATAGCTGGCCTGGGTCGGCGCACTAATAATCAAGTCCCCATATGCATCCACTTTGCCACTCGTCCCTGCTGGCAATGCGGCTTGGTCGAGTGCGGCTTGCGCAATGGCTTGGGCGTTAGTCTTAGCGCCTTTCTTGTCTTCGTCGAGCATGGTCGCGGCTTGGGTTAGTTCCTGGTTCATCGTGTTCAGGATCTGAGCGGCCTTAGTCAGCTTGATCAATGCAGACGCTGGGTCAGTCGGCGCTTCGACTTGTGCGTCTGCGGTGAGGTCCAGAATCTGGGCTTCTTCACTTGCGGTGTGAACTTGGAGTGCTTTCAACGCGTCGTTGTTGACGATGTTGTCCGTGGTGCTTTGGGCGGCTAAGGCGTCGTCTTGGGCCACGTAAGTATCGAGTTGGGCGGCGGTCTTCTGCGCACCTTGAGCCAAGTTGTCGGCGGTGGCGTTGGTCTTAGCCGTGTCTGTCGTCGCTACGGCGGCTGCGGTAGCGGTCTTCGTATCCGTTGTTGTGGTGGCTGGGGCGGCGGTGATGGTCAACTGTCCTGCTTGCACGTTGGCGGCGGCGAAGGTGTAGGTCGGGTTGGCGGCTTGCAGCTTGGCGATCCCTGCGGCGGACAAGGTGACAGAATAGTCCCCTGCGGCTTGGCTGGTGACGCCGGTTTGGTCGAAATCAGCGGCGGTCCAAGCAGGCGCAGTTAAGCCAGCGGCCAAGGTCACGGTATAGGTGGCTGGGTCGGTCGTGGCGTTATTGTCGGCGACTTTGGATTGCGTACCAACGGTGGCAGCGATGCCGGTGTAGGCTTGGACGGCGGGCGTTGCGTCTTTGGTGCTGTCAGTCGTGTCAGCCGCTTGTGTCGTCGTGGTAGCGGCCGCTTTGGTTGTGGTCGCGGCACTGTCAGTTTGCTCTGTGTCTGTAGCCTGCTTGGTGGTGTCACTTTGCGCAGTGGCGCCTTGGCTGGCCGGGAGCGTCACCTTGTTGGTGCTGGTGAGCGAGTCCCCTTCGGCACTGGTGGTCGTCGGATCAGTTTCTTCCGCCGCTTGCACGGTGGTCTTGCTGGTCAAGACGACGCCGGCGAAGAGCACAGACATGCCGGCAGTCATCCAGAGCTTGCCTTTCTTATAGAGTTTGTAGCGGCGCTTCTCTTCCAAGGAATCGTGGAATAAGCGCGAATCGCTAGTATATTTCTGCATGATGTTACCCCCTTATGGGAAAAATTTAAGCTTCTTGTTGTGGTGCGGTGAGCACGCTCGGGCGCGGGAAGATCCCGAGGTCAACGGGATCACCGAAGAGTCCGGAGTCTTCGACGGTGACCAGGCGGACGGGACTTTGATCCAGCGGCTTCAAGGTGCGCAGCTCGCGGTTGAATGCGGCGGTTTCTTCCTTCGTCGGGACCGTCTGATGAAAGCGACTAATCATAGGTGGCTGACCTTCTTCCGAATAGATGTCCGGCGGTGAAGACAGGCGCGCAGGTCTTGGCGACTTGCGCGCCGAGGTCATCGGCGGTGGTACCGACTAAGACGTCTTGGTCTAAGCCCAAGATAGCCTTGCTGGCGCGGGCGAGTTGCGGGGCGACGCGGTGTTGGAAGCGCTCCGGAGAACCGGTGTACGCCGCAATCACCACCAAGGCAGGCGCGGTGTCGCCAGGCTCTTGGGCCAAGGCCAGCCAGAGCCGCTCGATGCCGCGGGTGTGCTTGGCGGCGCGAATCACAGGCGTCGCCCTGCGCATGGGGTCCGCATTGAGCAAGCTGATGGTGGTGTCAGCGTCCGGTTGTAAGCTGGGATACACCTGGTTGATGTAATCCCAGTAGGTTAAGGTCAGCGGGAAGCTTTGCTTACCCGGATTGATCAACAACCCGGCGAGGTCCAGGCGCTGAACTTCTGCCATCAGCTCACTGGTGGTGAAGGAGAAGGTGCGCATTTTCAAACTCGGTGCGGCGCCTTGCATGAAGCTGTGGCAGACCTTGGGATCGGTGAAGACGGGAATGTACTTCTGCCCGTCTGCTAGATAGGTAGTGATGCCAACGCTGAACTTCATGTGCTGTTGCACGTTGTCGGCCTGCACCTGCCCGGCGTGGCCGACGGCGACTAAGGCTTCGAACTGCGCGTCCAGCAACATCGTGGCGAAGCGCTGTTCTAGCTCCGGATTCTCCGGCGCCTGCATGAAGTGACTGAGTTGGACGGCTAACGAGGCCTTGTGCATCTCTGGCGGCCCCGGGGTGGCGCTGGTCGGTTCAGTTGGTTTAGGTTCGAGCATAGGCGCCCTCCTAATCTTGGCTGAGCTTGGCGATCGCGTCTAAGAGTTGGTTGCCGGTGTGGACGAGTTCGCCGATCTTGGCGTTGTCGTTGGCCTCGTAAGACTCAGAGATGGCTTCGGTGACTTGCTTCATGTTTTCGGTGATCATTTTCATTGGGGTCAGATTGATCAGTGCATCGATTTGTTCTGCTTGCATAAGATTCACTCCTGTTCGTTGGTATTCAATACGGTGATCGCGGTGAGAAAGTCGCGCATATGTTGCAACAGCGTGCGCCGCTGCGAGGGTGACAACGTGATCGTGTCGCCATCTGCCGCGAGGATCTGCGCTTGTTGGTGCAGCGCCTTGGCGAGTAGCTGTTGGATTGGTAGCAGGCTCGTCTTGGGGTGCGGCTGGGTGGCGGGCTCTGGCGTGGGGCTGTCTTGCTTGGTGGTTGGTGCTGTGGTTGGGCCGCTGGTCGGCTGGTCGTCCGGCTGGGTGGCTGGTTGGGTGGCCGGGGTCACCGGCGAAGTCGCGATTGGCGACTGCTCGGCTTGCGCCTTGGCCGCCTCTTCCGCTGCTTGTGAGCGAGCGTCGGCGACTTCTGGGGTCAAGACTTCCAGCACCACCGCCTCTTCAGGCTCGGCCGGAATGAAGCTCTCCGGGTCCAAGACCACGTGGTAGCGGTGGGCACTTCTGGTGTAATAGTGCTGCCCTGCCGAAAGTGCCGGCAGCGCCACCGGCTGGATGCGGCTGGGATCGTCAGGCCGTGCCTGCAAGGTGATGGTCTGCGCGACCGCCCCGTCTTGCACCAACTTCACCTGGCCAAGCTTGGTATATGTGAGTGTGATCAACAGGCGCTTGCCTGCCGGGATTGCGCCTGAGATCGGAGCGTTAGCATCCGTTAGCCAATAGCCTGAAAATAGCGGCACATTGACGTGATACGGACTCCCTACCGCCCCAAACAGGCTCAAGTCTTCATTGAGGCGCTTGCCTTGTTCATCGACGTAGCGCACCGTCACCCGGTTCTGGCGGGTCACGGTAGGCGCTGATTGATTCTCCATGCGGATGTCTCCTTTCCTGTCTTGCATGGTAACAGGATAGGTCAAATTGACGGCGCGTCTGGTTAAACCACTCAAAAACGAAACTTATTTCGGTATTGCTGACAGTGACACTAGACCACACCACAGTGCTAGCATAGGCGGCTGGGGGATTGCGGAGCGGGGATGTCGCAGACATGGTACGGGGGAAATGAGAATACAGAGCGGAACAAGCCGGTTTTAGCAATGTGTGTAAGGCGGCCTGGTCGTTGTGCGGCGAAGCCGTGCAGCGGCCGGGACGACTTAGACGCAATTGCGTTGGCTTGAGGAGCTCGACTAGAAACAGAGCGGAACAAGGACGGGCTTAGGGATGTGTATAAGGCAGCGTGGCGCGTTATGGCGAAGCCATAGCGAGGCGCGATGACTTATACGCAATCCCGTTGTCCTTGAGGAGCTCGACTAGAAACCGACCTCTCACACCACCGTAAGTACGGTTCCGTATACGGCGGATCAGTAATTTAAGCATTCTGAAAAACTCTCCCACTCGGTGAGCCTCTCTTAAATGCGTACTTGTTTAAGTACGCTATATAGTACTTCTTGACGTACGTATGACTTGGGTGTTATACTAAAAACGTACCAGATGCCGTACCATCTTAAGGAGGTCGCAGGATGAAAGTTTTACCACCCAGCAAGGCTCGCGCTAGCTTTTATGCTGTCATCAAAAGCGCAAACCGTGATGCTGATCCCATTTTAGTCGCGGGAGCTGATGATGAAAAAAGTGCGTATATCGTCGGTAAGCAAGAATTTGAAGCAATGCAAGAGACAATGGCGTTACTGATGAATGGTCAAATTGAAGCCGCTTTAAGCCGTGAAGAAGACGACGACCTAGATCTGGATGATCTAGATGGGATCGATGATGATGACTGAATATGCCATCAAGATTAAATCCGGGGCAAAAGGCGATTTAAAAAAAATTGTGCGTAGTCCTTATACAGCTCAATGGGAAGATATCAAAGAAACACTTAAGACCAACCCCTATTCTCCCAAACACCATTTTGAAAAGCTTACTCCCCCGGCCGCTGGCTTTTACAGTCGCCGAATTACTGGGATGCACAGGGTCGTTTATAAGATTTACGAAAAGCCCATCAAAAAAATTGTTATTTATTCCATGTGGGCGCACTATGCAGTACCAGCTCATGATTAGAAGCAACTTCGCCCCACAAACGTTAAAACAGCCTTCAAAGTGGTATCTGTTCACCACTTTGAAGGCTGTTTTTTCTATTACTGGAAGACCGATTCACATTGCGGGTGAAGTAATTATTCAATCTCCCGATATTAAAGGAACACCGCGATAACATTGTTCACCAAATGTGCCAGGATGCTAAAGCGCACATTGCGCGTCAACAGGTAGATCCCGCCTAGCACGAAGCCAGACAAGATGTAGCCTGCGGTCGCCCAAGAGAAGCTGGTGCTATGTAGTAAACCGAATAGGAATGCACTCAGGACTAACCCGAGCCCTTTTGCCCAGCGCGACCCACTGCGGATGAAGTAAGCGAAGAACAGGCCGCGGCTCAGTAGCTCCTCGTAGATTGGCCCGAGGAGACTGACGACCAGGAACATTGGAACGGGATATTGCGTCAACAAGCTGGCTGTTGCGTCTTGATCCGCTGACGCTTGCCCCGGCCAGAAATACTGCACGAGCACCCAGCCCGCAGTCAGCGCCAAGACAGCCACCCACTGCCACAGCGGGGCCTGGGTCAGGCGCGTCGGGTGAAAATGGCCGGTGGGATTGTCTTGTAAGGCGTGCCCGTATGCCCGGTTGAGCCAATAGAGGCTCAAGCCGCCTAACAGGCCACAGACGATCGTCAAGGCGGCTTGCACCACCGGCCCGCGGTTCGGCAGCCACAACGCGGCAGCGAAGACCGGCAGGACCATCACGTTGTGGACGAACAGCCAGCCGATGAATTGAAGACTATGTAGGCATAATGATTTGAATTGCGACATAATTGCCCCTTCCTTGGTGCTATCACTTAGCTTATGCCTCGATTAGTTGGCAAAAATCCCCCTTTTGCAGGATTGTGGGCTGCGACTATGGGTGGAGAAAAAGGACCCAGCTCCCGCCAGGTCCCTGATCTTTACTCTGTCTCGATCACCGTTTCCCGCCACCGGGCCCATACGCGTGCTTGGGAGAAGTCCGCCGCTCGGGCCCAGGCTCCTGCGCTTAATTGTGCCAGGCACTCCGGGGTCGAGAACGTTTTGATCAAGGCGTCTCCTAGCCCGTTGACGTCGCCATACGGCAACAGTTCGCCGGAGACGCCGGGCTGGATCAGCTCGGCCGGGCCTAATGGTTGGGAGATATTGGGTTAGGCGATGGGTGCGCGGTGGTGATCGGTGAGGTTGACCACTAAGGCAATTACGAGTAAGCCCACGACTAAGGCAAAAACACTGTGCATCCCCGCCAAAACGGTATGACTCAAGGCGACACCGCCGCTAGCTTGTTGGCCGCTGATATCAGCGTTCACCTGAGTCAAAGAGAGGCCAGCGTGCTGGCGGACTTGTGCGGTAATCGTGAGGTTAAACCCGAGGCCGAAAATACCGGTGGCGATGGTTTGCCCCAATGAACGGCCAAGCGTCAGCATGGCTGACGCCGTCCCTAGGGCAGTGGTTGGTACCACGCGCTGTGCGATTAAGGTGTTCATGGTGATCACGATGCCCAAGACCGCCCCTGTCACCCCAGCAATCAGGTAAAACCAGCTCTGGGGGAAACGACCACTAGCGAAAACTAATGGGACATAGGCGATCACTAGCACGATCATCAACGGCACGGCGATGCTTTTGGGTGCCAAACGCTTGACCAACGTGCCCACGAAAAACGATGTCACCAGCCACATGACCGGACTAGGCGTGACGGCTAAGCCTGCCACTGCCGGACTGGCGTGATAGCCGGCTTGTAACCACATGGGAAAATACGTCTGAAAACCGATTTGCGCGCCGCTGAGCAGTAATGCGGTCAGAATCTGGCGTGTGAAAGTGGCGTTAGCGAAGAGCCTCACCGGTAAAACCGGGTCGGTGGCCTTTTTCTCCGCAGCCCATAAGCCGACCACGCAAAGCAGGCATACACCTGCGATCAGGCTGACGCTGCTGACGTTGAGTGGCTGTGCACCGAGGACCTGGAAGAAGCCCAATAAGCTAAGTAACGTGCCTGATAGCATCACCGTGCCGCAGTAATCGATCGGGACACGGGTGCCTGGGCGGCGCGGTTCCGAGAAGGTCCACAGGATGATTCCAAGCACGATCACGCCTATCGGAACGTTCACGAAGAACACCCAGTGCCAACTTAGCCGCGACACCAGCAGCCCACCGATGAGCGGTCCCAACAAGGCCGAGATCCCCCAAGCGGTGTTGTTTAAAGCCAGCATTTTGGCCCGCTGCTCGTAGGCGAAGAGGTCAGCAATGATGGTGAATGTGATCGGCATCACCGCCCCTGCACCTAACCCCTGCAAGGCGCGGCAGGCGATCAGCACCGGCATATTCATGGCTAGGCCACACAAGCCGGAACCAGCTGTGAACAGAATCAAACCGACGACGAAAACCGGCTTGCGCCCGAGGCGGTCTGCCAGTTTGCCATAAATCGGTGTTGTGATCGCCGTCGTCAGTAAATAAGTGGCAAATACCCAACTTTGGAGTGCGAGCCCGTTGAGGTTAGTAATGATCGTGGGTAGTGCTGTAGTGACAATCGTCGTTTCGACGGAGGTCATGAAGGTCGCGATGAAGATGGCCACCATGATCATCCGGGGATGCAAAACAGATGTATTCATGAGACAAGCTTCCTTTTTTCTGTAGTTTTATGACAATCGAACTAACGAGGTAAAAAGAGCCTGACTCTACAGTGTTGCCAAAAATCCTGGGAGGTACTTCTCGAATGTCGCCTCGTTCAGCGACAGGTACTTGCTTTGCGCTTCCTTGCGGGTGTTCGTCAGCCCCACGCTACGCAATAACTTGAAGTGGTAGGACACCGTGGACTTGCTGATGTTCAGGCGCTCCCCCACTTCCGAGCAAGTCAGCTCGCGGTGGCTTTGGTATAAGATGCGAATCATATGTAAGCGATTGGGATCGGATAAGACTTGGAAGATCTCCGCGCGCCGCTGGTCTAATGCTTGTTGATCGGTTAGTTTGATTGTCATAGAACTAGCGTACCGCTAATTTGGGGGATGTCAATGTCTGGATGCAAAAAGGACCCAGCTTCCGCCAGGTCCCTGCTCCCTACTCTGTATCGATTACTGTTTCCCGCCACCGGGCCCACACACGTGCTTGGGAGAAGTCCGCCGCTCGGGCATAAGCCCCTGCGCTTAATTGCGCCAGGCGCTCCGGGGTCGAGAACGTTTTGATCAAGGCGTCTCCTAGCCCGTTGACATCGCCATACGGCAACAGTTCGCCGGAGACGCCGGGCTGGATCAGCTCGGCCGGCCCGTAATGGGTGTCATACGAGACGGTCGGCACGCCATGCGCGGCGGCTTCGAGGATCGCCAAGACGAAGCCTTCGTAGCGGCTCGACAACAACAGCACCTGCGACTGGTCGTAGACGGCGCCGATATCGTTGGTGTAGCCGGCGAAGGTCACGCAGTCGGCGAGGTGTTGCTCGTCAACGATCTTGTGCAGCAGCTTCTCGTCGCGGTGGTCGGTGGCGCCATCGCCGTAGCCATAGATGGTCAGCGTCAACCACGACAGCTGGTCATGGGCGCGCTTGAAGGCCCACAAGGCGTCGTCGAGGTGTTTTTCATAATACATGCGCGCCACGATTAGGATCTGACCGCGCTGACGCTTGGCCATGGGGATGTGCGGCTGAGCCAGCACAGCTGGCGCAACGCTGCCCACCGGAATCGCGACGATCGGCACCTGGGTGCGCAGGCGCGTCGCCATGTCGTGGGCCTGCGCGTGCGTCGGCGTGATCACCATATCGGTGCGGCTGAGCAAGTCGGATTCGCCGATCGACGGGTACGTCAGCGGCCGCGACATGGGGTCGTGGTAGTCGGCGAAGTGGATGTTGTGAAAATGCTCCAGCTTGCGCGCCTTGGTGGTCATGTTGATCATCGGCCGGTTGGTATGGTTACTGCGGTCAGAAATGAAGGTGTCGCCTTCCCCATCATCTTGATTGAGGCAATCCAAAAACACCGTGTAGGCCTGTTGCGTGTTCATCAGGTGCCACTGGCGACCATCGGCGTGCTGGAGGCGGTAGCCCGTGACCACGACGCCGGCGTCGCGCTGGCGGTACGTGATCTCGACGCCGATGCGGCCGGTGTGGCTGTAAAACGTTTCCAACGCCAAATAGCGCTTGGCGGCATCATCTGCGGTGGCGAAGAACTGGCTGAAGCCGAGGAACCCGCGGGTATCGTAGAAGTCCCGCCGCACCAGCTGGCCATCCCCATCGAAGTGGTCGCTGGTATCCACGCGCCCGGCTTGACTATGGATGGTTTGGCAAGTCCAGTCGCCACTGGTGACCGTGGTGTCTGCGTCTGTGGTGGTCACCTGAACGTCTGCGGGAAACTTGAGGTCTTGCACCGTCAGTGGCTTGCTGGGCACGGCGACGTTGGCGCAGAAGTAGTCATATAAGTTGACGTAATCCTGCGGGTCGACGTGGTAGCGCGCCAAGTTCTCTGCGGCGTCGCGCGAATACGCGGCG
Source organism: Lactobacillus sp. (assembly GCA_022651245.1). Taxonomy (GTDB): domain Bacteria; phylum Bacillota; class Bacilli; order Lactobacillales; family Lactobacillaceae; genus Lacticaseibacillus. Next base: position 19,407 of record JALCQM010000015.1, read on the forward strand.
GTGACGATCTTGGCTGGCACCTGATGCGCCTTGAACAAGGCGAGGCGCTTGAATTCCGCGTGCTCGATCCCCGAGCAGAAGCGCGGAATAGATTCGTTGAGAAAATAGTACATCGATCAATGCTCCTTTTTCACCTGGCACGGGTCGCTGGTGGCTAACCGTTCCGGTGCGTAAGCTTCTAATAAAGGTTGTAAGTATTGTGCTTCGGCGGCGCGGCGGGCGGCCACGGCATCGTCAAATTCCGCGAAGCGCTTGTTCAAGACCAGCTTGCCGTTGATGACCAGGCGAGCGTTCCAAAGCTTGCTATGAGCATCGCGGCTGACGCCGATGACACCCGAGCGGTTCTTGCGGCTCTTGGCGGTCATCGCGCCAATATTGACGTGGTCGCGGATCAGCAAGCTCGCCGCGTTGCCGATGTGTGCCCGGGTCTTGGCGTTATTGCGGATCTGTTCGCGCATCACCTCTTTGCGGTAACAGCCGCAAGACAAGGTGCCGCCGTGGCGCAAGCGGTAGCCGTCGACCACCACCTCCTGGCCGCAATCACAGCGGCACGTCCATCTGGCGTTACCATTTTTGGCCGTGCCGGCATATGCGAGCACCACCAGGCGACCAAAGCGCTTATTCACGAGGTCGATTCGTTTCATCAGAACACTCTCTTTCCGTATTAGTATCTTCAGGATACGAGCCGTCGCCTCGACCGTTGGCAAACCGCTCAATTTTGACACGCAAAAGGCCCCTGCCAAGTCCAGAATGTGACTCGGCAGGGGCCAGCTTGGGGTGGGTCACTGCAAATAGTCCCACAGCCAGTCGAGCATGGCGATCAAGTCGGCGCCTTGTTGGCCTGGGGCAAAATACGTGACCGCCGCGCGGGTTTGGTGGTAGTCTCGGCGCGCTGCGGCGACGTCATCGCGTTGCAAGGCTTGGATCAGGCGCGAGAAGCACTCGCCGATCACAAAGTTCAAGCCGTGGCGTTGTTGCCGCAAGCCACGCAGGACCTTCAAGGCGTCGTCGACGTTGGCCGGGACTTGGGAGCGCACGGCCCCGAGGAGCAGCTCGACGCCGAGCAAGTCGGTGGTTTCCGGTGGCAATCGGTGGCTCAAGTCGACGTTGCCGCGCAGGTAACGCGACATGACGATGCGCACCTTCGGATAGTCGAGGTATTCGATCAATGGGATCATCACCTGGTAATCGAACTGGATCCAATCCCCTTCTTCGTTCAGGTGGTGCCAGAGGCTTTGGACGGCGGCGTTGATTTGCGCCGAGTCGGTTTGACATTCGCCAGCGATCAGCTGGGCGGAGTCTTGTAGCAACAAGATCGGCTGGCGTGGGGCCGGTTCTGGAACAGCCGCTAGCCGGTCGGTGAACGCGGCGACTTGCGCCTGCACGTCATCCCCGGCAGCCGCCAGTTCTTGTAAGGCCAAGAACCACTGGCCGACTTGGCTATGGCCGCCGGTCCACAGGTGCTGGATGTCGGTGAAGTTCAGTCGCAGTGTGGACATCACGGCGCACACCACATCGAGCTTGGTGGTGGCGACTTCGCGGCGCATCCGGCTCCAAGTTGAGCGTGACAATCCGACTTGATTGCACAGCTCTTCAACCGTCAAAAGCCGCGCGGTCCGGGCAGCGTCGAACAATGCGCCTAAGTCGGCGGTGGGTTCGAACGGTTGTGGCCAGGCCGGTGTCGGCCACTGTTCAGGCTGACGGAAGGCCGCGCCAGTCGCCAGCGCCCAAAGCTTATCGAAAGCAGCGAGTTGGTGGGTGTCGCCGGCCAGTGCCTGATAATGTTGGCGGAACTGGGTGTAGATCTTGGGGTCATGGCCGTGGCACACGACTGCCGCCACCAAGTGGGCAAAATGCACCAACGGCCGGTCGTCGAGGCGGTTAGCCAACAGCGGCTGGCCTTCTAGCCAGGCGGCTGCCAAATACACCGCCTCGGCATCATGGCTGGTCAAGGCCACTTCCAAGTACCGCTGGCCGATTCGTGCCAGGCGCGTCGCCCGATACGTCGATTCGACCGGCAAGCGACCGACGAAGCGCCAGCACGCTGAAGCCAGCGCGTCTAGTGGTAACAACGGCGCGATCATGGTGAAAATCCCAATATCCAGATCCAACCATGCGCGGCTACGGGTCAGGCGGTGGAACAAGCCTAACGCCGAGTGCTCAGCGCGCCAGTGTTCGGCGTTGGCTAAGGCGTCGAAAATCGCCACCAACGAGGTCAATTCGGTATAGCCGCGGTTGTGCGTCTGAACCGCGGCGGCGCGCAGTTCTTGGGCCAACTGCTGGGCGGCGACGTGGTCGTGGGCCAATAGCGCGGTTTGGACTTTTTCCCAGGCGGCATCGAGGTCACAATAGTCGGCGCGCAACACCGGCATCACCTCGGCCAACTCCAAGCCTAATAGGTTCAGCAACGCCAAGAGGCTGGCGAAGGACAGGCTGGATTGGTCGTTGACGAAGCGGTTATAGGTGGCGCGTGAGATTTGGGCGGCGTCTGCCATCGCCTGGACTGACAGCCCCTTGGCGCGCCGATATTCGTCTAGTTGCTGTCCTAAGGTCACGGTTTAACGCCTCATTTCACAGTTGCCTTATGCGTGTGGGCCGGTTTGGTCGTGTCTGCGGCAGGCCGCTTCACTTGTTTGATTACGATTCGAAACATCATTCATTCCCCCTTCTTGCTACTTCCACCCTACCAACAACCAATGAGCTTGAGAAGGCTTTGAGCTTCTGCTTCTTTTGCGATTTTGACAAAAAATTCAGAAGTCTCATTTTTGATCGATGCCACCGCAACACTCGGTTTTCAAGGTACAATGGCACAAGCGGAAGCTTTTTAGGGGGAGTGCACGTTGCACTCGAGGAAGCGGCCACTTTTTGGGGGGAATCACAGTGAAGACGACGGCACTATATAATAAGGATGACCGCATGACCTACGGGATCTTGCACGCCATCTTGCAACAAGGCGGCTTGACCATGGCCAAGACCACTTTGAGCGACGACTGGGGGCTCACCACCTACCAGATCAACAAATACTTCGAGGCAATCAACGCTGACTTGCACACGATCAGCCAAGAGACACCGATTTACCTAGACGAGACGCAGCGCGGGGTGTGGCACGCGAACAGCTTGACCACCTACGCCTTGCAGCGGCTGGGGCTATTGTACTTACAGCGGTCTAACGCCTTTTTGGTGTTCGAATACCGCTTCTTATACAGTCAGCAACAGTCCAAGCGCGACTACATCGACAGCCACGCGATTTCCACGCCGGTGTTTTACGCGACCAGTACAGAATTAGACAAGCTCTTACACGCTGCCGGGTTCTTCACCGCCAGCGGGGATGGTGCCGAAGATGCGGAGTACACCTTGCGCCTGCACCTGTTTGAGCTGTATTACACGGCGTATACCGGCGTGACGACCCCGTTTCCATCCATGAATGCGGTGGTCGAGGAGCTCTTGCAGCTGTGCGCCGACTTCATCGGGGCGCCGCTGCGGCCAACCCAGATCACCAAGCTGTCCTTGTTCTTGAAGCTCTGGCTCTTGCGGGTCAAAAATGGTGGCACACTGGCCGCCGACCGTTTGGACCCGACACTACTCGATAAGCCGGCACAAGCGTTCTTGCAGCGCGTGCAACGCTTGTTGGCCGACAAGCAGCCGGTGTCGGCACGGGAAACCAACTACCTCTATACGTTCATGATCACTCAAGGTCTAGCGCCGGCGATCGCCCCGGAGCAGCTGCGCGTCGCCTTTCCGGCGGCGGCCAGGCTCAGCCGCGACTTCATCCAGGCCCTGCAAAGCCAAGGCGAGTTGATCGACCGCAGCCGGCTGAATACCAGTCAGCTGCACATCAGCCTGGATTCGATCCACTTGCAGTTCACCACCTTCTTCATCGAGCCGACGACCTTCATCGATCCTACTCAGGTCAGCTTTTTCCAAGACCTCTACCCAGGGTTCGATGCCGTGATCACCGGCTTCATCCAAGACCTGCAACAAGCCGGCACCTTCGCTTTGTCGCAGAACATGGCGGTGAATCTGTACTTCAGCTACATGTTCGCCTTGATCTCCGCCATCCCGCCACGCGCCTTGAACGACGTGGTCGCAATCTGCGTGGACTTCTCACAAGGCGTCTTGTATTCCGATTACGTCATCCAGACTTTGGCGGCCTTCAGCCACGCCCACATCGTGATTGAAGACAATGCCAGCGATACGACCGATATCTACATCTCGGACTTCCACTCCGACCTGGTCGACCGCCCACAAGTAATCTGGCAAAACCCGCCGACCCCGAACGACTGGACCAACCTGGCGGATATGATCTTGGCGATCAAGCAGGAAAAGACCAAAGGGTTACTGCAAGGAAGAGCGTGACCAATCGCGCTTTTAGGTGAGTGTATAAGGCAGCGTGGTGCGGTATGGCGTCAGCCATATCGTGACGCGATGACTTATACGCCTCACCGTTGCGATTGGGAACGCGTTTCTGCTAGCGGGAGAGCGGGCCTAGTCCTGACCACTAAACGCGTTCCCCGATGCAAGGGCGAACGTTCTAACCGGTCACCCTTAACCGCATCGGCTCACGCTCTGAAAGGAGGTTCCTCATGTTCCGGTATTCACTTCACCAACTCGAAACACTAGATCCACGCAACCGGCAGGGCCTCCCTGCTTGTTTGTTGATCGTGGGGTTCTTTTCAATGGCGATGTTGACGCACCACAGCCAGACGGTAGCGGCAGAAACGCCGACGACGGCTGCGGCTACTACGACGACCGCTGAGCCAGCAACGGATGCCTCGGACTCGCCGACGCCAACCCCAGCCCAGCAACCGGTGGCTGAAGTAGCCCCTACTGCGACGCCAGCACCTGCGACCACTACCCCGGCAGCGACGACGCCGGCTTCGACACCAGCCACCACGACTACGCCGCAATCCCCGACCAGTGCGACGCCTGCGCCAACCACTCGCCGCGGGACGGCGACGCTGTATTTTGTCGACCCGACCACGGGTACTTTGGTCGGGAGTCAGGTGCTTCACGACGCCGCGGACATGCAGATTCCGGCTGGCTATACGCTGTTGGAGCCTCAGGTGGCAGCTAGCGTGGCGACTACGTTAGCTGGCGGTTTTTCCACGTCGCTGACGCTGCGAGTCGCCAAACAGGTCGAAGCGACGATCACCTACAAGCAACCTGATGGTACGGTGGTGGCAACGAACACGGTCAGCGGCATCGCCGGTAGCACACAGCGCGTCACGCCAACGGCGCCGGTTGGCTATACGCTGGCAGACCAAACTGCGCGCATCATTACCTTGACTGACGATGACAGCGACAATCTGACCCTCACCGTGACGCCCGTGCAAACCACCCCGCCGACGCCGGCACCGGCGACGATCACCGTGCGCTACGTCAACGACGATACCCCGCTTGAACGGCAGGTCGCGACCGACAAGCTCACTGGCGTCGTCGGCGAAACCGGTACCTACGCGGCCATGACGCCAACCGGATTCCAGCTGGCCACCGACCAAAAACCCCGTCTGCGCTACCGCTTCACCGGTGCGACGCAGCAAGTTTTAGTGATCCATTTGACGGCCGTACCGACGCAATTACCTGACACCGAAGGCCCGACGACGGTGCAACAGACGCCGGTCGACACGCCCCAACCGGCCACGAACCAAAAGCCGGCGGTAGCGCTGGCGACGGTCAACGTGGTCGATGGCGCGGGCCAAGTATTGCGGACCCAGGCCTTTTGGGGCCAACCAGGGCAGCGTATCGTTTTTGATACGCCAAGCTTGGTTGCGCCATTAGCGCGGCGTGGCTTGCAAGTGGTCACCGACCAAACCAGTAAAACCGCCGTTTTCACCGGCGCCGCCCAGCGCTTCACGGTGCAAATGGCGCCGAGAACCACGGCAGACCCCCTCGCTCGGCGGGAAACCGTGCCATTTGCCACGGATGCAAAAGCCCAAGCGGCCGCCAAGCAACCAAGCGGGCATACCTTGATCGCGCAGTCGGCACATCCTGACCTCATCGCGACAGCATTACAGGTGACGGCGCCTATCGTGCCAGCGATGCACCGCGACCCAGCGGCGAAGGTGATCATGAGCCATAGCCGCCTCTTCTCAGAGGCCATTCGTGGTCGGGGAAATGGGGATGGTGAGTTGTCCGGCTTAGCCGCTTACTTCGTCGCGCTGAGCGGGAAAATTAATTACGGGATCAAGGCTGAAAACTGAGAAGGGTTATTTAGCGTGGCGTCGATTACTGACTCGTCGGCTCACTAGCTAACATATGTAGGCATGAATACAGTTCCGTTTTACCTTGAGCCTATTATCTTAGCGCCTTTCTTCAACAACCAACGCATCAGTACACTTGAATTGTCTACCGATTGTTTTGTGAAAATGTAAAAAAACTTCACTGCTAAACCTAAGTCTTAAGGTTTAACGATGAAGTCTTTTTTGGTTTGTACATGGCATGGAGGACTTGAAAATAACAGTTGTTATTTACGCTTTATGCTCTTCTTGCTGACAACTATGCGCCCCTGCTTGTAGCCACGTGAGTAACGTGACCCAGTGGGGATGTTCCTCGATCTGGGGTTGTGGTTTCGTTGTTTCCGTCATGCGATCGTCATTCCTTTCAAAACGTGCAAGGCTTGCTGCCAAGTATTAGTTAAATAGAAAGTGACGCTTTGGGCTTGATTGCCGAACACGCCTTGCACCTGTTGCATCAAGTGCTGATAGCCGTCAACATCCGGTGTGTCTGCGAGCAGTTGGTCTGCGACCCGCTGGAAAATGCGGAAGCTCACGTCGCGGCTCGACACCCAACGTGTGCGGATCCAAGTCAACGCCTGGCGGACATACGCGGGGTCTTCTTCAGCAATCGCGCTGTTCAACAAGCCGAGGTAGATCAAGTCCAAGTCTTGGGTGGTTGCGACAGCCAGTTGGGCAGGATAGCGTGTCGCCGAAGCGAGGTAACGAGTGAATAAGAATTGGCCTTGGGTGAATGGTAAGTATGGCAAAACCGTGACGATCAAGCTGTATTCGAAAGCCGTCCAATTATCGTATTGGATCAAGTCTTTGTACAAGCGAATAGCTTGAACGCCAGCGACCATGGGCTTACCCGCCGCTTCGTCTTGAATGACCGTCAACCACTCACTCAATTGGCGGTAGCCGACGTTGCGGGTCTGTTCGTAAGTCGCCTGTAGCCGTGTCTGCCACTTGGTGAACACCGCGGGGTCTTGTTGCTGGGCACTGACTTGCGCGATCACGTCTTGCAAGCGGCGTTGGGTAGCAGCGACATTCAGACCGATCGTTTCGACACGTTCATCAAGATCGCTACTTTCGATCCGTAAGCTATTCAACGCCATGAAACACTCAGCCGTTTTCATACTGCTAAGCTGATTGAACTGGCGGTAATATGCTGCTTTCGACAAGTACATCGCGTGCCACAGGTCTTCGACCGGCATCATTTTGGCTTGGCGAACGTGAGTCAACCAAGACGGCAAGGCTTCTGTGCTTGCAGTCGTGCCAGTCGCCGCTGTTGCGCGCGTCGCGCAAATCGCACAGGTCGTTGACACTTCTTGTAGCAGGTGCCAAAAGCGGGTCAGCACCCGGTGATAAGCTGTCGTATCGGAGCCGTCGAAGGTCGCCAATGCGGTTTCCAAGGTGGCCCAAAGCTGGCTGGCTTGCGCATGATCTCCGCGCAGCCAAGCCGTGCAACATGGCAAGAACTTTCGGTAGATCGCGAAGGTAAAATTGTTGGTCAACAACCGCCTCTGCCGCCACCAGCGCGCCACTTCTTGGATCTCCGTCGGCTGGCCGTGGGTCAGCACTGTCGCCATCATCGCTAAGTAGGCGTCGTCGAATAAGTGCTCGATCGTCGCCACTGGCGCGAGTGGCTGGAAAAAGTCACGGTACATGCGCTGTAGTTGCGGCCAGCTCAGGTAGTTGATCGTGGTGATCGCGAGCTGGTATTCAAACCGCGTCCATAACTGGTATGGCGATAAGGCCTCCAGCAATTGTTGGGCCACCTGCGAGGCGACGCTTTGATGGTTTTTCACCTTTGCTAACAATAAGTCTGCGTACAGTCCCAACAAGTCTTGGGCTAACTGCGGGTCGCGGCTGGTCAGCAGTTCGCTGCGTAAGTCGGCCAGCTCAGTGTAGTCTGCCTCATGACGCACCACTTTTTCAGCAGTGGTCGCCAGCTGTTCTTGCCAAGTCTCGTTGGTCATGAATTCGCGCTTCAAGATCGGACCGACATCAGCCACTTGTAGCCGCAATGCGTCGAGTAAGCCCAGCGTGGCGGACAGTTTGATATCGGCATGATCGCGGCGCATGCGATTGTAGGTCGCCTGTGATAAGTCCGCTTGGGCGACCAGTTCGGCCACCGTCATGTGCTTATCATGGCGATTCGTTTCAATTAGTTCCCCCAAGCTTTTGACTATCATGATCGTCACCTACGCCTGTTTCAAAACGGTGGTGGTGGTTTGATCTGCAACCAGCTGTCCCAGTGGGTCATTCAGGCTACCGACCAAAACGTCGACGCCAGCAGGCAACAGCGGTTGGCAAACCGCAGCCAATTTTCGGGCGATCTCGGTGTCAAAATACAATGGTAGCCCGTGGTAATCCGCAATCACCGCGAGACACAAGCTGTCTTCTGCGGTCAGTCGTACGGGGGCCAGCCATAGCTGAACAATGTCACTGACGCCAGAGATCCCAGCTTCGAGCTGGTGCAAAAGCGGCGCTAATGATAAAGCCTCCGTTGCAAACTCGATTTGACCAAGATCTGGATCGACTACCGGTAAGACGCGGTTGATGTACCGCCAATAGCTTTGCGATACCGGAAGCGATTGCGCCCCTGGATTCACCAACATGCCGTGCAGCTGATACTGTGCGGCGACCCCCATCACCTCACGTGTCGAGAAGCATACCGGCGTGAATCCGGTCGTGCCCATTGTGGTCAAGAAGTCTTGTGCGGCTTCAGTCGTGGTAAATACGGGTAAATACGCATTGCCATCTGCCAAATACGTGGTTTTGGCCAACCGTTGGCGCCTGTTGCGCGACGCATCGGCGACTAACGCAAATAGTTGCGCATTCAGTAATTGCGCCGCGAACCGGCGCTCGATCACTGGGTTTTGCGGCTGCTCCCGGAATTGTTCTAACTGGGACACGAAATCTGGCGCAAGTTTCGGCGTCGGCTCGTGGTCTGGTTTCACTAACCGCAATTGCGGCTTTAATAAACTGTCCTGCATCTGCGTCTCCTCCAAGTGAAGGCTGCAAGCATTCAGCATGATTACACACTCTCCCAAGTTCTGCTCTCACTATAGCCGTCGACCTTCCCCTGAAGATCAGACGTCTCAATTTTGATACTGTATTCTAACGGTTATCCCGTGGTTTGCACCCCTATCCGAACAATTCACGGAAATCATTAGACAATTATCCCCAAATCGGTTAGAAACAAACTAGCAGTCTCTCATTGATGTTTTTGGGTACACCCATGAACACGATAATGATTAACGCATATCAATGGGTAAAAGGAGTCGAGAAATACATGCGATATGGCTATGCACGGGTAAGTTCAAATGGTCAAAATTTAGCACGTCAAATTCAAATACTTGAAGAACATGATGTCACCACAATTTTTCAAGAACATGCGTCTGGGGCAGACAACGAACGGCCGGTTTTGCACCAGCTTTTGACCCAGTTGCGGCCTGGTGATGAACTCGTGGTGGTGAGTTTAGAACGCCTTGGCCGCGATGCTGAGTACCTCACTCAGCTGATGGTGATCTTAGAGACGCGTAAGATCCATCTGCTCAGCTTAGACATCCCGGACTTCGCCGAAGTCGATAATCGCAATATTCAGCGTCTCCTACATAATCTAGTGGTCGAACTCAAGAAGTTCATTGCCGCTGATGAACTTGAACGGATCGGTGAACGCCAACGCCAAGGCATTGCGCTAGCTAAGCGGCGCGGCGTGTATAAAGGTCGCCCGGCCCGGTATACTGCGGACGCGACCGTCCCAGCTGACCGGTTAGCCTATCAGCGAATCGTCGCCTTGCTAAAGATTGGCACACCGATCGCCGCGATCATGCGGGAAGTGGGTGTCAGCAATACTGTCGTTTACCGGATCAAAAAGGGTCTAGATCACTAGCTCAAATTCTAAACTAATTTATTTCGAAAATGAACAGGTTTTTTAATATTTCTATTTAAATTCTCTAATATATGTGGTTATACTATGACTGAGCGACCTAGTCACGACAGGAGGCATTATCCTCGTCCTATCGTGTTCATGGGTGTACCCAAAAACATCACCAACTTGTTGCTCAGGCTTGATTGATGGGACCTGTACGACAAACGGTGATCGCTGGCCAGCTGTTTGTAAAGCAGCGGACCTATTCTTTTGATCACATAACCCGTTCTTATCAGAAGTATACCCGCTAGGAACCTATTATTCAGCCTTTTTGCACCATAATGCAGGTCTCGTTTTTGAGCGGTTGCCGTTGTCATCACTGGCATAGGTTATACTAGCTTTGTCCAAGACCGTGTGTACATGGACGCGCGCAAATGCCACGCGTCCTTTTTTAGTGCGGTTTGTGCGCATTTCTAATCGTGTTCGTCAACTTTGCGACATTCCGTAATGATTGGGGTAGTTGCATGCTATGGTGTAGTTGTCTCAATGTGCTACCGTATTGTTTCCCCCGAACCGATGCGGTAGTTTCGGCCGTCGTCGGATTGAGATATCATTCATTCCAACTTTGCCTAGCCGTTCAGCCTAGACAACAGTGAAGCCGCCTCAACGTTATCGCTGAGGCGGCTTTTTGAGGTCTCTATTTTGCATCGCGGGCTACCCCTAAACGCTGATGATGGGTTATACTGAACACGGTCAGCGTAGTTGTTGGCAGTCCCGGATTCCCCAGCGACATCATCCGTCGATTGCCTTCCTGCTGGTTGATTCACACCGCACCTCGGCGCTTCTAGCGTTCGGGGTGTTTTTGGTTGCATTCGAAAAGGGCCACCTATCGGCCGCCCTTCTCGATTATTTCGTTGTCAGTCGCTCCGGCGCGAATGTTCGTAACAACGGCTCGACGTAGACGCGTTCCGCTTCCCTGCGTGCCTGAATGGCTTCTTCGATGGTCTTGAAACGCTTATTGAGAACCAACTTGCCTCTCACCGTCAGCCGAGCGCCCCAAGTCGCACTCGCCTTATCATAGCTGACCCCGATGACACCTGAATGGTTCTTAGAACTTCTGACCGTCAACGAGCCCAAGTTCACGTGATCGCGAATCAAAAGGTTACCAGGATCGCCGTTTTCCGCTTTAGTTGCAGTCTTTTCACAGCTTTGCTTTTGCAGTTCCTCTCGCCGGCAACAGCCACAGTCTGTAATCCCCCCATGGCGCAACCGGTAGCCGTCGACCGTGATGGTTCGCCCACAATCGCAGGCACACAGCCAGCGCGCGTTCCCATTTTTCGCGCAACCAGCATACTGCATGACCACCAGCCGACCAAACCGTTGATTGGTCAGATCGAATCGTTTCATCGCAGAATCCCCCTTATTCCAATGTGTAGCTTTACCATACGGGTAAATTGAGGATTTGGGCTGATGCTGCTCAAATATGAGACATTAAGGATGTAAAAAGCCGCCGACAACGCTGTCAGCGGCTTTTACATTCTTATTTCACGGCGTTCGGCCCCAAGTATGGAGCTAGATCGCGCAGATGGTCGATTTGAATATCGGCCATTGGGGCGTCATTCAGACTGTCGATATTGAAATAGACGCCTTGTACGCCTGCGGCTTGGCCGGCGATCACATCCAGCTTGCGGTCGCCGATCATGGCGGTGCGCTCAGGATTGAGCTGGTAGCGGTCGAGTAGGTACAAAACCGCATCCGGCTTCGGTTTGCGCGCCAGGTGCAAGTCTGCGGTGACGCCACCCAAGAACAAGTCGTCGAGGCCGTTGCGCGCCAGCAAGGTCCAAGCTTTGTCGTCGCGGTGCGTCATCAGCAAGTTATTGCCCCCGGCTTTTTTGACCGCCTTGAGGATCGCGGCGGTTTCCGGATATGGCGTGGCTTTCATCACTTCTAAGGCTTCGCGGCGGTGGTATTCGGTGAGCACTTTTTGCTCATCGAGCCCCTTGTCGCGGGCGTAGCCGATGGCCGTTTCCGTGACCGAGCCATGCTTGATGGTCTTGTACAATTCGTCTTTGCTGATGGTGACGCCGATGGCTGTCACCGTGTCGTGCAAGGCTTTCAAAATGCCTGGATAGGTGTCATAGAGGGTCCCGTCGAGGTCCCAGATTGCGTTAACGATCAAAAGTTACTTTTCCTCCGTGTCTATGATTATCGTGACCGGGCCATCATTGACCAGGCTGACTTGCATATCGGCGCCGAATACTCCGGTCGCAACTGGAATCCCAGTTGCGGCCAACGTTTGGTTGAACTGGTCGTACAACGCTGACCCCATTTCCGGGTCTGCGCCTAAGTTGAAGCTGGGGCGATTGCCTTTTTTGGTGTTGGCATACAGCGTGAACTGTGAAATCGACAACACACCACCGTTGATCTGCTGAATGTCCAAGTTCATCTTGCCATTCTCATCACCAAAAACGCGCAGGTGGCTGATCTTCCGGACTAAGTAGTCGCTATCTTCTTGACTATCGTGTGGCCCGACCCCCAACAACACCATGAAGCCTTGCTGGATCTCGCCGTGCACGATCCCGTCGATGCGCACGGAAGCCGATGAAACGCGCTGAATCACTGCTCGCATAACTTTCTCCTTTGATCAAAATCCGCTATGTACCTCGGCTAATACGGTCAATGACTGACTAAGATCGCATGATCGTACTAGCCGAGGGCGAAGGTGGGATGGGCTCAGCTATGACATTATTCTTGGTGCTTTAGCACCTAGAATAAGGCCGAGCTTGAAGACAACTTGTTGGCTCCAAGTCGTGCCCATAGCGTTCCAGCCCAATCCCACCGTAGCCCGTTCTGATGGTGATAGTCGAGCTACGCCGCACATGGGCGAACGTTCTAACCGGTCTCGGCGGCGTGTGGCTATCGCCACTCACCACCAAGCCCTGTTAGCCCGTCACCCATAACCGTGCGACTTCGCTCTGTGGTTTAGTCGAGCTGCGCAAGGACAACGGAGAGGCGTATAAGTCATTGCGCCACGCTATGGCTTCGCCATAACGCGTCACGCCGCCTTATACACTCTACTAAAACCGTCCTTGCTTCGCTCTGTGTCCTAGTCGAGCTGCGCAAGTCAACGCAATTGCGTGTAAGTCATACCGGCCGCTGCACGGCTTCGCCGCACAACGACCAGGCTGCCTTACACACATTGCTAAACCCGACTTGCTTCGCTCTCGTGTTCTTAGTCGAGCTGCGCAAGGACAACGGAGAGGCGTATAAGTCATCGCGCCACGCTATGGCTTCGCCATAACGCGTCACGCTGCCTTATACACTCTCCTAAGCCCGTCCTTGCTTCGCTCTGTGGTTATCCTTGCGTTCTCTTTACTTCATAAATATCCGGAATGTTCTTCACGGCGTCCATGAGGCGATCAAGGTGGGCAAGGTTGCGGATGCCGACGGTGACGTGGATGTCGGCCATTTTATCATGATCGACACGGCCGATGACGTTGTTGAGGTTCTTCGTCTGGGCGTTCAGCGTCTGTAACACGTCGTTCAGCAAACCGGAGCGGTTGTAGCCGTAAATCTCCAAGTCGGTGTCGAAGAGCTGACTTTGGTCGTTGAGGTTCTGCCAGCCGACTTCGATCAGGCGCCCAGCCATTTCCGAATCAGCGGCCACATTTGGGCAGTCGGTGCGATGGATGGTGACGCCGCGACCCTTGGTGACGTAGCCGACGATCGGATCGCCTGGTACAGGGTTACAACACTTGGCGAGGTGCACCAGTAAGTTATCGACCCCTTCGATCACGATGCCTTCTTGCGTCCGCGAAACCGGCTTGGCAGCTGGCTTGTCGCGCGACACTGTGGTGACTTTTTGGTGCGCTTCGAGGATCGCCTTTTCCTTGGCGGCTTGATCGGCCTTTTCCTTTTCCCGCCGAACTTTTTCGGTCAGGCGATTGGCGATGATCTTCGGCGTGTACTCGCCGTAGCCGATCGCACTCATCAACTCCGCTTCTTGCGTGAAGTTCAGGCGCTTGAGCAGTTCTGCCATGGCAGGTTTCGGCGCGAAAAAGTCTTTCGGCGCGTAGCCTGTTTCCAGTAGCTGGTGCTCAAGCATATCGCGGCCTTTGACCGCGTTTTCTTCCTTATCTTCTTGCTTGAAGTAGCGGCGGATCTTGTTGCGGGCGCGCGAGGTGAAGACCAAGTTGACCCAGTCACGGCTCGGCTTGGAGCCTGTGGAGGTCAAGACTTCGACGATATCCCCATTTTTCAGCTGATAGTTCAGCGGCACGATCTTACCATTGACCTTGGCGCCGACGGTTTTGTTGCCGACGTCGGTGTGGACCATGTAGGCAAAATCTAGCGGCCCAGAGCCTTTTGGTAGTTCGTAGACGTCCCCTTTTGGCGTGAAGACGTAGACCCGGTCGGTGAAAATGTCCCCTTTGACGCTTTCCATGAAGTCGTTGGCGTCGTCGGTTTCGTCTTGGAGTTCGAGGATCTCACGGAACATGTCGAGTTTTTTACCCGACTTGTCGTATTGAACTTCTTCGGTTTCGCCTTCCTTGTACGCCCAGTGCGCCGCGACCCCGTATTCAGCGACGTGGTGCATCTCTTGGGTACGGATCTGGACTTCCAGCGGCTTGCCTTTAGGCCCGATGACCGTGGTGTGCAGGGATTGGTACATGTTGGCCTTAGGCATCGCGATGTAGTCCTTGAAGCGGCCTGGCATCGGCTTCCACTTGGTGTGAATCGCCCCGAGCACGGCGTAACAGTCCTTGATGGTTTCGGTGATCACGCGCACCGCCAGCAGGTCGTAAAGTTCATCGAACTGCTTGTGCTTGTCGCGCATCTTTTTGTAGATTGAATAGATGTGTTTCGGTCGCCCATAAATCTCATAGGTCATGTTGAGGTCGGCCAGTGCGGCGTTGATCTCCTTGATCGCCCCGGCGATATACGCTTCCCGTTCGGTCCGCTTGGACTTCATCAGCTGGGCGATACGGTAGTACTGTTGTGGGTTGAGGTAGCGCAGACTGAGGTCTTCGAGCTCCCACTTGATGGTGCTGATCCCTAAGCGGTCAGCCAGTGGGGCGTAGATCTCCAGCGTTTCGTTGGCAATGCGACGTTGCTTGTCTGGGCGCAGGTGCATCAAGGTGCGCATGTTGTGCAGCCGGTCCGCCAATTTAACCAAAATGACCCGCATGTCCTTGGCCATGGCGAGTAACATTTTCCGGTGGTTCTCGGCAAGTTCATCTTTGTGCGCGACGTAAGTGACCTTGCTCAGTTTCGTCAAGCCGTCGACGATCACGGCAGTTTCCTTGCCGAACACTTCTTGGATGTCGCCCAAAGTGATATTGGTGTCTTCAACGACGTCATGCAAATAGCCAGATGCCACCGTCACCGGGTCCATTTTCAACTCGGCGAGGATACCGGCAACTTGGACCGGGTGAATGATATACGGCTCGCCAGACTTGCGGTATTGTTCCTTGTGCACATAAGCGGCAAAATCATAAGCCTTCTTCACGAACGCCAGGTGTTCAGCGTTCATATACTTGCGGCACATCGCCATGACTTGATCTTGCGACAATTCGAGCTCTTCTGCCATCAAACTTCCTCCTTAGACGCGATCACCGGCGCAAAGCAGCAGCAATCACGGAAAACGATAAGAGCGTGAGCCAAGGCGCACTTAGGGGACGGGCTAACAAGGCGTGGTGTTAGTCGGCGTAGCCGGCTGACGGCGCGACTGGTTAGAACCGCTCCCCGTTGCCTTGGCGAACGCGTTTCACCTACGGGGAGCGGTTCTGAAATCTGTCCCGCTAGTGGCAAACGCGTTCGCGCCCACTGCTGGGGTGCGTCTAAGTCATCCCGGCGGCGTGCGGCTAACGCCACCCACCACCAGGCTGTCTTAGCCAACCCCAGCACCCGTGGGCGCTCACGCTCTTTAATTTTTAATCCAACTAAGCATCGTGAGTAACCAATAGATCGGTAAAAACCAGTAGTTGTACTTGGCGAAGCGTAGGAAGACCATGGCGGCGAACATGAGCGGTAAGATCAAGCTGTACCACCACGGCAGGTGGGCTTTGCGCATCAGGTGGCCGATCCATAGGGCCCACAAGGTGTCGACCACGAAAAACAGCAACCCGACGCGCAAGGCAACGCTGGCGCCGACGAATTTAAGGAGCCAGGGCATGATGAAGGTGAGGATAAAGTTCACGTAAACGATGATCCCGGCGTTGGATTTTGACCAAGCGAGAAATTTTTGCATAAGTTCAGATCTCCTGTAATTCCGTCAGCGCGCTGATGGCGCTGAGTAAATATAGTGGTGCGGTTTCGGTGCGCATGATGCGTGGTCCTAACCCCGCCGGCGTGAAGCCGCGTGCAACCAGTGCGGCGACTTCTTCCGGACTTACCCCACCTTCAGGCCCAAACACAACGCACAGCGCTTGGGGCTGCCGCGCGATGGTTTGCACCAAGGTCGCGGCTTCACCGGTTTTGGCGGCTTCTTCATATGCGAGCAAGCCGGCTTGGCCCTCCTCCAAGGTCAAGTCCGCCAACGTCGTGAAGCCGACCGTTGGCAAAACATCGCGGTGGCTTTGCTCCGCTGCGCCTTGCGCAATCGCTTGCAGACGTGCGAGCTTTTTGGTCACGCGGTCCGGCTTCCACTTAGCCGTCGCCCATTGACTATTGAAAAAGTCGATGCGGCTAGCGCCAAGTTCGGTCGCTTTTTGCACGATCCAGTCGGCCTTGTCCCCTTTTGGCACCCCGCACACTAAGCGGACTGTCACGGGTAGCTCGACTGGCCGCGTGATCGGTGCCGCCAGCGTGACCACCAAGGGGTCGACCGCGGCGATCGTGGCCACGAAAGCGTGACCGTCACCATCGGCTAGTTCAAACTGCGCGCCGACATCGAGCCGAAGCACGCGAATCGCGTGTTTTTGGATCGTCGGCTCTAACGTGACGCTGGTGCCAGGCGTTAAGGTCTGACTGGTGAAAAAACGCATCATGGCGTCACCACCTTGGCAGCAAAGGCCAGCCACTCCCCGCGCCGACGTTCTTCGACCACCGTCAACCCAGCGGCTGCTAGGCTTTCCTTGATGGTCGCTTCTTTGTCATAGTAAATGCCCGATAACAAGCATACCCCGCCTGGCTTCAAAACGCTAGGGACTTGCGGAATCAAGGGGACCAAGACCTCGGCCAAAATGTTGGCACAAACGATATCCGCTTGGGTGGTGATACCCGTCAAAAGGTCGTTCGCCTGCACCGTGATCTGGTCGACCGGGTTCAGCGCCAAGTTGGCTTCGGCATTGGCGACGGCGATGTCATCGACGTCCGTCGCCAGGACCGCTGAAACCCCTAACAACCGCGCGGCGATCGCCAAGATCCCGCTACCGGTGCCGACGTCGATCATCTGCTCGCCACCGCGAATATAAGCTTCGAGCAGCTGTAACATCAAGGCCGTCGTCGGGTGTGAGCCGGTGCCGAAGGCCATTTCGGGATCGAGTCGCATGATTAGCTCCCCGGTTTGCGTCGGCTGGTAATCAGACCAGTCTGGCACCACCGTCAAGAAGCGGGTCAAGCGCAGCGGGTGGTAGTACTTCTTCCATTCATTGGCCCAGTTCACGGTCGCAATGTCATCGACCGTAATCGTCCCGGCCCCTGGCGCCAATCCGAAGCCGGCAAGCTGCGCCACGCGCGCCGCCAAGGTCTGCCGGAGCTCGCCTAGGTGCGTGTGCGGGGCAAAATAGCCGGTGACCCCCGCCCCGCTCTTCCGATGCGGAATACTATCGGGATCAAGCCACTCACCGGTGGCGGTTTTCACTTCAGCGGCATAATCGGCGCTATCGTCGATTTGAATTCCTTCGGCGCCAGCTTCCATCAAAAAGTTCGCGACCGCTTCGACCGCTTCTGTACTGGTATCGATCGTCACTGCGATCCAGTCATCCATGAATTCTCGCCCCTTATCTTAGAACTTCGGATAAGCCAAGAACGTTTGCTTGGCTGCATTCGGTTGTGCCGCATAGGCGGCATCATACTTGGCTTGGTCGAACATCAACTCGAACGTCTCGGCTTCGCTGGTGCCATCGACGAAATCGAAGAGATCGCTTTGCCCGTCGTCTAGCAAGTCTTGTAGGTAGCCGAACAACGCATCGACTTGGGCCTTTTCGATGCCCTTCTTGCCCGCAAAGCCGAAAGTGGCCAAGTAATTCTCTTGGTAGTCGGCGCCATTGAGCCGGGTGCGATCGTAGAACAAGATCGCGTCAGCATAATCGACTTCATTGCCGGCCTCGACTTGCTGGCCGTCTTGGTCTTCGACTTCAAAACCCTCGGCGGCATCGACATACATCGTCATTTCGAGTTCGATCACATGCGCTTGCTTATCCCAGTTGAGATCCAAGTCACCATCAAAATCCAAAGCATCCATTTTATCGCCAATATAATCAAGCATGTTGGTATCGGTCATTATTATCATCCTTTCAGAGTGCGATCCCGCACGGGTTTAGGTGAGTGAACAAGGCAGCGTGACGCGTTTCGGCGATAGCCGGAGCGTGGCGCGATGACTTGTGCGCCTCGCCGTTGTGCGAGAGAGCACGTTTCAGAGTGTGAGCCTCAGCGGTTTTAGGGGACGGGCTAACCAGGCTTGGTGGTGGGTGGCGACAGCCGCCCGCCGCCGAGACAGGTTAGAACCGCTTCCCGTTGCTGAGGGGAACGCATTTCAGAGTGCGAGCCACAGCAATCTAACGCCATGACTGGCGCGCAGACGTCTCGGCATCATGGCGCGCCCCTTTTTGAGAGACATACGGGTTGTGCGCCACCCAAAACCGCAACGGTGCTGTGGTGGCGGCGCCTTTATTGGGCACCCCGATCCGCGGCCCACAAGCGATCTGGACGGGCTGGCGCACGCTGAGCGTGAGCTGTAGCCGCCCAGTATCAAGCGTGGTCTGGTCGTCGGCGCGCGTGATGTTTAGTGCCTGTGTTAGTTTGCCCGGACCATTGGCTAGCGCAACGCCAGATTGACCGCGACGCTGGGCCATGGTGGCCAGTCCTTTTTCAGGTTGCAAGGCTCGGATCAGCAAACACTCCGGCACGCCTTGGGGTTGCACATTAAAATTTAAAAGGTAATATTGTCGCATCTGATACACATAGATCGTGCCTGGTGCCTGCCATAAGGCGTCATTGCGCGGGGTGTGGCGCAGCCCATAAGTGTGCGCCGCGCGGTCGTTGGCGCCGAGGTAAGCTTCAGTTTCAACGACCAACCCGCTACAGTTGCCGACTTGTATCCGTGCGCCAAGCAGGGCTTGCGCCAGTGACGGGGTCGGCAGACTTTGGCACCAGTCTTGCCAAGTCTTTTCCATCCCTATATGATAGCGTATGTTAGCCCATGATGAAAGCTATTCACAAGGATCGGAGGAATCTGTATGGCTACGCCTAACAATTTACGCACTTTGATCGCCGATGCCACCGACGCGCTGGTGTCCGCCGACTATACCGAAACCCAGATCAGCGCGCGCCTCACCGACTGGCAAGCCCACAATCCAGACGCGGATGTCAGCTTGCAAGCGGCTTACCAATTCGCCCAGACCCGGGATTTCAGCGAATCCTTGTTGATCGCGGTGCTGGAAAAATTACAAACAGCCGGCTACCTGCGGGAACCGTAACCCGAGCCAACACAAAAGGCGATCCAGAATTTGGACCGCCTTTTGTGTTGCCATTGAGTTAAGCGCTAGCCTTAGTCAGGCGCGTGATCGGTTTGATGAAAGCCATCAAGACGAAGCCGAGAACGACGCTGACGATGCCGACAGCGGCGAAGTACACCACTTCGGTTCCTGGCGTGTACAACTTCACGATTTGCGAATTGATCGCCTGCGCCGTTGCGTTAGCCATGAACCACATACTCATCATCTGCCCGGAAAAGGCCTTCGGCGCCAGTTTCGTCGTGATCGATAAGCCGATCGGCGAGATCAGCATTTCCCCAATTTCAACGAAGAACCACGACCCCACTAACCACAGCGGGCTGACTCTGCCACTGGTGCCGTAAAGTAGGCCTGGCAGCGTCATGAACAGGTACGAGACCCCGGCGAACAGCAGCCCACCGGCGAACTTGCCGGTTTCAGTCGGCTGATTCTTCCAGTTGCTCCACAGACGCACGAAAAATGGCGTGAAGATCATCATGAACAAAGGGTTCAAGGTCTGGAAGTTCGAGGCTTGGAAATGCCAAGCCCCCAAGTGCAAGATCGTACGTTGTTCGGCGAACATCGCCAAGATCACAGAACCGGACTCTTCAATCGCCCAGAAGATCACCGCCGCGAGGAATAACGGGATATACGCGAGCACATGTGAGCGTTCGGTTTTGGTCACCTTATCGCTGGTCAGCATCATCACGAAGTAGACGATCGGTAAGATCACGGCGATCACGGTGATCAATAAAATGACATTGGTAATGTTCAACTTGCCCAACACCGCCATGATCACGAGGATCACCGCCAAAGTTGCGATGATGGCGGTGGCGCCTAACGTCACCTTGCGGGCGTCTTTTGGCGCGATCGGGTCGCGTGGGGCCAAGGAATCCGTACTGAGGTACTTTTTCCCGTCTAGTGCGTACTGCAACAGGCCGAAGAACATGCCGATCGCAGCCAGGGAAAACCCGGCATGGAAGTTCATGTGGCCGTTGTGTCCGAAGGCGTCTGCGATCATCGGCACGGCGATCGGGGCAACAGCGGCACCGACTTGAATCCCGAAAACAAACAGGCTAAAGCCCGCGTCACGGCGCCGGTCCGTATCGGAATACAAGACGCCGACCATCTCTGACACATTCGGTTTCAACAGCCCGGTCCCCGAAACGATCAAGGCAATCGAGATGAACAGCGCCGTGGCGCCGAACGGCATCGCTAAGACGATGTGACCGCACATGATCAAGACGCCACCGATGAAGACGGTCAGGCGGCTGCCCCAGATGCGGTCACTGAGCCAACCGCCGACCACCCCGGCCATATACACCATGGAGCCATAGATCGACATGATCGAAGCGGCGGTCGGCTGATCGAAGCCCAAGCCCCCTTTTGAAACCGCGTAGTACATGTAGAACAGCAGGATCGCGCGCATCCCGTAGTAGCTTAGGCGCTCCCACATTTCCGTGAAAAACAGCGTTGCCAGCCCACGTGGTTGCCCGAAGAAGGCCTTGTCAATGTCTTTGGTCATGGGTCCATTCCTCCATTACCTTCGTTTTGTTGAGAATTCAAAAAAGATGAGATTATAACAAAACATCCGATAATTATATTATCATTAAAAAATAAACTCGGTCAACACAATTTTGTAAGCGTCCTCAACTATAATCCTGGCTTTTGATTCAACTGAATCTGGTCTTGCGCCACGGTGAAATATGGGACGGCTAATGTTTCAGTACTCATATAAGCCGCATCCAAGTCCACATATTTGACATTCGCATGACTGGCAACAAAGGCGACGGCGGCGGCCAGGCTGACTTGTGACTCGATCATACAGCCCACCATGCAACCGATGCCGTTGGCGGCGCACAGCGCATCGATTTTGAGGGCTTCGCTCAAGCCCCCGGTTTTCATCAATTTGATGTTGATCAGATCACACGCCTGCGTGGCGATCAAGGCCTGGGCGTCGCGGTAAGAATGGACGCTTTCGTCTGCCATGATCGGAATCTGGCTCGCCGCGGTCACCTGTCGCAAGCCTGCTAGGTTGGCGGCCTTGACCGGCTGTTCGATGAAGTCGATCGGTAACTGGCGGGCGCTAAACGCCGCCACCGCGTTCAGTGCCTCCTTGGTAGTCCACGCCTGATTGGCATCAAGCCTTAAGTGGATATCCGGGCCGACGGCGGCGATTGCTTCGATGCGCGCGATGTCTGCATTCAGCGGCAAGGTGCCGAGCTTGACCTTCAACGCCGTAAAACCAGCGGCTACGTGCGTGTGGGCCGCAGTGATCATCGTGTCGGTCGCGGCGATCCCCAAGGTGTAATCCGTGGTGACCGGCCGCACGGCGCCGCCCAGCAAAGCGGTTAACGGGACGCCAAAAAGCTGGGCGCGTAAATCGTACAAAGCGATCTCGACGGCTGCTTTGGCGGGACTGTTATGTTCGATCGCAGCGTGCACCTGCGCTAATAGCGCGTTGAACGCCGTTAGGTCGGCCCCGGTCACGATTGGCGCGAGCACCTCATTGACGACCGTCAGACACGTCGCTAGCGTGTCACCGGTGACGACTTCGTTCGGCGTCGCTGCCCCATGACCTTGGCGGCCGTCCGCCAGCGTCACGGTCACGTAGACACTTTGCATGTCGGTGACGGTGTGTTTAGCCGTGGTGAATGGGTGCGTCAATGGCGCGGCCTTGACCGTGCCTTGCAGTGATTGAATGATCGGCATCGCGATCCCTCCCTTTTCCAACGCAATGATAGCGCATGCATTCAGCATAGCGCACCGCGGCCGCCGCGGCAATCCCCTTAGCGGCGGTCGGCCATGAGCTGGCGAAAAGCGGTTTGGTAATCCGCAAACAACGGGAGCATCCCGAGTAAATCGAAATCCGCCACCCGCACGCCTAGTTGCCACAACCGCAACGGTCTCAGCTGGCTCGCCGCGTACGCGACAAAATCGGCCGCCTGCACCCCTAGGCTGGCTTTGGAATCGACCCAGGTGCAAGACAGCGTCACTGTTCGCCCTAACGCTGTCTGCACATAGGCCACTAAGTGCGCCTCTAACTGCTGCACGAGCGCCGGGTCGATGTTAGCGGGCCCATCGAGAAACAGCGTGAATTGGGACTGGGCCGGTGTGGCGGCAATCAAAGCTAGTATGGCGGTAAAATAGGGAAACAGCAATCCGGCCCGCTTCGGCATTTGATCGAGGCGATCGCCTGGGAAAGTAAAAATGAAGCGGCTTGCCGAATCTTGCGAGATGGTGCGAATGATCGGGGCCAAATCACTCACGGCTCTCGTGCGCGCTTTGATCTCGTTTCCTGGTCGCCACCCATGCGGATACAATTGCTGGCGCAGCATGGCAAAATCGTGGGCACTCGCCTGCGTGACCAAGCTGATTCTTAGTTGCCCTTCAAGCATGGACTCGTCCACATAAGCGACGCCGACCGCCGCTTCTTGGCTGCGGTGGATCAAAAGGGGTTGCAGTCGTGGACTGACCGGCCGCGGGCCTTTTGGTTTCGGTAACCCCCGGCCAGGCTTCACGTTATAATCCGGTTTAGCTTTACCGTCTTGGCGAAGATAATTATGCCGGTGCGGGATCGCGAGCCATGCGTCCACTTTGGTTTGGGTCGCCGCGCTGACCGGCTCGCCGCGGAACACCTTGGCTAAGGTTGCCGTTGAGATACCAATGAGATTCGCCAAGTCCACCTTCTTGTACCCTTTGCGCCGGTTGTAGTCATTCAACATCGTGATTTGATTTTCCATCAGCGGGCCTCCATGCGCTTTTCTTCAGCGTAGCACGCGATGTCGTGACAACGAAATATTTTGGTTTATGTCAAAAAAGCGCCTGTGCACCACGATTCGAGACTCAAATCGTGACGCGCAGGCGCCGGTGTGACTGCATTTTCAGTTGGTTAGAAGTGACTAGTCGTGCACTGAATCATGCGCCACTGGCAATACCGTTGGCAGTCGCCGCTTGGATTTGGCTGGCACTGGTGTCGCGACCACACTGCGGTCTTTGACCAAGACTTGCCAGGTGGAGACGATCAGCAGTCCGGAGACAAAGATCAGCGGGAAGCCGGCGACAGAACAGATGGCTTGCACCGTCTGGAACCCACCGACGAACACGATCCCGAAAGCAAACAACATGAAGATGCCCATCCACACCATCCGGTTGAACACACTCGGCTGTTGCGTCGGCCGCAAGTGACTCGATGTGAACGCCGAGACGATGTACGCAGATGAGGAGACAGTGGTCGCCAGGAAGATGAAACAAGAGACCCCGTAAACCACCAACATGATGTATTTGAACGGTAAGGTCGCCAGTACTTGGGCGATCGCTGCCGCTTGGCCTTGGGTGTTCAGGGTATGGATCAAGTCCACCGCACCACTTTGTTGTAGCGCAAGGGAATAACCGCCTAAGATGGCATAGAAGCTCATGCACCCCAGCGCCCCGAAACCTAGCATCCCGAAGATCACCTGCCGGATCGTGCGGCCTTTGGAGATCCGGGCGATGAACAGACCCATGAATGGCATGTAGGTCAGCCACCAGCCCCAGTAGAACACGGTTTCGGATTTGACCGGATCGACGCCGTGGCCCATGGCCGTGGTCAACCCGGTACTCATCGCGGCAAAATGCGAAACCAGCAAACCGAGACTATGAAACTCGGTGCGGATCAAGTTGCCGGTCGGCCCGACAAATAACACGATCGCCAAAAAGCCAATGGCAGTCCAGATATGTGCCGAACTCAAGCGGTCGATCCCGCCTTTTAGCCCTTGGACCATGGTCAAGGCGAAGATCACCAATAAGACCACAAACATCGCGAGCTTCAACCAGATCGTGTCGCTGACACCGGTGAGCTGGGCAATGATTTTTGCCAGCACTGGAATTTCCATGCCGACAGAAGAGCCAATGCCGCCCATGATCCCGAAGACGACCAGAAAGTTAACGACCAGTCGAAGCGTCCGTTTGGTGCGGCCGGTACCTTGTAGCATAGGCATCGCGTCACTCAACGCCAACACGTGCACGTGCTTGTTGAACATCATGTAGGCGATGATCACCGCCGCAGACGCGAACATCATCCAGGCCATCGGTCCCCAGTCGAATTGCCCAAGCATATGGGCATTCTGGTAATTCTGCGCGGACATGGCCTTCGCCCCGAATAGCGGGTGTTGGACGTACCGCAGGGGATCGACCATGCTGAGCATCAAAATACTGGCATCGATCGCGGTCGCAAAGACCATGCTCCCCCACTGGAAGTTACTGTATTGGGGTTTATCGTCAGCGCAGCCGAGCTTGATGCGGCCGAAGTGGCTGCAAGCAATATACAAGAAAAAGCCGAAGTTGATGATGTAGATCCCTAAGTACAGCCAACTGAAGCGTGCCGTGATCCCGCTCATCAGCGCACTGAGAAGCGTTTTGATCTGGGTGCCGCCTAGCAGCAGCCCGACAGACACGAACAAGAATAATGCCACAGTTGGGATGAAAAGCCGTTTGTTGATATTTTGTCGATTAAAAATAAAGAGACTCCTAGTTCCCGTCGACCCCTATCGCAAAAACGTCCCTGCCAGGCAACGGGTCACAGACGCCGTCGGTAGTGCCTGCGGTGACATCACGGCCACCGTTCCCCCCTCGTTTGCACCAGGGGCTTGACGCTTTCACGATTACCAAACTACCCGCAGGCAGTCTGATCTTACTGCTTTATTTGTCGGTGATCACATCCCCATTTGCGTCCAGGCGGTGAATGACCCGCGCTGGGTTACCTGCGATCACAACATCATCACCAAACGACTTGGTCACCACAGAACCGGCCCCGACCACGACGCGACTACCGAGGGTCACCCCAGGTAGCAGCGATGCATGGCCGCCGATCCACACGCTATCGCCGATCGTGATCGGCTTACCTAACTCGACATCAGCATCCCGCAAGCGTGCCGCAAGCGGGTGGACCGGCGTGTAAAACCCCACGTCCGGGCCGACATAGCAATGCGCCCCGATCGTGATCGGGCACGTGTCGAGCAGCGTCAGGTCATAGTTTGCGTAGAAGTGCTCGCCGATATGGATGTTGAACCCATAGTCAAAGGCGATCCCGGCTTCAGCGAAAAAGTCTTCCCCAACATCCGCAAACAAGTCCTTGAGCTGGCCATTGCGAGCATCGTTATCTGCCAACTGATTGATCTGCAACAATTGCTG
This sequence comes from Lactobacillus sp., assembly GCA_022651245.1. Taxonomy (GTDB): domain Bacteria; phylum Bacillota; class Bacilli; order Lactobacillales; family Lactobacillaceae; genus Lacticaseibacillus. Next base: position 45,326 of record JALCQM010000015.1, read on the forward strand.
CCGCACCAGTTTCCGCCGCGCGATCAACTCCGCGTCGAACTGGTCATAAGGTTTCCCGGCAGTCATTTTTTCTCTTTCAGTTTCCATCATGCTACTAGCATATCACTGATTGCCCCGTTTGTGAAAGTTTGCTTTGAGATATTGCCGGACGGGCATTTTTTGCACCCAAAATTTCACAAAGTTTCTGGAAGCCCTGAGGCGGCCTAGACCCCGGCATCATGCCAAAACGAGCGATCAAGACCGCACCTCAAAATGTCAATGACGCCGAAATACCCTGCCCTATCAATTTTTAAAAACTGACGTGGCAGGGTACTTCGGCTTAGGTCGATAACTGTTATGGCTGGAGCAAAATTTTTCCTATACTGTGCCCACTCTCAAGTGCTTCGTGAGCGGCGCGACCATCGCGCAATTTGAAAATGGTGGGCGTCGGTGCGGCGACTTGGCCGCGGCGCAGATAATCAAACAAACGCTCTGCGCGGGTCTGGCGCGCTTGGGAGGAGGTTAAATAATCCCACAGATCCCCCGTCAACAAGGATTTCGACGCCGCCAGCAACTTGACCGGCTCTACTGGCGGCGGGTCGCCGCCTGCCATGCCGTAAAAAACCACTTTTCCTAAGTGCTTCGTCACCGCGAAGCTGGTCGCTAGTGTGCTACCGACCCCATCGAACACCGTGTCAAACCAGTCAGTGTGCGTCGTAGCCCAGTCCGTCCCGCGACGAAAGACGGCCGTCGCGCCGTTGCGTTCACCGATGGCCTGTTTTTGCGCACTGGAAGCGACACCGTAGACCGCGACGCCATCTGCGACCAATATCTGCGTCAATAACTGGCCGACGCCGCCGCTGATCCCGTGGATCAAGACCCGCTCACCCGCCTTATTTTGCGCCAAATCATGGGCCAAAAAATCCGCCGTCAACCCTTGCAAGCCGACGCTGGCAGCGGCAACATCGCTGATGTCAGCCGGAATCGGAATGGCGTTAGCCTGCGGGATCGCGACTAGTTCGGCGTTGGCAAATGGCACATCGACCGCCAAAATCCGGTCCCCTAGCGCCACCCTGTGAACCTGCGAGCCCAGCGCGACGACCCTGCCCACCGCCTCGTAGCCATCAATATAGGGCTGCCGTTGCTCGATGTGGTACGTCCCGCGCCGGCGATAGATATCGGCGAAATTCAACCCAATGTTAGTCGTCTTCACCAAGACCGTATCGGCAGCCACGACTGGATCGCTCACCGGCCCGTACTGCAACACCTCAGGGCTACCAAACGTTTCAAAATATAATGCCTGCATTGCACTCACCTATCATCATTTGTTATGGCGTCGTTGCGGCTTTCGTGCGTCATTCATAGCCACCGAACTTGGTAAAGCTGGAGTAGCGCAAAAACGACCATGGCCACGAAGACCAGCGCCAATAAACGCCATTCGCTGACCGTCACCATGGGTAAAGCCTCCAAGCCGTCACGCCGGCGTGCGCGGACACTGACGCGTTCGCAAAGCCAAGCGACCACAAACAGCAACACGGGCTCTAAGTATAACCCACTGGGGCCAAACCAACTGTCTGGAACCCCGATGCCATTAAAGTGCATCACGATTTGACGTGGCGCTAAGATAAAGAGAATTAGTGAGAAAACAAACGATACTAGCACCATCCCCCAATTCATGATCCGATAATGTGCCATGATGATCTGCCTACCTTTCCTTGTGATCGTAATGCACTATGCGTCGCCTCGTTGAATCCTGGCGAGTTGGGCTAACCCGTGCTCGATATCGCGACGGGAATAGTTGAATTGAGTTAGTTGCTGGTCAGAGAAGCCATTCACCGTTTCAAAATACCAAGTCCCCAGCGCAATGAATTGCTCTTCAGCTAGCGCATACCGCCGACTGAATAAAAACCGCGTCGCCTCATTCAGTTCTCCGGCCGCAATGGCTTGTTCAAGTTGCGCTTGAAACGGCAGTCTTTGGGTCTTTTTTTGCGGGAAGACAATCTCGTTGCCAGAATTGCCACCGCCTTTTGCCAGTAGGTAGCCAAGCCCTTGGGAAAAGGCCTTGATCTGGCGAAGCAGCACGTCGTTTTCTTCTTGCATCGGCACCATCCCTCGTCTGGATTGTAATCTTTTTCACAACTGGTGACAATGGCGCAAAAAAGCCAGGGACCGCTTCTCCTAGTCCTTGGCAACCCGTTAAATATCAGCTTCCATCAACCAATCGTGCTGTGGGTCTTGGCCGACCACGAAGGCGTGCTCGCCCACTTTTTGGAAGCCGCGGTGAGCATAAAATGCCTTAGCCGGTTCGTTGTGCTCCCAAACCCCTAAGGCAATTTTGACTTTGCCCCGCGCCTTGGCTTGCACTAACGCCTGGGCGTATAGCAAACTCGCTAAGCCGTGCCGCTTATAGTCAGGCAAAATGTAGATGCGCTCAAGCTCCAGCGCGTTGTGGGCCTGAACATCTGCCGTAACGGCAGTATCAACGTTCAGTTTCATGTACCCGGCCGGCCGCTCGTCAACTGTCGCAAACCAAAACGTGCTACCACTGGTATGTAGTTCTCGCATGAGCTGAGCAGGTGCGTAAGCTGTCGCCAAAAATTGTTGCATATCGGTTGGGGCCGTGTTGGCAGCGAACGTATCCGCAAAGGTGGTCCGTGCCATCTGGACTAACGCCGGAATATCTGCTTCAGTCACTTGTCTAATTGCGTGCATAAGTCATCCTTTCGTTTACCTGTGTCCTTAGTACAGCCGCTTGCCACCGTTTTTGACGAGCTGCCAATCGGCATCGACGTTGGCACACATTTGGTTCAATAGCCGCGTCAAGGTCGCGACCTCATCTGGACTCATGCCGTCTAAGGCGCGCTTTAGCGAGTATAGATTTTCGCGATGGATCGGTGCGTAAGCCTGTTGCCCCGCTTCTGTCGCGAAAAGTAAACTCGACTTCGCATTATTGGGATCAGGGCGCTTGACCACGAAGCCTTGCTGGCACAGCTTCGTGACGCTGCGCGCGACCGTGGCCCGATCCACTTTCAACTGATTAACTAACTGTTCTTGAATGATCCCCGGCTGTTCGACAATACGCACTAAGTATAAGTATTGTCCCCGCGTGAGCGCCAGCGCCCGAAACTCAATATTTGAAATGCTATCCAGGGCCCGAGCAATCACCCCGACTGCGCGTAACGCATCCAACATGGCTTCACCTGCTTTCTGTTAATGAGTATACGGATTTGTGTTGCAAATGCAACACGAAAATCCGCCTTCTTTTCAGCCGTCCGGCCTGCCGACCCACTTCAACTGCTTAAAGTTAATTTTGAATTGATTTTGTCTTTAACTATGTTAATATTAATTCAACAAAGTTAAAAGGAGGACCGGACATGGACTGGTTTCTGGAACTTGCACCCGAAGATCAAGAGTTTATTAAACAATTTTTATTGGCCTCCGGTTCCTTGAAGCAATTGGCAAAAGTGTATGACGTCAGCTACCCGACAGTGCGTACGCGCGTCGACCGGTTAATTGAGAAGATCAAAGTCCTCGCTCAAACCGGCGGTAGCAGTTTCGAGGCTAAAGTGATGCAAATGGTCGTAGATGACAAATTGCCGTTAGCTTCAGCAAAGGAAATCATTAGAAGTTATCAGGAGGAGAAAAATGAGTGAACTAAAAGGGTTGTTAATGGGCGTTGCGATTGCCGCCATCTTGTATGGTTTAATGCGTTATCTGCCGAAGTGGTTTGGGGCCGCCCCAATGCTCTTATTTCTTGGCTTTATGCTTTGGCTCATGGTCACCCACGGACACGGTAGCCTGGTCGCCAAGCTGGTTGTGTTAGTCGTCGGTGAAAGTGTGCTCGGGACGATCTGGACCGATGCGACGAAACAACGGCAAAAACGCTTGAAAAAAGAAATGGAAAAGATGGAAGCCAAGGACTATTCGTCAGGCAAATAAAACAAAAAGCCGTTCACTTGTCGCAAGTGGATGGCTTTTTCTAATGGGCGGGTGTCAGATTTGAACCTGCGGGCAATTATAGATCACTGGTGCGACAGATTTCGAGTTGCCAACTGCACTTTTGTGGCTAATTCACGATAAAGTTTTCATGATTTACCCCTCGCTGCAACCGCATCCAAATGCGACCAATGCCCGATGCTAAACCCAAGCTGGCGGCTCATGATGAAAGTGGGCTGGGGTAAAAATGAAAGGGTGTGGCGATATGGAAATTGTTTTTGATCACGTCACGATGACGTTTGGCGATGATGTGGCGGTAAAGCACTTCACGGCAACGTTGAATGCAGCTGGTGTGGTGGGCCTCATTGGCCCTAACGGTGCGGGTAAATCGACGTTGGTTAGAATGCTGACGACCCAAATAAAACCCACTGAAGGTGACATTTTGCTCGATGGAACTAGCATTGTGAAGCATCCTGACTTGCTACGGACCAAACTGGGGTACCTTCCCCAACAAATCCCCTACTATCCGGAACTTACGGCGCGCGCATACCTACACTACCTTGCAGCCGCAAAAGGCTTGCCACGGGTGGCAACTGACGAGCAAATTGAACGCTTGTTAGGCCAACTGCATTTGGATGCTATTCACGGTCGCCGACTCGCTAATTATTCTGGCGGGATGCGCCAACGCGTGGCGATTGCGGCTAGTCTGCTCGGTGAGCCGCAGCTGATTGTTTGTGATGAACCAACGGTTGGCCTCGATCCCATCGAAAGAGCGAGTCTGCGGACTTTGTATAGCCAGCTTGCCCAAACACGACTAGTGCTGATGTCGACACATATTATTTCAGACATTGAATCAGTCGCCAACCGGATTTTGTTAATGCGTCAAGGTCGCCTGTGTTTTGACGGGAAGCCGGCTGACGCTATTAGCGCGGCGCAAGGTTGCGTCTGGGAAGTCGCCGCCCCGATTGGAAAAGCATTGCCGGATATTCCGATCAGTGCTGTGAAACAAGTTAGTGCGCATGAAGTGATCCGCTTTGTCGCCGACCAGCCTGTCATCGCTGGCGCCGAGCAGGTCACGCCTACCTTGGAAGATGCCAGTCTCGCAATACTAGAAGGACTGGTGATGACGCATGGATGAGCTGATCATCGGAGAAATCACAAGACGTATGCGTCGACCAGCTTATGTCGGGGTGTGCTTCGCCGTTTTCATATTGACCGCGCTTTGCGTTCCTACTAGTGGCACTAGCCTGCATGTCTTAGCCGTAGACCCGACCATTTTTCACCAAGCGGACAACCCCACTTGGATCAGTATTGGCGTCGCTTTTGTGATGACGCTTGTGCTACCGATGATCGGTGCCATGACGATTAACAATGCGCTCTCAACTGCGCGAGAGTCTGGGGTATTGCCATTTTTACAAACGTCACGCGTTTCGCGGGTCCGGTTGTTGAGCAGTATGTTCATCGGTAATTTGGCTCAGCTCCTTGGCTTGTGGTTGGTGATGGTGATCAGTGCTGGCGGTATGTGCCTGATTCGCTTCTTCGGTGTGGCGATGACGCCTTGGCAATTTATCGGACCATTGACGGTGTTATTGCCTGGACTCGTCGTTTTAGCCGCGTTAGCGCTGTTAACCGAGACGCTCCCGATTCTACGCGGCCGCAGCGGCAGTGCCTTTATCAGCCTCGCGATTCTAGTCACCTATTTCAGCGAAACCGGCAGCGGCCGGGTCGTTGGGTTGACCGGGGTATCCACCCTGATTGCGACACTCAACCATTCGGTCAAGGCGGTCACCGGCCATGCGGTTCGTGGGGTGCAAGTGCTTGGCACAGGTGCTGTTTCAGCCAAGGGACACCGGACACTGTTGTTCAGCGGTGTGAGCTTCAATGGGCAACTCTGGCAGCAAATCGCGGTTTGTCTTGCATTAGCGGCATTATTCGTTGGACTAAGCTGCGTTTTCTTAGAGCGGCGGCCACTAAAGGCAAAGCACCGACAACATCAAGCCAAGCGGGATAATGTCGTGCATGGCTTGATTGCTGGTGAAGCCCTCCGCCTGCTAGCGACGATTCCAATGTGGCTAAAAATCGTAACGATGATGCTTTGGGTGATCAGTTTTGGCGTTCAGTGGGCGACAGTCACCAGCGTCATGCTGCCAGTGCTGAACCTGCTGGCGATTGCGCTTTTGGTTCAAGCTGGCTGGGGCATTAACGAGAACAAGGTGGCCGACTGGTTATCGTTAAGTTCAAGGCGCATGTACCAACACCGATCAGCACACATTGTAGTTTTGATCGCTGCCAACTTACTGCTTAATCTTCCGGTTCTGATCCATTTCACCCATATTTCATGGCCATTTATTATTTGGTGTCTAGCGATGCCTCTGCTGGCAGTAGCTTCGGGGCAGATCGTTGGTAACGGCCGGTTAACGGAAAGTCTGGTCGTCGTGCTGTGGTTCAGCTACCTCAACGGGAAGACGACACTCGTCCCCTTCACGCAGGTGGGGACGGGTGCCGTCTATGCTGGTTTGACGCTGATCGCGATTCTTGTGATATTCGGCTGGAATTGTTTTAAGGTGCGGCGGGTTGCCGTGTGAATGAACTACCGTCACTAAAGATGGCCCACCTTCAAGGCATAAAGAACGCAATACTGTAATCTGCCGGGGTACACGGTATTGAATGATTGACTTGATTGCACTCTTGATACATTGAGAACAGCCAAATTTGAATACGCGGCACTGAGGTAAAATGCGCAATTATTTGAAGATGAGTACTTAGCAATCACCCCTAGCAGGTGATTGTTTAATTTCAAAGTGATCTAGAGTTATTCAGAAACCTTAAATGCACCGTGGTACCAGTACAATACCGCACCGATGGCAATAACAACCGCAGCGAACCATGCGATGCCGACAAAGCCCCATTCTTTGAAGAGTAGTCCCCCAATCCCACCGGCAAAGGTTTCACCAAGATACATCGCAGCATTGGCGAGTGAACTCATCGTACTACGGGCGTTTACAACGCTTTGTTGAAGACTGGTCATTAGTAGAGGGAAAATCAATCCGTTAAATATGTATACGACAGTAACCATGACTTCACTGACAACAAAGCTATTAGCAAATCCCAAACCGACGTAAAGTAATATTAATGCAATAAAGCTAAAAGCAAAGGCGCGCGGAAAGGTCATCTTTTTTGCATAATAGCCACTTAGTAATGAGCCGAGAAGATTCCCAGCACCAATCGCAATCATTGCTGTACCGACCCCGGTAAGTGTCAGACCGTAGTCATGGGTAAACCAGGTTGCAATGAAAGTGATCGAAGTAAAACTTCCTGTCTGGAAAACAAAATACGCCAGTAAATAACTTAAGGCCTTTTGGTTGCCAATCACTTGTTGATAGGTGTGCCAGAACCCGACTGACGTATGTTTGCTTTCTAGTGATGGTAGTGATTTTAAACAGACAATCATCAACAGTACCGCCGCTACAGCAATTACAAAAAATGGCGTGTGCCACGATCCTGCGGCTAGATAACTGCCGATGGGAATGCCAACTAACTGCGCGATCGAAAGACCAGCTGTAGCGTAACCCATTACCTTAACGATATCTTTTGGTTCAACGACCTCTGGAATTGAAGCCCAGACTTGAGGCGTAACGAAAGCGGCGCAAATACCTGCCAAGAACCTGAACAGGAGCATTAACCAATAGGTTGTTGCAAGGCCACAAAATGCCGTGGACAATGCAAAGCCAGCCAATCCATACAGAAGTATTTGCTTTCGATCATGTTGATCAGATATCGGACCAGAAACTAATGCAAATCCTGCATAACCGATGGCATACGCGGATACCAACCACCCTGAGGCCGCCGTGGACACGTTGAACAATCGGCTGAGAGTCGGTAAGAGCGGTGAGATTAGAAACGTATCTGTCCCGATAAGGAACATAATTAAGAAAAATAAACTTGAGTAACGTCGCATAAGATTCTCCTTGTATAACAGTTTTACAACAATCGAACTATTGCGAGAAAAAAATACCTTTTACAAGGTATCTAAAAATCCTGGTAGATACTTCTCAAAGGTCTCCAACCTGAGCTCAACATATTTATTTTGACCACTTTTGCGAGTTGTTGTTAACCCAGCTTCACGCAAAGTACGAAAATGGTAAGATACCGTAGATTTTTGAATGTTCAATTGCTCACCAATTTCACCACAATTCATTTCGCCTTGATGGTGGTAAAGCATACGTATGATTTTGAGTCGCATCGGATCTGCAACCGCCTTTAAAATAATTACTCTGGATTCGTCATCAGTTAATTGTTCGATTATCATGAAACTAATATAACTTCACCAATATTCCCTGTCAAGGGCACCGTCTTGTATTTTTCTTCTACGAGTTTATGCTTAGAGCATTTCTGATGCAAAAAAACGCAATCGCTATCTCGAAGGATGAGGGTTTAACGTTGCACCTCCGGGTATTAGCCCAATGCCTAACATGAGTAATGCGACCCCAACTTGCCAGCCACAATCTGACAACGGCCGGCCGTGCATCAGCGTGAGCAAATTAAGCGGGCCCAGGCCAGTATACCCAAGACACAGGGCGAAGTAAGTCACGGGGAGGATGTATGCCACGACGATGTTTTGGGTAAGTCGATAGCTGACGGTGACGAGGCCTGCAAGCAGTAACGTTTTGGCGCTAAAATCTATCATCAGCGTCAGTAGCGGCACCGCCACACCATGGACGCCGTAGGCAGTGATGATGCCGGCGTTCACTAGGTTTAGCAGCAGTAACAACCAGCTAACCCGTAGCAGGCGAAGCAGTGGTAACCGGTAGTGCTTGGTGTTGATCACGGCTTGAATGGCTTCTGCTTGATCTGGCAGGAAGATGGTTGGTAGGCCGATCATCGCAATCAGTGGGACAAATAGCTCACCTGTCATGGCCGCCTGCTGGATTGAACTAGGGGCAAGGTTGAAGAGGAGCGGAATTAGTCCCGCCAATAGGAGTATTACGGTGCTCATTGGCCAGACGTTGGCCTTGAGATCGTTAATGCTGACTTGAAAACGCAATGTGAAGTCCCCCTTTGCGTAATTGGGCCACTAGAAGTGCAACCCCCACCATGATCAGTGCGAACATGGCATAACTGACCCGATTGATCAGCAGTTCATTGAGGTGAGTGTAAAAGTAAGCCACGTTGTGAAGCGAGTTGTGGCGCGGCATTAACAGCCACCCATAATAGCCATCGACCCGGCGCGCCCCGATCATCGTGGTCACGAGCCACCAACCAATTTGAAAAGCAAAACCCACGAAATTGCTAAACAATTGATAGGTCATAAAGCCCATGGCACTGCTGATCATCAAGGTGGGCAATATCCAAATGACCGCAGCCTTCATGAACGCGAACCGGTCAATCACTTGGTGCGGATATAACCCGTTGACGCGCAGCGTGAAGTACCCGCCAGCGACAAGCACCGGCAACAAGAGTACGATCAGGCTGGCACAATACTGGGTCGCTAGCCTTTTGCCACTGGACGCGAACTTAGACTGAATGGTCGCTAATGCGCGACTGCGCCGATCGGCATCACAAAAGGCAATGATGATCACCGTTGGCAAGATGCCCACGATCAAACCCGCAATGTCGGCGAAGACGCGTGCAAATGCACCGGAAATTTTGTCGCGCGTGACGATCAACTGGTAGTCTTGCCTAGCCTCTTTGGGGGTCATTTGCCGTCGCGCGAGAGTCGCAATATTAGCCGCGGTGTAGCTAGAATGTCCGCCAAGGAGCTGATTTACCCGTTTAATGACGAGATTAAGCGCGTGCCGATTTTTTGTCTGCTTGAGTGCTTTGATTTGCGTCCGCATCGAAGCACGTTCATGCGATTTAAGGGCTGTCGTTTTAGCAAAACCCAGTGGATAGGTCGTGTACGTGTTCGCCTTGTATTCAGTCGTCAACTGCGACATGACGCCGTTTTTCAGTGTTCGAAAATCGGACGCATAAATGGCATCGTAGTGATTAGCCGTCGGCAACGTTGCCAAGCTGCGATTCACCAGCGGATTCACATTGAGAACAATAAACCCGCAAACTAGCACGCTGTAGATCAAAAAGGCGCCGCTCAGCAATAGTCGCTTAGACTCTAACCAAAATAACCTCATACGCCCGCCCCCTCATGTTGTGTTTGAAGATAGAGATAAGCCTCTTCAAGGGTGGGCGTGACCGGCGTTTGGGAAGATGAAGCGGCAATAAAGCGAAAATGACTTTGGTCGGCTTGGGTGACTTGCTCGCTGATCTGGTGCGTTTGCTTGAACTGGACGGCTGCTTCACGCGGCACTAACGCTTGAAAAACGTGCCCCGTCGCCGCAGTGATGAGCGCATTGGTGGTGCCTGTAAACAGTAATTGCCCGTGATCAAGGACACCAATTTGATTGGTTGTGGCTTCAACATCTGACACAATGTGTGTGGAAAGTAGTACCGTGCGCTCACTGGAAAAGTCCGTCAGCAGATTGCGAAACCGAATGCGCTCTTCGGGATCAAGGCCAGCCGTCGGTTCATCGACGATCAGGACCTGCGGGTTATTGATCAATGCTTGGGCAATGCCTAACCGTTGCAGCATCCCACCAGATAGTTGTCGCACCTTGGTATGGGCCTTGGCGGTCAGATTGACGTCAGCAAGTAGTTGGGCAATCCGTTGCCGTTGTGCGCGCACTGGCACGTTGGCAAGCGTTGCGAGGTACGCTAACGCATTGGCGACGGTCATGTTCGGGTAGAATGCAAAGTTTTGCGGGAGGTACCCGATCAGATCACGAATCGCTTGAGGTTGGCTTAAGGGGATGCCGCAAACCACGGCGTTTCCAGTTGTCGGTTGCTCCAGTGTGGTCAGGATTTTCATCAGTGTCGACTTGCCCGCCCCATTTTTGCCGAGCAGGCCGAACATCCCCTTATCAACGGCGAGCGTTAGGTGGTCCAATGCTGGCGTTGGTTTCTTGCGGTAGGTCTTGGTGAGGTTGGTGATCTCAATAGTATGCATTTAAAAACGCCTCCTTGTTTTGCTTACAAGGAGACGATAACAAATGATTATCAACTTTCTGTCAACACGTTCAGGTAATCTGGAACCGTGCGCGCGTCGCCACCCCTTCTGGTACGTTGTGTACGGTAAAATCACCGCCATGGGTTTGACACAGCACTTTGCAGATGTACATCCCGACCCCGAGGTGCTGCCCAGCTTTTTGTTGCGAGAAAAACGGGGTCCGCACGTTTTCTAGTTCGATTTTGGTAAGCTGTGGACCATCATTCAACACTGTCATTTGCAGGTCGTGTGGGGTTAGGACCACCGTGAGTGTCACCGTAGATTTAGCGAACCGCCGGGCATTGCTCAGCTGATTGTCCAACACTTCAAGCATGGCACTGGTTGCGAGCTTGAACGGTGTCGATTCCCCCCGCTGATCCGATAGCGTGACCGCGACTGGCATATGGGCCACTTCCTCCCGTAGCAGCTTAGTCAGCTGTTCAGACGTGCACGTCTGGCTTTCATCAGGCGCGGCTTGCAACGAGGTGATCTGACTCATTAAGCCGATAAAATCCGTCACGCGCTGGAACTGGTGCTGGATGTCCTGGGCCAAATCCTGGATGTTGGCCGGATCGGGATTGAGCATCAACATTTCGGCGTCCCCTTGTAGGACGGTCAACGGCGTCCGCAGATCATGGGCAAAGGCGGCGTTGACCTCCTTTTGCTCTTCCAACAACTGCCACGATTGTTGGAGTGCATCTTGCAAGGCTTGCCGCATGCTTTCAAACGAGCGCGTCAACTCACCGAGTTCATCGTGATGGTCGTTATGAAGGGCAAAATCGAGGTTCTGGTGGCGGATCTGCTCAACGCCTTTGTTGAGTTGGTCGAGTGGCTGTGCCAGCTTGACGTTGTAGAAAATATCGGCGGCTTTCCACATCACGAAGGCCAAGAGCAAAAAGCTGCCAATCATGGCGCCGCCAAAGAGGACGACCACGCCAATGGTTTGAGCCGAAAAGCCGAACAAATCCCAGTTATCGTGAGTGAGTACCTGGGTGGCCCAAAGATTGAGTAAGGCGTTCCAGGCGACCAGAAACCCGATGATCAGCGCCGTTGCCAGCAGCGTCCCGACGAGGGTGATGCGCAGTAGCGACTGCCTGATCGGTAAATCCGCCCATTTTTGTTTTAACTTAGCCATCGATAGCCCACTCCCCACACCGTTTCGATCGGTGTCACCGCGTTGTGTTGGTCAAACTGCTGCCGAATCCGGCGGACGTGCTCGGCGATCACATGATCATCCCCTGCCGCATCATATCCCCAGATTCTCTCGTACAATTGTTCCCGACTGAAGACCTGGTTGGGATTTTGACTCAACACTTCGATCAGTTGATATTGCTTGCGGGCCAACGCGAGCGGCTGGGCCCCAATCGTGACGGTTTGCGTGCTGTAATTGATCACCACAGCCCCAAAGATCGCCACTTGATCTTGATGTTTCGGCGTGGTTTCGCGGCGCAGGTGCGCATCGATCCGCGCCGCGAGTTCGCCAAGAGAAAAAGGTTTCACGACATAATCGTCTCCCCCAGCGCTCAACCCGTGAATCTTGTCCTGGTCACTAACCCGCGCCGTCAGAAAAATGATCGGCACCGAGGTGAGCTGCCGGATCTGAGCGATCAACTCGAAGCCATCAATATCAGGCAGATTAATATCGAGTAAGATCAGATCAGGAATACGCGCCAACTGTTTTAACGCCTGTGCCCCTGTCGCAGCTATTGTGACGCATAGCTGGCAAAGAAGCGCTCTAGCAAGCTTAATATGTCCAGATCATCGTCAACCGCAAGTATACGATTCTTCACTTCTGCCACCTCGATTTGATGTGACCGCTGATCGCAAACGCGATAGCATGTCATCCTGGTTTCAGTCTACCATAGATGATGATCGTGGACAGACGGTAGATAATGATCTTTAATCGCAAATAGTGACACCATGTCTGTTAATAGCAGCATCATTCTTTGCGCATGGGATTTGTCGCCCTTACCGTTTTGATTCGAAAAATCCCCTCTCAAGGTAATCAGCAAGGTTAATTTGGCTCCCGTTTAAAGACAACAAAAAACCGCAACCCCGAAAGGCTGCGGAACGCTGTTAATTCAACGTTTTATGAAGGAGAGTACAAGATTCGAACTTGCGCGCCGGTATTAGCCGGTTCGACGGATTTCGAGTTGTACTCTGACGGTTTGAATGACGTCGGATTGTTGATATAACGGCATTCATGACGCGATTGAGACGGTTGAAATCGACTGAATTTGGATGAAGTGGTACTGATTTGGCACGCGAATATACTTGGTTGGTCGTCACTTGTATCATGAAAATCCATCATTTGATTGGTTGATCACTTTGGGCTAAACTAAAGATAGAAAGTAAAAACACAGTTCGGTTGGTAGTCCGGACGTAGCAAAGCTATCAGTAACCTGCCTCCTTGGTTGTCCATCTTTCTTGCTTACATTTAAGGAGGGTATTTGATGTCCACGATTAGTTGCACATTAACAATTGTCTATGAACCACCGTTTTATAAAGCTATTTTTGAGAGACGTTTTGATTCAACTTATGAAGTTGCCCAAATTAACTTAGGTCCTTCAGAACCTAAATTAACTTTGATCGCCGATTTGGTTATTCATCATTGGGATAAAATCACTTTTTTTCAACAGACTATTTGTGAATCGTCTGTTTCTGAACTAAAAATAAATCCTAAGCGCCTTCAAAGGTTAGCTAAAAAGAGTGTTCAGTCTGGTGTCGGAACCAAAGCACAAAAAGCACTCCAAAAACAGCTGGAATGTCAAAAAGTAAACCGACAGCATCAAAGACGCGCTAGGAAGATTTTAGATCAAGAAAAAAAATATAGACTGCGTCAGACCAAGAAAAAACAAAAGCACAAGGGGCATTGAGTTGTAATCTGAGGGCTTGAATGACGTCGGATTGTTGATTTGACGGCATTCTTAGCGCGATTAAGCCGGTTGAATTGGCACGCCAAAAGGACATAGTAGTCGCATTCGTAACTTATGCGACTACTATGTCCTTTTGCTTAATCAAGCCTATTTAGACGAAATTTGCATAGTAGCCTAAAGCTCTGCGTTGTTGATCATTGCGTTACGAGTTTCCTTTTCCATTTTGTCGAGGTATTCGTTCATGTATCGCCGATCAAGCAAGTGTGCGACTTCGCGAAAATGGTCATTGGTCCACATGTATATCTGAATGATTTGATCCAGAGTAGCACGCTCCAGTTTCTCATCTCCGGCTTTGCGGGCGAGTTCTGCTTCTGCAAACATCTTCTGAACCATTTCGACGTGATCGACCAAACCGTTAACGGAATGGTCTTGATGTTCCAGCTTCTCCGACTGCCAGCTGCGCCAGTCCGCGTCGTTGAGGTACAAGTCATTGGGCGTTACTTGCAACGCCTCACATAACTGCATAATCGCTTTAGCGGACGGTGCAGAGATCGCCCGCTCAAACTTAGACACGCTTTGCTCGATGCTGCCCATCGCATCAGCAAGGTCTTTTTGCGTCATGCCGCGTTCCATACGAATACGCTTAATATTTCTAGCGAGCTTTTTGTCGATACCTTCTTCGCTTTTTCCAAACATAGGTTGATTTCTCCTTTTTGTAGCCTTACCTGAAGCTTAATGAAACCCATTGAAAGTGTCAAGAAATAATTAAACGAAACCTGTTTGTAACTTACCCAAAAAGGTTGATAAGTTTCTTGGAGGATGGTATGATTCAGCCATAGCAGATTATAAACCCATACCTG
>JALCQM010000016.1 GCA_022651245.1 Lactobacillus sp.
GAAAGGTAGCAAAGCAATTGGGTGTTTCGTCGCCTTCAAAGAAAAACAAATGGATCAAGACTGGAAATCTTCGTGATTTCCGAGTCTTGATCCATTTTTTATCGGGGTTTTGTCACAGCCCCTTTTTGCGTGTGCCGGTCTCAATCGTCGAAGGTCGCCTCTGCCGTAATCCGCTTCAACAGCGCCAGCATGAGTTGCTTTTCCTCGTCTGTCAGTGGGGTGCTAACCCGGGTTTCGAGGTCTATGAAGACGGCGTGGACGACCTGGACTAATTCTTGGCCTTCGGGGGTTAGGTAGAGTTTCTTTTGGCGCTCGTTGTCGGCTGCCACGCGGCGCAAGATGAGTTGGCGAGATTCCAGGACCTTCAAGAGGTTGGTAGTGGTGGCTTCTTGTTTGCCTAGGTACTGCGAGAGCGCTTTTTGAATCGCGGCAGGGTGTTGCGCGATGAAATTTAATGCCTGGGCTTGTAAAACGTTGAGCCCGTGCCGCTTCAATTGATGTTGAACGAACTGTTGCTCTTCGCGCGTGAGGCGAAAAAGGTGTTCGACCAATTCGTTGTCCGTTCCGAGATTCATGCCGTGCCTCCGTTAACAAATTAGATTGATTTACAAGTATTGTAGATTGACAATTCTGTGAAGCAAGAATAATCTGTATGTTGTATTTACAAGTTAATCATAACATAGGGAGGCTGACATGTCGCTAACACCAGCACAGATGACCGCAACGCGGCAGGAATTTAAGGCAAATATTGAGCGTAGCGGCCTAAGCTTGGCAGAAATCGCCACGGCACTTGGCACGACGCCAGCCGTGATCGCGCAAAGCATTGACTTACACCCGCGACGGATCGACGACAACTGGATCATTCGCAACTATTTGCTCGATTATCTGTCCGCGCATCATATCGAACCCGTCGCGTTTAGTGCGTTGGCGGGTGATTATCATCGTTATTGGTTTTTAGACGCTGATAGGATTACACGCGGCGTCATTGATTGAAAAGCGCACGAAGACTGATCCGGATCGTCGTTGTCACTGCGCGTAAGCGGATACATGTGCCTTGCCTGCAAGGGGACTACCTCAATTGACGGAGTTATCGCGGCTGGCGTGAGGGAATAAAAAAAGCTGACAAATCATTGCTTGTCAGCTTTTTGTTTCACGTGGAAACAGTATAGGCTACTTTCCCGTCACCATCTCCAAAAATAGTTGGTGGAAGCGGGTGTCTTCAGTCAACTCTGGGTGAAAGGCAGTGACGAGCAAATGCTGATAGCGTGCAGCTACGATGCGATCGTCGTTAACGGTGGCGAGCACCGTGACTGAAGGGTCCACCGCCGAGTAGTAAGGGGCACGAATAAAGACACCGTGATAAAGGGTTTCGAACCCAGTCACGGCAAGTTCTGCCTCGAAGCTTTCGCGTTGGCGGCCGAAGCCATTACGCTGTATCGTGGCGGGTAACGCGTTGAGGCTTTCTGGTTGGGCCAATAAGACCATACCGGCACAAGTGCCGAAAACGGGCAGCCCAGACGCTACGAGTTTGCGCAGTGGCGTTAACATGCCGACGCGATCGAGGAGTTTGCGCATCGTCGTGCTTTCGCCGCCTGGTAAGACGAGCCCATCCAGTTCGGCAAGCTCTTGCGGCTCGCGGAGCTCGCGAACCGTGGCCCCTAACGTTTGCAGTAAGGTGACGTGTTCTGAAACGGCACCTTGTAAGGCTAAAACACCGATCACCATAGGCTAGATCCCCCGTTGTGACATTTTCTGGTCATCGCTTAACGTTGATAGCTCGATGCCGCGCATTGCGGCGCCTAAGTTTTTGGAGGCTTCGGCGATCAAGGCGTAATCGGTGGGGTGGGCAGTGGCGGTGACGATCGCTTTGGCGAACTTTTCGGGATTATCGGACTTGAAGATCCCGGAGCCGACAAAAATGCCGTCAGCGCCGAGGTTCATCATCAAGGCCGCATCTGCTGGCGTGGCCACGCCACCGGCGGCGAAGTTGACGACAGGCAGTTTGCCGGTATCGTGGACGTCGCGTAATAGGTCTAAAGGAACACGGAAGTCGCGCGCCAGGGTCACGAGCTGGTTGTCATCGGCGGCATGGACGTGGGCGATGTCTTGGTTGACTTTTTCCATGTGGCGGACGGCTTCGACAATGTTGCCGGTGCCGGGTTCGCCTTTTGTCCGTAACATTGAGGCACCTTCTGCAATTCGCCGCAGCGCCTCGCCGAGGTCCCGACAGCCGCAGACAAACGGCACGGTGTAGTCGCGCTTGTCGATGTGGTAGTTGTCGTCGGCGGGGGTCAGGACTTCACTTTCGTCAATGTAATCGACACCGATCGCTTCGAGGATCCGCGCCTCGGCGATGTGGCCGATACGCGCTTTCGCCATGACCGGAATCGATACAGCGGCCATGATGGCCTCGATCATCGCCGGGTCTGACATCCGCGCAACGCCACCAGCGGCCCGGATGTCAGACGGTACGCGTTCCAATGCCATGACTGCGACCGCCCCAGCGGCTTCTGCGATTTTTGCTTGTTCAACATTCGCGACGTCCATGATCACGCCGCCTTTTTGCATCTGCGCCATACCGCGCTTAACTAAAGTTGTCCCTGTTTCTGTCATTCCAAGTCACCTCATCTTGTAAGTTGGTATTAGCATATGGTAGGCTGTGGTCGACGCCAACCACCAATTGGATGGCAAAAAAGCCACCCAATTTAGCAGAGCGTGAGGACACACGGGCTTACACGCCGCGCCGTTGTGTGCCCGAGCGCGTTTAGAGCAAAGCGCGATCCTCGGCGGTTCTAGGCAAGTCTATAAGGCAGCATGACGTGGTGGGGCGATAGCCACGCCATGGCGTGATGACTTATAGGCATTGCCGTTGCCGAAGAGAGCGCGTTTAGAGCAGAGCGTGATCCCCGGTGGTTCTAGGCAAGTCTATAAGGCAGCATGACGTGGTGGGGCGATAGCCACGCCATGGCGTGATGACTTATAGGCATTGCCGTTGCCGAAAAGAGCGCGTTTAGACACCCCACAATAAGGAGGCCCTTCATGGATTGGCAATTACCCCAGACGCACCAACCCGCATACTTGCGCGTGATCACGTTGATCACGACCGCCATCGAAACAGGTGAGTTGCTACCCGGCGCGCGGCTTCCCGCCGAGCGTTGGCTGGCACAGACCTTGGGCGTTAACCGGTCGACAGTGCAACGGGCGTTAGGTGAATTGGTCAGTCAAGGACTACTGGCGCGGCGCGTGGGTAGCGGGACTTGGGTCAATCCGGATAAGTGGGGCGTGGCCCAGCCGACGCGGTGGCACGACTATTTGTCGACGAATCGGCTGAGCGGCCCGGATCCTTTTTCCTTGCGTCTGGCCAAGTTGCGGCGTGAGCCGGGAATGATTGACCTGGCGGATTCAACGATCGCCGCGGACTTAGCGGTTCCGCTGGCGCCTAGTGGTTTGTCGCTGGCAGAGCTGTACGTCCAGGAACGACAAATGGACATCACAGGGGATGCCGAACTCAAGCGGGCGGTCGTGACGCACTTGCGCCCTTTGTTAGGCGCAGTTTCGCCTGAGCAGGTTCTGATTACGTCTGGGGCGCAACAGGCGTACTATCTGCTGTCACAGGGGCTGCTCAGCGACGGGGACGCGATCGCGGTTGAAGCCCCGTCGTATTTTTACCAATTGACTTTGTTTCAGGCCGCCGGCGTGCGGATCTACGGGGTGCCGCTGCGTGACGATGGGCTGGACCTAGCGGCG
This sequence comes from Lactobacillus sp., assembly GCA_022651245.1. Lineage (GTDB taxonomy): Bacteria > Bacillota > Bacilli > Lactobacillales > Lactobacillaceae > Lacticaseibacillus. The sequence continues at coordinate 3,748 of JALCQM010000016.1, forward strand.
CTGACGCGGGTCTATCACCAACACCACGTGCGGTTCTTATTCGTCAATCCGACGGGGCAGAATCCGACAGGGGCCACGATGAGCTTGGCTGCTCGGCAAAAATTGCTGACACATTGTCGGGCGCTACACCTGCCGCTAGTCGAGGATGATCTGTTAGGCGTTGTCAGTGCTTTGCAGAAAAAGGCTCAGCCACCACTACGACAATTAGATTCAGACAATGTGTTGTATATTGGTTCACTATCGCCTCTGTTAGGCCCACATACACGTATCGGTTGGCTGATCGCACCGCCGGGAGTGGTACAGCGATTGGCCCAGATTCGCCAACAAATGGAAGCGGAGATCAGTGTCTTTCCGCAGGTGGTTGCGGCCCAATTACTCATGCAACCAGACCTTTCTCGGATGGTGGCGACGCAACAAGCGCGCCTGGCACAACGCCGGGAGACCTTGGTCGCGGCGCTGTCGCCGTTAGTGGCGGCTGGGTGGCTCAGCTACCAGTCAGCGGCGGCGAACAACCACTTTTGGGTGACGCTGCATCGTACCCAACAATTAAGCGCAGTGGAATACGGAGCGTTTTTACAAGCGGGGTTATTGGTGCGACCAGACTTCCTGTTCGGCAGTCACCACAACCAGGTGCGCCTGAGTTATGCGCGGTTACTGCCGAGCCAAGCCGCGGCGCTACAGGCGCGGTTGGCACAAGTCGTGCAGACGATAGGTGACCACAAGTGAGACGATATTGTATTACGGCGGAGAATGCGCGATACTAGGACAAAATGTCATGGAGGATAGCGGATGAGTTATCAAGTGGATTTTAAAGCAGTGTCGACGCAAGGATTGGAATCGTCACCGGTAGCGTCAGCTTTGGCCGGGTTACGAGCAAATGAGGCGCGGTATTTTTGGAACAAGTATAAGGTGCATTTTGTCACCGAACCGGCAAGTGAGCGGCCGGAGCTACTGGACTATGTTGAGCGGGTCTTAGCCGAACGCGACTTGCATTTTGCCGCCAAGCCGCTGGAAGTGAGCCAATTAGAAGTCGACGGGATCCGGTGGACACATGTTTTCTATGAAGACGGGCTTGGGATCAACATTTTATACACGTTGGCCGAAGGTGGCAAGCGTGCCGTGGGGCTCAAACTTAGCGACGGGATGGCGGTGCCGGCAGAACTAGAAGGGAAATTCAAGTTCGCGCGCCAAAAATCGAAGCTGGCAGGCACCATCCGCGGTAGTTATTTCGTGATCAAAGGGGAATATGACGACTAAGTGACGATTTTGTTCGTGGTCAATGGGGCTGGCAGATGCGATAATCGAATCAATCAAACGAGTTAAGGAGCGATCACATTATGCGCAAAGCCATCATCGGGATCATCGTCTTAGTCATTGTGGCCTTCGGCGGTTACAAGGCTTACAGTTATTGGAATACCACCTATAATGGTGAAACGGCTTATGCTGTGGTGCCAACGGCGGTCAAGCACAAATCGAAAACCAACAGTGGTGCCGACTACAAGAAAAATGGACAACAAGTCTACTATTATGACTACGACTTCACCTGGGCAAACGCGAAAGGTGATATCAAACACGTTGGCTGGGAAAGTGAAGAAAGTACGAACCCAACGCCGTTGCCAAAAGGTGATTATGTCACCGCAAAGGTTTCCGCTAAACGGGTCATTGAAGGTCCACGGAACATTGCGGTAACGCAGGTCCCAGATAAGGCCGCGGCGGCGTTGAAGGATCAAAAGTAAAAATGAAACCGCCTCTGCAATTTAGGGGCGGTTTTTTTGTGTGGTGTGACAGTATCGTTATGTAGCGTACAGCTTTGGATAGGCTTATTGTTAGGCAGGACTAGGTTTTGTACTTGCCGTGATGAAAAAAAACGTGGTTAAAATATAAAGTGTTCTTCGCGCAGAGTACAAGAGGCGCCTCCTGTGAGGCCTCATTTTGAGGTTTTAAGGAGGTGCCTCTCATGACTTCGGGGCCCGTATTATGCTGGAATAATCGTGTGGCAATCATCAACTCTGATTATTTTTTAACGCCATCTTTTGTCTTGTGAAGGAACTACTGATTACAATGTCTGGCCTTGCAGAAGCTTTTGGCCTAAGGCACCGCCTGGGTGAAAACCGGCAAAATCGGTTTTGGTGAATCCCTTGAGGCGAGAAACTGTGCAAGCTAAAGCATCACCTACCATCAGGGCCGCAGTAGAACTGTTAGTTGGGGCGAGGCCAAGGTCGTCGGCTTCATCTGCTACTGGAATCGTCAACACGGCGTCGCAGGACCGAGCGAGGCTAGATTGTGCCTTGCCTGTGAAAGCTACTGTGTAGGCACCAATGTGATGCAGTGCCGGTAAAGGGGCGAGAGTTTCTTTCGTCTCCCCAGAATTGGAAATCAAAATCACCATGTCTGCTTTAGTAATCATACCCATATCACCATGCATGGACTCGGTGGCGTGAACGAAGAAGCTGGGTGTCCCCAGACTAGCGAAGGTCGCGGCGAGCTTGGCGCCGATGTGACCAGTTTTGCCGACACCCATAAAGATCAGGTGACCGTGTAGGCATTGAATGCGGTCGACTAAGCCCGTGTATTGTGCACGGTCGGTATGAGCTTCAATATATTGCATCGCCGAAATTTCTCGTTGCATGTACTTGTGAATTAATGTATTAGTATTTTCAGTCAATGAAATCGTCCTCCTTATCTATCACTATTGTTGCGGCTGTTCAGGGGAGGCTCAAGAGTGGTTGCTAGTCAATTTTGTTTTTCCCCGTGCATAAATGAAATGCCGATTTAGTGAAATTAGTTACAATCGGCTATATGAATCGATTTCATCTGATTTTCATAAGTTGAATTCGTAAAAATTGTGGAGCGAACCAACAAGGACGACAAGCAAAGAGACTTGAAGCATCATATAGATACCGCTTACATTAGACTTGTACCAAGCAAACAGGTGGTGAAAGTATGATTGAGAAAATGATGAATCCGGCTTTGACTCAGCTTAAGGTGACAGCGAAGGATTGGCAAGAAGCCGTTCACCTCGCCGGCGCGCCGTTAGTTGAAGCAAGGGCAGTAAGCCAGCACTACGTGGAAGAGATTATCCGTTCCGTTGAAAAGTACGGCCCTTATTTTGTAATTACGCCGCATGTAGCGTTGGCTCATGCCCCCAGTGACGCAGGCGCACACCAACTGGCAATGGGCATTACGACCCTTGAGCCGGCCGTGGCTTTCAACAATCCAGATAATGATCCGGTGAAGTACATTTTTACGCTTAGCGCGCCAGATTCCAATTCGCACTTGCAGGCGATGCAGGAACTTGTCGAGTTGTTGTCGGAGGATGCGTTCTACCAGACCTTGGATCAGGCTCAATCACCTGACGAAATTATGCAGTACGTTCAAGCAAACGTTGCTGCAAAAAAGGAGTGATTTTTATGGTTAAGGCGTTAGTTGCATGTCGGGCTGGTGTTGGATCGAGTTTGATGCTGAAAATCAAGCTTAATCAGGTGATTGATGAACAACACTGGGACATGGAAGTTGAACATTCGTCGTTGGATGAGCTTGAGAGTTTCGATGGTCCAATCATTGTGACGCTAAGTGATGTCGCTGCTGATCTCAAGAGCGAAGGGGTTAAAAAGGAGATCGTTGGTATCACCAATATTTTGGATAAAAATGAAATTCAAACAAAAGTGGGGGCTGCACTGGAAAAAATTGGTGACCAATAGCGACGACTCACAGGGGGGATAGATAATGAAGTTTTTAGTTAGCTTGCTCTCTACGCCGGCCATTTTGCTGGCGTTGGTATCATTCGTAGGCCTGGTGTCGCAAAAAAAGAGTGCCACTCAGGTATTCACTGGGACCGCTAAGACGGCCATCGGTTTCTTGATCTTTGGGATCGGGGCTTCTACTATGACCACTGCGCTGCAGAACTTCAATGCGATGTTCACGGCAGGCTTTCATATCAATGGGGTCATTGCTTCTCCTGAGGCTGCGACGGCTTTAGCGCAAAGTAAATTCGGCTTTGCCGTGTCGATGACGCTGATCATTGGTTTCATCATGAACTTAGTTTTCGCCCGCATCACGCCGTTCAAAAACGTGTTCTTCACTGGCGGTCATAGTTTGTTCTTCGCCTGCGTATTGGCCCTGGTTATGAAGGCACATGGCTTCGATAATACCTGGACCATCATCATTGGCGGGATGATCTTAGGCTTTTGCTCCGCTGCATTGCCACAACTGTGCCAACCGTTTATGCGTAAAATCACAGGCGGTGATTTCCAGGCCATCGGTCATTTCAATATGATTGGGTACGCTTTGTCTGGGGTATTGGGTAATCTGTTCAAGAAGCATGTCGATGATTCCACTGAAAATATTAAGTTCCCTAAGTGGTTGAGTTTCTTCAAGGATTTCCTGATGGGCTTTGCCTTCGTCATGTTGATTCTGTTCTATGTTTCCGCGATTGCAGCAGGTAAGACGGCTGTCATGAAGATTTCTGCCGGCGTTGACTGGCTGGTCTTCCCGCTGATTCAAGCGTTAACTTGTACCGCCGGGATAAGCGTGTTGATGACTGGTGTTCGGATGTTCTTAGCAGAAATTACGGCTGCTTTTACCGCTTTTTCCGAAAAGTTCATTCCTGGTTCTCGGCCAGCTCTAGATGTTCCAACCATCTTCCCATATGCACCAACTGCTGTCCTGGTTGGCTTTCTATGCTCTTACGCCGCCGGTTTGATCGCTGTTGGGGTGATGGTGATGTTGCACTTCTCTATGGTAATCATTCCTGCCGCCCACATTTGTTTCTTCTCGGGTGGGACTGCCGCTGTGTTTGGTAACTCAACCGGTGGCTGGCGCGGTGCTGTCTTTGGTTCCTTTGTGGTCGGATTGTTGCTGGCGTTTTTGCCAGTCCTGTTGTATCCCGCATTCTCTCACTTGGGCATTACCACCGCGATGTTCCCGAACGTCGACTACAACGTGGTTGGTACCGCCCTCAACTGGATTTTGGGTTTGTTCCACTAGTTAGATGGTTGGCTGGGCGAGGGAGGGAAACCGCCCTCGCTTCTTGTTTTTTAGCAGATAAATCTGCTTAGAAAGGAAACTCTAATGACGCCATTTTCTGGAATTCTTGTTGCGATGGTAACGCCGTTTGCTGATGATGAATCTGTTAGCACTGAGCGCACCGCAAAGTTAATCGATTACTTGCTAGCAGCGAAACCAACAGGACTGTTCATTCTCGGAACCAATGGTGAAGCCTATGCCATGACAGAAGATGAAAAATATGATTTTGCTAAGTTTGTCATCGAGTACGTCGCTGGCCGGGCGAAGGTAATTGTCGGTACTGGGTTGAATAGTACCCGCGAAACCATCGCGTTTTCACAACGGATAGCGGGCTTACATCCAGACGCTGTTTCGTTGGTGGCCCCATCATTCGTCGCACCAACACAAGCAGAGTTAGTCGCGCATTACCAATCTGTGGCGGATGCCGTACCGGTGCCTTGTGTACTGTACAATATGCCTGGTAAAACTGGAATCAACATCGAGCCGGAATCGGTGCGTCTTCTGTCTCAGCACCCAAACATCATCGGATTGAAGGATTCGTCGGGCGATTGGAAGAACTTCGACGGTTACATTGCCAACCGGTCTAGTAATGATTTCACTTTGATTATGGGCTCTGATGGGCGCATTCTCGAATCCTTGAAACATGGGGGAGATGCTGCAATTGCTGGCACCGGAAATTTGCTGGTGGCCAACGTCGTCAAACTGTATGATGCCTATCGAACTGGGAATCTCAAGGCGGCTCAGTACTATCAAGATGCTATCCAACCGCTGCGTACGGTGTTACATGAGGCCACCACGCCGGTCTCGTTGAAGGCGGCAGTGACGGCCAGTGGCGTAAATGTCGGTCCGGCTCGACGACCTGCGTTGATGCCGGCGGCCGGTAGTCAGCTCGATAAAGACATTCAAAAGGTCGTGGCCGATTATAAGGCACGGGGTGTTATCTAGAAAGGAAATTCACATGAAGAAGTTTGAGTTAACGAAGAAAATTCTTGATAGCGGGGCGTTGGCGGTGGTCCGCGCCACCCCGTCACGCGTGTTGGAAATTGCCAAGGGTATTGTTGATGGCGGTATTCCAGTGATGGAAATCAGCTATACTAATTCCGATGCGCCTGAGGCCATCGATTTGGTGCATCAGAAACTTGGTGACTGTATTTTAGTTGGCGCCGGTACTGTGAACAACGGCGCCACCGCCAAGGATGCGATTGCGCATGGGGCCGGGTTCTTGTACTCACCAATGTTTGACCCGGAAGTAATGAGCTTGGCTAATGAATATCAAATTCCTTACGCGCCTGGCTGCACCACGGTGACCGAGGCAATGACCGCCTTGCGCGCTGGCGCCACCTTTATCAAATACTTCCCTTATGGTGGTATCCTCGGCCCCGAAGTGATTAAAACCATCAAAACGCCAATTCCCGATATGCCAATGCTGGAGTCTGGTGGCGTCAATGCCGACAACGTGGCAGATTGGTTTGCTGCAGGCGTCGAAGTTGTCGGTATTGGTGGTGCACTATCTAAAGGTAGCATTGCTGATATTGCCGAAAGTGCAAAGAAAATCAGAGCAGCAATCGACACATATCGCAGTTAGGAACAGTCTAGCGCAAGAGTCTGTATCAACTTTCACTGAGCCATCAACTAGCATACTCGCAGTCGTTGCCCAGGTGGCGAATCTCTTTCGTGTACTTCTCGCGGTCTCACGCCACATAAGTTGCGCTCAAATTTGTTTTCTTCTTCGGATCGGCACATGCTTGTCTAATGGTTCGAGCGTCAGGGTGCCGACAACGATTGTTGCCGGTAGCCATGACGCTAGTGATCAAGGAGGTTACTATGCTTGATATCAAACAGCTTCAAATTATCGATACCATCATTCAAAATCCGATCCTGACCAAGAGCAGAATGACTGATCAACTTGGGCTAACCAGTCGCCAAGTTGACTATGCGATCGAAAAGCTCAACCAACACCTTGCCGATCATCAACAACCTCCAATTGATACCGAAGGGGCCTATGTTGTTGTACCTAATGATGCCTATGACTATTTGTTGACGCTTCGGGCCAGTGAGAATCTGACGGCCCTGAACCACTACACTTTAAGCACCAGTGAGCGGCAGTTGTTCATTTCGCTGTTGCTGTCGTGTCATGACGGATATTTGTCGCTGATTCACCTGCAGGATTACTTGCAAGTTAGTCAATCGACGATTTCAAAGGACTTGAAGGCCTTGGAGTCACTATTGTTGCCGTATCAACTCCATATTCATTATGATCGCCAAAATGGGTATCGGCTGGACGGTCATGAAAATCGATTGCGCATGTATTTGATTCGCACACTTAGCACAGAGTTATCTAAAACCAATGGTGGCCTGCTCAGCACTTGTGCTGATTTAATTCAGCATGTCAACACGCAAACGGTATTTGCCAAAATCACACGCTTGACCAAAAAATATCACATTGACTTTGTCGAAAACCGTTTGTTGGAATTTGGGTATATTTATGTGTTCATGACCAGTCGGTTGCGAATTCGTCCGGAGTATTTGCCGAGTGCGGCCCGACGCATTGACGTCAGTGAAACGAATGAATACGTCTTCGCTCAGGCGTTGCTGGCTGAAGACGGGGTGACTAGTAGCACTGCCGCTGAGTACTTGGCGACGATTGTGTTATGCCTGAGTATTGGTGGCCTGGAGCACCTATCGCTGAACCGGTATATTTATGATATTACAGCTCAGGTGGTACAGCGGTTCTCCGATATTTCCGGAATCGTTTTTTCCGATCAGAATAAAGTGGCCGCTCAGCTCTTCACTCATTTTCGCTCGATGTACTATCGGCTACAGTTCAACTATCCCATCACCAATCCGCTGACTGAGCAAGTAATTTCCGAATATGGCGAGATTTTTACATTGGTGTCGCGGGCATTGCAAAACTTTGTGACTGAAATGGGGCGAGTGCCTGACGAAGAAATCGCGTTTTTGACTATTCATCTAATCAGTTTTATTTATACTGCAGACGCCAAAAAAAGTGACAACATCACCGCCGCTATTGTCTGCCCTAATGGTATCGGTAATTCGGCTCTAGCGTACTTGCAATTGACCAACTTATTTCCGAACATTAAATTCCTGACACCGTTTCGCTACGTTGACCTTGATGCCCACTTGGCTGAAATCGATTTGATTTTTTCGACCTTTTACCGTAGTGATTTATTTACTAAGGATCGGCCGTGTTTCATTATTAATCCGATTATGACTACCGATGAAAAGTACAATCTGATTCAAAAGGTTAATTCGGCGCTGGCCGGGTCCGCCTTTGCGATGCCGACCTTAAGTTCAGTCATGACCATCGTTGATCGTGTTGTAGCAGATCACGGTACTCGCAGTAAGATTCGACGCGAGCTGGCGAATAATGTGTTCAAGGTTAATAGCGTGGAATCCGACCCTCAACAATTTCACCTTGCTGACGTGCTCAGTACCGATGAGATTCAGTTGCAACTTGTTGCCGATACGCCTCAGGCGGCCATGAAGCTGGCTGCGGCACCGCTATTGACCAGGGGAGTGATAACTCAAGGTTATATCGAAAACATCATCGATTCAGCTGACAAGCGCTCACCAGATTCCTATATCATTGCGCCGAATGTCGCCTTGCCACATGCTGATCCTCGTACCGGAGCACAGCGCGTTGGCATGAGCATTGCTGTATTGGATCACCCGATGGCCTTTGACACGGCTGGCAAGCGACCGGTTCAGTTTATTTTCGTCTTAAGTGCTGTGAATGCTACTGACCATTTAACTGTGTTGCAAGATTTATTGGATCTGTTAGCTAAGCCGGCCTTTCTGACGGCCTTAGCGGACCCAAATCAAACTCCGGCAGGCGTTTTACATTTGATTGTCGGGAAATAAGAGTAGCTGTTCGTCCCAATAGAATAGTCAGGTTGCAACGATTACTGCGGCCTGACTATTTTGCGTTCGAAGGTTCGACCTCGCTTTGGTTCCTAACTGGTACAGAATTAGCAGATAAGCAACGCCCACAAAAAAACGCCTTCCTGCGCTGGAAGGCGAAAAGATAGAAAGCGCTTTGTGGCTATCTATATTGTTAGCATAACACGTTCAAAAAACGCGAACAGCCTATTTGCAGTGCCTTAGGTAATTCTTAATCTAGCTTAAGGGATAGGTGGTGATCGGGGAGGTTATGGTCTTGCAGCATGGCCTGGGCGCGCTGGCGCAATTGTGAGTTGCCCATGACGGCGGCGTATCCTGGCATGCGTTTGAGTTGGGCTAAGCCGGTGCTGTCATTGCCGCTGAAGAAGCGCCAATTCAATTCGGCCAAAAAGGCGCTGGCAGCGGTCAGTTGTTGCCTTTTCAAGCCCGCCTCTTTGGCTTGCTGGTAGACGATCGGCATAGCCTGGGTCTGCTTGAACATGGTGGCTAAATAGCGCTGGTAGTGGCCAAGATGGCCAGCTTTTTGCTTGGGGGTCAAAACCGGTGTCAGGTCTTGTGCCTGGGTGTGGTAATTGAAGGTCGTGGGCGTCAGCTTGACGACGCCATAAATCCCAGGCGTTTCGGTGAAGCTGGCGGAGACGATCTCCTTGGTTGGCGCTTTACCGGCAGGATCGGCGGCGATATCTTGGGCGTGGATGTGCCCGGAAAAAAGGACCGGCACCTGGTAGGCGGTCAAAAGTTTGCGCAAGGCGGCTGCGTTATTGAGCACCCAGCCAGACGAATGGCTGGCGTGCGCGTATAGATTGTGGTGCATGAAGACCAAAGGGTGCTGACCGCGCGCCTGAGCTTCTTTGAGCTGTTGTTTCAGCCAAGCTAGTGTGGCGGTACTCAGCTTGCCGCCTGTTTTCGGTGCGAGGTTGGACGGTTGGATGGTGTAGATGTTCGAGTCGAGCATTAAGAGGCGGTAGTCGCGGTTGAGGTTGACGGCGTAGCTAAGACTATTGGCGTCAACGCTTGCCGCGTGGTCATAGCCGTCGTGAAAAAGGGTGCGCCACTGCTCGGGGCCGATCTGGGCGACTTTGGTTTGGTGCTTGCCGTGATAAGCGCGTGCCCAGCCATCATAGATATCGTGATTGCCTGGAACGACTAAGACGTGGATCCCGGCTTTTTGTAGCGGCGACAGCCGGTTGGCGATGCTTTTGGCGGAAGCGAGTGCACCGTTGAAGGTGACGTCTCCCGTGATGATCACGGCGGTGGGATGGGCCTGCAAGGCGGCGTGGACGAAGGCCTGAAGCGCAACGGGTTGGTCGTTCATATCCTTGCCGGCGGCACTACCGGTGATCCACTGCCAAGCGGTCTTGTGATCGTGCAGGCTAGGCGCGATGAAGTGGGTATCGCTGGTCACCCATAGCGTGGGGCGGTTGGTGGTGGTGAGTTGTGGTTCGCGTTGGGCCGGCTGCGGGTAAAAATGCGCGAGACTCGCAGCAAAAAGGCCCATCGCCAATAAGGCGCCGAGCGCGGCTAGGATTTTGTGTGACATAAGCTACCCCTCAATTCTATTTGCCACTATAGTGTAGCGCAAAAGACGGCGACAAAAAACGATACCTTCAAACAGACAAAAGCTCCCGCACCACGATCCATGAAGCGAATCGCGGTGCGGGAGCTTTGGGTTAGCGGGAGCGCCCACTAATTAGGAAGCTTGTTGGAAGCGTCTGACATGGAGAAGAGATGTCAGCAAAAGACTAAGCGCGCTTCTTCAAAGACGTGCCGGCTAAGCCGAACAAGGTACCCATCACAGCCAAGACACCAACTGCGGTAGTCGCGGTGTTCGCATCGTCACCGGTGGTTGGCAATGCGGCAGCGGTCGTGCTCTTAGCCGCTTGCGTCAACGTTGTGGCAGCAGGCGTTGCTTTGGCAACGGTCGCCGCGGTCTTAACGGTGGCAGCCGGTGTGGTGGTCTTGGTGTCAGCCTTCGTGTCTGTCGTGGTGGCAGGCTTGCTTGGTGTCGTGGTGGTTGTTTGCTTTTCAGCAGCAGCCTTCTTAGCCGCCGCTAAGCCATCAGCGTAAGCTTGGTCGATCTTCTTGTAGTCGGTGTAGTCTTGGCCCTTCTTGTGGCTGTCCAAAACTTCTTGAGCATGCTTAGCCCGGGCAGCTGCCAGCTTTTGCGCGCGGGTCGCAGCACCGGCATCGAAGCCTTTAGCGAAGTTGTTCTTGTAGTTGGTGGACTTGTCCGCCAAGTCAGGCAAGATCGCACCGGTTTCACCGTAACGCTGGCCATCGATGAAGGCCTGGTTGGCTTCAGCTTTTTGGGCGGTCAGCTTCAAGGCACGGGTCGCAGCACCAGCATCGAAGCCTTGGGCGAAGTTGTCTTTGTAGTTGGCGGACTTGCCGGCTAAGTCAGGCAAGATCGCGCCAGTTTCGCCATAGCGTTGGCCATCGCGGAAAGCGGTGTTGGCTTCGTCTGCTTTGGAAGCCGCGTCAATGGTGTCTTGAGTAGGCGTGGTGGCTTGGCCCATGTGGTTGGCTTGGTTCTCAGCGTTGGCCTTGTCCTTTGCAGCAGCTAACTTCTGCGCACGGGTGGCGGCACCGGCATCGAAGCCTTGGGCGAAGTTATCTTTGTAGTTGGTGGACTTGTTTGCTAAGTCAGGCAAGACGGCGCCGGTTTCACCATAACGTTGACCATCGCGGAAAGCGGTGTTGGCTTCGTCTGCCTTGGAAGCGGCGTCGATGGTGTCTTGCGTCGGTGTGGTGGCTTGGCCCATGTGGTTGGCTTGGTTTTCAGCGTTGGCCTTGTCCTTAGCGGCAGCTAACTTCTGCGCGCGAGTGGCGGCACCGGCATTGAAGCCTTGGGCGAAGTTGTCTTTGTAGTTGGTGGACTTGTCGGCTAAGTCAGGCAAGACGGCGCCGGTTTCACCATAACGTTGACCATCGCGGAAAGCGGTGTTGGCTTCGTCTGCTTTGGAAGCGGCGTCGATGGTGTCCTGAGCAGGTGTGGTGGCCTGGCCCATATGGTTAGCTTCGTTTTCAGCAGTGGCCTTGTCTTTAGCAGCGGCCAACTTCTGCGCACGAGTGGCGGCACCGGCATCGAAGCCTTGGGCGAAGTTGTCTTTGTAGTTGGTGGACTTGTTTGCTAAGTCAGGCAAGACAGCACCAGTTTCACCATAGCGTTGGCCATCAATGAAGGCTTGGTTAGCTTCGGCTTTCTTTTCTGCAGCTAAGCGGTCGTTGAATTGAACATGCCCAGCGGTCACGCCTGCCAAGAAGGCCTCTTTATCACCAGCGGACATCCCGTCGAGATAAGACGATTGAATGGCGGCAACCCCTTTACGCCCTAACTGCAAGCCCTTCGCGTAGGCTGCTAATTCGTCAGCGGTCTTGCCGGTTTGGTTGGCATTGTTTTGGTTGGACTGATCAGTAGGCGTTGGGGTTTCGTTGGTCGTGGTGCGACCAGCGCCAGCTTGATCCGCGTTGTTTTGGTTGGACTTGTCAGTAGGCGTTGGGGTTTCGTTGGTTGTCGTGCGGCCAGCACCAGCTTGGTCCGCGTTATTTTGGTTGGACTTGTCAGTAGGCGTTGGGGTTTCGTTGGTCGTGGTACGGCCAGCGCCAGCTTGGTCCGCGTTGTTTTGGTTGGACTGGTCGGTCGTTGGCTTCGTGTTCACTTTCTCGCTCCAAGCGGCATGGCCAGCGTTATAGCCGGCGGTGTAGCCTTGCGAGTAGGCGTCAGAAACATACTTGATTGCAGGTGGGTTGGCACCGAGTGCGCCTACTTTTTGGCCAGCCGCATAACCGGCATCGTATTGGCCCTTGTCGACTTGGGCTTGGTTGATGCTGGAGACACTACCTGGTTCGTTGGTATCAGCGCTGACGGTTTGGCCGCCGAAGGCTTGCACGCTAAAAAGGGATGCGGCTGCGATTCCTGCAGCGATCCACGTCTTATGTGCTTTATATAGTTTCTTTGCTCCCCGTTGTTCTGTCATGGTTCTCCTCCTATGTGACACTTTAATTTGAATGTGGTGGGTGAAGGCGCACATGCGCACGCCTCCTGCACCTGAAAACATTTAAATTATAATATGGTCATATTGTTTAGTCTACCGAATGAATCATAAAAAAGAACTTTATTTCCAATATAAAGATAATTTGAATCATTCGTTAGACTTTATAGATGGGATGTAGATAATCTAAGATCTTATTCAAAAATAGTTAATATCCGTCTGCGAAAGCTGTTATTTCCGTTAATAATCAAGTAATAATTAGGATAGCACTAGTTTTGACACACTTTTCACTATGAATATACTTGATAAATAAAAACTGGATTCGAACGATTCCTCTAAAAAAATATACATATTCATCCTATTTGATGCGATTTATGGAAACGTGGGAATGGGTCGCGTTATGGTATCTCCGGGAGACAGGCCATTCTTCCTAATTGTGGGGGATGGCATCGGAATCAGGAGGGGTACTGTGAAGGAAATCAAGGAAGACCTGTTTTTAACGAAACAGTCACAGGAAAAATTAGCGTTGTTTCGTAAGATCATTCAGACGAAGCAACAAGAAAATAGTTTAGATGATCAGCAAGTGGGGAAACCGTCGGCGCCACTTCAAATCGAAGACTTGAACTTGCATACTGTGGCGACGTTGATGCATAAGAATTATGGCACGCTTTACTACGCGTATTTGCGGCTGGTCGCAGACTTGCAGATGATCGTTGGGGACCCACAGGCATCTAGGGCCAAGTTGTTTGCAGTGAGCGAAGGGCAACTGCGGCTGGCGTTGGTGCGACAAGGGGTCCCGTTTGCTTTTTTACAACATTTGATCGCCGAGGATCTGCCGAACTTTGAGGCGTTCATCCAAGCCGTGGGGTATTCGCGCGTGACTTGCCTGCGCTATTTGCGGCCGTTGCGCGATATGGCCAAGAATCTAGGGCTGCGCATCGTCTATGAGAACTTGCACATCATCGGGGATGAAGAAAACATCCGGATTTTTTTGACGCTGGCGTATTGGCTGGCGACGGATGGCGTTGAGTGGCCCTTTTCGACTTGTTCGCGCAGTCAGGCGCTGACGTTGGCGCACCAGATTGATCAAGGATTCAAGCTGGCCTACCATAGTCCGGTGATGAAGGAGGTCTTGGCTTATTTTGCGGCGGTCACCCGGGTGCGATTAGCGCACGGACACCGATTTTCGGAACTGGTGACGATGATCGCCGATCCGGTTCCAAACTTGTTCAAAAAGCAGTCGGCGCTGACCTGGCCTGAACAAATCAGCGAGTCCCAACACCTGTATTTGGTCAGCTTCTTGTTACCCATGTACTATGCGCCAGGCGATCCGCAGATCCGGGTGATGATTCAGCGCTTCGAGCATTTTAGCCCCAAAGCCTTCGCGCTGGCACAGACGATTCTGGGGGAGTTGCAGCCGCAAGTGTCGCTGATCGCGCACATGAGTGGGGCGTTTGCCGATGTGATCATGGCCAGCATGTTGGCGATCATTGTCGGGGTGATGACTTTGGGGTTTGATCTCGGGACGACGATCGCGTATGCGTTCAAACCGTATATGAATGAAGCCCAGCCAGACAAAAAGTTGCAGCGACTGGTCACGCAAGCGACCGCCAAAGCCCTAGCACAAGTCCACATCGATGTGCAAGGGGATCTGCTGCCAGATCTAAGCACCGCGCTGTATGCGAATTTGTTACAGTTGCAGCGGATCATGCAACCGACGGAACGGGTCAAAGTGGCCTTAATGCTGGAACCAGTCGCCTTGGGCTTTTTGGACCTGGTGGTGTTCTTGCACCAACAGCCTGCCGTGGAGTTTTTGCATCATCATTACGAAGAAGCAGACCTGATCATCAAAGACTCGTCGGTCCCACTGGTCTTCGAACATGCCCAGCACCCGGTCGTGTTCAAATGGAACCTGAATGCGACTGGAGATTTATTTGGCGAGCTGACCACGGTGATCAAAACGCTGCAGCAACAAAAGAATGGTTAGGCAAAGTTGTGGCTTGACGTGAGGCAAAACAGGTACGGCACTTTAGGGGGTTAATAATAGGGTAGCGGCGTTTAATTAATATATTAATAAAACTTAGCGGGAAGTTTGCGCTTAAAGATGGGTAACATAAGCCGGTGCTTACCGCTAAATTACTATCTGGCTAAATATTTTTTAAATTAACTGGATATATCGCTTAAGAAAAATAAATTTAGTAGTTTTTATGTATCCGATAAGCTATAGTTAGCGGTGCGGGCATTAAGCCTGGCAAATATCGGGGTCGTGTGGGCGCCAACAACCTCGCGACCCCTTTTTAAATGACCAAATCTGCGAAGTGAGGGTATACGATGCCGGCTGATTTATTTTTAACATCTAAGGCGAAAGAAAAGTTGGAATTATTTCAAAAAATTGTGCATACCAAGCAGTGGGAACTACCGGTTGCGGAACAAGTTAAACAAACCCGCGAAGGCACGGCTGGAATTGAAAAAGTGAATTTACGCCGTATCGCGACCCTGCTTAATCGAAATTATGGCACAATTTATTACACCTATTTACAATTACTAGAAGATCTCAGGGGGATCGTCGGCGATGCCGATGCCCCGTTGAGTCAATTGTTCAAAGTCAAAGATGGCACGCTACGGATGGCTTTAGTCCGCCAAAGTGTCCCGTTTATCTTTTTGCAACACTTGCTGGCTGAAGATCAGACCAGCTTTGCGACGTTCATTGATTCCGTCGGCGTTTCGCGCGTGACGTGTTTGCGTTACTTGCGGCCGATGCGGGATATGGGGAAGCAACTAGAAGTCCGGATCGTGTATGAAAATATGCAGATCCGTGGGGACGAAACGCGCCTGCGCGTGTTTTTGACCCTGGTTTACTGGCTGGCAACAGATGGGGCAGAATGGCCATTCGCCGCGTGTTCACAACAACAAACTAAAGCGGTCGTCACCCGGTTGATGCACGAGTTCGACTTGAATTACCGCAGTCCAGTGCTGCGAGAAGTTTTAGGTTACTACATTGCGGTCACCAGAACTCGGATCGGGCGTGGTCACCGGTTACATTCCCCGGTGCAGTTGGCCTTGGGGAAGGTGCCGAACCTGTTTGCCGATGATGGCGCGTTGACGCATCAAGAACAGGTCAGCGAATCGCAGCACTTGTACTTGATCAACTTTTTATTGCCGTTACCGTATGCGGTGAATGATCCAGAGATCCAACCGATGATCAGTAAGTTCCGCTCGTTCAGCCCAGATAGCTACGCGTTCGCTAAGCGGTTCTTACAGAACTTACCGAACGCTGTGTTGACGCCGGAACAGCTGGCAGGACCCCTTGGCGCGTTGTTGGAATTAAGCCTGTTGGCCGTCGTCATGAGTGTGTCTGCCTTAGGGTTTGATCTCGGGAGTCAAATTGCTTACGGTTTCAATCAGCAAGTGATGAAGGCGCCTAAAGATGGTGAGTTACAACTACTGATTCAACGGACGGTCAAAACGACGATGCAAACCGTTTTGACCAAGCCGCTGTCTTCGTTGACCGCACCGTTGACCCGGGCGATTTACGCGAACTTTTCGCAGTTACGCCGGTATATGAACCCGGCTAAGGTCGTGCGGGTCGCCTTGCTGATCGAACCGGTCGCCTTGGGCTTTATTGATCTGGTGACGTTCATCGAACAATTGCCCTTCGTTGAGGTGCTGTATGACCATTACGAAGAGGCCGACTTGATCATCGAGGATTCGTCGCTGGAGCTAGAATTACCGGCAAGCGCGGCGCCACTAATTTTTCGGTGGGACATGAACGCGTCGAGTGATCTATTCGGCGAACTATTCAGCGTAATCCACAGCTTGCAGCAAGAGAAATTTAGTGAGTAAGGGCAAAATGGGGAGATGACGGGTCATGAACCAGGCGCAGACACGGATGTACTATAATACGATGGCGATCGTCGATGATGGCGTGGGCTTTATCGTGGGGTTGTTAGCTGAGGCGGTAGCCGGTGAAAAGACGCAGTTGCGCCGTCAGCGGATGTTGCTGTCTTATTTTCCTGACTGGCAAGTCCACAGTCAGGTGTATCCCGTCGCGTCAACGACTTTAGCCGTGATGACGCGCAAGGACTGCTTGGCGGCACCGGACAAGGTGCCATTTGCCATGACAGAGTGGTTCCGGCGCTATCCGATGATTACAACGGTGACCTATTTTGAAACCGAGATGCATGACCAAGCCCCGCTGTTGCACTTGTTGCCAGGCGACCGCTGGCGGACGCCGATCCAACTCGCGCAAGAACAGTTGGCGCGGGATTGTCAGTTGTTTGCCTCGGGCAAGAAAACCAGCCTGAAGCTGATCCAACCTGATCTCACTCGGTTGGGTTACTGAAACAATAAATAAAAGAAGCACGACGTTCTCGCGAACTGAATCGCGGGACCTTCGTGCTTCTTTTGGTGCGCTTATTGTGTTGGGCCGGCGCTCAAGGTCCAAGTAATACTGCCTTGGTAGCTGGCGCTGGTGCCAGTGGTCTTAGGCAGATCCGCGTGGGTCATCGCCAGCTTGAAGTTGCCTAGTGCCGCGGCCTTAGAAACATCAATGGTGCCTTTGGTCGCTCCGGTGCTTTGATACAGCGCGGTGGCTGTGGTCGACAGGGTTTTGCCGCCTAGCGTCAGGCGCCCGGGCAAACTGTCTTGCCCAGTCGTCAGCTGCGCGCTCAAGGTCCAAGGCGTCGTTGTGGCCAGGGAGTCTTGCACGCTGACCGCCGGGGCGGTGGTACTAGAGAAGGTAGCAGGTAACTCACTAAAATGGTGCTGCCCGAAGTCGATCGTCGTTGGCGTCGACAGCGTTAGGCTGGCCGGCTGAACGGTGATGGTGTTGGTCGGCGTCGTCGCTGCGATGACAGGAAGATCCGGCGTGTTCGGGAACGTGAATTGCGCGTTGAACTTCGCCGCCGGCGTGGTGATCGTGCCTGTCGGGGTATCGGCGGTGAGCTGATACTGGTAGGACACAGCCAATTGATCACCATTTTGGGCTAAGCCGAGCTGATATTGGCTGAGCGGAATGGCCAAGCCGCTGTTGTTAACGTCACCGGTGATCGCCTTGCCGTTGATACTGAGCGAGCCCGGGACGTACGTGGCGTGCGCAGGCAGGCTCGTGGTGATCGTGGTGTTCGTCAAGCCGCCGTTGGTGACCAGATCGGCCAAACTGAAGGTCTGGTAAGCCGTGATCGTGTTGCCTGCGGTGGCGGTGATGGTTTTCCCTGCTGGGCCGTTAAGCGTCGTGTTTTGCAACATGGCGTCGCCGGTCACAGTCGGTGACGCCACCGCCGCGCGCTTGATGGTCAAGGAAACTGGCGACAACGGCGTGCCATCGGCGGCCGTGCCGTAGTACAGGATCGTTTTGCTTTGACCAGCCGCGAGTCCCGCTTGTTTGACCCCGGCTTCGTCTAAACTAGGGTTATTTTTGTCCGTGTAGTGGACGGTCGCGCCGGTTGTGGCGTTCGTCTTCTTAAAGAAGTCCACGACCCGGATGAAGCGCGCCGGATCGAACGTTTCGTTGCTGCCGAGCGTGACGGTGCGCTGGTTGACACTGCCCGGTAGGTTCGCGGCGCTGCCATCGACCACTTCTTGCGTATCTTGTTTGGTGTTGGCGGTGCCTTGTGTGTCCCAAGGGGAGAGGTAGTCGCTCCAGCTCGAATAGGCGGTGTTCGCCCGGTTAGAGGCGTAGCTACCCGTGCTATCCGGTTGTCCGTACAAAATGTCCGTGCCGCCGATAACGACGCCTAAAAGCATGCTGGCGCCTTCTTTGACCCGGTCTTGCCCGTAAAAGTCGACGCTAAGGGGCGATTGGTGCGGGGCGGCGACAGGCTGTAGAAGCCCGGCCGTCAAGATTTTATTCGGCGAGGTGTCGGTACTGTCGCCAGCCGCGGCCATTTTGGCGACATCCACATCGATGTCGTAGGTGATTGGGATCTTGCTCATGCTGATGCCCTGTTTGTTCAAGGCGGTGAGGATGTCTAAGATCGCCGAAAATGACCCTTTGGCGGTGTTGGTCGAGCGCATGGTGAGCCGCAGTGTGTGGTCATCGACGGCGACCAGAGATTTCGTGGTCAACGCCACCGTCGTCCCAGCCACTTGCAGTTGTGGCGAGGTGCCACTCGTAATCAAACCAGATAAGATCTCGTTGCTGGTGACTTGCGGTGGCAGATTGATATACGCGGTAAACACCAAGCCACTGAAGATATCGGTGGTGATGGTGAGCCAGTTGATACTAGCCGACACGGTGTCGGCGTAGTGGATATGCATCGTGCCACCGCGCCAAGGATCATAGGCCTTGCTGGTCTTATCGGTGGCTGCTGGCGTGTACGTGGCAGTGACGGTCGGTGTGACGCCAGCCACTTGGGAGACTTTGATGCCGTTAGGGGCGTTGGGTAAAGTGTTGTAGTTGCCATTCGTCGGTTTCCAGCCGTTATCGCCGTAATCAGCCGCCTGGCTGGATTGCGCCGGCAGCTGCCACAAACTGAAAAGAACGGCGATGAGGCCTAACAATAGAAAGCGAAATTTAGTGTGCATCGTCGGCCTCCTTTTTGACCACCAGGCACGCCGTGATCAAGGCCAAGCCGGCGAGCGGTAGGCCCCAAGACGTGGCGTCGCTGGTGGCCGGAAATCGTCCCGTCGCCTTTTTGGCTGGCTTTGGGGCCGCCGGGGCTTGGGGGTGGGCTGTCTTTGGTGGCGCGACGAACGTAATGCCCGCTTGGCTGGTCATCGCAGTGGCCGCCTGGACGGGTTGCGCAGGTGCGGTAAAGCAATTAAGGAAAAGGAACACAATCAGTTGGCTCATCGAGAACCCTCCTTTTAATGGTGAGTGTGCCGCTGGCGCCACCATAAAGCTGCGAATACTAGCGTCAAAATGACGGCGACGATGGCAGCAATCATCCAGTAATTCGGTCCACTCGCTTTAACGACCGTATTGCGGTTGATCGCATCGGCTTGCGGACGGGTAACGGTGAATTGTGAGCGGAAGTGGCGCTTGAAAAATTTGCCAGAGCTAGCCGTGGTCTCAACGGTATACTTGCCAGGCCGCAACGGCTGACCATTCAGGTCTAAGTTGAGGTGGAAGCTAGAGTTAGGGGCCACTTGGTAATCGCTACTGGTGTGTTTCAGGTACGTTTTTTGTTGGCGCGTAACGCGGGTCTGCAAGGTCAGACCGGGGATGATCGTGGCTGCCGGGTTATGAAACGTCAGCTGGATCGTCGGCCAGTGATTGACCGCTTTCGGGCGGGCTTTGCCGCCTGTGAGTTGCGGGGCGACCGGTTCGCGGCTTTGCTGCAAAACGACGGCAAGGCTGTAGCCGACCTTGTTGCGGATCACCGTGTTGCCACTCGTGGTGGTTGCGGCGCCTTTGCCGACTTGAACCACGTTGAGCGCCCCGAGAACGCGCCCGCGAAACTGCTTGTTCGGCAGCTTCAAGGTGAGGGGGATCGCCACGTGGCTGTTGGCGCCAACGGTGTAAACGTGTTGTGGCAGCGTGGCGATCTGCCGAAAGGCCAAAGGCGCGCCTGCGTCCGCATTGCGGTGGCGTTGACTGTAGTCGATCGCCCCGTTATCAGACGTGAGCCCCGGATTGGCCCAGACTTGGAACTTACCAGGCTGATCACTGCTGTTGGTCAATTGAACCGTGAGCGTTTGGGTTTGGCCTGGCTTGACGAGTAAATCGAAGTACCCGCTCGTCTTCGGGTTTTGGTTACTGGGGAGTTGCGGGGTGAGCGTGAACTGCCCTGGCTCCTCTGCGGCATTGACCGGCGCTAACCCGGTCAAACCGATGGCCATCGCCAGCATGACGACAAAATTGCGCAAGTGTTTCATGAAAATCTCCTTGGATAAACGTCAAAACGACCGACGAATAAAGGCTGGGAACACCAATTCCCTTTTTTGGGACATTGGCACCCCCAGCCTTTACACGTATGGCTTCAGCATGTGGCCTGTGGATTGAACTATCGTTAACCCACCAGCCTAGCTGGGGGCGTCATGCGCCGGCTGGCCTGCGAGTTATTTTGCTGGACCGTCGTTGATCGTCCAGGTAATGGTTGCCGTGTAGGTATCAGCAGCTTGGGAAGTGACTGGCACATCCAACTTGAACGCGTCAGCGTCGTATTGTGCCTGCCAAGTCCCGGCACTCTTATCGGCATCACCACTGAAGATGTTCGCCGCACCTGAGGCAGAATCTAGGTCGGTAACTGCCAAGGAATGCACACCGGTCGTTGCGATCGTCGGATCAAGGGCGCCATTGACCGCTCCTTGAACTGTCCCGGCACCGGCGCTCAGCTTGGCGCCAGTCAAGGTGCTGTTGGTTGCTGCGCCTTTAAAATCGCTAATTTGGGCCGTAACGTTCCAGCCCGTGTTGTTTGAACGGCCATCGGTCACCTGGATCTTATGGGTGTCCCCATCGGTGAAGGTGTTTTCTTGCTTCGTGAGATGGCTACCGAAGTCTAAACCAGGGACCAAATCCAGGGACAGTGGGCCCTTCATGTCGGTTGGCTTGTCTTTGTCTCCGGGCTCGATTGGGGTGGTTTTATCTTCATTTTCCGTGAATTTAATCGTGGCGTTTGACGTTGCCGTATCCCCTGTCGCTGCTGCCACTGGCAGACTCCCCAGTCCGCCTAAAATTGTTGCAGCCGCAAGCGTGGTAAATAATAATGACTTTTTCATCATGTAAAACTCCTCCCTTTAACAGTGTGGCGTTATGCTTACGGCCTAATAGTAAGCATTCTCAAGACGTTGGGGAAGAGGGAGAATATTATTTAACCATTATGGCTATTTTTTTGTTTATTTATTTAAGTACAAGTGATTTTATGAGAGGCGGCGATAACAATCGGTTGCCGTCCAGAAGACAAGCGGGCGACCCTTGTAAAACCCAATTTGGGGTTTTGCAAGGGTCGCCCGCTTACACGTCTGATCGTCCGATTGTTGGAATAGTCGTATCGCGATCATAAACTTTGAATGCTGTCACGGTTTGCCGGGGGGGTGCGACTATTGGTTGACCCAGTTCTTCGGTTGGCCGTCGATCAAGAACGACCGCAGATTCTCGGTGGCTTCGATCGCGGTGGCGGTGCGAGATTCGTTGGTGCCAGTCCCGGCGTGCGGGGTCATGATGATGTTGTCCAAAGCGTAAAAGTCGGACGGGACCCCAGGTTCATTGGCGAAGACGTCGACGCCAGCGCCGGCGATATCGTGGTTGCGCAACGCGGCGATCAAGTCCGCTTGGTTAACGAGTGCGCCGCGAGCGGCGTTGATGAAGTAGGCCGTCGGCTTCATTTGCTTGAACACGTGGGCGTTAAAGGCCTCGTGGGTACTTGGCAGCGCCGGGGCGTGCAGCGTGATCACATCGGCGGTCGTCACCAGCTCGTCAAATGAGACGAAGCGGACGCCTAAGGTGTCTTCTTGTGTGCGGTCGAGCCGGTATTGATCGAAATAGATCACCTTCATCCCGATGGCTTGCGCGAATTGGGTCACGGTTTTACCGATCCGACCCATGCCGAAGACGCCGAGCGTCTTATCTTGCAAGCTCATGCCCATGTTGACCGGCTCTGAGACGTCGATCCATTGGCCTTCGCGAATCGTATGATCGTAATAGTGTAGCCGCCGTACCGTGGCTAACAGTAAGGCAATCGTCATTTCGGCGGTGGCCATGCGCACGCTGGTGGGGCAGTTTGAAACCACGATGCCTTTTTCCTTAGCGTAAGCCACATCGATGTGATCATAGCCGACACCATTGGCGACGATGATCTTCAAGTTAGGGCCAGCATCGATCAATTCTTTGTCAGCTTGAATGTCTTTGATATAAAAGGCGTCGTAATCGGCAAGGTGGGCTAAGACCCAGTCACGATCGGCGTCAACGTGCGTGACAGCAAACAACTGCTTGAGTTCGGTTAAGCCACCTTCTGGGATAACACCGGTGACTAATACTTTGGCTTTAGCCATGTTCAATTCTCCTTTAGTTAAACGAATAAGCTTAGCAAGACGATTTCAATGCCTCCGATCGCCCAAAAAACGGTCGTCGGGATGGACCAGTGGAGGATCATATCTTTAGCGGTGGTCACGCCGATGGATTCGTTGATAGTCCAGAAGTAGCTGTCATTGTAGTAGGCGAAAAACATCGCGCCCACACAGGCGGCCAACGTCGCCAAAACGGGATCGGCGTGCAGCGTCTGCATGATCGGGGCCGTGATCGAGGCAGTGGTCATGATTGCGACCGCCCCGGAGCCTTGAATGATTCGCAGCAAGGTCGCGATGATGAACGGGATCAAAATGGCAGGGAGGCCCGCTTTGACGACACTTTCGGCAATGACTTGGCCGACGCCGCTTTCGTTCACGACGTTGCCTAGCGCACCGCCAGCAGCGATCAGTACGAAGACGTTCGCGCCGCCGCGAATCCCGGTATCAAGGGCGCCAGCGACATCTTTGCGCGGTACGCCACGCAGGAGTGTATAAACGCCGGTCAATAAGCCAATCCCCATGGCGACAACAGGCGCGCCGAGGGTACTGAGGATGAGTTTGGTGGTCCCGCTGGTGACGCCGCTGGTCGCACTCGCGGTCAAGATCAAAACCACGGGGAGTGCGATCGGTAAGACGGACAAGAAAGCAGATGGCCGCTGAGTGGTGGTGGTTTCTGTGCCTTCATCGTCTTCTGCGGCAAGCGCCGGGTACTTTTTACCCAGCCACTTGGTGTAAAACAACAAGAAGATCATCATCGGCACCCCGACTAAGAACCCATACAGCATCATTTTGGCGATGTCGGCGTGGAAAATGCCGGCGCCACCGATCGGGCCAGTCGCCGGTGGCACTAGCTCGTGGCTCCACAGTAGGCCGCCAGCCAATGCGATCCCTAAGGCGCTGATGCTGGTGTGGGTGCGGCGAGAAATCGCCTTGGCTAGCGGGAAGAGCATGATGAATGCAGGGACGCAGAAAATCGCGAGTGAGGTCACGAACCCCGTTAAGATCATGGCGATGATCTCATGCCCTTCGCCCATGATGCGCACGAAGGCTTCGCCGAGGGATTGGGTGGCACCAGAAACTTCGAGGACTTTACCGATCATAACGCCTAATAAGATCAAGATCCCCAGGTTGGCCATAGTATTCCCGAAACCGGTCTTGACGGCATCAACCACCTTTAGTGGGGACATCCCCCCGAGGACGCCGGTGAGGATCGCGCCAATGACTAAGGCGAGGAATGGGTTAAGTTTAGAGCGAACGAGCATATACACTAACAGGATCAACGAGATCCCTAAGCCGAGCAACATTTGCGTGGTTGCGCCCATCACGATACCTTCTCTCCGTAGAATGCATCCGAGATCTTGGTGGCCAGATACGTCGCACATTGCGTGATCGTGTACCGGTCGCCGACGAGGCCGCCTTTAGTCACGATCGCCTTACCGGCCAAGGTGCCACCGATCACGCGCCCGTAGACGGCCAAGGGGATGATCTCGTCTTTGATCTCGACGCCGCTGGCTTGGGTCTGCGCCAAAAAGGCTTTGGTGACATCACCGCCAGAGGTATAGAGACCGCCGATCTCAGAATTGATGGCTTGAGAAATTTGGTAGCCGATTTCGGCCACACCGTGCACGATTCGTTCCGAGGCGTCGTGCACCGCCAAACCTACCTGTGCGGCGACGGCAGGAAGGTCGATTTTGTCGGTGCGTTCGATCATGGTCGCCACCGCCAGGATCTGGTAATCCGCCAGGTGGGCAATGATATCGTCGACGACGCGTTTGGTCTCAGTGGCCGCGGTTTGGTCTTCCAGTAGTGCGACTGGGTCGATTTTGGCGATATAAGGCGCCAAGGTGGCCTTGAGGTCGGCGAGTTGGTCGACAACGATGCCGCTGACGGTGCCGATGATGAAGAGTTGCTTTTGCTTGATCAGCGTGTTGTCAGGTGGGGTCAGTGCCGCCACTAAGGCGTTCGTGAACGGCCCGGGATCGACGGCGATAAACGGCAAGCGGGTTTTTAAAACTGCGGTGGCGATCGCGGCAATATCAGCGTCGGTGGTCGCATCGAACAAAATGATCTGGGCGCCATTTGCGACCAAGACGTCGATGGTAGCTTGGATCTCGTCGGGGCCGTTCAAAATGGTTTCCATCGACACGACGCCTTGTGACCGCTGACTTTGCTGCCGGATGATGGTGCTCACGCGGGAGCTGTGAACCGGCGACGTCGGATCGTTACGGACATCGGTATTTTCTAGTGGTGTGCCGTTCACCAGCATATAATTGCCGATCACAATCTTATCGCCACTCGGAAATGCCGGTACGACCATGGCGACGGTGTCAGCAGGGAGTGCATCGAGCATCCCGTCGATTTCGGCGCCAACATTGCCGCGCAAGGTAGAGTCGATGCGTTTGTTAAAGAAGCTAGTCGTCACATGCTCTTGGGCCTGACTGGTCACATCATGCACGATGGTTTTTGCCGCCTCAGCTGATAAGCCGCGGCTGTCGGTGTACAGCCCTAAGGCATCGAATTCGGAATAATCGGCGCTCGGGTCGAGCTCGTCCAAGGAACCGACCCGGAAGCCGTTTTTAGCTAAAAGGGAATTGGAAACATTCGCACCAGTCAAATCGTCAGCAACAATAACGGTTTTCATAGAAAGTCCTCCAATAATGACCAAAGCTGTTGATATGGTTTGTGAAATAAAGCGCTTACATATCGGCGAAAAGAAAGTGAGGCTAAGCCATGATCGGGAAGATTAAGGCGTGCTTAGTGTTTGTTGAAGGCACCTCAAAATACGCCCGGTGATGGCTGGACCTCACGGTGGGACTAGTGATTTTGTTTGAATGCAGGAGCGTATTTTGCGCCTAAGCGAACGGCTTCATCTAAACTGACTTCGCGAGCGATGCCCTTACCAGCGATGTCAAAAGCAGTCCCGTGGTCCACTGACGTGCGCAAGTAAGGCAAGTTGTGGGTGAAAGAAACGGTCAAGTCAGGATCGACCGTCTTCGTGGCGATGTGGCCTTGGTCGTGGTATAAGGACAAGACGCCATCGTATTTACCGCGCAGTGCCTGGTAGAAGACGGAATCAGCGCCGATCGGGCCATCAACATTGATCCCTTCAGCCTTGAGTTCTTCGATTGCCGGGGTAATATATTTGACTTCTTCGTCACCGAACAAACCGTGTTCCCCAGAGTGCGGGTTCAAGCCGGCCACCGCCACGTGTGGCGCGTCCACGCCGAGTGTATGCAAAGCCTTGATCATCGCGTAGACGAAATCTTTGATCCCTTGTTTCGTGATCAAGTCGCAAGCTTGGCGTAAAGAAACATGCTTAGAATAGAAGAACACGCGCAATTGGTGAACTTGGAACATCGTGAGTGGGTCCTTGACCCCGGTCAACGCGGAGAGGATATCCGTGTGGCCTAAAGTCGTGATCCCTGCCGCGCGCAGGGCTTCTTTGTTGATCGTGGTGGTGGTCATGGCCGCCACGCCGCCTTCGACGCACAAACGGTTGGCTTCTTTGATATAGTCGTAGGCAGCTTGGCCACATTGGGCCTGGACCTTGCCGTATTCGAAAGTGTCGAGGTCGATATTGTGCAAATCGATCAGGTTGATGATACCGGGACGGTAATCGCCGTCTGCAGGTTCGGTGATCACGTTGATTTTGACGTCGAGCTGGTCAACTTTAGCCGCCATTTCTAAGATCTGTTTATCACCGACCACGATCGGGTTGGCGTCTTGATAAACGTTGGCTTTGGCGAGGGACTTCACCGTGATCTCGGGGCCGATGCCTGCTGGATCGCCCATCGGAATGACAATATACTCTTTTTGCATGCTAAGATCCTCCTATGATTACCTTATCTTGGACACATTCGGGTAGCGCTGCTGCAGCATGATTGAGCATTGGATCGGACACGAGGTAGCTGACCTCGGATAATGTCGCGAAGTTACGCAAGCTATGCGTGTTGAACTTCGATGCGTCAGCCAAAACGATCGCCAGTGACGCCGAGTGGATCGCGGCCGCCTTGAGTGCGGCTTTGACCTCGGTATCAGTTTCGAGGGTGGTAAAGTCGAACGCATCACAACCAATAAACGCGAGGTCAAAGTGAAACTGCTCGATCTGCGCGATGGTATCGATACTGTTCGTGGCTTTAGACTTATTCGAAAGCTGGCCACCGACAACGTAAACCTCGACGTTTTCCTGTTCACTCAAGGCCAACGCGATGTGCAAGTCAACGGTCACTACTGTTAGGTGCCGGCCGGTCAGGGCTTGTGCCAATTCGGCGGTCGTCGTCCCGGCGTCGATGAAGATCGTCATCTCATCGGCGATGAATTGGACGGCCCGCTGGCCGATGCTCTGCTTGGCGGCGAGCTGTTGCGTCCGCTTGACGGCATAAGGTTCGGCGTGTTTGACCGTGGTCAGACTGACGGCACCGCCGAAAGTCCGCTTCAATAAGCCATCGCGCTCCATCTCGGCGAGGTCGCGACGAATCGTCACCTCTGACACGTGCAAGGTCTGGGACAGCGCGCTCACTTGGACGCGGTCTTGTGCGGTAATTTGGTCGGCAATAAAACGCTTACGTTCTTCGCTATACATTATTTAGGATCCTTTCGTTCATGAACAAAGAGAGCATATCATCTTCGAATTGAGATTTCAAGTATTTACGTTTATTTTCGATAAAGTTCTTTTTAGGCCTTATTTTCCACTATTAAAGGCTAATTTCGTTTTCTACGTTTCTGGAGCGTCGCAAACGATCACAATCGAAAGATTGGGCAATTTCTTTTTGCAATGGAGAAGCGGGTGCCCTGACTGGCGAGAATGCGCGCGATATGGACGGCGGTCGCTGGGCTAGCGTTAGTATAGCATGTGCGAGAAATTGGGGGAGGCGATGATAATCCTGACGATGGGACTACTGTCACGCTAAATGTTCTAAAACAGTCGCCTCGGATCTGATCGCGAGGGTGTTTTTTGAGTGCACCAAAAAACGGGCGCCTCAAATGTGGTGCCCGCCTAGCTTGTTTGTGGCAAGTTAGGTTTATAACAATCTAATAGTTAACTTCAATTGAGAAAAATAAATACCGTATCGATAATGATATTCTTTTTGGAAATCTGTCATCGAGATGTCAGCCGAATATTGATACAGGACATGATAATTGTACTTAACTTAACAGGACAGAAGCGTCGCACCTACTAGCATTACTTGTTATGCTAGTAGGTATGTATTTAGTGATGATTTAAAAACTGTATTATAACAATTGTACTTGAAAGGATATTAGTGGTGCTACTAATTAGCCAGCGTGGCTTCAACAACTATTACCGTTACGATACGGTAAAAGGAAAAGCTCAGAGCATAACATATCCTCGGTATACTAAGCCTTGTAAGATCTTACCGGAACCCATTCCTCAAAATAAAGGAGGTACTTATGATGAAGATCGTTGGGATTACTGCTTGTGTAGCTGGCATTGCGCACACGTATATTGCGAAAGAAAAAATCGAAAAGGCGGCAATCAAGCTAGGCGACGAAGTTAAAATTGAAACGCAAGGCTCTATTGGCCCTGAAAATGTTTTAACGCCGGAAGAAATTGAAAGCGCTGACGTCGTTTTATTGGCAACCGATATTGGGGTTGATAAATCCCGCTTCAAAGGGAAAAAGGTCGTGGCCATTCCCATCAGTATGGTGATGAAATCACCAGCCAGTGTGATTAAAAAAATTCATGAGAAAATTGGTGACCCGGTCCACTGATGGGGGGAAAGATGATGAGTAAGGGAAATTTCCAGGTGAAGAAGCATATTATGACCGGGATCTCCTATATGATTCCAGTCGTCGTTGCAGGGGGGATTTTGCCAGCTTTAGCTAAGGCTTTTGGTGGCTACGACATCGCGGATAAAATTAAACCCGGCGCAACACCATGGTCCAATCTCGATGCATTTTCGTGGACAGGCTTTTGGTGGGGGGTAAACCAGATCGGGACCTACGCCATGATGTTTGCGGTAGCAGTCGTGGCGGCAGGGACCGCGTACTCAATTGCCGGTCGCCCGGGGATCGCGCCGGGGTTGGCATTAGGATACGTTGCGAGTGATACGAAAGCCGGATTTATCGGTGGTTTGATTTTGGCTTTTGCGGTCGGCTATTTCGTTAATTGGATGAAGAAGTGGAAGGTGCCGTCTTGGATGGCGGGACTGATGCCGGTTTTGATTATTCCTGTGGTGACGTCGTTGGTGGTCGGCATGCTCTTCATTGTTTTCTTGTCTAAACCATTAGCATTTATTATGACGGCATTCCAAAACTGGATCATTAGCTTAAATGGTGGGTCGAAGGCCATCATGGGCGGTGTCATCGGTGCCTGCATGGGCTTTGATCTAGGCGGACCGTTGAACAAAACGGCTTCATTGGCCGCTAATGCTTTAGGGGCAGATGGCATTTTTGCACCATGGGCAGCGAAAATTATTGGTGGGATGACACCACCAATTGGCGCGTTTATTGCCGTGATGTTAGCAAAGAAGAAGTTTAGCCCAGAATTGCGTGAAACCGCAAAGACCGCATTACCAATGGGTCTCTGCTTTATTACGGAAGGGAGCTTACCGTTTGCTGCTGCCGATCCACTTCAGTTCATCGTTAGCTCGGTGTGTGGTTCTGCAACGGCTGGCGCGATTGCTTTGGGACTTGGATGTGAGTCGGTTGCAGCCCACGGCGGGGTCTTTGTGATTCCGATGATGACGCATCCGCTGTGGTTCATCGTTGCCTTGATCATCGGTTCGTTGATTACCGGCGTGATGTATGCCGTTTTGAAGCGGCCCGACGTGGTGGTCGAAGAAGACGAGACTGAAGAAGACGAAGCCAATATTGATTTTGATATTGAAGTGCAATAAAGAAATGAGAGGTTAAGGTTATGTTAGTCAATATGAAGTCGATCCTAGATGAAGCGAATCGGATGAACTATGGCGTTATGGCGATGAACAGTGTCAATATGGAAATGGTTCGTGCAGGGATCATGGCAGCTGAAGAAGAGCGGTCGCCGCTAATTATTCAAATTGGACCAGGACAAATGGCGAACTTAGGACATAAGGAAGAGATTGTTCCTCTGGTTAAAGAGCTGGCCGATCGCGTACGGGTGCCGATTGCTTTGAATCTTGATCATACCGGAGATTTTGATGTGATTATGGATTGTATTCGTGCAGGTTTCACGAACGTGATGTTTGATGGCTCAAGTTTGCCTTACGCTGAGAATCTAAAGAAAACAGCATTGGTCGTTGCCTATGCCCATGCACATGGTTGCTCAGTTGAGGCCGAGTTAGGACACGTCGGGCAGGCTGTAGATGATGACGACTACAAGCTGGATTTGTACACAGACCCTGATCAAGCGGCAGAATTTGTTGCTGCAACGGGCGTGGATGCTTTGGCAGTGGCAATTGGGACAGCGCATGGCAATTATCCCAAAGGCCGCGTCCCGAAGATCGATTTTGAGCGATTACAAGCGCTTAAGGCACGATTGCAAATGCCATTGGTTTTGCATGGTGGCTCTGGCTCCGGTGAAGCGAATGTGCACAAGGCGGTTGAATATGGTATCAACAAGATCAATGTGGCAACGGATGCCTTTGCCTATGCCAAGCAATCGATGCTAAAAGCACTTGGGGATGATGAGTCGCTTGATTATGTGCACATGTGTAAGGCGGCAGAAGCAGGTGTCAAAGAATTTGTGAAGGCATATATTCACAACATCGACTCGAATGATCGGTATGTTTTCACCGAGAAAGCTTTCGTTAAAAGCAACGAGTAGTCGCTAAATTAATGGGGGAAGACGGATGAAGCTAGATAAAAAGAAAGAGTTCCAAGGGTTGATTATTCGGCGATTATTAACTGTTTCGAATACATCGCTCGCTAAACTAGCGACGTCCGTTGGCCTCTCTGAAAAGACAACGCGGACGTACACAAATGAATTAAATGATGCGTTAAAAGCGCAACGTTTGGGCGAAATTCAGAAGAAACGTGGTGTCGGGGTCTGCTTAGTGGCAGATACTGGTCAGCGTAAAGAGTTAGCGACGATCTATGCGCTAGCAGGGGAGCAATTATCGCCAGATCAGTTTGAAGTCCGCGAACTTACGCGGCGGTTGCTGTTACTTGATGACAATCACTATGTGACGAAGACGAAATTAGCCGAAGCGGTGTATGAAAGCGTACCAACGTTGTCTCGCTCATTGGACAAACTCAAAGTTTGGTTTGAGCGCTTTGATCTGAGCATTCAGGCGCAGCCTAGTAAGGGCATCACTTTGGTTGGTAATGAATTTTCTCGCCGTCAAGCAATCAAGTCGTTCATTGTTTCGCAGGGAACTGATAGTTTTAGTCACTTGATGACGGTTTTTGCGCCAAATATCAACGTGACACAGGTCTCTGCGACCATCAAAGATGCAGAGCATAAGTGGCGCATTCAGTTCACTGATCATTCTTTTAATGTCATTTGCGTCATGGTTAGTTTGTGCTTGGCGCGGGCGCGGCGGCCAATTATCGATATGGATCAGATTTTAAATAGAACTGAATTTTATAATGAATACAATTTTTCTGACACCATTTTCCAGTTATTAAGGGCGCAAGGCATCGATCATCGTGATAACAATGATGTTAGGCTGATTGCCTTGGAGATCATTACGGCCAACAAGATCAAGTGGAACCACTCGCCCAATGTCAATTCGGCGGGAATTTTGCAACAAACGGCATTTGATGAAGCCCTTAAGACTTTCGTGTCCAAGTTGATCCAGTCGATATCAGAAATCTTGGGAACGGATCTGACTGTAGATAGTCAACTGTACGAAGGCTTAGTCCAGCATTTGCGATCGGCGATTTTTCGCATGAAGTATGGCCAGAGTACGCGTAATCTTAGTGATTCCGAAATTAAAAACAAGTATAAAGAAGTCTATTTAAGCGTCCTAGCGACGAGTCCATTATTTGAAAAATACTATAGTGTGCAAATCACAGAGACGGAGCTTAATTATATTGTCTTGTATATTGAAGCGGCCCTGTTGCGCAAACAGCAGCAAGTCGAAGTGGTGCTTGTAACGGACCTAGGGCGGGCACAGCGACTTTTGGCCGTGGAGATGATCAAGCATTATGTTCCTCAAATTAGTGCTGTGAATATCTTCTCACAAAAAACGTACCTCGAAGCACCGGAGAGGGAGACCAAGAGTTTCGTTTTGACCACTGAGCGACTACCAGAAAATGAAGCTGCCATTACGATTCATAATCTGCCGGATAGTCAGGATCTAGATAGAATTAAAAATAAGATCAATGAGATCAAGTTGCCGGACCAACATGATCGCATCTTTTCTAAAGATAGTCAGTCGTTTTTCGATGTGAATTTGATCGATGTGCGTGTTCCGGTCGACAGTAAAAAAGCATTATTGAAACGAATGGCCGATAAAATGGTGCTTTCTGGTAAGGTAAAGCCGCAATTTTTCGATTCGGTTTGGTCTAGAGAAAAGGCAACGACAACGAGTATTGGCAATCAGGTTGCGCTGCCCCATGGTGATATGGATCTCGTGAATGAACCGTGCGTGTTTATTGCCACGCTAGCAAAGCCGGTTATCTGGTTTGATGGCGAAGCTGAGCGAGTACAAACGGTGATTGTCTTGGCCACCAAAATGAACAATCGCTTTGAAGTGAATCGAACGAAACATTTTTTTCAAGACCTGATTGCTTTTACTGAAGATTCTCGACGTCAGGAACAGTTGCTTCAAATGACCGACAAGAGTCAAGTGTACAATTTCTTATTTAGTTGAAGAAGGTGATGTGACTATGGAGGCAACGGTTGAGGCGTTGTTTGATCCACAAATTATAGATTTGGATATTGATGAGGAAACCAAAGATGGCGTCATTTCGCATTTGGCGACGTTATTGGCGCAAGCTGGGTATGTGACCGATACGACAGCATATATCCAAGATATCTACTTTCGGGAAAGTGAAGGCATTACAGGCATGGGAGATAACGTTGCGATCCCACACGGCAAATCAGCTGCCGTCGTTAAACCGGGGTTAGCAATTGGGCATACACGCCATATGATCCCATGGGAATCTTATGATGATGAGCCGGTCAACGTCATCTTTCTATTTGCGGTTGCTGATGAGCCGACAGGTAGCCAAACACATCTCAGATTGCTGGCCGATGTCGCGGGACGATTAGGAAACGAGGATATTTTAGCGGCAGTCAAGGCGGCTAAAACCCCCGATGAGCTAAAGCAAGCATTGTTTCAGAAGTGAGTTTAGAATTCCTTGAAGGAGATCGAGCATATGAAAATCGCATTATTAAATGAATTTAGTCAAGCCCCTAAGAATGATTTGATTTTTAAGACGTTAAAGGACACTGTAACGCCGTTGGGCCATACCGTGTTTAATGCCGCAATGAGCAAACCGCTACAGGATAATGATGTGCCAGAGGCGTATACCAAGGATAATCCACGATTAACGTACTTACATTTAGGGATTCAAGCAGCTTTATTGCTCAATGCTAAGGCGGTTGATTTTATTATTGCAGGGTGTGGCACCGGTCAAGGCGCCTTGATGTCGCTAAATGCTTATCCGGGCGTTGTTTGTGGCTATTGTATCGAACCTGCGGATGCCTACTTGTACTTACAGATCAATAACGGCAATGCCTTGTCGATTCCCTTTGCCAAGGGCTTTGGCTGGGGAGCAGAAGTTAATTTACACAATATCTTCCAAAGTGCCTTTTCTTCGCCAAGTGGCTTAGGCTATCCGAAGGAGCGCAAAGAGTCGCAAAATAAAAATGCTGAACTGTTGTTGGATGTTAAAGGGCGAATTGCTAAGCCGTTACTAACCGCATTAGCCGATTTGGATCCCGCAATGGTTAAGGAAGCAATGACGCCAAACTTCTTGAACTGTTTCTACGCTGGTTACCAAGATGAGGCAATCAAACAATACGTCGATCAGGTGGTGGCATCATAGTTCGACGTGCGAGAAGGTAGGGTAAAGGACAACTTTGTGTCTGGCGGGTACCGACTTTAATTGCTGGCCAGACAGATAGCAGTTGAAGACTAGTTAAATACAGGCGCCAGTCTATCGCGATTGATTCTTGATTCGCGGTAAACTGGCGCCTATTTGCTTACAAATACTTACCACCTTCGCGCACGGCCAACTTCGTCATTTGTGGCCTTGCCGCGATAAAGCGGTGCACCCAGGCGGCATCGGTCTTGCTGTACTGGCACAAGGCCCAGCCGATCGCTTTTTGAATGAAAAACTCGGGCGTGGTGAGGTCGGCATCGATCGCCTGCGTCAACAAAGCGCGGTCGGTGTCGGCTTTAGCTTGCAGTTGGAGCGTGATGGCAAAAATCCGGTTGGCCGTCAAACCACGCCCACACGGTGCTGTGATCGGTGGGGTGTTGGGTCCAGTAGTCCCAAAACAAGGGACGCCAGGAGTCAACGGTGTCCCACCAAGGCTTTTGCGTGACCAGGTCGGCAAAAAGGCGCAACGTCGGTAAATCATAGTCGCGGACATGGTACCGGGCTAAGGCGATGGCGACGTATTGGTACTCGCGTTCGTCGCGAGCGTAAAGCGCCTGCACCAGGTTGAGCGTCGTCGCCAACGGCCAGTCACGGCTGGCTTGTAAAAGGGGCTTGGCTTGCGCCTTGCGCTGCGGCGTTTTGAGCCCGAGAAACGGGAACTGATCGCGCATGTAGGCGGCCATGGCCGGTGCAAGGGTGGGGTCACCGTGAAGCGTAAAATTTTTCCATCATGGTCTCCTTAGCTTAAAATCGCGTCTAGTTCCGCCTGTACGCTCCGAGCGTAGCCGCTGCCGAATTTGTCCAAGTGAACCATCAAGTAATATAGCCGGTAGAAGTGTTCGCGCTGACGAAATCCCGCAACAAGGGGATGAGCGGCTTGATACGCTTGGTAAAAGGCGGCAGTGAACCCGCCGAATACCGTGGTGATCGCTAAGTCGAATTCGGCGTCGCCGTACCACGCCGCCGGGTCGATCAAGGACGGCCCCGCTGCGGTGAACATGTAATTCCCCGACCACAAGTCCCCGTGCAAAAGGACGGGGCGACTGGCATGAGCGGCGAGTGCGCGAGTGATGACAGCGCGCGCCTGCAGAAAGTCGGTGCGTTGGTGCGGTGCCCAGCGGTGTTTCGCAACTAAAGCGGCGTCGAGGACGTCGAGGCGCTGGTTGATGAACAACTCGGCCCACGAATCGCTCCACGGATTGGCAAAGCTAACGCTGGTGCCAGCGTAGGGCTGGGAGAAGCCGAAGCGGCCGGTGGGGCTGGCGTAGGCGTGGAGCTTGGCGACTAAAGCACCGAGCTCGCTTTGGTCGCCAGTCGCGACGGGTTCTAGGTAGGACAAAATCAAATAGGCATCGCCGTAACTTTGACCATGGGCAACCACGCGCGGCGCCCGGATCTTGGCTTCGGCGAAGGCTTGCAGCCCGGCAATTTCCCCTGCATAAAAACTGGCGGGTTGGTGTGTCTGCACCAGCAAAAAGTAGTCGCCTTGGGTGGTGGTCACGTGGTAAGCGGCGTTGACATCGCCGCCGCCTACTGGGGTGACGGCAACGATTGGTGGTAAAGGTAGGTTAGCGAGCCATTTTGATGACAGCATACGAGCACCTCCGACATGTGTTTGAGACAAGAATAGCGATTTTGGGGGTGAGATGCAAAGTGGTGACGTGTGAAGCAGGCGTAATGTTTCACGTGGAAACAATGTCTTTCACTGGTACTCAAAAAAGCGACCGCCTTGTTTCAAGCAGTCGCTGAGTGGTGGACACTAAAGTACTTGCCGCCGCGCTTGGGGCAAGGTGTTACCGTATAACCGTTCGATGTGCAGCATTTGCGTTTGCTGTCGCGGTAAATTGGCGATGGTATAAGCCACAAGGTGGGCGGCTTGCAAACCGAGGCTACGTTGGCGCTCAATATAGGCGAAGAGGGGGTGTGGCTGGTGGTTGCGGTCAGCTTGGGCGATGAGTAACTGGCGGGCGTGGCGATGGCGTGGCGGCGTGCGCAATGCAGCCGGGACATCGACGTAAATGTTCACGCGACCCAGTTGGGTTTGCAAGCGGTGTGTGATGGTCGCCAAATACGGCCACCAGCCTAGCTGGTATTTGCCGGCATCTTTGAAGAATATGGCGGGTGCGGGTGGGTCTTGGCTGTAAACCAAGGAGCGTGTGAGCGGGGTCAGCACCGTTTTAGGCAGTGTATCCGGCAACACCATACCGTGTTCTCGCCAATGTCGCGCATATAAGCGAGCGTTAAGGCGATTCAAGGTACGGTTGCCTGGCTGAATCGTGAGCGCCACCACAACTAAGTCGCCACCTGGGGTCGGGGCCGCACTGACGTAGATGATAGGGATGTCGGCAGGCACGACTAACGGGGCGTCGACACGGCCAGTTGGCCAGTGATCCAGCGTGAACGGTGGGGTGTGCGGGCCATGGTGGTGCCGCGCACGTTGGTTAGCTTGTTGCCTCTTGAGGCGTTCCAAGCCAGCGACCACGGCGTCGTCAGCCATAGCTTTCATACGGCCCACTTTGCGCTGAATTTCGGTACTGGGCTTGAGGTGCGCTTGCAAGCGGGCGTAGTTTTGCCGGGAGACATGTAAGAAGCGCGCCTTGAGTGCGTCGTCATATGCGAGTCGCATATATTCACGTAACAGCATCATCAACAGCTCCAATCTCTTAATTCGTAACATGCGCCTTCGAGAATATAAAAAGAATGCCGTGACACTGACGAAAGAATCGTGGTGTGACGGCATTTTTAATGGCGGATTAAGGGTAGCAAACCGCGCTTAACTAAGGTGACCCCATCCCGAAAAATTGGGGGCCGAAGTCTATGTCCATTCACGCGGGTGAACGCCCCGCCTGCTAATCTTACAGTCGTTAGCAGTGCAGGTGATCGGTGGTCGTAAAGCGGTCGGGCCAGGTTCTTACCTCTGGCGTGCGGCGTCACCGTCAATGCGGAAAGCAGGGATTCTTATCGCCATCGACGCTGAGGGCCTTCTCGCTGCCGGATTAAGGGCTAAGCGAACATCGGCGGTATGGCGTACTGGGCGCAATTGAAGCGTGCTATGGCACTGGGGTGAATCTATGAGGACACGGTAGACAATGGAGTGGCAGCATTTCGGTGCGCCACTTCTACGGAGCCCGCGTGAGTCGAGAAGGCACATGTCCTAATCCTCGATCCCGACGGGTACAACCCAGGAAATCCTGGGCGACTCAGCTAGTGTTTAGGCCCCCCCATGACTAACGTTGACACCAGCACCATGAGCAAACTCATGGCCCGACCTGAGTGCGGCGGTCGTCCAACTCGCCAACTTGTGATCGGTAATTGTATTATACCCCGATTTCTTGAAAGCGAAACCATTTTGCTCGTGAAAAATTTACTTCAATGAATTGCCCTGAAATAGGCGGCAACTTGCGAAAATGTCAGTGGTTGACGAAGGATGATCGAAGCAATTGTTGGTCGATACGCAAGTTACAATCGTAATCCGAACGAACGTTTGCTATACTAGAGGCAAATAGGGAGGTGTGGCCATGCTACAGCAAGCGACATACGCGTCACCATTGGGCCCAATGGTGTTATTAGGAGACGAAGAGGCGTTGTGGGGCGTGTGGTTTGCCGATCAGCAGTATTTTGGGGCTAACTTTGCGCTCGACCAGGTGCCGGTTGGCGACAACGCGAGTTTGCAAGCTGCACAGGACTGGTTGACGGCGTATTTTGCTGGTGAGGAGCGGCCGCGGCCGGCCTTGCACTTCAGTGGCACACCGTATCGGCAAGCGGTGCAGCAGGCCTTGACCCAGATCCCGCGCGGCGCTACCGTCACTTACCAGCAACTGGCGGCTACCGTTGCCGCGACGCTCGGCCACAAAACGGCGGCGCGTGCGATCGGCGGGGCGGTGGGCCATAATCCGCTGAGCGTGATCGTGCCGTGCCACCGCGTTGTCGGCACCGATGGTAGCCTGACCGGTTACGCCGGTGGCCTGGCACGCAAACAGGCACTGCTAGCGCTGGAAGGCGCCCGCGAGTAACGCAAAAAAAGCCTTTTGCCACCTTGTTTTGGGTAGCAGAAGGCTTTTTTTGCGCGCGGTTTTCTTAGTCGAGCTGCACAAGCCAACGCGATTGCGTGTAAGTCGCCTCGGTCACGCGATGGCGTTGCCATCACGCACCCAAGTCGCCTTACACACATCGCTAAACCCGGCTTGTTCCGCTCTGTTTCTTAGTCGAGCTGCACAAGCCAACGGGGTGGCGTATAAGTCATCGCGCCACGCTCCGGCTAACGCCGAACCGCGTCACGCTGCCTTATACACACCCCTAAACCCGGCTTGTTCCGCTCTGTTTTTTAGTCGAGCTGCGTGGCGCATGGGGGCGCGTTCTAACCGGTCTCGGCGGCGTGCGGCTGGCGCCACCCACCACCAAGCCCTGTTAGCCCGTTCTCCATAAGCGCGCCACTTCGCTCTGTTTTTTAGTCGAGCTGCACAAGCCAACGCGATTGCGTGTAAGTCGCCTCGGTCACGCGATGGCGTTGCCATCACGCACCCAAGCCGCCTTACACACATCGCTAAACCCGGCTTGTTCCGCTCTGTTTTTTAGTCAAAAAACGCCCGGGCGACGCGTTCGTAAATCTTTTGTGCGTGGCGGTAGCGGTTGATGCTGACGTATTCGTCGACGCGGTGCCCCGTGGCGCCTTCGTCTGCGGTCGGGCCGTACCACACGATGTCGAAGTCATGGGCACTTTTGACGAAGGCCGAGGCGTCGGTGGCGCCTTGCGTGAAGTGCGGGGTGAAGTCCAACCCACGCTCAGCTTTGACTGCGGCGCGCAAGGCCGTCAGCAACTTGCCGTGGGGGTCGGACTCGACCGGGACGATGTTATGGATCAACTGGAATTCTAGGGTGCCTGGGCCTGCTTGGTTGAGGCGGTCGACGAGGCCCTGGAAGCGCGTGGTGACCTGGGCGTTGTCAAACGTTGGGGTCGGCCGCGCGTTACCGCGCAATTCGGCATAATCGGGGATGGTGTTGATCTGCTCGCCACCTTGCAAAACGGTCACCGAATGCACAAAGCGACCGATATACGGGTTGTCCGGGACATCAGCGAATAGGGTTTGTTCGGCGAGGTAAAATTGTGCCAGCTTACTTAAGGCGTTGACGCCTTTGTCAGGGTCCCCGCTGTGCGCGGCGCGGCCATGACTGCGCACGCGGTAATTGTAGGAGCCACCATGGCCCCATTTTAGACCGTTATCGCCGCCTTCGCCGACAATCAAGCCGGCCAGGTCGTCGACGTAACCGAGCTTGGTGAGCTGTTCGGCCCCGAGCAGCCCGTACTCTTCGCCGATCGTCGCCAGCAGGCGCACGTGATGTGGGAAGCCGGACTGCTTGAGCCGGATCAGCGTCAGGGTGAGCGCGGCTAATCCTGGCTTCATGTCTTCGGCGCCGCGGCCGTAGAGGCGATCGCCGTCGATCCACGGCTCAAAAGGCGGCCGGGTCCAATCTGCGGGATCGCCGGTATCGACTACGTCTTCGTGGCCGGTGAAGCCCAGCACCGGGCCAGGGGCGTCGGCGTTGATCTCGGCGACCAAGTTGTCCCGCCCGGGGGCATAAGGGATCAAGGTGCTGGGAATCCCGGCTGCCGCCAATTTGGCCTGTAAAATTTTGGCCACTCCGGTTTCGTTACCCGTGCTCGTCGATGAGTCGACGCGGATCAGCTCTTCTAATAAGGCAATATCTTCGTCCATGATCAGTTCTCCTTCAAGTCGTGTTGGGCCAGCCACGCCAGCTCACTTTCCAGGCGTTCGACGCGTAAATTCGGTAACCCGGTCC
Organism: Lactobacillus sp.; assembly: GCA_022651245.1. Lineage (GTDB taxonomy): Bacteria > Bacillota > Bacilli > Lactobacillales > Lactobacillaceae > Lacticaseibacillus. Next base: position 43,428 of record JALCQM010000016.1, read on the forward strand.
GCGAAAGGTCGTGGTCGCTGGCAGGGAAGCGCAAGAAGTCGACCGGACTGCCGACGTGTTTCAAGGCGACGTAAAACTGTTCGGCTTGTTCGATTGGGACCCGGTAGTCGTTTTCACTGTGCACCAACAGCAAGGGCGTTTTCGCGTTTTGGACGTAGGCTAACGGGCTGTGGCGCCACCAGGTCGCGGCTTGGGACCAATCGGCGGCAAATTCGGCACGGTGTTCTCTGGGGGTGTAGTAGAAGCCGAGGTCGCTGGTGCCAAAGAAGCTGACCCAGTTGGCGATTGCCCGCTCGGAGATGATGGCAGCGAAGCGGTCGGTGTGGGTCACCAGCCAGTTGGCCATGAAGCCGCCGTACGAGCCGCCGGTCGCAAATAAGCGCCGCGCGTTGATTTCCGGATGAGCAGCCAGCGCGGCGTCGACGCCGGCCATCAAGTCTTGGTAATCGGTACTGCCATAATGGCCGTAGATCGCCGTCAAAAAATGGTTGCCGTAGCTGGCACTGCCGCGGGGATTCAAGGCGATCACGCCGTAACCGGCACTGGTCTCGATTTGGAATTCTTGCATGTAGCTGTTGCCGTATGCCGAATGTGGCCCGCCATGGATCGACAAAAGCGCCGGGTGCCCGGCCGTTGCCGTGGCAGGTGGGTAGTAGAAGCCGTCAATGGTTTCGCCTTCGCGGGTGATCTGAAAAAGGCTGGGGGCGACCGGGTGCTTAGCCGCGACCCAGGCGGCATTGGGATCCACCACCAGATCGGTGGCGTGAAACAACCGGCTAGGGTGCGTGTGTTGGCTCAAGACGTAAGCCAAGCCGTGTGGGCCCACCGCAAAGTCGGTGATGGTTCCCGGTTCGGTGGTGATGAGCTCAGGTTGCCCGTCGAGGGTGACGCGGAACAGGCGACTGGCGCCATGGTAGGTGGTGGTAAACACGATGGTGCGCGCATCTGCCCAGTATGCAGGAATACCAGAGCCGTTGAGCTGGGTATCGCTGATCACCGAATTGCCGATTTCAAGATCATGGTCTGTCAAAAGTTCCTGCGTTTGACCAGTTTGACGGTCATAAACATACAAGGTGTCCGTAAACCAATCAGGGGCGGTTTTGGGGTTGCCGACCAGAAGCACGTGAGCGTCATCTGGGGACAAGTCCAACACGCGAAATTGCCCGCGTGGTAAGCCGACATCTAAAGGCGTCTTAGTTTGGCTTTGTGGATCGAACCAAAAAGCCTCGGTATGCACAGTGTGGCCAGTTTCGGCCTCACGGGTCAAGAGCAGTTGCGCATCGCCGCTAGCGGCCGCAAGCGTGATATCTGCCGTGGTGGTATAGAGGCGCCGGTGGTTGGTAGGAGCGGTGCCTTGGTACCACAGCTCGTGGCGGACATTCTCCAAGCGCAACCCGTGCCCGTTGGCGCGATAATGCAGGCGCGTTAAATGTGCCGCGTGCGGCCAGTCAGCCGCCGCCGCGTCGGGCTGGGTCGTCTGTAGCCACCAGCCGTCGCCGGTGGCGTGCCACAAAAATCGCGTGACGCCATTGGTTAGCCAGGTGCGTTGCACGGCCGGACCGCCGTGCAACGGTTGGGTAAAGACTTGCGAGTGGCCGGCGGCATCACGGGAGAGAAAGGCGAGGGTCTCGTGGTCTGGACCGAGTTGTGGTGCGTTGTCATGGTGGTGGTCGTGGCCAAGCGCGGTGACGGTACCGTGCGCATGGTAGCTGATGGCGCTGTGGTAACTGTTACTGGCTTGGTCGAGCCAGTTGGTGACGATCACGATCCCATCGGCGGTTACGACGGGGCGGGATAAGACGCGCAAGGCGAAAAGATCACTGGAATCGATCGACATAGTCAACACCTCCTGAACTTGTTGGCGCTTATTTTAATCGTTAGCTCATGAAAAACGCAAGGATTAAATTTTTCGGCGAAGAAGGCTTTTGTCGCGGCGTTTAATTTGTTGGAACATGAAAAAGTGATGAGGAGGGGATGAATTTTTTTGTGCAAAATAATTGACAGTTGTCAGTGAATCACGTACACTAAGCCCAAATTCAAAAAGGAGGCGGGCTTCGATGACACAAACAAACAACATGATGATGTGCATGTGCATGTGTGACTGGTATGAAATTCATAGCAGCTCTTTTGTGCGTGTCCATCGATCCTCGCTAAATTAGCGAAGAAGGATCAGTTAGCGGCGCTCCGGGAGCTTTCCGGGGTACCGCTTTTATTTTTGCCCTAACCGGGAAGCATCGCGGTGTCGACTTAGGGTTAGGAGTGAAATTGAATGGCAAAAGCACGATTATATGTGGCCGCAACAGCGGTCGTTGGCCTTGGCGCCGTGTTGGCCGCTTGTGGGAACAATAGCAGCGCCAGCAGCACCAAGCAGGAATTGAACCTGGTGCAAAACCTCGATCCCACCACGCTAGACGTGAACGATGAACGCAACGTATCAGAAGTCGCCGTCATGAATGCGACACAAGAAGGCTTGTTCAGGACCGAATCACACAATGGCAAGGATAAGCTGGTTTTGGCCGGGGCGAAGTCCTACCACGTGTCTGCCGACGGGTTGACGTATACCTTCAAGCTGCGCGACAGCAAGTGGTCTGATGGCAAGGTGGTCACCGCGCAGCAGTACGTGGACTCGATTCTGCGGGAGCTTAACCCGAAGAACGCCTTCGCCCACGCGAGTTCCGCCTATGCGATCAAAGGCGCCGAAGCGTACAACACCGGCAAGGGCACCGCGGCCCAAGTGGGCGTGGCCGCACCAGACAGCAAAACGCTGACGATCACGTTAGCGTACAAAGACAGCTACTTCACCCACGAGATCTCGAACGTCTATTTTTACCCCGTGCGGCTGGACTTGATCAAAAAAGTCGGCAATACCGCGTGGAAGACGGCCTACAAGAAGCAAGTGTCTAACGGCCCGTTCAAGTATTCAGCGTGGAAAAAGAACGACAAGCTGGTCTTAGTCAAGAACAACAAGTATTGGAACGCCAAGAAGGTGAAGTTACAAAAGGTGACCTACACCACGACGACGAAGGATTCAACGATCTTATCGCTGATGCAATCGGGGCAACTTGATGCGATCACCGCGAGCGGCGCCCAGGCGAGTGACTTCGACCAACTGACGAAGAATAATAAGATCACCAAGATCACCCAACCAGGCGCCCGCATCGGCTTTGTGATCTTCAACCAGCATACCGGCGGCTTGTCTGGACTGTTGCAAAACACGAAGATCCGCCAAGCGTTGTCCTTGTCGATCAACCGCTCTGATTACAACAAGGCGATCGCCGATGGGCAAGATAATCCGGCGACTAACTTCGTGCCGAAGAGCGTGACCGTGGGCAATACCAATTTCTACAAGTACACCGGGAACGTTTTGGCCAAGGCCCAAAAGCAATATAACAGTAAAGCCAAACTCCAAGCGCTGTTCCAAGAGGGGTTGAAAGAATTAGGCAAGTCCACCGACTTGAATGCCGTCACCTTGACCTTCCTGTCGCCAGGCGAAGACACCGCCGATATCGGGCCGGTGATCAAGCAACAGCTGGAAAAGACCTTGGGGATTCACGTCACGGTGAAGATTCAACCTGATGCGGCCGCCTTTTCCGCCGCTCGTGACAAGAACGACTACGACTTGTTGGCCAATGGCTGGTCGGGCGGCTCCGATCCAAGCACGTTTTTGACCTTGTGGCAGTCGACCAACGGCTTCCAGCGCTACTTCGGCGGTTATAATTCCAAGACCTATGACGACCTGTATGCGCAACTGGAAAATGCCGACAGCAACGCTGACCGCCTGAAGATCTTCGCCGCCTTGCAAGACCAATTGGTGGCGAAGGACTACGGGGTGGCCGCGACCACCAGCTCGAACTCCCGGATCTTTGTCTCCAAGAGCGTCAAGGACTTGCAGACCCCGGTTTTCGGCACACCGTTTAACTATAATTACGCCTATAAAAAGTAGTTGGCTGAGAAAGTGAGCACCATATGGTAAAAGTCATCGTGCGGCGCCTGGTTGAGTTGGCCGTCGCCTTATTCTTGATCACTAGCGCCACCTTTTTTCTCTTGGCGGCGATTCCGGGGGACGCTTTATCGGCGCAAACCGACAACCTACCAGAAGCCGCGCGCCAGCGAGTTTACGCGCAGTCGGGGTTGAACAAACCCGTGCTTGAGCGCTATGCAACCACGATGACCTCGATGCTGCACGGCAACTTCGGGGAGTCGATCGCCGATCCAGGCATGACCATGAGCAAGGTGGTGCACGAGAAGCTCCCAGTGTCTTTGCGCTTGGGCTTGCAGCAGGTGCTACTCGGGATTCCGTTAGGGTTGTTTTTTGGCATTCTGGCGGCGATCTATAAAAACACGTGGATCGATCATACCGTGACGGTGTTGAGTCTGTTGTTAATGTCGGTGCCAAGCCTCGTGTTGGGGTTGTTGCTGCAAAGCTACTTCGGTGGCAAGCTCGGCTGGTTCCCGATTCTAGGGTGGCCTGAAGGGTCGCAGCTGTGGTTTGGCGGCTGGGCGTTGACGATTTTGCCGACGGTGGCTGGGGCGCTGACGCACGTGGCCACCTACGCGCGGCTGTTGAAGAACTCGATGCTCGACATTTTAGGGTCCGATTACGTGCAAACCGCCCGGGCCAAAGGCGTGCCAGAGTACCGGGTGGTCACGCACCATATCGTGCGTAACGCTGCGATTCCCGTGATCACCCGCTTGCCGATGACCGTCGCCTTTTCCATTACCGGCTCTGTGTTCATCGAAAGCATCTTCGTGATCCCTGGGATCGGCCAATACTTCGTGCAGGCGCTGAATAACCGCGATGTGCCGATCGTGATGGGCGAAACCGTGATGCTGGCGGCCTTATACATCGGGTCGTTGTTCCTCACCGACTTGCTGTACATGGCCGTCGATCCGCGTATCAAGTTATACGACCGAAAGGAGGGGTAACATGGCTTTACCAGATTTTGCTTTTGTGACCCCCGAGCAGCGACGCGCGCAAGCAGCAGCGACTCAAGTAGCGGCACCGCCCAGCATCGGTTTTTGGAAAACGGCTGGGCGCAAGCTCGTGCATGACCGCATGGCGTTGCTGTGGTTGGCCGTGTTAGCGCTGATCGTGGTGCTCGCCGTCGTCGGCCCGTGGCTTTCGGGGCAAAATGCTAACCAGATCCATGTGGACTTGCGCAACGCAGCTTCCAGCAGCGCCCACTGGTTCGGGACCGACCGCCTGGGCCGCGATTTGTTCACCCGGGTGTGCTTAGGCATTCGGATCAGTTTGCTGGTGGCGCTTTTGGCCACGGCGATCGGGACGGTCATCGGCACGATTTACGGCATGTTGATGGCCTTCTTCGGTGGCTTGGTCGATGAACTACTGCTGCGCGTGCTGACCATTTTCAATTCGCTGCCGTCGCTGTTGTTGACGATGATCATTATGGCGGTGCTCGGTAGCGGTGTCGGCACAATGTTGTTTGCTTTGGCGATTACTAGTTGGTCTTACGCCGCCCGGCAGGCACGGGGGCTGGTCTTGCAGTTACGCCACAAGGATTACGTAACCGCCGCGTTGATGCTGGATACGCCGTTGTGGAAGCTGATGGTCCGGCATTTTGTCCCGAATATGGCCAGTATCTTGATCCTCGATATCGGTCAAAGTATTCCGGCGAATATTTTTGCCGAAGCGAGCTTGAGTTTCTTAGGTCTGGGTATTCAGGCCCCGCAGACGAGTTTGGGGATCTTGATCGCCGATGGCCAAGACCAGATGTTGCAACATCCCTTGGAGTTGTACATCCCAATCGCCTTTTTGGTTTTGATCGTGTTGGCGTTCAACATCTTCGGTGACAGCTTGCGCGATGCCTTGGATCCGCGCTATCAGGCCCAAGGTGGCCGGTCATGAGCGCCGGGCTGCATGCGCTCGCTTGGGTTGCAGTTGCCGGTGGGTTGCTGTTGGCGGCGATCAAGCTGCTGTGGCCGCACCGGCGCTTGCCGGCGTGGCGCTGGGCCGTGGTGCTCATCATCGGTGGCGCTATCGTCGGCACGCTCGTCGACGGGTGGTAACCTGTCGCGTTAATTAGGAAAAAGGAGCCTAGCTTGTATGGCTGAAGAAATCATTCGTATCCGTGACCTCCACGTCACCTTCACAGAAACCAGCGGGCACGTCTATGCGGTCCGCGGCGTGGATTTGACGCTTAATCACGGCGAGACGCTGGCGATCGTCGGCGAATCGGGCTCGGGCAAATCCGTCACCACCAAGGCGTTGTTAGGCTTGTTGCCCACTAACGCCCGGGTGACCGCCGAGACGCTGAGTTATCAAGGCCAAGAACTGCAACAACTCCGGCGGCGTGACTACGATCAGCTGCGCGGTCGGGAGCTGGCCTTGATCTTCCAAGATCCGCTCAGTGCCTTGAACCCCACCATGCGGATCGGTAAGCAGCTAGGGGAGGTGTTGGTGGTCCACGAACACCTCAAAAAGGCCGCCTTGCAGGCACGGGTCGCGGCTGCATTAACGTCAGTCGGGTTAGGCGATGCGCCGGAGTTGGCCCGCAAGTACCCCCATGAGTTGTCTGGCGGCCAGCGCCAGCGTGTCGTGATCGCCATGGCGCTGATCGCGCACCCGCAGGTGTTGGTGGCCGATGAGCCGACCACCGCGCTGGATGTGACGCTGCAGGCGCAGGTGTTGGCGCTGATCAAGGCGCAAAAAACGCAACAGGACCTGTCGATTTTGTTCATTACCCATGACCTCGGGGTGGTGGCCAACATCGCCGACCGGGTGGCAATCATGTATGCCGGGCAGATCGTGGAGTGTGGTACCGCCGAAGAAATTTTTTACCATCCCCAACATCCTTACACCTGGGCGTTGTTAGAGGCCGTTCCGGACGACAGTCGAGCCGACGAGACTTTATTTTCGCTGCCGGGGACGCCACCGGACTTGCACCAAGAACCGGTGGGGGATGCGTTTGCCCCGCGCAATCCGTATGCGTTGGGCATCGATTTCCGCGAGGCGCCACCGCGCACGCAACTCACGGCGACGCATTGGGTGCGCTCGTGGTTGCTTGATCCACAAGCACCCGCTTATGAGCCGCCGGCCGCGATCCAGGCGCGCTGGCACGAGTATGCGAAGATGAAGGAGGCCGCGCATGACTGAACCAATCTACTCTGTCCGTGACCTCAGCGTCACCTTCAAGCGCGGCCATATCCAGGCCGTCGATCACGTGAGCTTCAGTGTACCGACCGGTAGTATCGTCGGGTTGGTCGGTGAATCGGGGTCGGGGAAAACCACCACAGCCCGCGCCATGGCCGGGATCGGCCCGATTACGAGCGGCACCGTGCGCTTTGCCGGGCAGCCTTTGAACCACGTCAACCGTCACATTTTCCGCAAGGCGGTGCAGATGGTGTTCCAAGACCCCTTCGAGTCTTTGAATCCGCGTGAAAAAGTGGGCGATATCATCGCTGAAGGCATCGATAATTACCACCTCGCCAAGGACGCTGCCGAGCGCCGCCAGCGTGTGATCGCGCTTTTGCAGGCGGTAGGGTTGACGGCCAACGCGCTCAACCGCTTCCCGCATGAGTTCTCTGGTGGTCAACGCCAGCGGATCGGGATCGCGCGGGCATTAGCGGTCGAGCCAGAGTTCTTATTTTTAGATGAACCGATCTCGGCGCTAGACGTGTCGATCCAGGCGCAGATCGTGAACTTGTTGAAGCGGCTCCAGCAAACACGGGCGCTGACGTACTTGTTTATCGCCCACGACTTGTCAATGGTGCGCTACTTGTGCGATTCGGTGTTAGTGATGTACCACGGCCGCATCGTCGAGTCTGGCCCGACGGCGGCGGTTTACGGCGATCCGCGGCACCGCTACACCCAATCGCTGCTGTCGGCGGTACCCCACGCCGACCCCGTGTATGAAGCGCACAAACAGATCATCACGTTCGATTCACAGGTGATCAAGGAAGCGGACACGCTGGTCGATGTGGGCGGCGGGCACCTGGTTTTAGGAGGCACAAATGGTTGAAAAATTCACGTTAACGGCGGCCCAAGAAGCCGCCTTGTACCACCACCGCCGCGCGGACTTGATCGCTAGCGCCGCTGCGTTTCAAAGTGCTCCGGATACGACAAGGCTGGGGGCGGCGTTCGATCACTGGACTAAGCAAGCCATCACCTTTACGGACTTTGCGGCAATCTACCGCGCTGTCAGTGGGGAGTTGCCGCCACAAGACTACGACAGCACGCCGGAGCAAGGCTTTTTCGATGATTACCTGGGCTCAAGCCGCACCGCCACCGAAAAGGCGGTGGCCACGTTGATGGCGCTGTCCAAGAACAATGGCATGTACCGGCGCAATACCGCGGCGGCCTTGGTCGCAGCCAATGCGCTGTTAGTGGCGGCCAACGCCGGGTTGCTAGTGATCCCACCAGCCGAAGCCGAGCAGTATACCGACACGATCCGCCAGCATTACGTGCGCGATCACATGCAGATCACCCAAGATATTCGGACGCGCTTCGTGATCGGCGAATGAGGCAATGCAAAACCCCCGCGAAAAAATTTTTCGCGGGGGTTTTGCGTTACTTAAGTGTTCGCCGTGGTGGCCGTAGCCGGGTAGCGGGTGGCCGCAATGGCTTGCGGTGCAAACGCGCATCGCGTTGCAAAGCAGACTCGTGGGCCGCCAACGTCGGTTTAGGCGTTTGGGCGGTCGCCGTGGACCGCTGCGGTTGGGCCTTGGGCGCCGGTTGCGGTTTGGCAGGGGTGGGCGTAGTGCGTCTAGCCGTCGGCGCCTGCTGTCGTGGCATTGTCTGTTTTCGCTTGGGCGCTTGCTTTAATTTAGCCGCCGCAGTGGTTTTTGCCGTCGACACCGGTTGGGCAGGCAAGTATTTGCGCTTGGCGGTGCGGGAGTTTTGGTGGTCAGCCTCTGCTTTGCGTTGTTGCCACTCTTTTTGTCGGCGTTTTTCAGCGCGGTCGACCGAAGAACGCAGTTGGCTCCAAATGCCGTAAATGATGACGGCAGCGATGATCAGCTGAAACATAAGCTACTCCTTGGTGTCGGCCTTGGCGTTTTCGAGCGCGGCGACGACCGGCTGGTTACCGGCTTGCTGGGTCAAGGCACCGTTGAGCATCCCGCGGATGTCGATGCCGGCGACTTCATTGAGCATGTCTAACTGTTTGACTAAGCTGCCATTGGTTTGGCCAGTCAAGTCGCCATCCCCATAGAGTTTGATCGAATCGACGTTGGCGTATGGGCTCATCGCGGCTTCGATGATCTTCGGCATTGCTTCGATGGTCATCTTGTAGCGACCGGATTCGTCCAGTTGCTTGGCGGCTTCGGCTTGCTTGGCAATAGCTTCCGCCTGTGCCAGCCCAACGGCCTTAGTCTTTTCCGCTTCGGCCTGCCCGGTCGCCGTGGTGGCGGCGGCTTGCGCTTGGCCGATTTTTTCGGTGCGTTCGGCTTCGGCACTAGCGGCTAATTTGACCTTGTTGGCCTCGGCTTCGGCGGCCAGTTCCACCTTCTTGGCGTCGGCGCTAGCAGCCAGTTCCACTTGCTTCGCCGAGGCTTCCGCCGAGGCGATTTGGGCCGCTTTTTGGGCGTCGGCGACACGTTGCGCCTTATACAAGTCGGCATCGGCCTGTTTGCGCACGGTGGCGTTCAGTTGTTGTTCTTGCAATTCGGCGTCGCGCTGGGCGAGTTCGATGTCTTTTTCCTTTTGGACCTGCTTAGCCTTCATCTGTTCGACGATGGCGGCTTGATCCGCTTGGGCTTGCGCGATTTCTTGTTGCTTCTTGAAGTCTGCGAGCTTCACTTGCTGTTCGCGTTCGGCGTCGGCCACTTGGGTCTGGCGCTCGATTTCTTGTTGCTTGGCTTCTTGATCGGCTTGCGCCTGCTGGATGCGAGTGTCGCGGTTGGCGGAAGCTTCGGCCATGGCGGCGTTTTTCTTCACCTCGGCGATTTGTTTCTTCCCGAGCGAATCCAAGTAGCCGTTCTTGTCGGCGATGTCTTTGATGGTGAAGGAGATGATCTGCAAGCCCATTTTGGCCAAGTCAGAAGAGGCGACGTCTTGGACCTTTTCGGCGAAGGCGTCCCGGTTTTGGTAGGTGTCTTCGACAGTTAAGGTGCCTAAAATGGCGCGCAGGTGGCCTTCGAGGATCTCGGTGGCTTCGGAATTGATCTGTTCATCGTTCTTGCCTAAGAATTGTTCGGCGGCCGTCGCGACTTCTTCTTGGCTGGAGCCGATCTTCAAAATGACCGTGCCGTTGACAATGATCGGCACCCCTTGTTGGGTGTAGACCTCCGGCGTCGCCACTTCGATGGTGCGCGTGTTCAAGCTGAGCACATCCCAACGTTGCAGGATCGGCAAGATGAACGAACCGCCATTGGTGATCAACTTGACGCGGTTGCCATTGACATCGCGGAAGCTGTGCTTGCCGGAAATCAAGGCCCCGGAGATGATCAAGACCTCGTTAGGCAAGGCGGTCTTACGATGGGTGGCGAGGAAGATGAAGATCAAGATTAAAATGACCACGGCGATCAGCCATGGGACGAGTGTGGAAAAGAACATTTGGTACCTCCTTATGTAAGCACGCGACGGTGTGGTCGCGGGGTTAATGTGAGTCTGATGTCAGCGCGGTGCGCAGTCGTTCGACGTAAGCGACGCCTTGTCGGAGTTCGACGACCACGACTTGTTCGCCTTGGGTCAATGCCGGCGCGTCGGCGGCCCACAACTTCGCGGGGTAAGTCTGCCGCGCCCGGCCGCCACCGGTGATCATTACTTCGCCGGTGTGATCGGTCGCAACAGGTAGCGTCAGCGTCCCAGTGAGATAATCGTTGTCGCTGATACTGGTCGAATTTTCTACCGGTGACAGTAGGCGTTGGATCAGCGCCAGTAGCGGTAGGAACAATAAGGTGATACCGGCCCATAAAATACCGAGCGCAATGATAATCGTGCCGGCGCCAACCGCCCATTGTAGCGGCCCGCTGAGTTGGGTAAACCAGGTGAGCATCGCCGCACCTCCTTTCAGACTCGCTCGTGGCCAGATGCCACTTGTAATGATAGTAGCATGTTTGGCTAGATCTTCACATGCAACAAGTATAAAAATGACACCATTACGCGGAAGATTCTGGTTCGCGCTCATAACGCGCTTCCCTAGCGCAACGGGGTGGCGTATAAGTCATCGCGCCCTTGTCCGGCTGGTGCCGAACTGCGTCACGCTGCCTTATACACCCCCCTAAACCCGCGCTGGCTCACGCTCATAACGCGCTCCCCAAGGCAACGGTGAGCGGTTCTAACCAGTCGCACCGTCAGCCGGCGGTGCCGGCTAACGCCACGCCAGGTTAGCCCGTCACCTAAACCCGCCTTGACTCACGCTCATAACGCGTTCCCCAGCGCAACGGGGCAGCGTATAAGTCATCGCGCCCCTGTCCGGCTGGGGCCGAACCGTGTTACGCTGCCTTATCCACACCCCTAAGCCCGCGCTGGGTCACGCTCACTATTGACAGCTGTCAATCGTGGGCGTATTTTTAAGTTAACGGTTAGTTGGTTGAGTAACTAACCAAACAACGGGGGGGGGTGAGTCGATGCATTTCGAAGCCGATAGTGTGGTGCCGCTGTATCAACAGATCGCTACGCAGTTTGAGGCCGGGATTCTGAGTGGCGCGTTTGCCGAAGGGGAGCAGATCCCGTCAACGACGATGGTGGCGCATAATTACCAGCTCAACCCGGCGACGGTGTTGAAGGGGATGAATCTGTTGGTCGATGCAGGGTTGATCGAGAAGCGGCGCGGGATCGGGATGTTCGTCCGGGCCGGCGCGCAGGCACAATTGCAGCAACAGGCACAGGCCGATTTTTATCAGCAGAGAGTCGTTGCGCTGGTGCAAGCGGCCAAGCAACTGGGCATGACGCAAGCGGACTTACAAGCCGCGATCGAGAAGGGGTGGGGACATGTTGGAGATTAAGGGAATCGAGAAAAAGTATCGCTTCAAGCCGGTGCTGACCGGCGTCGAGATGACGATTCAGCCACAGCGCATCTACGGGTTGTTGGGACGTAACGGCGTGGGGAAAAGTACGCTGTTGAAGGTGATCACCAACCGTGCCCGCCCGGCTGCTGGCACGATCACGCTGGATGGTGAGTCGGTATTTGAAAATGAACACGCGCAAAATCGGCTGTACTTGATGAGCGACGCCCGGCTATTCAACCAAGATACGAAACTGAAGGTGTTGATCAAGTGGGTCGATCAGCTGTACGGCGGGTTTGATTATGCTTTGGCTGAGAAGTTGGCCCACCAGTTTAAACTTGACTTGAAGAAATCGAAGTTGCGGAAACTGTCGACGGGCTATCAAACCATCGCAAACGTCATTATCGCCTTGTGCGTGCCGTGCGATTATATTTTCCTCGATGAGCCGGTGTTGGGGCTAGACGCCAACCACCGCGAAATGTTCTATCAGGCGCTGCTGGCGACATATGCCATGCGGCCGCGGACCTTTGTGATTGCGACGCACTTGATTGAAGAAGTGGCCGGCTTGTTAAACGACGTGTTTGTGTTGGAACATGGCCGGGTGGCGTTGGCCGAAAATGTGGAGCAATTGCAGCAACGCGGCCGGGTCGTATCTGGGCCAGCCGCGTTGGTAGAGGATTACTTGCAAGGCATCGAGACGTTGCGGACCGTGCGCTTAGGTGGGATGTTGACGGCCTACACGCTGGATACGCCGCTAGAACGGCCACTGCCGAGCGGCGTCAGCCTCGACGGAATGAACTTACAACAGCTGTTCATCGAGTTTACCCGGGAGGAGGGTGAAGGCGATGAAGTTTAAGGCGATGTTAAAGCTGATGGTGCGCTGGATCGCGGTTGTCGATGTGCTAACGATCGGTGCGTTGTTCCTGATCGAAGTGCTCGCCCCTTTGCTGAGTGGTAGCCATACGGCCACGAATGACTGGTCTTTCATGAGTATTATTATCGGCTTTATGGGCGGCGTTATGTTGGTGAGCACGTATATCGGGGCTGGGTTCCAGTTGGGGGTCAGCCGGCACACAATGGTTCGTGCTTATGCTGCCGCGTTGTTGTTCCAATCAGTATTGCAAGCGACCATCGCGTTGGTGCTGAACCAGATCGCCTTGGCGATAGGCGTGCAGACGCAAGCAATCGGGGCTGTTTTTACGGGTTTCAGCGGTCAAGGCCTGGCATTAGTCTTGATCGGTTGGGCCTATGTTGCCGTTTTGACGATGGCCGGTGGTGGTGTCGGGTTGCTTTTCGGTTTGATGATCTGCTATACGACGCGCCGGCCCATCATTATTTTGACGATCATATTGTGTGGGTTGCTGCCGATGGTGACAATGCTCGGCTCGATGTTGGCGTGGTGGGGCGTGACCTCACTGTGGCCGGCAGCGAAGTCGTGGCCAGAGTACCTGAATCAACATGCTTGGTTGATCGTCGGTTTGGTCGGGCTGTTGGCGTGTGCGGTGTTGTTGATCGTACGCACGCTCTACTTACGGCTGGACGCACCGAAGCAAGTGGGGTGGCGCGGATGAAAATGAAGTGGTTGGTCAAACGGCAATGTCAGCGAATCTTGTTGTCAGTAGTACTGGTCTGGTTGGTGTTTGCCGCATTTGGACTGGCAATTTACTGGCTGGGAAAGCTGTTAGATGCAAACTTTTCGATCAGCGGGAACCCAATCGGTTTATTCTTCATCGTCTGCGTTGTGACGGGCTATACTGAATTTCTCAAGGAATTCAACATCGCCATGCAAACCGGGACAAGCCGTCGACACATTTTACTCAGTACGCTCAGCGTCTGGGGTGTGACGTCGCTGGTCACGACTGTCGGAATACTCGTGTATGAGCAGATGGTCCCGCATACCCCGGCTTTTCTGCAAGAGCTGGGCTATCTAGGCCGCTGGGATGGTCGCGCACAGATCAGTGAGGTGCTGTTAGTTTTTGCCGCCTTCAGCTTTGCGGCCTTGCTCGGCTTATCGCTGCAACTATTGATGTTGTGGGTGCCTAGTGGCTGGCGAGCGTTGATCTTCTTGCTACCGCTGGCGATCGTCCTGTGGTTGGCAATGGGAAAATCGGCTGGGCCAACGACGCGCCTACTCGCTAATGGGTTCCAAACCGGCGCGGCCGCGATCCCATATCTCTGGCCGGCGATCATGGTCGTCTTGTGCCTGGGCTTGATCGGCCTTGATGCGCGTATGATGCGGGTAGTCGAGCCGCAAGTCTGATCGAAAATAGCAAAAAAACACGGATGCACTGCAGGAGCGGTGATCCGTGTTTTTTTGTCGGCAGCGTTATTGCTGTTCTGCACAACTGGGATAGTTACGCACAAGTTTCTGAAAATTCTCACGCATGGACACCTTTTTCCCCCACCGGTATGCTGGAAGGTACTGTTTTTGAGAGGACGGAAGAATTGAGTCAACCACCGGCGAATAAATTCGCAGGCTTGTAAGTGCCTCAGCCCTCGTAACCTCTGAGGCGATCACAATTTATTTGGATAGTCTGAGACAAAAGCCACTATGCATACTGACTAGCCGCTTCCAA
>JALCQM010000017.1 GCA_022651245.1 Lactobacillus sp.
TTCAATCACCACAATCGGTCGGCACAAAGAAACGGCCTCACCCCAGATGAATACTGGGGTGAAGCCGCTTAGAAACAGACAAAATTTTATATTATTTCATCTGTCAACTTGACAGGGCATAGTGCATGCACGGGGCTTTCGTGATTATAGGTTACTCGTTTTATGCCTCAATCTTTTACTGGGGCGTCACCTTTGGGCTAGCAATGCGAAACGGTAAATTCACATCGTCGAGTTGCAGCAGGTGTAGGTCCCGGTCAGCGGTTCGGATCAGGGCTTGTGCGACCGCGTAATCGGCCACAATGAACGCAGTTGTCTCCGTGTCCTTGAGTGTCGCGGTAAAATGCGCGCGGGCCACATCGTCGGGCTCCAAATATGGCACCGCAGTCGCCTGACTTTGCGCCAATAAGGCGGTATACGCCGGATGCTGGAACCGGCCAACTAGTCGCGTTTCTTCGGTGAAAGCCCCTTTTTGCCACCAGGCGATCAAGGCCTCAGTGTTGTTGAAAGCACGCCGGAGCACACCATTTTGGTCAAAAACTTCCACACTGTTTTGTTTGCCATCAGCGTACATGATCGTCAATGCCAAGATCCCATCCTGGCGGTAGTATTCTTCTTGTTTCAAGGCGCCTTGCGCATCAAACAAGGCGTTAGCCAGTAGGTGTCCTTGGCGACTGAAAAAGCTATGCTTGACGGGCTGTCCTGCATTCAAGTAGGTAATGTCACTGATTTGCGCCGCATCGTACTGAACGCGCAACACCAGCTGTGGATCACTCATTTGCAATTCCAGTTGAGTATGCTCGGCATTCCAAGACTCACTGGCGGCTTCGGGCAATTGGATCTTAGTCGGCGTGATTGCCGCATCACTTGCCTGCAGTTGCAATAATGGGTTGATGATCTCAATCTTAGCGACATCGATATCATACTGCGCTGCCCATCTTTGAAGCTCAGACCGTAAGTTGATATCAAAATAGCTGGAATAAATGCCAACTTTCGCTGCCCCTGCTGTCAATAAATATGTGACCAAAGTGGCTAACTGCGCCGCCTCTTTAGGCAAGAAGGAATCGAGTGCGAACACAAACATCCCCTTGTCTAGAGACAAGGCATTAACGCGATGGGTGCTGCCAAACCACTCGCGAAGCCGATGCTCTGCACGCATCAGCTCTTGTTGCCGGTCGGCGATTGCTTTTTCAAGGGCTACCTGCTGTTGTTGTAACTGTTTCAGTTGGGCACGCGCAGCCGTCAACGCCTTGGCATTTGCGCTGATCGCGGTGTCACGCTCTGTTTGCAACTGACTTTGAATCGTCTGGTGTTGGGTCAGTTGCGTTTTGACTGCTTCAAGCGCCGCCAATTGAGTGGTGCGAGCATCACGTTGGGCGGCTTGTTCCGTCGTCAACGCCGTCAGGTCCGCGTCTAATTGTTTGTGTTTCTGCGCGTTCTTTTCGGCTTGCGTCCGCGTCGCATCCACGATATTCACAATTTTCAACGGGTCAGTTTCCGAGCGCATTTTTTCAGTCAACGCTCGGGAATCTTCCTCTAGTGCGTGCAACTGCGCCTTCAAGTCATCTGCTTGCTGTTGCAAGACTGCTAAGCCGTCGTCTGCTTGCTTGAGGGCCGCCTCTTCCTGCGCCGATTGGGATTCGCAGCGTGTCACTTGCACCTGATTAGCCGCCAAGCGCTCGTCTAACGTCGCGGTGTCGACCACTTGCAACTTCGCCACATTTTCGGTAACTTGATCACGTTTTTGACGAACCCGCTTCAACGTTGCCTCATCGCCTTGTTGTGTCGCTTCAAGCGCATCAAGTTGATCGAAAAGGCGCTGCTGTAGTTGATCGCGAACCTGGTTATAATCTGCCGTGATCGTCGCAATTTTCGCCATCAACGTCGTCGGGTCCAGCGACTCAAGCCGCTCCTCAGGGGCCTCAACTACCGGCGCCGGTATCATTTCTGGTTCACTGGGCGTTGCCACCGGTGGCATGTTCTTACGTTCTCTTAGTTTAAATAAATTCATGGCTTATACTCCTCCAACGATAGACACAACTCTCACTCAAATTAACCAAGCAACCACAATGTCCCCACGCGATAGCCGTTTGCGTTATCACACAACCTCTTTTGTCACTCACGCTGTCTGAATTCGATCAATTCCTATCATGCTTATATGTCGGTTCATGCCGATCAAATCAGACAACACATAATACGCGTAGACCCCGTGACCATTTTTGGCACAGTGGCCACAATACTATTATGTAAAAAGCGCCCCTCCTATGAGAGACGCTTCTCGTCCGTTCGGATCACCATCCGAACAGCTAAAACTAATTGGGAAGCGGCTAATTCTCACGCTTGCGCTGACTACCAGCTAACCCGATCAAGCCAAGGACTAACGCACCGCCGAAGGCTGCAATCGCAACTTCGTTGGTATCACCAGTTTTTGGCAGGCTAGCCGTTGCCGCACCACTAGCACCAGCGGCCTGTTGTGCTGGTTGCACACCAGCAGTCACGACACTGACAGGCGTTGATTTTTGATTGTCTTGACTCCCAGTTGCGTAACCTGTACCACCTGTAGCCGGTAGTGTTGCACCAGTGCCCCGACTGGCCTTTACCCGGGTCGGCGTCACGTTACCAGAATCATCGGTCACACTTAGCGTCGTTGGGGTTGCCACGCCAGAGTCATCACCTTGATTTGAATTCGGGACAGCCGTCTGTGTCGTCGTGGTCGTTGCGTTAGGCACATCGACCTGCACTTCTGCACTCGGCTTCTTGCCCGGTTCGGTTTCCGTTACGCCAAGCTTATCGCCTGGTTTGACCGCACCTTCTGGTACTTGGACCTTGAAGTGGCCGTTATCGTCCACCTTGCCAGTACCGATCACATCACCATCTGGCGTCTTCACTTCAACCGTGGCACCTGGTTCACCAGTACCTTCGACGTAAACCCCACCATCGGTGCGGCTGATCTTAACGTCTTCCGGTGTCTTGGAGGTTTCCTCTTCAGGCACGTTGACCTGCACTTCTGCACTCGGCTTCTTGCCTGGTTCGGTTTCCGTTACGCCAAGCTTATCTCCTGGTTTAACCGCACCTTCTGGCACTTGGACCTTGAAGTGGCCGTTATCGTCCACCTTGCCAGTCCCGATCACATCACCATCTGGCGTCTTCACTTCAACTGTGGCACCTGGTTCACCAGTACCTTCGACGTAAACACCGCCATCGGTACGGCTGATCTTGACGTCTTCGGGTGTCTTGGAGGTTTCCTCTTCAGGCACATTGACCTGCACTTCTGCACTCGGCTTCTTGCCTGGTTCGGTTTCGGTTACGTCAAGCTTATCGCCTGGTTTGACCGCACCTTCTGGTACTTGGACCTTGAAGTGGCCGTTATCGTCCACCTTGCCAGTCCCGATCACATCACCATCTGGCGTCTTCACTTCAACTGTGGCGCCTGGTTCACCGGTACCTTCGACGTAAACACCGCCATCGGTACGGCTGATCTTAACGTCTTCGGGTGTTTTGGAGGTTTCTGTGATTGGCGTGTTATCCTTCACATCTTCAGGGACGGTGACTGGTGTCGTATCGCTCGGATCCTTGCCTGGTTCTGTTTGGGTGACGCCAAGCTTGTCCCCAGAGTTGACGAGTCCATCTGGAATCTTGATGTCAAACTTACCATCATCGCCAACCGTACCAGTCCCGACTTCCTTACCAGATGGGTCAGTCACTTTTACTGTTGCTCCTGGAACACCGCTACCAGTAACGTGGGTGTTGTTGTCGTCATCATTTTTAGCGACGACCCCGATCGGCACAGCAGACTTGTCTTTGGTAGGCTCAGTAACTGGGGTATCGTCCTTCACATCGTCTGGCACAGTGGTTGGCGCCTTATCACTCGGGTCCTTACCTGGTTCTGTTTGGGTGACATCCAGTTTGTCACCTGGCTTAACAGCCTCATCCGGAATTTCAACGTCAAACTTACCATCATCACCAACAGTGCCTGTTCCGACTTCCTTACCAGATGGGTCAGTCACCTTCACAGTTGCCCCTGGGACGCCGCTACCGGTGATATGAGTATTGTTGTCATCGTCGTTTTTAGCAGTAACGCCTGTTGGCACAGCGGACTTTTCCTTCACCGGATCAGTGACTGGAGTCTCGTCCTTCACATCTTCAGGTACGGTGGTCGCAGCTTTATCACTTGGATCCTTACCTGGTTCCGTTTGGGTAACGTCTAACTTGTCATCTGGGTTCACTAATGCATCCGGAATTTCAACGTCAAACTTGCCATCATCACCAACGGTACCGGTGCCAACTTCCTTACCAGAAGGATCGGTGACTTTCACCGTTGCCCCTGGAACGCCGCTACCGGTGACGTGGGTATTGTTGTCGTCATCGTTCTTCGCAGTAACGTCTGTTGGCACAGCGGACTTTTCCTTCACCGGATCAGTCACTGGGGTCTCGTCTTTTACATCGTCAGGCACAGTGGTCGAAGCTTTATCACTTGGGTCTTTGCCTGGTTCTGTTTGGGTAACGTCTAACTTGTCATCTGGGTTCACTAATGCATCTGGAATTTCGACATCGAACTTACCATCATCACCAACGGTACCGGTGCCAACTTCTTTCCCAGAAGGGTCGGTGACTTTCACCGTTGCGCCTGGAACACCGCTACCAGTAACGTGAGTGTTGTTGTCGTCATCGTTCTTCGCAGTAACGTCTGTTGGCACAGCGGACTTTTCCTTCACCGGATCAGTTGCTTCTGGCACTGTGACCGTCTTCGCATCGCCGCGCACCGGATCACCAGTGACCGGGCTGATGATGCTTGGCGTCACCGTTAAAAGGGTGCCAACTGGTACAGCGCCATCGACGTTGACAGTATATTTGCCATCATCGCCAATCGTGCCGGTACCAACGATCGTCCCTGCCGGATCAGTGATCATCAAATCAGCATTCGGTGTTCCTTCACCGGTAACCGCATAGCCATCTGTTGGGTTGCCACTGATTGCCGCAGAGGTTAATTCCGGGACAGTTTCTAATTTATCTTGAATGGCTTTGATCGCTTCGTCCACATCTTTTTGTGACGAGGTACGCGCGGTTTTACCTTGGGTCGCAGGATCTTGATCTTGTAACACATAGATAGCCGTGGTTAAAGCAGAACCAGCCTTTTGAATCAGTGCTGGGTCCTTTTGAATGGCGGTGATATAGTGGTCTAACGCTGTTTTGTTCACCACTTGATACGCAATCGTCGTTGAAGTGGTGTAGTCTGGCGTTTGGTCGTCAGTTTGGCGGAATAAGTTGGCACTCACACCAATAGTTTCTGCCTTGAACTTCCCGTCTGCGAACGCCGGGTCCATATTTTCTTTCAAAATAGATTGCTTAAAGTCAGGGTCCTTGAAACTAACCGGCACGACAACGCTTTGCGACGCGCCCCAGCTAGCATCCCCTGCAGCATCAACCGCACCGGTGAGGGCATCTTTGATTCCTTGAGAAATCGAGTCAACGATCCCATCAGTCTGACCAACGATGCTGTCTAAAATGCCATTGGCAACCGAAGTCGCGCCGCCACTGACCAGACCACCTGCAGCGTCCTTGATCGGATCGAGGATGCCACCAAGACCGCCCAAAAGGCCACCACCGTCTCCACTAGAGCCGCCAGTGATGTTATCCATGCCGCCAGCGATCGCACTTTCCAACGCCGTGTTGCCATCAGCATCCGGAAGCAACCCTAAGAAGGCCATGGCGTAGTTCTTAACGTCGTTGATCCACCCTTGGGCAAAGGCCGTGACCATATTACCGATGGCGTCAGCGGCATTCGTGTCGTTCGTCACCGTTAAGACATGCCCGTCTTGCGCAACGTCTTCAAGCGTGATCACACGTACCCCATTATCCATCAGGTAATGTTCCATCGCGACATCATTGTCCACGGCGGCTTTAGCGGCGGCTAAGCCTTGCGCATAGCTATCCGTGTCCCCGAGCGTCCCAATGATCCCGCTCAAAACGCCACCAGCACCGCTGGCGACGGTATTGGCGATCTGGCCTGGTATTGTGACTAGGTCGCCGAGCCCGGTCGTGATGGTATTGGCCACTTGGTCGATCATGGCACCTGTATATTTAGTATGCACGACGGCCTGATTTTCGATCTTGTCCCCAACGTTCCATGTCGAGGTATTATTGCTGTTATCTGTAATGGCGAAAAATTCACCGGTATCATCATTTTGAACGGTGACCCCAATGTTTGAGGTTGCCACAACAGTCCAAGTGCCGACCTTCAACTCCCGAAGGTCTTCGGCGACCTTAAAGACCGCCGTATTGGCCGTGTCGCCGCCGATCAACCGACCAGCGATCCCTGTGTTGATAACTTGCGAATGCAAGTCGACGTGGCGAATGGTATCGGCGATAGTTTCAACGCCATCATCGTCAGTATCCGTATAGGCAGAAGCAAGTGCACCTTGGTCACTGTAAATATCTGCAGCCGTGGTTTGTTGATTGTCTTTAACTTCCATCCCATCAACAGTGATGATGTCTTCATCCCAGCCATCGTTGTTCGATGCTTGCTGTTTCTCACTATTGACCGTCTTCACGTAACCAGAGTCTTTCTTGTCGGCCTCTTCCTTGTTAGCAGCCGACACCGCCGCATCGGCAGTCTCTTGATCCCCTAAATTCGCAGTGGCCGTGTTGTCTGCGCCTTGCGCCGTATCGTTAAATAACGCCCCTTGTGCCAGGCCGCCACCATTATTCAACTGGTTTTTGACCCCATCTTTAGCACCCGTGGTCGCGTCGTTGAGGTCGCCGGCGTTCGTGTTTGTCTGTGTTCCAGGGGTCGCTGCCGGTGCACTCGGCGTATCGACGGTAACAGACGCCGTTTCACCGATCGTCGTCGTTTCGTTCAAAACGACTTGCTTGCCAGCTGCCACCGTAATGGAATACGTCCCTGTACCAGAGGCTGTCACGCTACCCGCGCCGAGTCCGTTCACGGTTGCGGTGATCGTCGCATTCGGCTCTGCCTGGCCGCTAAGTGTCACTTGTTGGCCGTTGGCTGTCATTGTTGGTGCCGCCAATGTGAGCGGCTCAACGACACTCTTAGGTGCTCCTTGAGGCGGCGTAGCGACTGCTGTCGTTGCTGGTGTCGTTTCAGTCGTCGTTGTCGGCGTTGCCGCAGCCTCCGCGCTAGGGGTCGCTACGGGAGTCGTTGTCGACGAATCTGTCGTTGCGGTATCGCTACTTGACGTGGTCTCTGCCACCACCGTATTTACAACCTCTGCACCGGAGGTCGTCGTGTTCGTATCCGCATGGACCAGATTGCCTTGGCTGACCGTTAATACAGCAAAGTAAGTGGTAACTAATCCAGCAAATGCCCACTTCTTACCAGATTTGTACATCTTATATCTTTGTTTCCGGTCGGTTTCTAGACGCATTGTCCCGTCTATTTTACCCTTTCTAATCATCTCAAAGCCCTCCTACTAAGTAAATTCACACCAATGTGAGCTTTTTTGCCTTCAAGGTCCCCTCCCTAAAGGTAAAATTCTTCACGCCCTTAAGTATATATAAACTTATTCTAAAAAAAGTGCAGAATTAGTAAAAAACTTATATCATTTTTGGTATGTCACAACAGATTATATCGATGCTTGCCTCTTTGCATTTTTGCGTGTCATATCATAATGCGGCGCCAATTAAGAAATTGGTTCCTGACGTGTCATCTTGAGTAACCCCAATTTTTCCGTTCATCAACCGATACGCTTCAAAACTCGTTACTATTTCGAAGAATATTAGTAAATTATTTTTAATATGATTAGCATTTATAGTGCAAATATCAAGACCTTTTTTCGCTTATATTGCGTAAACTGCCATAAGATTCCCAGGTGTGCGATGCCGCTCTGCCGCTAACGCAACGAATGCATCACAAGCTCACTACAGCAAGGGTAGATAACATGACAAACCCACTTTTACCATTGATTAGTCAAAAGCCAATCAACGCAACCCACTAAAATAAGCGTCTCTGCGTTTAGAGACGCTTTTTTCACGTACTTGCGAAATATGTGTACCCGTTTTCAACTGCTTATTTACAACTGAAAATTTTTGTACTCGCGGTCAGACCACGGTATTTACGGCGTGGTATCATCGCGCAAATGCCGCGCAGTGAGGTAGTGGGCGACTTTGAAGCTCGCGGCTAATTTGAAACAAGTATTCGCGTCCTTGAGGTCTAGTCCCGTGATGCTATGAATCCTGGCCAAGCGATTACGCAAGGTATTGGGATGGATGAACAATGCCGCGGCACACTCCGCCTGGTTACAAGTCGCCTGTAGGTAAGCGTTGAGTGTCGCCACCAATTCGCTGTGATAGGTTGCATCATGCGCGCTCAACGCCTGCAAGGCTGGATTGATGAAGAAAGGCAAGATCGCGCTCCCATCTTGCACTTGCGTCAACATCAACTCAAAAAATGCGTCTTCACAAAACACCACCGGCTGCGGCAACTGTAATTGGGCCGTCCGCGCACACACCGCATTGGCAGCCACAGTATCTTCAGGGCGAGTATACAAGTTAGACACCACCAAGTGACAACCCGCATGGCGCGCCAATTTGGCGAGTTCCTGGTGAAAATGGCCGCTGTGGTACTCACGCAAACTGACGGTGATCAACGCGATGCAGCGATGCTGGTGCACTGTGATCAAAAACTGCGTAAACATCGGCGTCGCCAAATACTTCACCCGCTCCTTGAGCTCATCTAAGGTCTGTTGGCCATTCGGTATCACGTGCATGATCACCATGGCCGGCGGCAACGTCGCATTTTGCAAGCGAAACTGGGCGGCAAACGTCGCATCTACCGGCGAGGTGAGCAACAAATTCACCAGCTGGTCGCGCGCCGACACCGCCGGTTCGATCACGTGCGCCTGGATGGCGGCATTGGCGATCAGCTGTCCAAGCACTGGCAGTAGCTCCGTCTGATCAGCGGCGATCGGGGTGGCGTACACCGCCATCGCCAGGTAGCCCAACGCGTCATTGTGATGCGACAGCGGCGTCACCAACAGCGGCACCGGCGACTGGTCAGGATTCGTTAAATAGAGATGATGATAAAAGTTCTTCGGATCCAGCGCCGGCACGTGAGCGGCCAGAAACCGCCCCACCTGACTATCTGTCGCCACGGCAGGGTTGGTCGCGCGTAAAATATGCTGCCCATCTAAGCTCAACACCAACAGCGGATTGGTGAGCATCCCCGCCGCTTGCGCCAGGGTGGTATCAAAATCGGCAGTGATCGCGGCGATCGCCAGTTGCGTAACTGCCGCTTGATCGCACTGTTGCCCCAGCAATCTAGCCGCTTCTTCCAGCAAGCGCAAAGGCAACACCCGGTCGCCTGCGACGAGCGGTATCGTCGCCAGACACCACGCTTTTTGCCCCGCATAAACGATCAAGGTCACCTGACAAGGGCCAATATCAAGCGACAAGGTCCCAGCCCTCGGCGCCGCCAATGTGTCATCAGCGACCTGCACGTGTGCAAGTGGGACATTCGGAGCACCATAGCGTTGCAACGGTACCGTCTGCGCCAGCTGATTCAATAGCTCTTCGCTTAACATGGTAAACCCTCCCATAACATCATATCGACACCTGACCCTGTCAACCATGTGGGATTACCACAATAAATCAACCCGATAGCTGTGGACTATCCCCCTACTAATTTAGCTTATGAAAGCGCTATTATACAACTGTAAAAGAGATCAACTTGATTCGGTCTCACCCCGGGGCGTTGTTCATCACACTAGGCACTGTGAAAAGGAGCTTTCATTATGAAGGATTTTAAAGACAAAGTCATGTTTCTCACGGGTGCAGCACACGGATTTGGTCGCGTGATCGCGATCGAGGCCGCTAAGCGTGGCATGAAGCTGGCGCTGATCGATATCGATGCCCCCGCATTAGACGAAACCGTCAAAATGCTGGGTGACGCAGAAGTGCTTGCGGTTCCGGCCGATGTCACCAAAGAAGATGAAGTCAACGCCGCGATCGATAAAACCATGGCCCGTTTTGGCCGCATTGACGTCTTGATCAACGACGCGGGTATCGCCTTGCCAGGACGCATGTGGGAACTACCGACACGCGATTGGGAATGGATCCTGCACGTGAACACGATGAGCCAAGTCTATACCATGAGAAAGATCATCCCGATCATGCTGGAACAAAAGACCCACGCCGCGATCTTGAACGTCGCTTCAATCGCCGGCCTACTCGACACACCGGGGATGCCAGCCTATCACGCCAGCAAGTTCGCCTCTGTTGGTTTGACGGAAGCCACGGCCTACGACCTGCAACGGATTAACGCCGACATCCAAATGCACGTCATGTGCCCTGGCTTCGTCCAAACTGATCTCTATCACACCGAACAACATCGCCCAGCCAACTACACGGATAAAAACGATCCTTATTACAGTAGTGAAGCTTACCTCAAGGGCCAACAATTCGCCAAATACGTCATCGTCAACGGCACCCCGATCGACAACATTGCGCCAACCGTCTTCAAGGCGCTGGAAGACGAGACCTTCTACATCCTCACCCATCCAGAATACAACCCACTGATCAGCGACCGTGTTAACCGCATCGTCAACGGCGGCAAACCAGACGTCCACGTCATGGACGGAATAATGTAACCGAGAGCGGAGCAAGCCGAATTTAGGGGTGTGTATAAGGCGGCGTGACGCGTTATGGCGAAGCCATAGCGTGGCGCGATAACTTATACGCGACCCCGTTGGCTTGCGCAGCTCGACGACACCAGAGCGAAGTGGCGCGGTTTTAGCAGTGTGTGTAAGGCAGCCTGGTCGTTGTGCGGCAAAGCCGTGCAGCGGCCGGGATGACTTACACGCAACCGCGTCGCGCCACGCAGCTCGACGATACCGAGAGCGGAGCAAGCCGGCCTTAGCAATGTGTGTAAGGCAGCCTGGGTGCGTCGCGGCACGCGGCGTGACCGGGACGACTTACACGCAATTGCGTTGGCTTGCGCAGCTCGACGATACCAGCGCACATCCAACCCGCACACAACCCATCAACATCATCTAGGAGGAAAAAATCATGGCTAGTTATAAAGTTTCTGAAGAGAACGTCAAAGATTTCTTGAACCTGCCAAGCATGAATGATCAAGGCGGTATCAGTTTCGCCTATGCCACAGACCCGGCTAAGCTCGCCAGCCTCATCCCTGCACCACTCAAGCTGGTAGCGCCAATCGTGGTGGGCTACGTGGTCTACATGGGCAAGCCGACTTTTGGCGCACCATACCTCGAACAAACCCTTTACGCCTTAGTTTCCTATAAAGACAAGATGATGGGGGCTTATCCATTCGAGTTGTTGTTATCTGGCCCTGGGGCTGAAGCCGGATTGGTGGCCGGCCGCGAAGGCGCTGGCATTCCAAAGAAACTCGCCGATGACATCCAACTACGCCGCACCGGTAATCAAGCCCATGCCGAAGTTGTTCGCCACGGCAAGACCTTGTTATCCCTGGACTGGGAAGCCGGCGAGATCAACGATCCGTCCTTCATGGAGCAATTTGCCGCAATGTTGCCGCTGAATCAAGAGGTGCAAACGAATAGCTTCTTCTTCAACTACGACTTGCAACAAGACGATGCTGGCGCTAATCATTTTACCAATGTGGAATTAGTCGCCACACAAATGAAGTCGTTCACGGATTCTTTGGAACCCGGTAAGTTGAGCCTTAAGCTCGATTCTACCGAAGATGACCCGTTAGGCGAGCTGCCCGTTTTGAAGCCACTGGGTGCGGCTTGGTACCACTTCAAGACCTCTACTATGTTCAAGACGCTGAACTTAGAAGCGGCAGCCGCGGACGCCACCGCCCCTTACCTGATCACCGGCCGCTTCGACCGTGGGGTCTTCGATCCGGCCGCGACTAGCTATTCGCTATAGGAGGAAACATGATGACTGTTAAAAATAATGATTTCGAAGATGTGATGTTCAATCGTCACTCCGTTCGTCAATTCGATCCCGCCGTTAAGATCGATCGCGACGAATTACAGACAATGATCGCCAGTGCTGCTACGGCACCATCTGCTTGCAACCTGCAATCTTGGCATTTCGTGGTGATCGACACCCCCGAAGCAAAAGCCAAGTTCAAAAAGGCCGCGATGAAATTCAACTACCCGCAAGTCGATTCCGCTTCTGCAATCATTTTCATTGCCGGCGACACGCAAAGCCACGTCGTTTACCGCGATGTTTGGCAAAAAGTGTATGAAGCCGGCAAGATCTCTAAAGAACGACTCGAACAGATCTTCAACACCTTCCTGCCGTTATACGAGCACGCCGATAAAGACTTCTTGATGCTCGATGCCACCTTGGACGGGGCAATGGTAGGTATGCAGCTGTTACTCGTGGCCCGTGCGCATGGGTACGAAGCGAACCCATTCTCCGGCTATGACTTCAAGACCGTGATCCCGGCAGTTGGCCTGGATCCAGAACGCTACGTCCCAGTGATGGCGGTCGCTTTAGGTAAGCCAGCCGCTGGTGTAGATGTCTTGAAGACCCAACGCTATGACGCTAAGACACAGACAGAATATCTATAGAAGGTGAGCACATGTCAACTGCAACTCCAACTTCACCATTCGGCAAGGTTCAACCCATCGACATTGTGAACCTCGCGAGTTTAAAAGAACGCGCCCGTAATGTGATGGGCCCCGGCGAATTCGGCTACATTACTGAAGCGGCTGACGACGGAATCACCATGCGGCGCAACACCGAAGACTTCGCCAACATCAGTATTTTGCCACGCGTCTTACAAGGCATCGAACAACCTGACCAAACCACGACGTTCTTAGGGGCCAAGCTTTCCTCGCCCCTGATGACCGCACCAATTGCAGGCAACACGCTCGCCCACCCAAGCGGTGAGCTCGGCCTTGCCCGCGGCGCTAAGGAATCAGACATCATGATGGCCCAAAGCACCTTCGCCTCCAAGACGATCGCCGAGACTGCCGAAGTCTCGGCTGGCGCGCCATACATGTTCCAACTCTACATGCCAAAAGATTGGGATTACTGCAAGTACTTGCTTGATGAGGCCCACAAAGCCAACGCCTTGGCGATCATCCTCACCGCAGACTCCACATTAGGTGGCTACCGCGAACTCGACGTGATCAACCACTACCACCTGCGCGGTAAAATCGCCAACCTTGACGGCTACAATACCGGCCAATCCGGTGTTGGCGCTGGCGGCTTGTTCAAAGAATCCATGCAGGCCTTAGACTTGCCACTGATTCAAAAACTCGCCGATTATTCCGATCTGCCGATCATTATCAAAGGGATCCAAGACCCTCGCGATGCTGTGGCTGCCATCGATGCCGGTGCGGCTGGTATCTACGTCTCCAATCACGGCGGCCGCCAAGTTGATGGTGCCCCAGGCTCGATTGCTTGCCTGCCTGCCGTCGCCAAAGCCGTTAATCACCGCGTCCCGATCATTTTTGACGGTGGCGTTCAGCGCGGCACACACGTTCTCAAAGCCTTGGCCTTGGGCGCCGATCTCGTCGCGGTCGGCCGGCCGTTCAGTTACGGCCTGGCGCTTGGTGGCTATGAAGGCGTCAGCGCGGTTGCCGAACACTTGAAGATGGAACTCAACATTGCCATGCAATTGACCGGCTGCGCAACGATCGCAGACGCGAAAAAATTGCACTACGACTGGCTCTAGGCGCGTTTTACCCCAAAGGAAGGCGAACGCAATGGATACCACGACGACGATTCGTGACGCCTTGTTGGCACTAGACCACCCGTTCTATCGCGATGCCCCACTAACGGCGGCCACAAAACAAGACCTACAAGAAGCACTGAAGGCAGTCTTGCCGGCAACGATTGATCCTTACTCCCCCTCTGTTTGGCAAGTCGTTGAAGATTGCCTGACACAGATGGTGCATCACTGAAGGGTAAGCTTCTGGCATTCTCAGTCATTTTTACGCAAAAACGCTCCAGCGAGCAATTTTCAGTTTTAGCTCGCTGAGGCGTTTTTTGATGTCGAACACGGATGATGTACTGATTAAGTACTAATTTTGCTCGTCCTGAACGATCGCATCTGGGGCCCGCTTTAGCCCCTTCATTGTATTAGCCGACGCGGGTCAAGCAACATCCCCGGCAAAAGCGGCCTGTCTCCTACAGTCCAGCGGCAATGGTTTGGCT
This sequence comes from Lactobacillus sp., assembly GCA_022651245.1. GTDB lineage: Bacteria > Bacillota > Bacilli > Lactobacillales > Lactobacillaceae > Lacticaseibacillus. The sequence continues at coordinate 14,113 of JALCQM010000017.1, forward strand.
ACAGGTTTGTAAAGCGCACGCCAGCGTCCGCAACTGGTGACGTGGTAAGGTCGCCGTCGCCCCAGCAACCCCTAAGGCTGCTACCACTCGGCCTTGATGCCTGATGGGCACCGCTAAGCACCGCAAACCGCGCTCACTTTCCTCGTCATCCAACGCAAAACCCTTTTGGTGGATCATCGCGAGGTTCGTGGCCAGCGCTTCCCCGGTCAAAGTGTGCGCGTGCGGTTGCGCTGCAGGAAGTGCCGCCATGACTGCCTGTTGCTGTGAGGCCGGCAACCAGGCGACGATCGCCTTGCCTAACGCGCTGGCGTTGATTGGCGTACGCCCACCAATTTTCTCATATTCTTCTGGTGTCGCTGCGGCTAACACCACCTGCGTAATGACGACCGCGCTGCCACGCAAAATCCCGATATAGGCGTTGACGCCCCAAGTCCGCGCCAAGTCCTTGGCCGGCGGCACCGTCGCCCAGTCCAAACGCTCTTGTAGCGGTTGATACGGTAAAGCATTCGCCAGCCGATACGAACGGTCATCTCGCGTCACGTAGCCCAAGTCTACCAGCGTCGCCAATAAGCGAAACGCCGTCGCACTGGGCAAGCCCACTCCCAGCGCCACATCTGTGAGTCGTTGCGTGCCATGCTCCTGCAAATAGGTTAAGATTTTCAAGCCGCGGGCTAACGCGGTCACTTCATAATCCGCCATTGCCTCACCTCCACCCACATATTATTTCACCTAGCGAAAAAAGGCGAGGCTTTTTGCCGAATTGAATCGGTGTCACTATGCTACAAGTATCAACTCTGGAGGCGATTGTTTTGAAAACTGTAGTCATTACTGGCGGCGTGTCTGGTATGGGCCTTGCCGCGACAAAATTATTCTTGCAAAAAGGTTGGCAGGTCGCAATGGCAGACTACAACCAGCAACTAGGCGAACAGGTCTTAGCGACACTCAACAGCGAACACCTGCTGTTTGTACAAACCGATGTCAGTCAAGCCAGCTCCGTGAACGCGTTGAAAACGGCCGTGTTTGACCGCTTTGGCCACGTCGATAGCGTCATCAATAACGCCGGTATTTTCACCAAAGGGGCGCTACACGAAGTTGCAGAAGACGCCTGGGACCGCATCATGGCCATCGACGTGAAATCCGTCTACCTGACCACGCGCGCCTTCGTCCCGGCGATGATCGCGCAACGATCAGGCACCATCGTCAACACCGCATCCGTGTCCGGCTTAATGGGCGACTACAACATGGCGGCATACAACGCGGCCAAAGGCGCCTTGATCAACCTCGTCAAGGCGATGGCCCTGGATTACGGCCGCTACAACATTCGCGTCAACAACGTCGCCCCGGGCCCGACTATGACACCGATGTTTGCCGCCAATCCACAATCTGTGATCGATCAGTTCAAGCAAGCCAGTCCGCTAGGTAAACTGGCCCAGCCAGAAGATATCGCGCGTAGCCTGTTCTTCTTAGCCAGTGAGGATTCTGACCCGATCACCGGCCAGACACTGCCCGTTACGGCAGGATTCGGGCTCCACAGCGGACAGCCGGTGCAATGAAAAAAACGTCATCCAGGTGCGTTGCTGGATGACGTTTTTGTTTTGTATGCCGCTTACCTGTCACACACGCCAGTGCTGCTACAACATTAACTACAATTGGGTTTCTCTTGTTGAGACAACCGCATCACTGGTGATACGGACTCGCCTCACACCGTTCACGGCAATAAGACGTCGTTTCCGGCCTTTATATCATCATTTTCCATATGATTTTTTTATGTAATTTGCTATCATTGAAGTTAAAAGCAAATGGAGGATAATGATGCAAAAATTAGTTGCAGAATTCATGGGCACGTTCTTGTTGGTCTTCTTGGGTAGTGGTGCCGTGTTGCTGGCTAAAGGCGACGCGCTGACCATCGCCTTAGGCTTCGGTTTAGCGATCACCGTGTCAGCCTACGCATTTGGCGGCATCTCTGGCGGCCACTTCAACCCAGCCGTCACCACCGTAATGGTGATCAATGGCCGCACCCCAGCGTTAGAAGGGATGACCTACGTGATTGCCCAGATCATCGGTGCAATTGCCGCATCCGCTTGCGTCCGCGTGGCGACCAACGCACTGAAACTACCAGCTAGCCAGATGGCGCAGACTGATTTTCCAAAGATCAGCGCCGGTGCAGCGTTCTTCGTGGAAGCCTTGGTCACCTGCTTGTTCTTGATGGTGATCTTGGCCGTCACTGCCGACCGTTACGGTAACGCCAATTTCGCTGGCCTGACCATCGGTGTCACCTTAGCCCTGTTGATCTTGTTCGCACTGAACCTTACCGGTGGGAGTTTGAATCCGGCACGTTCCATCGGCCCAGCCTTGTTCGCTGGTGGTAGCGCCTTGAAGCACCTATGGCTATATATTGCGGCACCGGAAGTCGGCGCCATTGTTGCGGCCTTCGCTGCTCGCTTCTTACTGGACACTGAAGGGTAACACGCGCAGGTTGAGACATAACCTGTATAGCCCCAAACATAAGCACCACTGGTTATTCTGAAGTACCTCCCAATGATTAGACAGATTGTCTGGTGATTGGGAGGTACTTTTTTATATTTACCGCCGATCAAGAACACCCATGAATTCATTCGTGAGATAAATTGACGCTTTTGGCGGGGCCAGCGTAATCACATCATTGATTCTCAATATATGCCGCAATGATGTTCTTAGGCACATTACCAACTGTCCAAGGTGTTGAGCGCTGATACTAGCTGCCAAACTTCTGTATTGGTTTCCAAACCAGCTTCTTCATGTTAAATAAAGGCAATTAGCCATCCTTGCTATCGGCATTGGTCAATTAACTTGTTGACCTTATTAATCAGCTGATTGAAGCCGATCAAAGATCCACCCCCAGTTTGTAGATCAATAACTAAAAGTGCTTGTCTTGCCGTCAGATTCCTCCAAATTGAATTAACCGCATCACTTGTGATACGGACTTGCGTAACAGTGACACCTGCGGTTAATTTATTCCAGATTATTTTGGAGACGACTTTGTTCATCCAGATCGTCGTTAATTTTAATGACCAGAAATACTATAAACATCAGTGTAATCATGTAATTGCCAACGTGTTCCTCCTTCTTCAAGCCAGAAAATGCTCCATGAGCATAAATATTTCGAAGACCCTTCCCGTTCGAATATACGTCCGAAAAATAATAGTCGAACACAGATGCCTCCTTATCAGTCAGCAACGTAGATATTAAGTTAAGCTTTCCTTCAGATTTGAGGTTATCAAGGATCGGATGCTTCTTGATACGAGAGATTATCCTGGAATAGGGTATTACGCCATTTTGAAAATCAGCCCTCAAAATGGCGTATAACTCGCCTGATTGAAATTTAATTTGATTTTCTTCGCAGGATAGCACATCGGCCTGCTCAAGCTGCCCTAATACCTTAATTTGAAAATCGAGCAAACTGTCTCTCGGCACTTTATTATTTGCTACCAAATCACCGAATCTTAGCCCATCATCCGATGGCATTGCGGCTTGATCCGAGAATAAATAAAATTCTGCATTCTTCAATATCTTGTCTGAGATGGATGCATATTTTATTTCCATAGCACTTGGTATCTGTGAAAAACGTGGTGTACTAGAAAAATTATCGATAAGTCTTCGGTCGAAATTGAAATCAAGTGCCAACAAACTATACATCCGTATGATTCTGTGTAGTTGTGTCATTGCGAGAAGCGGCTTAATCTCATCTCGATCGCCTCGCTGGGGCAACTTAATGTTCAGTCCGCGAATACCGAAACTTCTATCTAAATATTTGTCAAAAAACCATTCCAATACACTTTCAAGACGAATACCCTTGGCCTGCAAAAATCGATAGTATGCGATAAATGAAAGCTCGAACGGTGTTATCACAGTATGCAACGTACGTTCACTCTGGAACTGTCCATCCGCCTTCTTATTAAATAATCTCTCAAAGATACCGCCTTGCTCGGTTCTAGGCGCAACTGAAAGAATTCCGTAATCGTCTACCATCCCAAATTCGTAGATAAAATTGTTTAATATTGTCGGCCAGTCAATTAAATCGTCCAAGACCCGTTCGTTATACTTTATGGTACTTACTAGAACGTTGTTAATCGTTTTACTAGAAACTTCAAAATCCACATCGTCGGCCAGCAATGAATCAATCAAAACCCTTGTTTCGCTTTGGAATGTCGATCCATTGTTCTCAGCAAAATGTTTCGCTATGAGTTTTTGATATTCAGTCTTCGCAATAATTCGCGTTTCTTGAGAGGTTAGTCTATCGAGCGCTATCATCTCTAAATAATTGGGATTGGGATTATCTGACTGAACGTATTGCATAAAGAACGAACTCCGGACACTAACGGTAAATTCAGTCGGAAGAATCACGCGATTTGAATCTGAATTAAGTATTATTGAGATGTTATCAAGAGTTTGGACTAAAATATCGCAACATAATTTCCCAAATCTTTTTACTACTCTAGCCTGACGTAATGGAAATAAGATACGGGTGCCTGAGTAAATCTGAATCAAACTACTCAAAACCTGATCATTCAACCGTTGACTCGCGATTCGCTCCCACAACACATCCTCGTATTCAATCGGCAAGTCAGCTGTCCGAACATAATCAACAAATTGTTTGTCCTCTATCTTCGAAAACCATTTTCCAATAACCGTATTAATCTTCTCAACGGACTCAGTATGCTTTTGTATTAAGTGTGGATTGTTCAGATACTTTTTAATCTCGATTAATTCTATGACATCCGCAAGCGTTAATTTGTACTTTTCAGCAAGAAGGTCCGAGATCCGTTTGTTAACTTTCGAATATTCAGGACCAAATCCAAAATCATTTTCTGAGTAATAAATCACGCGATCTCTTTTTTTCGTTTGTGCCATCAATAAACCCCGTCCATATTCTTGGCAAGAACCACTGAAAAAGTGATGAAACACAAAATCAATTGTTACTTACTTCTTGTCGATGAGCATTAGCATTGGTATCAGTGATAAAACTAATCAATTCTTCAAAAGCAGAAATCTGTTGTTTTACTCGATTCGTACTCATTGTGGTAAGCTCAGTCTTTCCGTGTGTCAAGTCGTTTCGATTATCGCGGATTACCGATATTAACCCATTTAATTTTGTTTTAGAAAAATCACGCACATAATTCTTGAGGACGTTATAGAATACTTTATAAATGGCATACGTGGACATTCCCCGAGCTTTCACTATTCCTTTTCGAACAGCATCGGCATAGCCTTCCTCGGTCAAGTAATCGTGAAGAAAATACTCTTGATACGGTTGTACCTTAAGATAAAAGTTCTCAACATACATGCCACTACTGTTCGCAACAATTGATGGACAGACCACCGTATAGGTAAAGTTTTCAAAAGCTGAGTTAAGAGATATCACGGACTCTCTAAATGACTCAGCTAACAAATAAGATTTGGCTTCCATTAATAACGATTTATACAGTGGAATACTGTCTTTAATGAATTCAGTTCCCAGAATAATCGAGGCTGGTTTGGTAGACAAATGATACTCACTCCGATCATAAAACAAAACGTTTCGAATCGTTTTATTTCCAATTCCATATTCAATTGAGTGACCACTAATCATTGCTGGATATATGTTCTTAACCCAATATTCACCAGTTTGTGCTTTATATGCATCAATGATTCTATTGACAACATTGCAAACATAAAATTGCATCACACTTGCAGTATCATCGCCTTCGCTGGTTGCTTCGCAAGAAAGATACTTATTTAAGCATACTGTCCACAGTGTTGAACCAATGACAGAATCACGATCTTTGACTTTTGAAACATTTGCACTATTTCCATTCATTCCCTCGCTTTGAACCGAAACAACAGCATGCAAACACTCATCCTTATAAGGAACATCCATACTCATTTCATTCTCGATAGTCTTCATCGCTATGGGAACAGAAAAGAAGGTTTTGGTCCATAAAGACTCTTGTTTAACATCAGCCATTATTGCTTGATTTTCATCAAAAGTCTCTCGTAGTGCATCGTTTTCTAAATCACTAAACTCAACATCTTCAGCTAATAGCATTGCAGAATTCAATAGCTTTTTATCATCATTTTCAAGATAAGCCATCAGCAACGATTTAACAGCCTCAACCAGAAAATGCGCCTTATTGTTAGAGAGTTCCCTAGCAAACCTAGGATTCTCTTTAGTCTTAGATAACCACCTCAATGCTTCAACATATTGTGCAGAAGTATAACACGCATCAAATTTGCCGCGAAATATTGTATACATATTTTCTTCGAAAAGCTGTTGCTTCTCGTCATCAAGGCTTTCATAAAGTTTCAATGATTCATTCAATGCATCGTCATCCTTAAAACCTGATTTAATAAATTTCTCAATACTGATACTTAGGTCATTCACTTTGGGACGCTTCCCTTCCATGTTCAATACGGTGTTTACCGAGGACATTCTACACAAATGATTATCAAATTTGTTTAATAAAATAGGCTAAATTCATCCCTGGTTTGATTTCTTTATGTTGATCAATAACTAACTGATACCCGGCCTTCTTATACAAATACATCAGCTTTGGTTCTTCTGCTATGGTATCCAAATACCACGTCTTAATATCGCTGAACTGCTGCTCAATTTCAATAAGAGTGGCTTGTGCAAAACCTTTTCCTTGAAATTCTGGCAACACACACATTGGGGATATTCGCGCCTCTTTAGTTGAATGATCAGAAATCACTCGAATCATACCAATCCGCACGCCTTTGATATCGCAGAAGAAATATTCGCTACCTATACGTCGAGCCTTCTTTTGAAGTGACGACAATGATTCAAGATATGGGTCGGTTTCATCGTCACGATATCGCAAGTAAATCGGTTCAAATGATTGTCGGTACATTTGCTGAATCACAGGCATATCTTCGACTGATACTTTTACAAATGTAACTTCCATCACACGCCTCTTCCTAAACAGTGATTGAACTAAGGATAATTAACCGCATCACTTGTGATACGGACTCTCACCACCGATCATAAACGCAACTTCCCCAACCGCAAAAAAGAGCATGAATCCACCTAAGACTCACGCTCTTTATTTACGATCTGTGCTAAATGATCGAAGAAATACCCTACCGCCAAGAAATCGGCAGTGCCACCAGGACTGAGGTGGCGCGTGATCAAGACCTGATCATACTCACGTAAGGCATCCGGCAACTGTGCGTCATCGTATTTTGCCAGTTCCTGCGCCTCTTGTTGTACCTGGTGCCAAGCCGTGATGCCCCCACGGTGGATCAAGTTGGTGTCTTCGACGGTTTGCATCAGTAACAACATTAACCGCAGATAACGCAAGTCCCCGGTGTGCGGGTCGGTCGCCAAGAATGGCAACAACCGTTCTTGCAGCAAAGGGTAACCGGCTTCCGCCTCGCCGCGAATGCCGATGATTCCATGTTCGGCATATAATTTTTCCCCGTAGGTCTTCGGTGGTCGTGTCTTTAAGGCGCTAAAGTCGCTGAGCAAGTGGCCACGAGTCAAGTCACGCAACGTCGCCCACACAGGGGCATAGTCAGCTCGTTGTAGCGCCGCCAGCGACGACGTTTGCAGGCACCACCCTAGGCTGGCCAGTAAGAAGCCGAACGTAAAGTTGGCCCCTTGATGGGTATTGATCCCAGCGGTGGCCGCCAACATCGCCTTTTCGGCGCGCACGCCTAACGCCCGCGTCTGCTCGAACAACGCGGCCAGATCTGTCGCCTGTCGGCCTTGGTCGAGGTACGCTTGGAAAAACGGGCGTAACGCTTCTGCGCTGGCTAAAAACAGTGGGTAGTCCATATCCGTATGCGCCCCGACGGATACGGGATCCACCAAGCCTGGTTTCGGGGCGAGCGCCACTTCCTCGCGTAATGCCTGATACGCCGCGTCTGCGATCGCCATCGTCAAATCAGTCAAGATCACGGGCCCTCATCTCATCCAGAATAAATTGCAACGAGCGCTCCAAGTGCTCGTCAACGATCATGGCCAATTGGCTTTCGTCGCGGTTGACCATGCCTTGATAGATCAGCCGGTGTTCCCGTAACGCCAATGCCCGCCGCTGCTTGGCCGTGATACTGATATTGCGAAAATACACCAAATACGCCTGCAAGTTATCCACGATCAGCTTCAACCGCGGCATTTTTGCTGCCGTATAAATAAAATCATTAAAGGCAGTAAAGTTGTCGATCACTTGAGCCACCTTCTCGGCGCGATCAAGCGCTTCGGTTTCGTCCAGCAACTGTTCAAGTTGCGTATATTGCGCCCGCGTCATCCGCATCATCGCCTTGCGCGTCGCTAAGACTTCCAAGTTCTTGCGGATCTCGAAGATTTCCCGCGCATCGCGCATCGTGATGCCTTTGACGATCACCCCGACGCCCGCTTTGCGCTCAACCAGCCCCTCTTCGGATAATTTTTTCAAGGCGTAGCGGATCGGCGTCCGGGAGATGTTTAACGCTTCGGACAAGCTCTTCTCATTGATGCGCTCACCGCTGAGAATGTCCCCTAAGATGATCGTCTTACGCAAGGCCTCGTACACGAGGTCCTTGATCGGGCGATTCTGAGATAGATCAAGGTTTTGCTTGATCACCGTGACGATATCGTTCATCGCTTATTGTCCTCCCCAACTAACACTGCTTGTTGCGCTCACCATAAGCCCAACAGTTATTCATTAATATTGTACACGTCTTTGATAAAGGCGACTATACCAAAAAGGGGGCTGGCGACATGCCGCTCAGTGATCGGCCGACAGCAAAAAAGCACACCAGCATCTGGCGTGCTCCTTCTATTACTTAATCTAGATCAACGGTCACAGTTTCTAGTGGCACATCATAGAACGGATCTTCCCGGCGGCCTAAGAAATCACGGCCTTGCTCTGGGAATAGCCCATACATCAACACATCTTCCATGCTCTTCGCATACGGCTTCGCACCGGCTTCAAAATCTGGCATCTGCGGGGCCAATAAGTCGGCTGGCCGCGTGGTGATCACCTCATCATCGCCGATGATCTGGTGTTGAATGTCAGCTGCGATTGCGACTGGCGGCCGCCCGTACATACCGCGAACGTAATCCTTGATCTCATTTGGGATCAGTTTGTAACGTTCGCCGCTCAAGACGTTCATCAAGGCCTGGGTGCCGACCATTTGGGACAGCGGCGTCACCAGTGGTGGGTAGCCAAGGTCTGCCCGGACGCGTGGCACTTCTTCCAAGACGTCGAGGTACTTGTCCTCATTACCTTGCGCTTTGAGTTGTGCCAATAAGTTCGACAGCATCCCGCCTGGCACTTGGTATAACAAGGACTTCGGTTGGACGTCTTTGACCCGGGGGTTCAAGCCGCCTTCGTCGCGGAAGCGGTCCCGGATCGGGCCGAAGTAATCCGCGATGTCAGCGACCAGCTTTTGGTCGACTGGCGTGGTGTAGCCCAAGTCAGCCAAAGCCACCAAGGTGGATTCCGTCGCTGGCTGACTGGTCCCACCTGCAAAGGGCGAAATCGCCGTGTCGATGATGTCGGCACCGGCTTCGACCGCCTTGAGGTAGGTCATTTCGGCCATGCCGGCGGTCGCGTGCGTGTGCACTTCCAGCGGAATGGTCACTTCGGCTTTGATCCCCGAAACCAAATCGTAGGCCTTTTGCGGCGTCAAGATCCCGGCCATATCCTTGATGCACAAGGAGTCAGCACCCATATCGGCCATTTGCTTCGCCAGTTTCACGAAGTAGTCGATCGTGTGGAACTCGCTAGTCGTGTAGCAAATTGCTAACTGTGCGTGCCCACCAGCGGCTTTTGTGGCGTCTAACGCCGTCTTGAGGTTGCGGACATCGTTCAGCGCATCGAAAATGCGGATGATATCGATGCCATTTTCCACAGACTTCTTGACGAACGCCGTGACCACGTCGTCGGCGTAGTTCTTGTAACCCAGCAGGTTTTGGCCCCGCAGCAGCATCTGTAACTTGGTGTGCGGCACGTGCTTGCGGATCGTCCGCAGGCGCTCCCATGGGTCTTCATTCAAGTAGCGGATACAAGAGTCGAACGTCGCCCCGCCCCACACCTCTAAAGCGTGGTAGCCGGCGGCATCCATCTTGTCGAGGATCGGCAACATATCCGCGATCGGCATCCGGGTCGCGATTTGGCTTTGTTGGCCATCACGCAGCACCGTTTCCATAATTTCTACTTTGCCGCTCATATTGCCACTCCTTCCAGTGCAATTTCATCGATGACGGCATACACCGCCTCTAAGCCGTGCTTCCGGCTACGGCTGCAAGCCTTCGCATCCCCGCCGCACACGAGGCACGGCCGCGGTGCGACCTGCATCCGCGAGCGGCTCAACTGCGTCAGCTGGCCGCCATCCAGATAACAGACATCAAGGTCTGCCAGCTGGCAAAAAGGATCGGCGCTTTCGTAAGCCAACATGGCCTGCTTCAGCGACCAAGGATCGATCGCCAGCGCCAACAACGCACAATCCCCACTGGCGTCATGAGCGACCCGCTCGTCTAAAAGCAGGTGCGCATAGTCTTGGCGTAACGCCGCCAAGAGCTCGGCAAAGCTGGTGGTCAACACATGCCCCGTTTTCACCGGTCCGGGGATGCGTAGCGTCACGCTGAGAACGCTGGCCAAGGGGTGCGCCGTCAGCAGCGCTTGTTGCGCCGCTGCGCGCGCTTCTTTAGCCGCCAGCATTTGTCCCAACGTCACTTCTGGTCCATCTAAAACCTTAGACATTGTGTACCGCGTCGATAATGGTGCCATCGCGATATTCGACCAAAGCGACAACTTGGTCGCCATATTCGATCTTATCAGGCGTGCCGGTGATAGCATACGCCTTATCGCGCAGTTCTTCGATGGTGAACTGTGGCACATTGAGGTCTTTGAACATCTCGATCAGATCTTGGCGCTTCGGGTTGACGGCGATCCCCAATTCGGTCACCACAACATCCACGGATGCGCCAGGGGTGACGATGGTGTTCACGTCGCTGACGACCGTTGGGATGCGGCCACGAACCAGCGGCGCGATGATCATGCTCATTTTGCAGGCAGCGGCAGTATCGGAATGACCACCAGAAGCCCCGCGGATCACGCCATCAGAACCGGTCAAGACGTTCACGTTGAAGTGAGTGTCGACTTCTAGCGCGGACAAAATGGCGACATCCAATTGATTGATCATGCTGCCTTTGGATAATGGGCTCGCATACATTTCGGCATCGATTTCGTAATGCTGCTCATTATTCGCCAAGGACACCGCGCTCGGATGGTCGAAGTCTTGCACGTCGATCAACTTGTCGACCAAGCCTTCTTCAAGCAATTCCACCATCGCGTTGGTGATCCCACCTAAAGCGAAGCTGGCGTGGACGTCTTGATCCAGCATGGCTTCACGCAAGTAACGCGAAACAGCTAAGCTGGCGCCGCCGGTCCCTGTCTGAAAGGAAAAGCCTGGCTTGAAGTATTGCGACCCGGTAATAACCTTAGACGCATATTGCGCGATCAACAATTCCTTCGGGTCCTTGGTGAAGCGCGTCGCACCTTTAGCGATCCCGTTTGGATCCCCAATTTCATCGACTTGCACCACATAATCCACATCGGTTTGTGGAATGGAAATTGGCGTATTTGGATAAGGAACCAGGCTATCTGTAATCGCCACGACCTTGTCAGCATACTTCGCGTCGATCTTGGCGTAACCCAAGGAGCCACACGTTGCCTTTCCCTTCGTCCCGTTGATATTACCGTATTCATCAGAAGACGGCGCGCCTAAAAAGGCCACATCGATGTGAATATCACCACTCGCGATCGCGCGGGCACGACCACCGTGGCTACGAATGATCACAGGGTTAGCCATGATGCCTTCAGAAATCGCAGCCCCTAACTTGTCGCGCAAGCCACTGGAGGTGATGTTGGTGATCACGCCTTGTTTGATATAGTCGATCAATGGGGCGTGCACATTGGAGATCGAACTTGGCGCGATGGACAAGTTCTTGATCCCCATCTTCGCGATTTCTGCCATGACCATGTTCATCACGTAGTCGCCTTCGCGGAAATGGTGGTGGAACGAAATCGTCATGCCGTCTTTCAAGCCAGTGGCCACGATCGCCTCATGGATCGATGACAACAACTTGGAATCATGCGGCTTAACTGGATGCACATTCGCCGCAGCGCGTTGGTAATCTTTGATGTTAACGAATTCGCCGGCGTACGTGCCGTATTGTGCGGCGAACTTGTCTGGGATCTCTCGTCCTGATTCTGTCTTAGCCATTAGTCTACCTCCAGTCCAGAAGCCTTCGCCAGTGCCAGAATATACTGAGCACGTTCAACGACCGGCTTATCTACCATTTGTCCCTTGACTGCGACCACACCAGCACCTTTAGCTTCGGCTTCTTTCAGCCCAGCAACGATTTCACGCGCCTTGGTGATCTGCTTTTGCGTCGGGGCAAAGATCTTGTGGATCGTTGGGATCTGGCGAGGGTTGATGACAGACTTGCCATCAAAGCCCAGTTGCTTGATCAAGCTGGTTTCACGGATCAAGCCTTCCTCGTTGTTGATGTCGGTATACACCGTATCAATCGCCGCAATGCCGGCTTCACGAGCCGCGTGCAAAATGTAGTTACGGGCGAAGGACAATTCGGCGCCGTCTTCATGCCGGTACGTCTTTTGGGAGGTCAAGTAATCCTCGGCCCCTAAGGCGATCCCGATCATGCGATCAGAAGCCTGCGCGATTTCGCGCGCGTTAAGGACGCCTTCAGCGCTTTCGATCGCCGCCATCATGTGGGTGCGGCCAGCGGGAATCCCGTACTTAGCTTCCACCTTGGTGATCACCGCATCGACATCCTTGATGTCTTGGGCCGTTTCCGTTTTCGGTAAGCGGACAACGTTGACGCCACCTAAAACGACTGCTTCAACGTCTTGGGCGCCACCGGCGTCTAACGCGTTGATCCGGACGACGGTTTCCACACTGCTATAGTCGAAGGTCTTCAAGGCTGAATAGACTAAGATGCGCGCGGTGTCTTTTTCTTTCATTGAAACCGCGTCTTCTAAGTCAAACATGATCGCATCCGCACCGTATAAGGTGCAGTCACGCAGCATGGCGGCGTTAGCGCCGGGGACGAACATCATTGTTCTTCTTAGTTGATCCATGAGTTGATCTCCTCCCAATCGTAATCCTGCACATCAGCGGCGCGGTATGCCGCAGCGATCGTCCGCGCCTTGATCGTGCAATCGAGCGCCCCTTTATCGGTGGCTTCAACGGCAACGGCGGTAATGTCTAAGGCCTTCAGTGCCGCTTCGATCTGCGCCTTGATCTGACGTCCAAATTGCTTTTCGACACTTGAGTCAAGCGCGATCGTGACCCCGTTATCGGCGGGCTTCAGTGTGATCGTGATGTCACTGGATTCCAGCGTTCCGGCGCTGGCAGCATGTTTAATTTGCATGACTTGAATGCTCCTTTATATAGCGATAAATAGATGGTAACAGTAGTTTTTCTAAAGTACTTTGATCCGCATTTTGTAATGCTTGGCGTACCGTCGTCGCACTGATTGGCGCGCCTGCGACCGCTTTGCGCGGTAATACGTGTAACTGAATGTGCCCGACAAAAGCAGCGGCCAGTTCGGTGTTGTAAACCGCCGTGACTGGCGATAAGGGTTCTTCACTCACGAAGCGGGCAGTGATACCTAGCGTTGGCGCAATTTTTTGGACGAACAACTCGGCATCGATGCGCGCCTGTTGCTTGGCGACCGCCAGATCAGCGCGGTCTTTCAAGAAATAGCTCGGAAACGTGGCGCTTGACACCATATAATCGCGCGTCGGTAACACCACCACATTCGAGAATTCTTGCGTCCCGAGTTTGACCATTGCCAAGCGGTCCGCGGCGGAAAACAAGGCGCGTTCTGCCGATAAAACGAAGACGTACACCGTGTCATATTGCTGAGCGGCCTGGCTGACCAAGTAATGGTGGCCGCGGGTGAACGGGTTGGCGTTCATGACGATCGCCGCCGCACTGCCGGGGCGCTTTGCCTGTTGTAACGTGTGCAAGTAGTCGTCGAGGTCGGGATATCCGCGCTCAAGCAAGACCACCTCATCACTGTGTGCCAACGGCTTGAAGCCTAAGCTTTGGAAAAAAGCCTGCGTACTGGGCTTGGTATAGATGAACGCGTGTTGCGAGCCGTTATCGTCTAACTGGTCAAATGCCGCTTGCAATAGTGGCGCCAGCAAGTTTTCTGATTGCGCCGCCGGGTCGACGGCCACACACTTGATGATCTGACCGTATAATGACGCGGTCGCCAGCAACGTCTCCCCTTCGAACATGCCGAAGGTAACTTCAACTTGATGATCGACGGCTAAGCCAGATTTGGTCAGCAGTGCTGCCCAAGCCGCGGCTTCGTCATGATCGATCGTCAACCAGATGCGCCGCAATTCTGCCATCGGTTTACGCCTTCTTCGGTGGTAGTAACTTCAACATCAGCTTTGAGACGACGTAGATCACGAAGAGGACGAAGAAGTCGCCGCCCATCCCCAGCGCCATCAGTTCAAAAGCTTGAATCATATCAGATGACATTCGCGCACCTCCTTAGCTAAAGAACGACAGCAGTAGCCCACCGGCGATCACACTACCGATTTGACCAGCGACATTGGCCCCGACCGCAAACATCAAGACGAAGTTCTTCGGATCTTCTGCGGTGGCCATTTGCTGGATCACCCGACTCGACATTGGAAATGCGGAGATCCCCGCTGCCCCGATCATCGGGTTGATCTTTTCTGTCCGGAACAAGTTCAACAACTTGGCGAACAAGACGCCACCAATGGTATCCATGATGAAGGCCACCAACCCAAAGGCGATGATCATCAACGTTTGCGTGTTCAAGAACAAGCTGGCTTGCATCTTAACGGCGATGGTCAAGCCTAACAGGATCGAGCAGATATTGACCAGCTCGTTTTGGGCAGTTTCGGATAAGCGATCCAACACGCCACATTCCCGCAAAATGTTCCCAAACATCAAGAACCCAACTAATGGTAAGGCCGTCGGTGCGATGAACCCGGCCAAGATGGTGACGAAGATCGGGAAAATGATCTTCACGGTCTTTGACACGCCTTCCGCCTTATAAGTCATGCGGATCTGGCGTTCCTTCTTGGTGGTGACCAGGCGAATGGCGAACGGCTGGATGATCGGCACTAACGCCATATACGAGTACGCCGCCACTGCGATCGCCCCTAGGAGGTTCGGCGCCAGCTGGTTGGAAACGAAGATCGAAGTCGGGCCATCCGCCGCCCCAATGATCCCGATACTAGCCGCTTCTTTGATATCGAAACCGGCCAACACCGCGATGATGACGACGAAGAAGATCCCGAATTGGGCCGCCGCCCCGAACAAGAGCATGAAGGGATTTTGTAGTAAGGGGCCAAAGTCGATCATGGCCCCGATGCCGATAAAGATCAGCAGCGGGAATAATTCAGTGTTGATCCCGGCTTTGAACAAAACGTCTAAGACCCCTTCGGCCTTAGAGCCGCCGATCACCTGCGTCAACACCCCAGACTTGGGAAAGTTGACCAAGATCGTGCCTAAGCCCATTGGAACCAGTAAGGTGGGTTCATAGTTCTTCTTGATCCCCAGGTACATCAAGATTCCGCCGATGATCATCATCGCGATCTGCCCTGGGGTGATCGAAAGTACAGTTTGTAATAACGTGTCCATGGCTACCTCCCTACTGGATAAAGATCAGGTTATCTCCTGAATTGACCGAATCGCCTTTGGTCACGGCAATTGCGGTGACAGTACCAGCCTTGGGTGCAACGATTTCATTTTCCATCTTCATTGCTTCCAAAATCATCACTGGTTGGTTTTCGCTAACTTGATCGCCGACCTTGACGTTGATCTTGGTGATGCTACCAGGCATCGGGGCCGTCAAGGGTTCGCCTTCACCGCTTGCCGCCGGCGCAGCCGGAGCAGGCGCAGGGGTCGGCGCTGGCGCCGCAGCTGCAGGCGCAACTGGTGCAGCCGGTGCCGGAGCCGGAGCCGCTGGCGCAGCTTGCGGTTGTGGTGCGCCAACTTCCTCCATTTCAACTAAATATTCTTTGCCATCGATCTTAATCTTAAACTTGCGTAGCATCTGTGCCACTCACCTTTCTACGAATTGATTTCACAACGAATTGTTTGCCACTGGTCGCGGCAGCCACGCTGGCAGCGATCACCGCCACCCGCTGGGCCTCTGGATTTTGTACGGCGAGTCGCCGTAAGTGCAGCTCACTATCTGGCGCTGCTGGCGCCGTGACAGCCGCGGCGATCACTGCCGCGAGCGGCTCGTCATGCGGGTCAACGGTCAGGTAATTCTCGACCAGCTCCCATTGCTCTTGGGGTTGGCTCGGCTGCGGTGCTGGTTGTGGCGCCGCGGCGGGAGCCTCCGGTTGCTTGTGCTTAAAAAAACGGAACATCCTCTGCCTCCTTTGCGCCTCGTGGCGTCTTGAATCCGATTACAGTATCACTGTAACAAAGATGTGCAGCAACGATTGTTTTAAAAGTGGCTTTGCGTGTTTTTTTATTGTTTCTCTATACTTCCTATTAAAAAGGGAACCGCCTGAGCGCCACGCATCGTCTGCGGCGCCAAGCTGAACCCTCAGTCAAACTCAAGTCCTATTGCGGGATGTAAGCAGGCATGTGGCCCATCAGCAAGATGGTGGCCACAAAGATCACGAAGATCCCTAAGGCATACTTAGCGGATGCCCGTTGCCATTGCCCCATGTCCAATCCGGTCAACCGCAGCAGTAAGTAGATGAACGCGGTCAGTGGGGAGAGCAAGTGGAACGCTTGACCCATCAAGGAAGCCAACGCCATCGACATGCTGGAGAAGCCATACGCGTGACCAGCTTGGGCCAAGACCGGCATAACCCCGAAGTAGAACCCATCGTTAGATAAGAAGAACGTCCCTGGTGCAGAGATCAAGGCAACGATAATGCCCCAGAACCCGGCGAATTGGTGCGGGATGATCTTCGTAAAGCTGACAGCCAAGGCATCGGCCATCCCAGAGCCTTGGAACAGGCCCATGAAGATCCCAGCAGCGAAAACTAAGATGACCACTTGCACAGCGGCCCCACCGTTGTCGCCGATCCGCTTGGACTGATCGGACAGGTTCGGGTAGTTGTAGAGTAAGGCCAGCACAGTCCCAACGGCGAATAGAACCAAAGGTGGCACATAGATCGCAGAAATGAAGGAACCTGCGACTAACCAAGCGATCAAGATCAAGGTCAAGATGCCGTTGATGGCAAAATGATTCGGCCGCTTCAAGGCTTCTTTTTCCGGATCATCAGGGGCCATCATGGCGTCGATTTCAGCATCGGTCAGGTTCTTGATCCCTAAGCGCTTACGTTCTTGGCGACCCATGTGTGGGGCCACCCAGAAAATCATGTAAGCCAAGGCGAGAACCATCCCTGGTGCTAAGTAAGACAAGATGCTAGCGTCAACGTGCAAGACCGCCATCGCCCGGGCAGTTGGGCCGCCCCATGGCAGGAGGTTCATGATCGTGTTTTGCAAAATGATCAACACGCCTAAGTTCATGACGTTCATCTTTAATTTCTTATAGATCGGCAGGAAGGCGGACACACAGATCAAGGTGGTCGTGGTCCCGTCACCGTTCATGGAAACAGCCGCAGCGGTCACCGCAGTGGCAACCAAGACCTTCATCGGGTCACCTTTAGCGTAATGGATCAACTTGTTCACGATCGGATCGAACAAGCCGGCATCCAGCATGATCGAGAAGTACAAGATCGCGAATAAGAGCATGATCCCTGTGTTTGCAGTGGTCGCGAGGCCATCGGTGATCCAAGAGCCGATATCCCCTTTTTTCTTAGCAACGCCAGCCACGACGGCAATAATTGCGGTTAGCAATGGAATTAAGATCAGGCTGGAGAGCGGTGACATCTTCTTCGTCATGATGACGTACATGAAGATGATGATCATCGCGTAAGCGAGAATGGTCAACAACATAATATTCACTCCTCAGTTTGTAGAATATTGAGCGCTCATATAACATCGCTATCATAGCGTGAATTTCATAATTAAGATAGTAACAGAATCTTTAAATACACTAAAAGAACAATCGTCATTTTTAATTTGTATCCGGATACAATAGCTAATATGCCGGGGTTTTATAGAATCTAACCATTATCTAACGTTGATTGTTCTGTGTCACTCTAACATCAGCAATCTGTACTATTATAGACCGATTTTATATTCACCTTGCCAAAAATTATTTTTTCTTGTGCATTCCAACACACAAACAATCACCGATCAAAAGTACCCACTCCCGATCACTGGACACAAAAAAGAGGCCGTGACAAAAGTCACGGCCCCTTTTTCGTACACGAATATTCCAGTGATGTTACGTGCCAAGCAATACGGCCTACCAATCACTAAACTTGGTATCTGCTAATTGCTGCAATAATTCCTGATACTGCTTTTGCTTATCCTCTGCCCCTAGGTCCTGCGCTTGCAAGCTGTTGAACCGTTCGGCCAAGTAATACGCGGTCAAATACAGGGTCAGCTTCCGCTTGACGATCGCTTCTGGATCCAACTCATCTGATACTTGGTGCGACCCAATCACCAGCTGAGCGAAATCTCGCGGATTCAAGCGCAAGTCATCATCGATCTTTACCATCGCAACTCCTCCTTCGCATTAAACCAACGTTCCACGTCGCCTCAATATACCATAGCGCTTACATTACGCCGATTAAAAAAACAATAAAAAACCAATCGTCGTTGCCGGTATTTTACTGTTACAGCGCCTTATAGCTGTCATATTGATTGTCACCGTACTCACGCGTTATCAGATGAAGTTAGTCAACCCATAATCAGGCCAACTGAGCCAAAATTGCATCGACACAAGCCACAGTGGTCACGTGTTGCGCGGCATCTGGCTGCGGCACACTAGGTGCAGTCAGCACAGCGGTCAGCCGTTTGGCCGCCGCGACTTCACCAATATGGCTTAACAACAACACTACAGCGTGCAATAAGCTGCGCGGATCCGCATAGGCCGCTAACCCCTGCTCGAGTAAATACGGAGCGGTGCCGTGGATCGCCTCAAAAACCGCATACTGGTTCCCCAAGTTTGCGGCCCCAGCGGTCCCCAACCCGCCTTGCAGTTCGGCCGCGATGTCTGTGACGATATCCCCATATAAATTCGGTAAGATCACCACTTGTAAGCGTCGACCAAACTCGGGATCGTGTAACTTAGCCGCTAACGCATCGATATGATAGGGGGTCAGCGTCAGCTGCGGATAAGCGGCGACGACTGCACGACAATCAGCCAAGAAGTTGCCGTCTGTCAGCTTCACGACATTGGCTTTAGTGACCACTGCGACTTGCGTCAGCCCATGCGCAACGGCATAGTCGCAAGCCAGCTGGGCCAGGCGCTTAGTTTGCGAATGGGTCTGAACCACAAAATCGATTGCCAGATCCGCATCGACTTGGATGCCTTTCCCCCCTAATAAATAGGGACCTTCCAAGTTTTCGCGAAAAAAATGCCACTGCCGGGTGTCATCGAGCATGATTGGGCGCAAGTTGGCGAACAGATCAAGCGCCCGCCGCATCCCCGCATTAGGGCTGGTTTGGCCAGGCGCTGCCGCCAACGGTCCCTTCAAGAGCACTGAACAGCGGCGCAACTGTGCCAATACCGCAGGCGGCATATCAGTACCTGCCACGGCACGCTCTGCTTGACTCATGCCGGTGATCGGCATCAGCCGAATCTTTTCGGCAGCCAACTGGGCCTGCAACAGCTGACGCAAGACCCGCGTCGCTTGCGTCACCAATAAGGGGCCGATCCCATCTCCTGGGAGTACCCCGATCGTGATCGGCGATGATGACGGCGCCTCAACGAGCCGTTTTTGTTGTTCAGTGCGCGCATAGGCGACCACTTCTTCAAATGTTTGTGACATGTGCTTCACCTCTTTCTTGGCGATTATAGTTGGTCAAGCCCCCTGCCAGTATGATTGCCCGTTCCTTGGCCGTCAGGTTACCGATGGTAAAAGCGACCGGTGACCAGGTACCGTTGTGCCACAGTTGTCCAGCCAGCACTGATCCTTCCTCACGAATAAACGTCTGTAGCCCGCTCAGCCATAACCAGTCGCCGGTACTCGGCTGAAAGTTCGGGGCAAGCAAAGGTAAAAGCCCCCAGTTGATCAAGTTAGAGCGATAACGTTTCGTCGCATAGCGCACAGCAATATTGGCCCAGCCACCAAGTACTTTTTGACAAGAGGCGGCTTGTTCGCGCGCTGACCCATCACCTGGACATTGCGCCGCGATCAGCGTCCCCAACCTTAATGGGGCGTCAGTTGGTAGTCTCAGCGCCGGTTTAGCGCCTGCTTGTCGCGCTGCTTCAGCTTCTTGCACACGCCGGGCGCGCCCCACATATGCCGGATCCTTTCGCGACAAGGTGAAGTTGGCCAGGAGTTCCGGATTTGAGCGGTAACTCGAGGTTTCACCCGACGGAATCAACTCATCAGTCGTGGTGACCGGATCCGTCAGGACACTCGCCACTTGCAATAACAGCTGGTCTGGTAACGCAGAGAATTCTGGCCAGGGCTTGATGTTGGGGCCGAGTTGTAGCGAAAAATCAACTTTGGGATGACCACTATTTTGTAAAACGCGATGCCGATAGCTTGAATCATCGAACGTATACGAGACCGCTGGCGACGATGCCCAATCGCCATCGGTAGCCGCCGTGATCGCCCCACCATTCAAGACAGAAGCGGCAATCGAACGCGCATCCATCAATGCGACGCTGGCTAACTGGCCGACCGCAGGTTTAGAGCCTTCGCGGTGGACAAAATTGCGGGTCGTATGGCGAATGGCTAAGGTCCCGTTGGCAGGCGTCTCCCCACCACCGAAACAAGGCCCACAAAAAGCCGTTTTCATAATTGCCCCGGCAGCAGTCAATGACTGGGCTTCTCCCGATTGCATCAAATATGCCGCTACCGGCATCGACGCCGGGTATACCGACAAATCACACCCGGTGGGGCCGATCGCTTGACCAGCAAGCATGTCGGCGGCAGCATGGATATTCCCGTAAGTGCCACCCGCACAGCCGGCGATCGACGCCTCCTGCGCGTACAGCCGACCGTTGTGAATATGGGTGTGCAGATTCAAGGCTAACCCCTCTCCTAACTGAGGCTGGGCCGCGACTTCGACGCTGTGAATAATGTCGTCTAAGTTAGCGTTCAACTCGTGGATACTGTACACATTGCTCGGGTGAAACGGCAAGGCAATCATCGCTCCGACCTGACTCAGGTCTAACTGGATCACGCGGTCATAATACGCCCCCGATTCCGGCGTCAAAGGTTGATAATCTTGCAGTCGGCCATGGGTCACCAGCCACTCACGGGTCGTGGCATCAGTTTGCCACACCGAAGACAAGCACGTGGTTTCCGTCGTCATCACATCAATGCCATTACGGAAGTCCATCGGCAGACTAGCGATCCCAGGACCGATAAATTCTAAGATTTTATTGGTGACAAAATGCGTCGCAAAAACCGCCTTGATCAGCGTCAATGCGACATCTTGCGGCCCGATACCCGGCTTTGGCTGCCCCCGCAACTCCACCGCCACCACTTCTGGGCGCGCGACTTCATACGCCTGCCCTAACAATTGCTTGACTAACTCGCCACCACCTTCACCAATTGCTAAGGTCCCTAAAGCCCCGTAGCGCGTGTGCGAATCAGAGCCTAAGATCATTTTGCCGCAACCAGCGACCATCTCTCGCATGTACTGATGGATCACCGCCATATGTGGTGGGACAAAGATCCCACCGTATTTTTGCGCGGCTGATAACCCAAACCGATGATCGTCGGCGTTGATTGTTCCCCCAACTGCACATAAACTGTTGTGACAATTCGTCAAAATATACGGCAGTGGAAAATGAGTTAAGCCACTTGCCTTGGCGGTTTGCACGATTCCCACATAGGTAATGTCGTACGAGGCCAACGCGTCAAAATGGAGGGCTAGCTGATCAGTTGTGCCCGTATTATGCTGGCGGATGATCTTAGCCGTGATCGTCTTTTGACGGGCAACAGCTTGTTGCGTGGGCGACAATGGTTGTCGTTGCCACCGTCCCGCTTCATACACACTACCTACCGCACTTAATCGCATGGTCCTGCCTCGCTTTCTTTGACCGCATTCAACTTCCCGCCCACCATGACCGTGTGTCGGTCGTCTCGCCCTAACGGCATCGTCACCGTGAAGCGCGTTTTTTGCGTCAGGTTCTCCACAGTAACGGTTGGCGCAGCCTCGAATTGGGCCAGGTCCACTTGCAGCTGGTCGCCTGCTTGGATCGCCGCATAGTCTGCGGCATTGGTAAACAGCAGCGGGACGACACCCCAATTGACCAAATTGGCCAGGTGCAAGCGTGCAAACCCCTTGGCGATGATCACGGCGATCCGCAAGTACCGGGGGATGATCGCCGCTTGTTCCCGGCTAGACCCTTGACCGTAATTGGCCCCGGCGACCAGTATCCCCCCGGCAGCAGCTTGCGCCCGCTGATAAAATGTCGGGTCAATACTCTGGAAGCTATGCTGGGAAATTGCTGGAATGTTCGAGCGAATCGGTAAGTATAACGCCCCTGCCGGGCAAATATCATCAGTCGTCACATTATCCGGAAGCTTTAACAACACCGGTCCCCCAAGCGTCGCGGCATGCTGCCCAAACTGCGGTAAAGGCAGCAAGTTGGGGCCGTAGGTGACCGTGGTAACCGGCTGGGGCACGATGAACAGATTCGCGGGCCGCTGATAATGCGTCGGTGCCGCTGCCGGCGCTTGCGGCCACGTCATGGTGCGCGGATCCGTAATTACCCCGGTAATCGCGCTGGCGACCGCGACTTCTGGGGCCGCCAAATAGACTTGATCATCAGCTGTACCAGACCGCCCGGCGAAATTCCGCGGGGTGGTCCGCAACGAGACGCCATGCGTCTGTGGGGCGAAGCCGCAACCGTTGCAGCCGCCACACATCGGTTCAAAGATGCGGACGCCGGCGTCGACCAAATCACCAAAAGCACCCACTTGCATCGCCGCTTTGAGCACCGTGCGGGTCGACGGGTACAAGCCTGCATCGACGTGACTGGCGACCCGTTGCCCCGCAAACATTGCCGCGATCTGCAGCACATCTGGCAAAGCCGTGTTGGTACAACTACCCAGCATCACCTGGTCTAACTTAATCCCCGCAACGGTTTTGACAGGAACGACCTTGCCTGGTGAATGGGGCAATGCGATCAGCGGTTCGAGCTGATCCAAAGCAATTTCGATTTGGCCATCATAGTGGGCATCAGCATCGGCCGTCAGCGGTACCCAGTCTTCTTCGCGATCATGAGCGGCTAACCAAGTCCGTGTCTGCGCATCACTCGGAAATAGTGAGCTGGTCGCACCAGTTTCGGTACCCATATTGGTAATCGTCGAACGCTCGGTCACGCTCAACGTCGCCACCCCAGGGCCGGTATATTCTAGAACCTGGCCCACGGCGCCTTTCACCCCGACCTGTTGTAACACCTTCAAGATCACATTCTTGGCCGACACCAATGGCGGTAGCTGACCCGTCAAGTGCACATTGAGCACCTGAGGCATCGCGAGGTACACTGGCTGGCCCGCCATCGCCAAAGCAGCATCGAACCCACCAACGCCGATGCCTAACATCCCTAAGCCACCTTGAGCCGGTGTGTGTGAATCCCCGCCGATCAAAGTTTTACCGGGAATGCCAAAGTACTCCAGGTGCAGCTGGTGACAGATCCCACTACCTGGACGGGCGCAGATCACCCCGTACTTCGCGCACATCTGCTCTAGGAACAAATGGTCATCTGCATTTTTGTAATCGGCTTGCAGCATATTGTGATCAATATATTGAACGGACACTTCCGTTTGGACATGCGTGATGCCCAGTTGGTCCAACGCTAAGAACGTCATTACCGCGTTCAGGTCATGTCCTAGCGTCTGGTGTGCCCGCAAGCCAATCCGGCTGCCGCGCTGCCGCCAATCTCCTACCACAATGCTATTTTGGATACATTTTTCCGTTACTGTCAGTCCCATCCGCTCACCTCCATCGTGAATTCGGTTACAGATTCAGCATATAAGCTCGCGGCGATAACGTAAAATATGCTATTCTGATAGCAGCAATAACTATCAGTTATGGAGGCGCGCTAATGGACCTACGGGATGTGACCATGTGGCTGACCCTAGCAGAAGAACGCAATATTACCAAAACAGCTTCCCGCTTGTTTATCTCCCAACCTGCGCTCACCAAGCGGATCAATAAAACCGAAGCCGAGTTTGGCGTGGCGCTCCTTATTCGTGCACACGATGGCATCCGCTTCACCGCTGCCGGACAACGATTAGTCACCCACTGCACGATCTTGCAAAACGACTACCATGCCCTCCAAGCTGACCTCCACGACACCGCCCAAGGGTTGCGTGGCACCTTGAGTCTAGGTGTCACCGAGGTTTTCGCTCATTACCAGTTACCCCAACTGCTCAAGGATTTCCAGGACAAATATCCGCAGGTCCTCATCAATGTGCAAACGGCCCGCTCTAAGGAAATTTACGCCCTGCTCCAACAGCAAAGCGTGCCCTTGGCGATCCTGTGTGAAGGCTATGCTTGGGCCGATTCCCGGCAACTTTTACAAACAGAGGCGCTGTGCTTGGCGAGCCACACGCCAATACAATGGCCAGAGCTGCCCAACACCCCCCAAGTCCGCTACCGCACGGATCCCTATTTCACCAGCCAAATCGACCGCTGGTGGCATGAGCGGTTCACATCTGCACCGCCAGAGCGGATCCACACCAACAACATCGATACCGCGCTGGCGTTCGTGCAAGCCGGCCTCGGCTGGGCGATATTGCCCACGACGAGCCTACACGACTTCACCGGCTACCAATTACCCCTGACTTGGTTGAACGGCCAGCCTTTCACACGTTCCACTTGGCTTTACTACGCTAAGGCCAGCGAGAAATCCCCTGTCGTTGCCCGCTTTGTGAACTGGTTGGCCAACCGGCAAGGCACCAGCACGCCTTAATCCCACCACCAAAAAAAGCACTCACGCCCAGCGATTCAAAGAACGAATCGCTGGGCGTGAGTGCTTTACTTCAGTTTGCTGTTGTACCGTGGTCCAACTGGGCCGCGACAAAGGCCTCTGCAGCTTGTTCGTGGGCGACCAGTCGGGCCACTAGCGTTGTGGTGTCACGATTGGAAAAGCACCAAGCCAACTGTTCATGCTCACGCATCGCGGCCTGCCGGCGTTGGACATCTGCCAGCGAAATTGCGCGATAGCGGGCAAAATACGGAGAAAGTTCGGCGCTCATCCGAGTCAAATGGGGCATTGCGGCCAGTGCGTAAAACAGCGCGTTGAATTGCCGACTAGCCTCTCTAACACCGTCAACATCGCCGCTGGCATCAGCTTGCCGTGCCGCCAACAAGACCTTGGCGAACCGCACTTCATCTGCTTTTTGCTTGTGCCGTTGCGCGGTGGCCACCGCCAAGCTATCTAGCGCCTGCCGAAGAGCAAAAATTTGCGTCCGAGATTCGGCGACAGCACAGTTCACATACACCGCCCCTTTTTTCAAGTACACGAGTTCTTCCGCTTGCAAACGACGAAAAGCTTGGCGGATCGGCGTTCGGCTGATATGAGCATGATTGGCCAAGGCAAACTCGTTCAAACGTGTCTCCGCAGGCAACTCACCGGTGACGATGGCTTGCTTCGTTGCCCGATAAACTTCATCTGTCAGGGTTTTCCCCACATCAAAGTGCATCCGCGCCACGATACGCTTACTAACATCCCCATTCATGCACCGACTACCCCGGCAACTTCGGCTGCTTAACGACGTCGAGTAACGTCCCATCGCGGTATTCGATCAAGGCCACGACCTTATCCTCGAACTGCAATGGTGCCGGTTCTCCGGCATACTGGTAGGCCAAATCTCGCAGCGCTTCGATGGTCAGCAACGGAATGTCAGTGTCGGCAAAGGCTGCCAGCAAGTCTTGGCGCCGTGGATTCACGGCCACCCCATAGTCGGTCACGACGATATCGACGCTTTCGCCTGGGGTCGTGACACTGGTGACACGGGTGCGGACCGTTGCCAGACGGCTGCGGATCAGCGGGGCGACGATGATCGTCACTTTGGCGCCTGCCGCGGTATCAGGATGCCCACCAGGCGCCCCTTGCAAGATCCCCGTCGAGCCTTGGACCACGTTGACGTTGAAGTCGACATCGACTTCCAAGGCACCTAAGATCACGAAGTCCAGTTGGTTGACGAAGGCCCCCTTGTTAAACGGATTGGCGTATTGTGAAGCGGTGATCTCATAGTGGTTGCGATCGGTCAAAACCGAACCGACCGCCGCCAGATCGAAGGCCTGATCATCCAAAATAGTTTGAATATAACCTTCATGGAACAAATTAACGATCGGTTAGGTGACGCCACCCATGGCCCAGCGGCACTTGATGTGACTCGCTTGCATGTATTGCTTCAAGAAGATCGTGGTCGCCAAGCTCGGACCACCGGCACCGGTCTGGAACGTGAAGCCATCTTTGAATAAGCCCGAGTAATACATACATTTGGCCGCATTTTCGGCAATGCCTAGTTCGCGGGTATCTTTGCTCAGCCGCAACGCCCCGGTCGCAATCTTATTCGGATCGCCGATTTTGTCCACGGTGACCACGTAATCGACGTCAATGCCTTGGATTGCTGCCGGGAAGTTCGGCGCAGCCACTAGAGTGTCGGTCAAGATCACCACTTGATCGGCATAATGGACGTCAGAGCCCATATAGGATAAAACGCCGGTATCTGACTGTCCGCCTTTACCACTGGCGTTCCCGAATTGGTCGCTCGTCGGGGCCCCGATGAAGGCCACGTCGATATGGATCGTTCCGTCTTCGATGGCGCGCGCCCGCCCGCCATGGGTGCGGATCACGGCGGGATGTTTAAGCTGCCCAGCCGAGACCACTTCGCCGATTTCATCACGGATCCCGGAAGTCGAGATGCCGGTGACGGTACCGTCTTGGATGCACGTGACCAGGTAATTATGGGCCTTGCCGAGGCTAGAGGCACAAACGGTCAGGTCCTTGATCCCCAATTCGTGGATCGCCTTCATCACCATGTTAACGATGTCGTCGCCATCGCGTAAATGATGATGAAACGAAATTGTCATCCCGTCTGTCAAACCCGTCGCCACCACGGCGTCTTTGACAGAAGCCAGCAGTTTATCAGCTTGTGGCCGCACGTAGGCGCGCACGGTCGGCGCCGCTTTTTGATACTGGTAACCATCACGGTAATAGATCCCTTGGAAGGGTTCGATCCCATCGTGCAAGAATTCGTCTGGGATCTCTCGTCCTGCTGCGTTGATCATGCTAAGTCCCCCTTATATAACCCTGCCGCCTTGGCCAGATTCAAGGTGCGCTGTGCGCCTTCGACCCAGGCAATGTCGACCATCTTGCCATCGACAGTCAACACGCCGACGCCTTTATCGCCATTATCGCGGACGGCTTGGATCACGTGTTCGGCGTGGGTGATTTCTTTGGCCGACGGGTTGAAGATTTCGTGTGCAATTTTGATCTGCTTTGGCGAAATCAACGACTTACCGTCAAACCCCATATTCTTGATCAACGCGACTTCTTCCTTGAAACCCGCCATGTTATCGATATCGGTGTACACGGTGTCAAACGCCATCACACCAGCAGCGCGGGCCGCAATGATCATTTGACTACGGGCGCCGAACAACTCGGTGCCGGCAACGGTGCGCTTGGCGTGCAACGTCCGCACGTAATCCCCCGCACTCAATGCGATGCCCATCAAGCGCTCGGAGCTTTTGGCAATCTCATACGCGTTGATGATCGCCAAAGGGGACTCCAAAGCGGCCATCAACATCGTGCTGCCGACCGGGCGCTGAAACTGCTTTTCGGCGGCGGCCACTTTGGCTTCGACCATCTGGACATCACTGGCGGTTTCCGTTTTCGGCAACCGAATGCCTTCTGCACCGCCGGCTACGGCTGCCTTGATGTCTTCTTCAAACAGGTCCGTATCCAAGCCGTTGATCCGCACCCAACGCTCGACCCCGCGGTAATCCACGTGCTTCAGCGTTTGGTACAACTGGAAGCGTGCCGCGTCTTTTTCATTGGCGGCAACGGCATCTTCGAGGTCTAGGATCACACAATCTGGTTGATAGACGAACGCATCTTTGACCAAGGCGGCCCGCTGCGTATTCAAAAAGATCATCGTTCGGCGAATTCGCTCAGTCACTGCCATTTATAACACCCCCCAATCAAAGTCGTGTTGCTGACCCAGCGCACGGTAATACGCCGTTTCGATTCGGGCCTTCAACGTGCAATCCAAAGCGCCTTTATCGGTGATCGTGAGTGTCGCGTTGGTGATCCCCAGCGTTGTGATCAAGTCTCGGGCCAATTGTTCGATATGTGCCCCGTATTGGGCGTAGACACTACTCTCCAAGTGGATCGCCACCCCTTGTGGACGCGGTTCGATCAAGACTTGGGCGTCACTGGATTCTAATGTGCCGGCCAAGGCACTCGTTGTGATAGCCATAGATTCACCTTCTCTTTAAGATGTCTCTACTGTAAACGCTTCTTGCCATGCCGAAAACCACCAAAAGTGCAGGCCAGCCATGCCCAAAACGCCTACCGCCTATTTTTTCCTTGATGTTGCGCGCGTATACTGGGCTTACGGAGGTACTCACGATGGACGAACGCGATATTGAAATGTTATTGGCATTAGAAAAGGCGAAAAGCATCACCTACGCCGCAGAACTGCTGTTTATCAACCAGTCTTCCTTATCTAAACGCCTGCACGCCTTAGAGGAGCAGCTGGCACAACCCTTAGTGATCCGTAGCAATGCCGGAATCTTATTCACCCCCGCCGGGCTGGCCGCACTCGCCGCTGCCCACCAGATTCGGCGCATCACGCAGAATTTGCACGCCTCTTTGAGCGATCCTAAAGCCCCTTTACACGGCAATTTGGTCATCGGCTGTTCACTCGATTTTGCCCAGTTTGAGCTGGCATCGATCCTGTCACGCTTCCATGCGGCTTACCCGAACATCGCTCTCACCATTAACACAGGCTACAGTCGGCACGTCTATCAGCGGGTGCTGGCCGACGAGTACGACCTCGGGATCGTGCGCGGTGATTTTTACGGGAGTTTGACCAAGACGAACATCGCAAGCGATACCGTCTATTTGATCAATCAGCGCCCGCTAATGCTCGCAGACCTCGCACACCAGGCCTTCATCAGCCGCCGCAGTGACGTCAACTTCCAAAACGCCATGCAACGCTGGTTGAGTGAACACCAGCTCGACACCAGCGACCAAACCATCTTGTCGGTCGATAACCTCGCCTCCTGCGTCGAATTCGTCGCCGCCGGCTTAGGCTGGGCACTCGCACCGGGCTTAGCTTTACGCCATTTCACCGGCTTCAAGCAACCGCTGACGCTTGACGGCCAGCCCTTTACCCGCAACACCTACCTAGTGCAAAAAGCCCCGAGTTAAGACCTGCCGCAAGCACGGGCCTTCACTGCGCTTTGCCAAGAAAACGCAAACTAAAAGACGCGCCCTCGAGGGAAACGCGCCTTTTTTGACGAGTTAAAACCGGCGTTAGTCACTTAAAGGCCGCGTCGATTTGCTGGTATTCTGCCGGCGTCAAATGAACCGCATATGCACCAGCATTCTGATCCACTTGTTCTGGCAGGCGGGCACCTGGGATCACCGTGGCCACGTCAGGATTCGCCATGTACCAAGCCAAGACGACTTGGGCAACCGTGGCCGCATGCGCCTTGGCAATTTGGCGCACGATCGCCAAACCGGCCATGATCGCGGTATATTGTTCGGCTGAATACTGCGGAAACTGGGCCGCAGCTTTCGGTCCGTATTTGCCCGTCAATAAGCCCGAAGCAAGCGGGAAATATGGCACAAAACTGATTTGGTGCGCTCGCAAGTACGGGAACAACGTCTTTTCTGCATCGCGGTGCACGAGGCTATAGTGGTCCTCAACAACGTCCACTAAGCCATCGGCATTGGCTTCTTGCAGCTGGGCCAAGCTGAAGTTCGAGACCCCGATCGCCCGGAGCTTGCCGGCCGCTCGTAACTCGGCCAAGGCGTTGACGGCTTCGGCTTTAGGCGTTTTGGCATCGGGAAAGTGAATGTAGAAAATGTCGAGATAGTCCGTTTGTAGACGATTCAAAGCGTCGTCGACCGCCTGCTTCAAAAAAGCTGGGCTGTTGTCCAGAACCTTAGGATCACTCGGGGTCTGCGCCGCCTTAGTCGCAATGATCACTTGGTCACGCGGCACGCCTTGCAGGGCTTCGGCGATCAATTCCTCTGAATGCCCAAGCCCGTACATGAAGGCGGTATCCAGTAGCGTGATGTGTTTGGCTAAAGCCTCTTGAACGACCGCGATCCCGTCAGCATCTTTTAACCCTGAAAACAGGTTATGCCCGCCGACTTTATTCGTTCCCAACCCCATGGGGTCAACTGTTACCGTGCTGTGTCCGATTGTTACCATCTTAAAATCCCTCCATTTCACTTACTTTTCGTCTAGCTTTATGGTAGTCAATTGAGGGCGGGCTGTCTAGTTGCCTGTCGCCACAAAAAAATCCCGGTCAGTTGGCCGGGACGGGGCAAAAAGCTTCGGGGGGAACCAATTTGCCGGCGTAAAGGCGACATAAACGGAAAGATAAGGAAACAAAGGCCGCCCTTACGAATTGCATTATACTAGCGTTGCCAAGAAAACGCACACAATTTGTCCCCCTTATTTAGCGGCGAGCGCTGGCAACAAAAGCTTAAGGTAAGTGATGAACTGCATGTAATCGGCTAGCACCACGTTTTCATTGGGTCCATGCGCGGCGCTGTTGGCGTTAGCCACACCGACCGAGATGATCGGCGCATGGTTGATCGCATAGAAGTACGGCATCGGGCCGGAACCCGCGGAATTGAGCGCCACTGCGACCCCTTCTGGATAGGCCTGCTTGGCGGTCGCCAAGGCAGTTTGGACCAAAGGGTGGTCAGGGTCGCTACGGAAAGGTGGCTCGCCTAAGACCTTGGAGAGCACGATATCTTGGTACCCGTTAGCATCGAGTGCGGCGCGCACCAGCGCCACCGTGTGGGCAACGGTTTGCCCCGGGACGATCCGTAGATCGAGCTTCGCGCTCGCGGCGTGGGGCAAGACCATTTTCCCAGTACCGGGACCTTCATAGCCGCTAGACAGTCCGTTGATCGTCAGGCTCGGCTTGGCGACCAATGCCGCGGCAGGGTCAGCGACCGTGGCGGCATGCGTCAAACCAACGTTTTGGGCATAGGCGTCATAGTCGAATTCGGAATCAGCGACGATCTGCTTTTGGGTCGCCGTCAACGGCGTGATCTCCTCTAAAAAGCCTGGGATCGTGATCTCATCGTTGGCGTCTTTCAACGTCGC
The DNA here is from genome assembly GCA_022651245.1 of Lactobacillus sp. Classification (GTDB taxonomy): domain Bacteria; phylum Bacillota; class Bacilli; order Lactobacillales; family Lactobacillaceae; genus Lacticaseibacillus. The sequence goes on from JALCQM010000017.1 coordinate 45,531, forward strand.
TAATGCCTGGACTAGGCGCCATGCCGGGTTGACGGTGATTGCGGCGAGGCTCGAGTGCAGGTCATGGTCCGCATTGCGCACGTCTAATTGGAACGCGACGCCACCTTTGACCCCCAGTGACACCTTCATCTTGCCACTTTCATCTTTGCCCCCGGACTCCCAGATACAAAAGTCGGCGGCCAGCAAATCACGGTATTGATCGAGCAGCACCGGGAGGTTAGGACTGCCTTGTTCCTCAGCCCCTTCGATCAAAAACTTCACGTTGACGGGCAGTTGACCTGCATCGCGCAAGTCCTGGATCGCCGCTAAGCGGGCCGCTAGCTCCCCTTTGTCATCGTTGATCCCGCGGCCATACAACACGCCGTCTTTTTGCGTAAGTGTGAAGGGGTCGCTTTCCCACAGGTCAAGCGGTTCTGCCGGTTGCACATCATAGTGGTTATAAAAGAGAACGGTGACCGTCGACGGCACTTGTGCTGGGATCTCCGCGTAAACGGCCGGGTTGGTGACCTTCGTGGTCAAAATCTGGACGTTTTGGGCGCCGATCTGTTCGAAGTGCTGACGTAAGAATTCAGCCGTTTCTTGAATCTGATTATCGGCATGTAACGATACGGACTGTAAGGCTAAATACCGCGTGAGGAATTCTTCTTGTGGGAACATGTGGAACCTTCTTTCTGGGAACGTCGCGGGTGCGCGGTTTCTTCGTCGAGCTGTGCAAGGACAACGGAGAGGCGTATAAGTCATCGCGCCTCGCTATGGCTGCGCCATACCGCGTCACGCCGCCTTATACACTCCCCTAAAACCGTCCTTGCTTCGCTCTGGGTTTCTCGTCGAGCTACGCAAGGACAACGGGGCTGCGTCTAAGGCATCGCGGTCACGCACCGGCTTTGCCGGTGCGCACCCACGCTGCCTTAGACTCACCCCTAAAACCGTCCTTGCTTCGCTCTGGGTTTCTTCGTCGAGCTACGCAAGCCAACGCAATTGCGTGTAAGTCGTCCCCGGTCACGCCGCGTGCCGCGACGCACCCAGGCCGCCTTACACACATTGCTAAACCCGGCTTGCTTCGCTCTGGCTTTTCGTCACTCTGGTTTACTTGAAATACGCATCCTTATAGTGCGCGTCGGCGAATAAGGTGTAGTGCAAACCGCCTACTTTGGTGTTGATCAGTCGATCGTTGGCGCTTTGGAAGACGGGGATGTAGCCGGCAACGTTGACGACGCGCGCGTTTGCGGCTTGCTCATCTTTCAGGCGTTGGGCCGGGGTTTGGTTGGTCGTGGTGTCCACGGTCTTCATTAATGCGGTGTATTTGGCGTCTTTGAAACGGGAGAAGTTCGAGATGTTCGTCGCTGTGGCAGTGTCGAGATAATCAGAAGCATCTTGGATATTTGAGTTCCAGCTCATCAAGACGGCATCAAAATCGCCATCAAGGGAGCGTTGGATCCGGGTTTGCTTCGGGACGCTGGTGACTTTCACGTTGAGTTGTGGGAGCACCTTGGTCAATTGTCCTTGGACGTAATCGCCAACTTGCTTATCGACTTCGTTATCCGCAGTCAACAAGGTGAAGCTGATCTGCTTTTTCCCGATTGCTTTCAAGGCCTTCTTCAAATAGGCTTTGGCTTTCTTCGGGCTGTACGTGATCTTTTCGGTCACTTCAGAGGTGAAGTCTTTACCCGTTTTCGGATCAGTCACTAAGCCGTTAGGTGAAAAGGCCTTGGCGGGTTGCGCCCCGTCTTGCAAGACGCGCTTGGTCAGGTTCTTGCGGTCCAAAGCGTACGAAACGGCGCGGCGCAAGTCGACGTTGTTGAGTGCTTTTTTCTTGGTGTTGAATTGCAGGTAATTCATGTTCGCGGCTGGCGTCTTGACCAAGGCCTTGTTGTTAAGGTTCTTCACGATCATGCTGCCAGAGATCGGGGCATCATCGAGCTTACCGGCTGTGAATAAGTTGTTAGCCGTCGAGGCGTCTTTCACCACGCGCACGTGAACCTTATTGATCTTCACCGACTTGGCGGCGAAGTAGTGCGGGTCTTTCACGTAATCCCAAGAATCGCCGGTACCATCATAGTTTTTCAAGCGGTAAGCGCCGTTTGACACCGTCGTTTGGGCGGTCGTCCCGAACTTATCGCCGTACTTCTTGACCGCTTTTTCAGAGGTCGGGTAATACTCGGTCAGCTGGGAGTTGTAATACGGCACCGGCTGAGATAATTCGATCTTCAAGGTGTACTTGCTCGGCGCGGAGATCCCCAGTTGGTCTGACGACATTTTGCCGTCTAAAATGGCCTGATAGTTCTTAATGTTTTCGAATTTATACGCGAATTCCGTCTTGGTCTTCGGGTCCACGATCCGCTTGATTGAGTAGACAAAATCTTGGGCGGTCACATTGTCGCCGTTAGAAAAATAGTTGTCGTGGCGTAACGGGATGGTGTAGGTCAAGCCACCGTTAGTGGGTTTCACGACCTTGGTCGCCATGGCTGGCACCACCTTGCCGTTGCCGTCACGAGTATACAGCCCGGTCATAATTTGTTCCATCATATTTTCAGAAACATTATCGACTGAGTGCGCCGGGTCTAAGGAACTCGGTTCGGTCGAAACAGCGACATTTAGTGTGCGTTGCTTAGCCGCTTGGGTCGGGATTGCCTGTGTGCTGAAGGCACCTGCGCCCATCGCAACGACCCCAGCAATGATCAATGACTTTTTCATGTTAAAACACCCCTTCATTTTGGCATCAAAAAAACCGCCCATAACAAACAACTTGTTAAGGACGGTTTCCCGCGGTGCCACCTTACTTTGATCCCCGACGGCAAATAAAATGCCTAGGGACGACAGACGTCACCTAGGCTCTTTTGCTGACGTATAGGATCACACTTAGCCAAGAGCCAACACTCTTGCGACAACTGACGTATGCCAACACGTTTTTCCGTACTTGTGACGGCTTGCGTCACTTTCGGGAAAACCCTCGGTGGTCCATTTAACGGTCTGCGTTCGACGACACTCTCAGCTCCGGTCGCTCTCTGTGCGGGCACAACAGTCTTGATCTCCACCTCATCGGTTTGTATGAACGGTTATTCGATTGACATTAATACTAGAGCAGGTCGTCTTACCTGTCAACAATTTTTCTAATATTTTTCCCATCAACGGGCGAATGGCTTCTGGGGTAAGGCTTGCAACACCGTTGTGACCAAGATTAAGGCACCGCCGAACACTTCGGCCGCCGCCAGGTGCGTTCCTAAAAAGACCACCGCCACAAACGTTGCCGTCAGCGGCTCGAACGCGCTCAACATCCCCGTTGCGCTCGGTGAAATGTGGGCCAGGCTCTTTAGGTACAGCAAGTAGGCAAACATGGTCCCGCCGACCACGATAAAGGCGATCCCCAGCAAGTTGCCCGCGGTCAACGCCGGTGGCGCCACCGTCACGAGCTGCGGCCAGAAGATCACGGAGCCTAAGATCATCGCCCACCCGACGACTAAGCGCGCGTCGAATTCGCGCAACAGCCGCCTTGGCAAGAGCGTGTAACTCGCCTGACTGACCCCGGCCAAAACGCCCCAAATCACCGCGGGCACGCTTAGCGCCAAGCTAGTCAGCCGACCTTGCGTGACTAGAAGGTAGGTACCGGCCAACGCCAAAACGATCGAGAACATGTCGATGCGGCGCGGCCATTCGCGGTTCGCCGTCGCCAAGTAAATGATGATGAATAGCGGGCCCAGGAACTGCAAAACCGTGGCGGTGGCCGCATTTCCATAACTGATCGCCATGAAATACGTCGCCTGTGACGGCATCATTCCCAATAAGCCGAAAATGATCAACCGCCAGCCCGACTGGCGCCAAATCGCCCACAACGAGCCGCGCGTGGCAATGCCGTACCACGCCAACAATAACAGCCCTGCACTCAATAACCGTACCCCGACTAACCAAGTCGGCGACAGGTGCGCCGCGGCAAATAAATACTGCGCCACCGAGCCCGAAACGCCCCACAGCATCGTGCCGAAGATCGCGTAAAAGACGCCGCGCCCTTTGCCGGAACCAGGCACCGCGCGTTTTTCTGAAAGTTGCATGATGATTATCCTTTTCTATCTTTCGTTGTGGTTATTATAACTAAATTCATGCAGACGCACAATTCACCGGACGAGGCCAGCGTATAATGGGGTTAAACGCCCCAGGAGGTTAATACTATGTATGATTTCACCACTGTCCCTAACCGTCGCGGCACCGACGCCGTCAAGTGGTCAGGCCCACAATCCGAGCTCCCGATGTGGATCGCCGATATGGATTTTGTCACCGCCCCTGAAATCGTGGCGGCCATGCAAACCAAGGTCGCGACCGGAATTTTCGGTTACGAAGAACCCCCGGCCGCGTTTTTTCAGGCGATCAGCGACTGGTACGCGCAGGAACACCACGCGCACCTGCCACAGGCATGGCAACTTTTGACCACCGGCGTCATTGCCGCACTCAACGCGGTACTTCGCCAATTCACCCACCCTGGCGATCAAGTCGTCGTGACCGCACCGGTGTACCACATGTTCTACGAAACCGTCGAAACGGCCGGCCGCCATGTGGTCAGTGCCGACCTCAACTACCAGCGCGAAACGCAAACTTACGCGCTCGATTTTGCCGCATTGAAAAAGGCCTTGGCGGCACCCACCACCACGGCCATGATCTTATGTAATCCGCACAATCCGATTGGCCGCATCTGGCGGCGCAACGAGCTCCTACAAATCGCGCAACTCTGCCAAACCAACGGGGTCTTGTTGATCGCCGACGAGATCCATGGCGACTTGCGACTCGACCAGCTTGATTACACGCCAGCGTTCTCGTTGCCCATCGCGCTGCAACAACGCTTGATCACCTTGATCTCGCCTGGCAAGACCTTCAACCTCGCCGCCTTGCACACTGGCGTCGCCATTGTCGCCAATCCGCAGCTTCGCCAGCAAGTGGCGCACGCGCTGGCAGCCTACAACGCCAACGAGCCCAACTTGCTGACGATTCCGGCTAGCATCGCCGCTTACACCCACGGACACGACTGGCTGTTGGCCTTGCGCCACCAGTTACAGGCGAACTACCAGATGGCCCAAGCCGCGATCGCCGCGCTCCCCGGGGTGACCGCAACGCCGCTAGAAGCCACTTACCTGATGTGGTTAGACGTGTCGGCCATCACCCCTGATGCCAGTGACCTGTGCGCGTTCTTGGAGGCTCAAGTCGGGCTACGCCTGAGTCCAGGCGCACAGTTTCGTGGGAATGGCCGCGCGTTTTTGCGCATGAACATCGCCTGCCCCCCGGCCTTACTCACAGAAGGCCTGGCACGGCTGCACCGCGGTTGCGCCTTGTACCCGACCCAGCGCCTAAGCTAGCAACAACGCCGCCAGCTTAACGCCAAAATTGCTTTGCGCCTGGATTTGCGCCTGCTCAGCCCCGCCTTGGGCAAGCACGACCACCACCATCGTGCCGTGCGCGTTGGTCATGATCGCCGCGTCATTTTGCACGCCGTAATCGCCGAACTCCCCGGTTTTGTTGTAGACTTTGGCGTCGGTCACCTGAGCCGGTAACTTGGTGTGATTCTTATTTTGCGCCAATAAGGCCAGCATCTGCTCGTCTGCTTCGGGACTGACCAGGCGGTGCTGGTACAGTTTAGTCAGCAGCAGTCCGAGGTCTTTCACCGACGTCAAGTTGTCATGGCCTGCCGCCAACGCTTGCGTGTCCATCAATTTGCGGGCCATCACCGTGTCTGTCGCGCCGATGCGCTTGCTTTCGGCGTTCACCGCGGCGAGCCCGCCGACTTGCGCCACCATGATGTTGGAGGCGACGTTATCCGAATCGTCCATCATATACTGCACCACTTGACGCAACGGGACGGTTGTTCCTGGGGCAAAACCTTGCATCACCCCGGAGCCACCGACCTTATCTGCCGCGGTCATGGTGTAATTCTTGGCCAGGTCCAGCTTGCCGGCCGCTACCTGGTGAAAAACGGTCGCCATAATGAACAGTTTGATATCGCTAGCCGCCCGTTGTGGCGCATTATTCGCGACGAATTCGCCGCTTGTGCCAAGCTTGGCCACATAGACCGAATTCGTGCCGGCGACTGCCAAGACAGTCGCCTGAGCCAGCGTTTTGACCTGGGTCGTCGGTAGCGCCGGCGTTTTCGGTGTTGACGCGACTGACGCGCGTTGCGACTGAGATGTGCGGCTGACGGCAGGTGCGGGCTTGACCGCCAGTTGCAGGTGTTGGCCATGCTGCCAAACGCCCCAGGCGATACCGGCGGCGACAACGACCATGCCAAGTAGCCCCAGCCACCACCAGCGCCACTTGGCCGTTTGCGCATGCGAGCGGCGCGTGACCAATTCGGTCCCACAGTTGCGACAATAGACGGTCCCCGCCGGATTTTGAGCCCCACATTGTGGACACTGCATTTTTCCATCCCCACTTTCTCTAATGCACCGATTATACGTCACAACGGCGCGTACCGGAACACCGATCCGCCGCCTCAAGTAAAATCACGCCTTGACAACATTAGAATTACGTTGTAAGTTTATGGCAATCACAAGACAGGAAGTAATCCTTATGACACCTCGTTCAACCACAATTGCACGCCGATTTTTCTCCTGGTATTTCGGATAGTCATCCGAACGCCAGGCACTTTTGTGGCGCGCGGATGACGTTCAGGCATCTGCGTGCAAGGTTGAACCAATCCCCCCATTGCGGGGTAGACCCGAACACCGGATGCCGAGATGGTAGCCGGTGTTTTTTGCGTTTACCCTGCTTGAAAAATGAAAGAAGGAACTTGTTTATGCCTACAGCCAAACCCGCTTTGTTGAAAGATCTCAAACATACATACGACGGCCTCGGAGCCAACCCGATTCGGGTATTCGACGCTGAAGCCAGCAAAGTCCCCGGCGTGATCAAACTGTCGTTGGGGGAACCAGACTTCAACGTCCCAGAACACGTCAAGCAAGCGGCGATCGACTCGATCATCGCCAACCAATCGCACTACGCCCCGACTCCTGGCTGGCCTGCCTTTCGAGAAGCCGTCGCCGGCTTCTTGAAGGATCGCTACGACCTCGACTATGATCCTAACGGCGAGATCACTGTCACGGTTGGCGCGACTGAAGCCTTGCATTCTTGCTTGGACATCGCATTGAACCCTGGCGACAAGATCTTGATGCCTAGCCCGACGTTCTCCTTATACGACCAGCTGGTGCGCATCAACGGCGCCGAACCGGTGTACATCAATACCGAAAGCACTGGCTTCGTGTTGACCCCTGACCAGTTGGAAAAGGCGATCGCCGAAAATCACCCCAAGGCGATCTTGCTCAACTTCCCATCCAACCCGACTGGCGTCACCTACAACCAGGCCCAAGTTGAAGCCCTCGCAGCGGTGATCGCCAAAACCGACTTGATCGTCATCTCAGATGAGATCTACTCCGAACTGACTTATGGCGCCACACACTACAGTTTTGCCAAAGCCTTGCCAGAACAGACTCTCTTGATCAACGGCGTCTCCAAGTCCCACGCCATGACCGGTTGGCGGATCGGCTTCGTGGCCGGTCCTAAGGAGTTGATGGCCAAGGTCACCTTAGCCCACGCCTTCAACGTTACCTGCCCTTCTAACCCGGCGATGGCCGGCGCGATCGAGGCCTTATCCACCGAAGCGGGGCGCGAAGACAGCCTTGCGATGAAGGCCGAATACCTCAAGCGCCGCGACTTCGTGGTCGAAAAAATGACCGCCTTAGGCTTTGGTGTCCCGAACCCGAATGGGGCGTTCTACGTTTTCGCTAAGATCCCTGCCGGATACATCCAAGACGACGATGCCTTCTGCTACGACCTACTGCGCAAAAACAAGCTGGCCTTGATCTCTGGCAATGGTTTTGGCCCAGGTGGTGAACACTACGTCCGCGTCAGCTACGCCGCTTCGATGGCCGACCTCGAAGAAGCGATGAAGCGCCTCGCCGCTTACATCGCAGAAAACAAACCCGCCTAAGTACCGGCATATCAAAAAGGAGCAAGCCCATTAGCGGCTTGCTCCTTTTTAGTGGCTTTGCTTACTGCCGGACGAGGGCATCGAAGGCACTCAGCGCAGCGGTGGCCCCGGCGCCCATGGCGATCACGATCTGCTTGTAAGCAGAATCGGTGCAATCCCCTGCGGCGAAAACATTCGCCACGTTGGTCGCGCCAGTCTTGTCCACCATGATTTCATGGTGAGCGTTCGTCTGCAACGTCTCATGGACCCACTCTGTATTGGGAACCAGCCCGATCTGGACGAAGACCCCGTCTAAATCGAGGTGCTGCTTTGCGGCAGTGGCCCGGTCCGTGTAGTCCAGCCCGGTCACGCGCCCATCCCCGATCACGGCGGTGGTTTGGGCGTTGGCCACTAAGTCGACATTAGCCAGCGAGCGCGCCTTGGCGACCAAAACGGCGTCAGCGGAAATCTCCGGCGCAAATTCGAGTATGGTCACGTGCTTGGCGATCCCCGCCAAGTCGATCGCCGCTTCGATCCCAGAGTTACCGCCGCCAACGACAGCGACAGCTTTGCCTTTATAAAGCGGGCCATCGCAATGCGGGCAATACGCCACGCCTTTGTTCCGGAATTCCTGCTCGCCAGGCACGCCAAGGTTACGCCAGTGCGCCCCGGTGGCCACGATCACCGTTTTAGCCCGTAAGGTGGTGTCGCCTGCCAGCTGCACCCCAACTGGGGTCCCAGGGGTGATCCCCGTGACGGTTTGCCCACTCAACAAGGTAACCGCATATTTGGTCAACTGGGCTTGGATATTGGTCATCAAGTGCTCCCCTTCGACGTAATCCGTCCCTGGGAGGTTTTCGATGCCGACGGTTTCCAGCGGTTGACCGCCGATGTGATCGGCCACGATCGCGGTGGCTAAGCCTTTGCGCGCGGCGTAAATCGCCGCGGCACCGGCAGCTGGACCGCCACCGATGATCAAAACGTCATAAAGCTGGTCTTGCTGTGCGGCAGCGACGGGTGCCGGACCATTGTGCCCCGCGACCTTCGCCAACAAGTCGCTCAAAGTCGCGCGCCCATTGTGCCACTCTTCCCCGTTGAGGAAAACGGTCGGGACTGCCATAATGTCCTTGGCTTCCGCTTCTGCCTGGTACATACCGCCTTCGATCATGGTGTGCGAGACGTGTGGGTTCAAAACGCTCATGATATCAAGCGCCTGCACCACATCCGGGCAGTTATGACAACTCAAGCTGGCGAAAGTTTCAAACTGCAAGTCGGTATCGATCGCCGCGATTTGCTGGCGCTCAGCGTCTGTGATCTTCGGCGCGTGCCCAGAAACCTGCAAAACCGCCAGCACAAAGGATTCGAATTCGTGCCCCAAGGGGATCCCTGCAAAGACGATGCCAGAAGGCGCCGCCCCTACTTGGTCAACGGTAAAACTCGGCTGCCGCTTCAAGTGCGTTTTTTCCAATGACAACTTTGCATCTAACGCCACGACTGCATTCAAGAAGTCCTGCAATTTTTGGCCGTTATCATCCGCTTGCGCATCATAACGGAAAACGACGGGTTGTTGCAAAAGCTTGAAGTAAGCCGTCAGCTGTTGCTTTAACGTCGCGTCCAACATGTTAGATCTTCCCCACAAGGTCAAGACCTGGGGTCAAGGTCTCGGCGCCTTCTTTCCACTTTGCCGGGCACACTTCACCCGGATGGGTCTCAACGTATTGGCCCGCCTTGATGCGGTCGATGTATTCACTGGCGTTACGGCCGATCCCGTCCGCATTGATTTCCAGTGACTGCACAACGCCGTTCTTGTCGAGGATGAACGTCCCCCGCTGCGCCAAGCCAACCTCTTCATCTAAGACATCAAACATCCGTGCCAACTGGTGAGAAGGGTCACCGATCATGGCATATTGGAGCTTACCGACGGCCTCAGATTCGTCGTGCCAAGCCTTGTGAACAAAATGGGTATCCTCAGAGACGGAATATACCTCTACACCTAGTGACTGCAAGGTTTCGTATTGGTCTTGCAAGTCCTCCAACTCGGTTGGGCAGACGAATGAAAAGTCCGCCGGGTAAAACATGACAACGCTCCAGTGCCCCTTAAGGTCGGCATCGGTGACGGTGACAAACTCCCCTTTATGATAGGCCTGTGCCGTAAATGGTTCGACTTGCTTTCCTACTAAACTCATGTGAAAAACCTCCTTATGTTCGATACGACTCTATTGTACATTAGAATGATTCTAAATCAACCCTTGACTTTTTCGTGGCGGCGAAAAGCGTGCCACAGCCGATTCGATTGCTCGCAATTTATTTTTTTTAATTCGGGCTTGACCCTAACGTCGCGTCAGCCTGTAACCTAATTTTTGGGAGGAAAAATAGATGTTTTATCATACTCAAGCATTCGCCGACTTAACCGGCGTCTCGCCACGCACCTTACGTTATTACCACCAGCGAGGGCTACTCGTTCCGAGTCTGGATGACAATGGTTACCGCCGCTATAGCAGCGCGGAAGCCGATCGCTTGCAGTTGATCTTGATGTACCGCCAACTGGGCTTTAGCCTAGACGAGATCGCGCACTTGCTGCAAGCAGACGCCCCGACTCGACGGCAAGCCCTCCTCACCCAACGCCAGCACTTACTCAGCGAACAAGCCGCTCTCAATCAGCGACTGGCGCAACTCGATGCCACCTTAAACAACCAACCAGGAGGAACAACCATGACTGATGAAGAAAAATTTGCAGCCTTTAAAGCCGACCAGATCGCCGCTAACGATGCCGCCTATGGCGAAGAAGTGACCGCCCAGTATGGGCAAGCGGCTAAAACCGCCGCCGACCGCCACTGGGCCCACTTAACGTCTGAACAATACGCTGCCTTACAAGCCGCAGAAGCGCGTCTGCGCACGCAATTACAAACCTACTTGAAAGCGCCGGTCTTGCCGTCTGAAACGGCCAAGGCCGCCTTCGCCGCCCACCGGGAGTGGCTCCAAATCGCAGCCCCCAACTATTCGCCGGCGCTGCACCGCGGCATCGGCGCCCTGTACCAAAGTGATGACCGCTTCGGTGACTATTACCGGGAGTTAACTGGGCAGCCAGGCGCCGCGGCCGCCTTAAGCGCCATCATCGCCTACTATACCCACTAAAGACCCGCCGTACTTCTGATACGTCATCAACCTTGATAGATAGTCCTCGCGTGAAACCACCATCAAAGGTAAAATAATCTTTCAAAGAAACATTTTCGCTCATTAAATTAGCTAAAAAGAAAACGTTGACAACATCGGTAAATACTGGTAAATTATCCTCAAGATCATGGGAGCGGATATGATGATGGTACCCATCATACGTTTTTCCGTTCTTTAACAGCGGGGACTCCTGCCGGGTAACCGGACCTCGCAAAACGCTTAAGGGTAGACCCT
>JALCQM010000018.1 GCA_022651245.1 Lactobacillus sp.
TGGCGCTGATACAAGGAGATGCGGTCGTACAGGCTGATGAGTTTGACAGTCAACACTGGCAGAACTGCCATGGTGTCGCCGTCATTATAGACATATTTGCCGATATTGGCGTCAACGCCACAAACCCACTCAGAGGCTGGAAAGGGTTTCGGCTGTTCGACTTCAATGCTTAAACTGACATAATAACCATCAGCTTCTTCAGCAATGGTTGCCAACCGAATGGTTCCTTCCCAGCGCGGCGTTTCCGCTAGGCGGATACCGTACCAAGCGCCTGGATAACCCCATGGCTTATCTAAGCGAAGTTTACCAGCCGTGATAGTCGCACGATCAGTCTTAAAGACCTGCCGGCTACGTTTTCGGGACTTGAATCGCGGTTTAGCATGATCAGGCATCTTCGGATTGAAGAAATTCTTCCACGCTTGAGCGACATCATGCACGGCCAACTGTAGGATGCGGGATGAACGACTCAATTGCCAGTCTGCTTTGTTAGCGACCAATTCGTCACGCACTTTACGTTCATTTGGGCGTAGCTGCTTGTCTTCCAAGATCACTGACTCATCGTACATATCGTTCCAAGTCGCTAGTGCCTGGTTATAGCAATAGCGGCGATAATCACACGCCTGTTTTAGAACTTCTTGCATCGTATCGTTCGGATAGCAACGTACTTTGTGCGTTCTCAGCATCTCATCACCTCCTTTGTTTATAAAATACGCGATGAAGGTGAAGCTATCCTGTCAGGACAAAGAAACTTTTACCACCGGATGATCACTAGTTTGTGATGACTTTCTCACGAGTTCATCATTTCATACAACGCTGTGACGCTGCCTTCCACTTAATTACTACAGCGTCACAAAACGTGATGAGAATCTAGACTATTCTACATTTTCATTTGCGGTTCGGCGCCTCCAATTCACGACCAATGTCAATAACGCGACGATCACGACCACCGGGATCGTACTGCCTAGCGGCGTGCCATGTGCCAAGAACACACGGTAACACCCGACGCCGATCACCCACAAGCCGAGATTCGGCCAATCCCACCGACCTCGAGCGCGCTGCCCGAGGAAAAAGGCGACGATCTGCACGACGGCCAACGGCACAAAAACCGCGGAGATCCAATATAAGAAATCGGCGTACGCATTTTCCGGTACGAAAACGGCGACCACCGTTCCGATCACCGTGATCGCGATCGCCAACCACCGCCGCGACCAGCCGAATAATAACGCCGCGCTGACCCCGGCGGAATACACATCCAAAAACGTCGTCGTGATCGTCGATAAAATGATCACGATCAAGGCGACCACCCCTAAACCAAACCCCTTCATCAGCCCGGCGATCGCCGTTTGGCCCGTTAACACAGCGCCGAAAAGGCCGATCGCAAACATCCAAATACTGGTCACGTTATAGACCCCGACGCTCACGAGGTTAGCGCGCTGTGGATTTTTTGCCTGACTGGTGTAATCCGCAATCAACGGGAGCCAAGAAAGCGGCATGGCGATCGCTAATTCTAACGCGGCGCCAAACTGTAGTGAACCCTTGTTGAGCGGCTGTGCGGGGTGCATCAAAAAGCGCGCGGTCAAATACACGCCGGCGATCAATAAGGCCAACATCGCCACTTGATTCAGCCGCCCCAAGTCGCGTAACCCGACGGCCAGCCAAAGCACGGTGATCGCACCGATCACCGCCGCCCAAAAGCCCAGGGAAACGGGTAAAAAGACTTGGCAGGCCTGCGCCCCGGTGAGGACCATCACGGCGGTCCAGCCTAACAATTGCAACACGTTCAACCCGGCAAACCAGCGGCTGCCATTGCGACCAAACGTCAACGCCGTCGTGGCCATCGCGGCTTGCCCCGTCCGCGCGCCGATCACACCACAGCCAAACATCAACGCCCCGCCGATCAAATGCCCCAACACGACCGCCAGCATTCCTTTGGCCAAGCCTAAAGGCGCAAACAACGTTCCCGACAAGATCTCTGCCAGCGAAATCGCCGCGCCAAACCACAACAGCGCGTTATCCCGAACACTAGTCTTCATGGCGGTCCTCCGGGTAAGCCCAGTGGTTCAATGGCCCATGGCCGTGGCCCACAATGATGCCCGACGTGATCGCCGCTTCGACATACGCCTTACCGGTCCGGATCGCACTGGCAAGCGGGCGCCCTTTCGCCAGTTCGGCCGTTATGCAAGCCGACAGCGTATCGCCGGTGCCGTGGGTGCGAATCGTATCGACGCGGCGCGCAGGCAACCAAAAATCACTGCCATCGGCCAACAAAACGTAATCACTGGCTTGGTCGTCGCCGCTCATGTGGCCGCCTTTAACGATCACATTTTGGGCGCCGAGCGCCTGTAAGCGCTGGGCGGCCGCCCGCATTGCCGCTTGATCCGTGATGTGCAACCCGCTGAGTTTCTCCGCTTCTGGCAAGTTGGGGGTCACCAGCGTCGCCAATGGCAACAGCTCATCGCGGACCACGGCGATCGCATCTTCGGTCAATAACGGCGCCCCACCTTTGGCGATCATCACGGGATCGACCGTCAAGGGGCCAAAATCGTATTGCTTAAGGTTGGCAACGACCGCCCGCACCGTCGCCACATCGGCTAACATCCCCGTTTTACAAGCCCGAATCTGCAGGTCCGCGGCCAAAGACGCAAACTGTGCAGCGATCATGGCTTCTGGCAACGCCAACGACTGCTGGACCCCAAGCGTGTTTTGCGCCGTGATCGCGACTAAAACGGTCGCGGCAAACACGTGCCGGGATTGGATCGTTTTCAAATCCGCTTGCATCCCGGCGCCACCACCACTATCCGAGCCTGCGATCGATAATGCCTGCGGAAACTGTTCGATTGTCATTTGATTACCCCTCTTACGCGCGCCGCGCTTCTTCGTAGCGCGCTTGCGTGTTCAGCCGTTCCACATCCAGCGTGGCTAACGTATCGAGTAAAACCGCCGCAAATGTCCCGCCTTGCGTCGCCTCAAGTTGGCTAGCCGCCGCTTCCCCAGCGACCCCTAAGGTGACGACGCCTAGCAGCGCCGCGTCGAAAGCTTCTTCTGCAATGCCAGCATACGCGCCGATGATGCTCGACAATAAGTCGCCCGAACCGACCACCGCTGGTAACAGGGGCGTTTCGTTATACACGGTCGCGAGGTTATGGCCTTGCGCCACCACATCGATCTTGCCGCTCACGACCACGGTACAGTTATAGCGCTCTGCACACCGCTGGGCGATCGTCGCCGGGCTCGTCGCGCTTTCTCCGGCATCGATACCTTTGGCTTGGGCCGCGATCCCGGCTAAAAACGCGATCTCACCGGCGTTCCCCCGGATCACCGCGATCGGAAAATCAGCCAGTAACCGCTTAGCCGCCGCGGCGCGAAAGGCCGTCGCGCCCACGGCGACAGGGTCTAAAACGATCGGCTTCGCTAGCTTCGTCGCCGCTTTAGCCAGTGCCAGCACCATCGGCATGTCCGACGCGTTGATCGTCCCTAAGTTCAAGACCAGCGCATCAGCCGGCGTCATCAACTCGCTGGCTTCTTCCTGCGCGAGCGTCATGATCGGTGAGGCCCCTAACGCATTGAGGCCATTGGCCACAAATTGGGGGGTGACAAAATTCGCATAATTCACAACCAGCGGGTGTTGCTTCCGTAACTTAGCAAAAAGTTCTGTATCCATGAAACATCCTCCTTCACCACGTACACTAGAGCGGCTCACAGACGCAAAGAGGCGCCGCGAAAGTCCGCGACGCCTACCAAAAAAAGCGACACTTTCCTACGCAAGTTTGAACTTACAGGTTCGAAGGGATCACGCCGTTCATGCGTGTCTCAGCTCCTATGGGAACACCCCTAGTGTACATTGCCTATTAAATTGCACTCATCATAACACAACTTGTGCCTGCGGTGAAAACGATTGCGATGTGCTACACTAAAATTAACCAAGGGGGCCTAGGTATGGCGAATCTTTTCGACTTCTTACAAAACTATGGCGACCAGTCATTCACGCAACGGCCACTCACGATTTTAGACGCCGCGATCCTCGCCCAAATGGCCTATTGCGATTTGACCGGAAGCGGCCGGCTCGCGACCATCACGCCTAAACAACAAGCAACACTCGTAGCGGGTACCTGGGCCGAAGCCGACAATCGGCGCTTGCTCGCGGTTTTGACCACTTGTCGCCGGTATCAAGACGTGGTCTGGCTCGACCCGGTGGCGCTGAATGACCCCCAACAAGAACAAGCCTTCTCTGCCATCACCTGGCAACTCGCCCCCAACCTGTATTACCTCGCCTTTCGTGGGACCCGCGCACGCTTCGTAGACTGGAAAGAAGACTTCAACATGACCTACCTCGAGGCGATCCCGTCACAAAAAGCCGCCAGCACCTATTTTCGCACCTTCGCCGCGGCACATCCGGGCCACTATTACCTCGGCGGCCACTCCAAAGGCGGCACCCTCGCCACCTACGCCTATGCCCACGCCCCGGCCAAGCTGCAATCGCAGATCCAGATGGCCTACAATTTTGATGGTCCCGGCCTCCAACAACCGGTCACGAACAGGACGAAGCTGATCAAGCTCGTCCCCCAAAATTCCTTGATCGGCATGATCTTAGACCCAACGCAAGACTTCGGCGTCGTCGACAGTCGCGCGACAGGCTTTCGCCAACACGACCTGTTCACCTGGCAAACGCGCGACACCAACTTCGTCTACTTACCGGCGACCGCATGGCAATCGCAACAACTCCAACAAGTCCTGACCAACTGGCTCGCAGAACTCGACGACGACACCAAGCGCCGCGCCTTAGACGCCGCCTACGCCGTGGTCACCACCACGCAAAAGCAGACGTTTGCGGAACTACGCCTCGCCCCTGCCGCCTCAGCCAAAGCGCTCCTGGCGGGTTTACACCACACCGAGGCCACGGATCATGCCGCTTGGCGCGCCGTGTTCACCGCCTTACTGCGGGCCATGGTCGCCACCGCCCCGCACCTGCACGGGCCACATCTTCCTAAGTGAGTCACGTTTCAGTAGGGCTGTTGCCTTGGGCCAAATAAGCCAAGCATGTGGCTTGTTTTCACGTGAAACATTTTATTCGCCCTTACGACGGCTGCCTAACAAAGAACATCGCCCTTCGTCATCATTGGACGGTTTGATACAGTCGTACCGCGCGGTCAATAACTGCCACGTCGCCAGCCATAAACCATGCCGCCTCACGGTTACCAGCTAGCGTCGCGGTGAGCGCTACCGGTGGTGCTTGCGGCCGCAATCGCGCCTGAACGAATTGCCGAATCGCCTTGCGGGCATGCACCTTCGACGGCATATCAGGGTGACTGTATATTTGCGCTTTAATGGTGATCATGAGCAGCCCCATTTGGAGGTCGACCTGCTGGGCTAACAACCGCTGCTTCTGCTTTTCAATCAAGGCAAGCTTCAGCTGTCGCGCGTCTGCGTCAACAGCGGGTTGCATGACTGAGGCAATTTCTTTGACCCCAAGGCCGAGATGGCGCAAACAGATGATCATCTCAAGATCACTGCAATCCGCATCGGTAAACTGCCGGTACCCGTGGGGATCCCGCGTTAACCGCGGCAAAAGTCCGATCTCATCGTAGTAATGTAAGGTCGCCACCGTGACGTCGTACCGTTTTGCCACCTGTTTAATGCTCTCGGTCATCCGCTACCCTCCTAATCAATCAATTGCCAGTCGCGCAAACTAAGCGCACTGTCACGCATCGTCTCCTGCCAAGCCCGTGGTTGCCACTGCAAATCGTGTTTAATATGCCGGCTACTGTGCCAATAGTTGATCCCTAATTGTGGCAACAGCTGCCGCAGTGCCGGTTGAACCTTGGCGGCTAACTTAATCAGTGGGCTGGGCACGGTGAGCGCCATTTTCTTAGTGCGCAACCCCGCTTGCTGATAAGCCGCGATGATTGCCGGAAACGTCGTGGGCCGCGTGCCCACATTATACCGCTGGCCGACCGCGGCAGGTGCCTCTAACGCTAGGCGCATGGCCAACGCCAGATCACGGACGTCGGTCACTTCGATGTGCACCGGTGGCACCAAAGGCATCTTGAGCAATTCACTGACCAGCGCGTTGCTACTTTGCACCTGCGCATCCAGCAAGGGGCCAAAGATGCCTCCTGGCAGCAGCGTCGTCAAGGCCAATCCGTGCGCATTCGCAAACGCCCACGCTGCCTTTTCGGCTTCAACCTTCGAGACGTAGTAAGGCACGAGTTCTGGGTTGCGCATATCGGTCCAATAATCATCGTCGAGTTCGACCGCACCGATCGCTTTTGGTGCCGTCGCCGCGGCTTGTGAGCTGATCATGACAACGCGGGTGATGCCTGCTGCCTTGGCCCCGGCGAGCACATTCACGGTGCCGCCTTTAGCGATCCGCACCAGCTCGTCAACGGCTTCCGTGCCATTGCCCAGCGGTGACGCAATGTGAAAAACGGCATCCGCCCCTACCATTGCCTCCGCCCAGCCTTTTGTTTGGGTGAGATCGGCGCAAAAAAAGGTCAACCGCGCCATTTTTGTAGCGGGTACTTGATGAGCGACCGCCGCTTGGACCCGCGCTGCTTTTTTGAGTGAGCGTAAGCTAGCGCGAACCTGATAGTCGTGGTTTAACAGGTCACTGATCACCCACTCCGCCACATAACCCGAACCACCTGTGACAACAATTGTTTGCATTCGTCATTCCTCCTTGTCTATAAAGCTCACTGTATGCTATCAGGTGCACTTTATAGCAAGGGTTCATTTTAAAAAAGTGTTCCTTAGCAAGGACTCGCCCATAGATAGCGATATCTGACATCATGTCATATTTACTGTCAGGAACGCTTGTATCTGCGCAAAACGCGCGCTACGCTGGTGAGAATGACGGCCTCGTGCCGAGTAAAGAAGATGTTGAGATGACCTGGCTTACTTTTTGCATCGTCTGCCCCCTCGTTGGTTTAGCCGGCTTCGTGGATGCGATCGCTGGCGGTGGCGGCTTGATTTCACTCCCTGCCTATTTAATGACGGGGATCCCTGCCCATATGGCGATCGGGACCAATAAATTGTCCTCTGGCATGGGCACCTTGGTGGCGACAGCGGAATTCGCCCGCAGCGGCTACATTCGCATCAAACTGGCGGTGATCGCGGTGCTGATGGCGATGCTCGGGGCCAACACCGGCTCCAACCTCGCCTTACACCTATCCGACCATTTTTTTCGCTTGCTGCTGCTCGTGATCTTACCACTGACGGCACTATACTTGGTGCTCCGCCGCAGCGCCTTGACCGCCCCGACCAATACGTCCTTATCCCCGGTTCGCCAAGCAGTCGCAGTGGCGCTAATCGCCTTATTGCTCGGTGCCTATGACGGCTTTTACGGCCCCGGCGCCGGCACGTTCTTGTTGCTGGCGTTAACCGGGATCGCCCGGCTACCGCTCAACGCGGCTGCTGGGACCACCAAAGTCATCAACTTGACGACGAACCTGACCAGCCTAGTGGTCTTCTTAGTGAATGGCAAAGTTTACTTGCTGCTCGGTTTAACGGCCGGGTGTTTTTCAATCCTAGGCAACCACCTTGGGACCCGTTATTTTAACCACTTCGGCGGTCGCGGCGCGCGCCCGCTGATCTTAGTCGTCTTAACCATCTTCTTCACCAAAACCGTGTGGGATTTCTCCCACTAATAACTTACATAGTGTATGACATTAGTGAGCTTTAATCGCTTCAACAACACGCTTAAATGTCGTAATCGCCGCTTGATCATCCCCGTGCTGCAATTGCCAAGTGATCGTTTGCACCACTGCCTCTGCATATAATGTCGCCTGATACGGGGTCGCTTGCGGGGTTTGCGTCACAAACGCCTGCGCAAAATATTGCGCCCACTCTTGGGCTAAGTCTCCCGCCAGTTGATGCACCGCTAACAACGCCAAGACTTTTTTGGCTTCTGGTCGTAGCTGTGCGATCAGCGCTTGCAGATCTTCTGTTAACGGGCACTGGGTCACCATCACCAAATAATAGCCGACCTGGCGACCTAACCAATCATCCTTGTCGAGGTAGTATTGGTAAAATGTCGAGCGGGTGATCCCAGCTGCGCGACAGATCTGCGCGACTGAAGCCGTCGCCAATTGCTGTTTTGCCAACAGCTGGTACATCGCGCGGTCGATCGCAGCCGTTGTGCGACGCGTTCTTAAATCCGTCATCTCATCACTTCCTTGCCTTTAGTCTACCCGCTAGGCAGGAATTTTGCCATCATCTGATGCAACCTGCTATACTTGACGTGTTGTTAGTCAGAGGTCGCCGAAGCTTGCTTCGGCAAAGGAGGAATGCTTGATGAAATACGCTGAAACCAAGACCATCCTGAACCAACTTGTCGCTGACCTGAGCCAAATGGCCACTTTGATCCACCAAACGCATTGGTACATGCGCGGCCCAGAATTTTTATTCCTACACCCATTGATGGACGAGTATATGGATGAAATCAACGACCAGCTTGATGTGATCTCGGAACGCCTGATCACCTTAGATGGGGCCCCTTATGCGACCCTAGAAGAATTCGCAGAACACACCGGCATCAAATCCGAACCTGGCGATTATGGGATGACCACGCCAGAGCGCTTCGCCCGGTTGACCTCCGCTTACCGCTACTTGGAAGGCGTCTACCAAAAAGGGATCGAAACCGCTGGCGAAGAAGGCGACTACTCCAGCCAAGACATTATGACTGGTTTCCATACGGCAATCGAAAAGCGTATCTGGATGTTGCAAGCACAACGCGGACACGCACCCGAAATTGACGCTTAAGCAGACGAATCGACACGGGGCTGTGACGACGATTGTCGCCCAGCCCCGTTTTTGCTGTCACCAGCAGGTTTAAGCACACGCTCGGGGCAGCGAAGTTTTTAGTAAACTTTTACTGACATCTATGGTAAACTAGCGATGACATCATGGGAGGTGGCGGGAATCGCAACTTTGAAAGACATTGCGCATCAGGCTGGCGTCTCGATCGCCACAGTTTCACGCGTCTTAAATGGCGATACCACATTATCGGTCGGCGCAGGGACTCGCGAGCGGATTTTCGCGGCGGCTGAAGCCCTTAATTACACCAAACATCAGCGGCCAGCGGCGCCGTTGTCTGGAACGGTGGCCATTTTTCCCTGGTACACCGAAGCCGATGAGAATACGGATCTCTACTACCGCGCCATCCGCTGGGGGGTCGAAAACCAACTGACGCAAAACGGCTTTCAGATCTTACGGGTCTTCCCTGGTGATCCTTGGCCAGAGAAAAAAAGCATTCGTGGGGCGATCGCAATCGGCAAATATAGTGCGGCACAACTCGCCACGTTCAAAGCGCTGGCCGTTCCGCTCGTCGTCATCGATCAAGACGTCCTCGGTGCTGGTGTCGCTTGCGTGGTGCCCGATTTTACCGCACCACTGCAGGCGATCGCTCGCCATTTGATGAGCGCTCACCCGCAACATATCGGTATGCTCGCCGGCCAAGAAATGACCACGGATCACGAGCCACTGCACGACCCGCGACCAGCACTTTTTAGTAGCGCTGTGGTCGCCGCTGGAGGCACACGTCCCCAAGTCTTCACAGGGGCGTTCACCACCGAAAGTGGCTATGCCACAATGAATCAAGTTTTAACCACCCTGCCCAAAACCGAATTGCCGACTGCCTGGTTCGTCGCGAGCGACACAATGGCGATCGGGGCGATCAAAGCCCTACAGGAACACGGCGTTAAGGTGCCTGAACAGGCCCGTGTGATCGGCTTCAACGACCTCGCCGTTGGACGGTATCTGACCCCGGCATTGAGTACCGTCCACGTTGCAACGGCAGAAATGGGGCAGGCCGCCGTCCATTTGCTACGTGATCTGCTTTCTGGTACTTACACCCAACCCTTGAAGCTGACCCTGGCAAGCACCCTCGTGTTACGCCAAAGCTAGCCGCCACCACATCTCAGAAAGGAAGTTTTGCTATGACCATTGCTGTTCTCGGAGGGGCCGGTTACATCGGTTCCCACACCGTCTCACAACTCGTAAAAGCCGGCCAGGATGTGGTCGTCCTCGATAATTTAGTGACCGGCCACCGCCTGGCCGTTGCGCCTAAAGCCCGTTTTTATCAAGGCGATATCCGCGATTATAAGTTCTTGAGCCAAGTCTTCACCCAAGAAAAAATTGACGGGATCATCCACTTCGCCGCTTTTTCCGTCGTGCCCGAATCGATGCAAGACCCCTTGAAGTATTTCGATAACAATACCGGTGGCATGATCACCTTATTGGAAGCGATGAAGCAATTTGGCATCGACAAGATCGTCTTTTCCTCGACCGCGGCAACGTATGGGGAACCCGAGCGCGTCCCGATCCACGAAACCGATCCGCAAGTGCCGACGAACCCGTATGGCGAATCTAAGCTCGCCATGGAAAAAATCATCAAGTGGGCAGACGCTGCCTACGGAATCCACTTCGTCGCCTTGCGGTACTTCAACGTGGCAGGCGCCATGCCTGATGGATCCATCGGTGAAGATCACAAGCCTGAGACCCACTTGATCCCGATCATTTTGCAAGCGGCTGCGGGAACGCGGTCTAACTTGCAGATTTTCGGCGATGACTACCCGACTAAAGATGGGACGAATGTGCGCGATTACGTTCACGTGGTCGACTTGGCGGACGCCCACATCTTAGCGATGCACTATCTCCAAGCAGGTAACCCTTCTGCTGCTTTCAACCTTGGTTCCGCCACCGGCTTCTCGAACCTCGAGATTCTCAACGCCGCACGCACCGTCACCGGCCAAGCGATCCCCGCCAAAATCGGACCGCGCCGGCCTGGTGACCCTAGCACCTTGATCGCCGCGAGCGACAAAGCCCGCGAGCGCCTCGGGTGGCAGCCGCACTTCGATGACGTTGAAGCGATCATCGCCACCGCTTGGCAATGGCACCAATCCCATCCAAACGGATATGGTGACCGCTAGTGCCTGACGTTATTTGTTAAGCAAAGCGTGCTAAAACCGTCGCGCAAACCGCATATTTTCTTCACAGATGGCGGGTAGTATCAATGACATAGAAATGAGCTACCCCCTTATTTCTACCCCACTTTTTCAGTGACCAAGCGTTGCGCCGCTTGGTCCTATTTCAACCCTTTTTGACCGCCCTTTCTAGGGCGGTTTTTTGATGCTTGAATTGCAATCGCGACTGCTGCATGCGATAATCCGACAAAAGGGGAAAGTCGATGCAAAAACATCACCTATGGCGGCTAGGTGCCGTTCTCATGCTGGGTAGTCTCATGGTTTGGCTGGGGCTCAATTTAGTGACGACGACTGGCCGCAGCACCAGGATGTTGCGCCGTGCTTTTACCGCACAAACGCTGGGCCAAGTGGTGCAATTACGCGCCTCTCGTGCTTCTGACGATGGCCAAACGACGATCGGCTGGCAATTCACCGGCAGCTACCGCGAGCGCCTCCCGCAGCTAGGCACGCTCCAAGTCCCGTTCACCATTACCCGCGATGACACGGCGAGCGATGCAGACTTTAAGCGCACGCTTCACCAAGCCGTCTTTCACGCCCTCAATCAAAACGCACTGTGGCGGCGACTACCACAATTTCAACACTTCACCCGCCAAGTCCAAGCAGGATTGAAGCCGACCTTGCCGTCAGGCTTCACCTTCGCAAAAACGCAGTATACCTTTCACAACAGTGCCACGCTGGCGCGCCCATACTGGCAAGCAGGCGATTATGCCTGGCGTGGGTTGGCAGCCTTGAAACCAGCCCAGTTTTTTGCCGACGTGCACACCCAAGCGACCGCTGCAACCACTCAAGGCGCGATCACCCGCCAACAATACCCAAAAACGAACCTAGTGACCCTGCGAGTCTATGCTCGCCACCACAACGCGAAGGCAGCCCAGAGCCGGTTAGTCGCACTGGCCGCACGCACCTTAACACCAGGCGCCACGACAACGCTACCTGACGGCTATTACGCGGTTCAAAGTCGCTACCGCAATGACGCCAGCTGGCACCGCGCCTATTGGTTTGCGGTCAACGCGCACCGCGTCGTGCAGTTTCTGCCTGCCGTGACGCCGACATTTCTCGACTAAAAAAATGTGGCCATGCGTATATTGTCAAAATATCGCGCATCCAGAAAAAGGGCTTCAATTTTGACACATTCGGGCTGTTAGTCTTAATGTCCCCTTATAGACGACAATAGCCTTCCAATCAAGCACCCAAGATCAAAATTTTTTAGGCCATCATAATGATCATGTCCACGTAAGATTATCTTGAATACACGTTCTGTTGCCATAAATCTGCATTCGCTTGCGTATTTTTTTGTAAAGATGATATACTATGTTCGAAGAGAAGTTCCGGTCGAAAACCGCATTGGGAGTAGTGCCCCAATGTACGCCGGCGGCGGGCGCCTTATAGGCACCCGTTTTTTTACGCCGAAAAACAAAAGCGTCTCGTCCAGGTTAGTGAGTCCTAGACGAGACGCAATTAGTCAGCGCTAGCGTCGACGCCGACGTGAGCCGGATCTGCGCGCGTGCCGCCTGATATGCTGCTGGCGATTGTGACAGATATACCGACAATATGCCTTAACGCCGTCTGCCAGTAGCGCGGCCATCGCAGGTGCGATAACCAAAGTGAAGAGAAGTTCCAATCCAATCACCGCCAAGAGTCGCTGCAGCGGAGCTCTCAGCTGTTTAAGTGTACCATGACGAGTCACCAAATTTTGTGTGATTTTTCCTTTTCACATTAATGCACGCGCTAAAAAAAGCCCGCCAATTGGCGAGCTTTTTTGATCGTACTAGTCTTCCGCAACGAAAGGCAGCAAGCCCATGATACGGGCACGCTTGATCGCAACGGTCAGCTTACGTTGGTTCTTAGCGCTGGTGCCGGTCACGCGACGTGGCAAAATCTTACCACGTTCGGAGACGAAGCGTTCCAACAAGTTTGTGTCTTTGTAATCGATATAATCGATATGGTTAGCGGCGATGAAGTCGACTTTGCGACGACGACGGCCACCACGGCGTTGTTGTGCCATGAATGTCACTCCTTTTCATTGGATTCTTTAGAATGGTAAGTCATCATCCGAAATATCGATCGGTTGGCCATTATTGGCAAAAGGATCGTTATTGTTCGTAGCGGCGTTGTTGCCAGCGCCAAAGGATGGCTGGTTATCGTTACTACCAGCCCCCGATTGACTACTCCCAGCGTTTGATGACGGTTGTGGGGCGGAGTTTTGGCTCCCACCAAAGTTATTCGCAGGCGCCTGTTGTTGCCCCCCGAAGTTGTTTTGGCCGCCGAAGTTTTGATTATTCCCAGACGCAGGTTCCTGCGGACGGGCTTCAGTCACCGCACGTGATTCTAGTAAGGCGAAGTTTTCAACGACCACTTCGGTCACGTAAACACGTTGGCCTTGGTTGTTTTCATAGTTCCGGACCTGTAGATGGCCCATCACGCCGATCATTGAACCCTTGCGCGTAAAGTTACTGAGGTTTTCAGCACTCTTACGCCAGATCACACAGTTGACGAAGTCAGTTTCGCGCTGCCCTTGAGCGTTCGTGAATTGCCGATCAACGGCAATCGTGAACGACCCAACAGCAGTCCCGCTTTGGGTATAGCGCAACTCGACATCCCGCGTTAAACGGCCCGTTAAAGATACACTATTGATCATCCCTCTAGCTCCCCTCTATAAGCGACTTGTTTCGCTTGGACGAATTAGTCTTCGCGCTTAACGATCATGTGACGAAGCATGTCGCCAGAGATCTTGGATAAGCGGTCGAATTCGTTGATCGCAGCAGCATTTTCCGCGGTAGCGTTCACGATGTGATACGTACCTTCGGTGTACTTGCCGATTTCATATGCGAACTTACGCTTTTGCCAATCCTTAGAATCAATGATGGTAGCACCATTATCCTTTAAAATATTGTCAAAACGTTCGACCAATGCAGCCTTGCCTTCTTCATCCATATCAGGACGGATGATGTAGGTAATTTCATACTTGGTTTCAGCCATTTGACGATTCACCTCCTTATGGACTTTGGCCCAACGGTCACCCGCGGGCAAGGAGTCGATGACCGCTAGCGGTCACATACTCACAAACTAGAATTCTATCATAACCAGCAGTGGAACTCAACCATTATCAGGGTTTTCTACCCTTGATACTCTATAGATTACGCAAACTACACACGCTTTTCGCCTCACAGGCTAACCGTCTGGATCTGCATAATGTTCTTATTCAACGAAATGTCTTCGATGATGTCCGGTAAGTTCAGCTCACGCGGCACAGAGATCTCATAGATATTCACGTAGATCGCCTCATCATCATTTTGGGTCACACGGAAGTTCACGTCGTTAACGTCGATGTGGTGCGCATCAAAGTAGTCCTGAATAAATTGTTTGGTTTCCAACTTGTGCCGGTACTTGATCTCAAGGCGCTTCATCGCGTTCACGTGCACGATCCGCTTCAAGAAGACTAAGACAAGGATGATCGCCACGGCACTGGAAACTGCGATGTCATAGTCGCCCATCCCGATAGCTAACCCTAAGCCAGCTACCGCCCACAGGCTAGCCGCAGTGGTCAACCCACGCACGGTACGGTGTTGGACCATGATGGTCCCAGCCCCTAAAAACCCGATCCCAGAAACGACCTGGGCGATTAATCGGGCGTCATCAGCCCGCAAGACGCCGCTGAGCTTGGGGTATTGTAAGGCCGTATTCAACGCGTTGAAGCCGATCTCTTTTTGCACCAAGGCCATGATGCAGGCCCCTAAACAAACCAGCACATGCGTCTTCATCCCCGCTGGTCGGTTCTTATGCTCGCGATCGTAACCGATCACCGCGGATACAAAAATGGCTAAAGCCAAGCGCCCAACGATCTCCAATAGACTTAATTGAAATGTCATCCACTATTCCTTTCCTAAACAGCCACTCAGACCAATCACAGCCTGTTTTGCGCTGCTTATTATGACTTGCGTTAAGTACCACTTAACGCAAAGAGGGTAAGCTGATTGGTCGCTTACCCTCAATTCGGCAGTACTATTCAGCGTCACCGCCATCGTCAGGCTGATCGGCTTCTGCGCGGCGCAACAACTCATCGACTTGCGCATTCGCATCCCCTGCTGGCGTATCGCCAGCGACAGGTGCGCTAGCCGTCGTGGTTCCTGCGGCTTCAGTGGCTTCGTCAGCTTCTGGCTCTTGAGCCAACTTCGCGACAGTCACCACCTTGGTGCCTTCGTCGACACGCATCAGGCGAACACCTAGTGTGGCACGACCGGTTTGTGAGACGGTGTCGATATTGAAGCGGATCATGACCCCGGCATCCGTCACAGCCATGATGTCCTCATCGCCTACGACCGTCGTCACGATCGCCAATGGCCCGTTCTTTTCGGTCACATTCGCCGTCTTGATCCCTTTACCACCGCGCCCTTTGATCGGGTATTCGGCAGCAGCGGTCCGTTTGCCGTAGCCTTTTTCCGAAACGACAAAGACTTCAGATTCTGGCGTTAAGACGTCAGCGCCGACGACGTAATCATCATCGCGCAGGCGGATCCCCCGGACCCCGGTCGCACTACGGCCCATACTGCGGACGTCGGCTTCCTTGAAGGTCACAGAATAGCCACGATGCGTCCCAATGAGCATGGTGTCGTCTCCGCTGGTCAAGATCACGCGACTGAGTTCGTCTTCATCCTTCATGTTCAAAGCGATCAACCCGTTCTTGCGAATATTCAAGAACTCGCTGACCGGTGTCCGCTTAACCACACCGTGCTTAGTGACGAAGAACAAGAACTTCTCGTCTGTCTTGGCATCATCGTGCTGCACGTTGATCACGGTTTGCACTTTTTCGTTGTTATCGATCCCTAATAAGTTGATGATCGGGATGCCTTTAGCGGTCCGACCATATTCTGGAATCTCATAACCCTTCGCCCGGTAGACTTTACCGGAATTCGTGAAGAACAACAGCACGTCATGCGTTGACGGTGAGATCAGGTGCTCAACGAAATCATCATCATGCACACCAGTCCCTTGGATCCCGCGCCCGCCGCGATTTTGCGTCTTGAACTCATCGGCGGGTAGGCGCTTGACGTAGCCGTTATGTGTCAACGTGATCACAACGGTTTCTTCTTCTATCAAGTCCTCGTCTTCGATATTCAGGTCTTCGCCGACCAGCAGCTCGGTCCGCCGCTTATCGCCGAATTTACGCTGGATTTCAAGGAGTTCATCATAGATGATCTGATGAACCCGCGCTGGCTTGGCCAAAATGTCTTGGTAATCAGCGATCGCCGTGCGGATATCGCTCAATTCATTTTCGACCTTGTCACGTTCCAAACCGGTCAAGCGCACCAGCCGCATATCCAAAATCGCTTGGCTTTGCTTGTCCGACAAGTTGTACTTGTCCATCAAAACCACTTTGGCCTTGTCACCCGTCTCACTAGAGCGAATGATGCTGATAATCGCATCGATATGGTCTAACGCGATCTTCAAGCCTTCTAAGATATGCTCGCGCGCCTGGGCCTTTTTCAATTCGAATTCGGTCCGCCGGCGAATCACTTGCTCTTGGTGTTGCAAGTAATACTGCAAGATGGCTTTTAAGCTCAACGTTTTTGGCGCACCGTTAACGATCGCCACCATGTTGAACGAAAAACCGGTTTGCAGCGGCGTCAGCTTGAACAAGTTATTCAAGACGACACTGGCGCTCATGTCACGCCGGATATCGATGGTGATCCGCATCCCTTCACGATCAGATTCATCGTTCAGGTCCGTGATCCCTTCGATCTTCTTTTCCCGCGCCAGTTCTGCGATCCGCTCTACCAACTTGGCCTTGTTCACCATATACGGAATCTCAGTCACGATGATGCGTTCCTTGCCGGATTTTTCCGTCACGATCTCGGTTTTAGCGCGTACCGTGATCGTTCCCTTACCAGTTTCGTAAGCGCGCCGAATACCAGATTTCCCCAGTACCAAAGCGCCTGTTGGAAAATCAGGGCCTGGTAAAGCGGTCATCAGATCAGCGGTAGTAGCTTCTGGATTATCCATCAGGATATGCAAGGCGGAAATGACTTCTGCGAGGTTATGCGGTGGGATATTGGTGGTCATCCCCACGGCGATCCCTGTCGCACCGTTCACTAAGAGGTTAGGAAAACGCGCCGGCAAAACGACCGGTTCCTTTTCCGTGCCATCGTAGTTATCTTGATAATCGATGGTGTCCTTGTTGATGTCACGCAACATCTCCATCGTGATCTTACTCATCCGGGCTTCGGTATACCGCATCGCGGCCGCACCGTCACCATCGACAGAGCCAAAGTTCCCGTGCCCATCGACGAGCATATAGCGATAAGAGAAGTCCTGCGCCATCCGCACCATGCCTTCATAAATCGAAGAATCCCCGTGCGGGTGGTATTTCCCCATGACATCCCCGACGATACGCGCAGACTTCTTATACGGCTTCTCTGGCGTGACCCCCAGTTCATTCATCCCATATAAGATCCGGCGCTGCACCGGCTTGAGGCCATCGCGCACATCAGGCAAAGCCCGTGCCACGATAACACTCATCGCGTATTCGAGGAACGATGTCTTCATCGTTTGAGCCAGGTTCACATTGGTGATACGGCTCTCTTGGCGATCATCCATTGACGATAGTGCTCCCTTCAGAAAATTCTATGTTGCGCCGCCAACAAGTTTGGCGGCAGACGATGCTTGAGCTAGCTGGTAGGCTTGGTTTTAGTCGAGCTACGCATGGACAACGGCGAGGCGCATAAGTCATCGCGCCACTGTCCGGCTGGCGCCGAACCGCGTCACGCTGCCTTATCCACTCTCCTAAACCCGTCCTTGCTTCGCTCTGTTTTTAGTCGAGCTGCGTGGCGCATCGCGCTAGGCATAACAGCACTGCCGTCAATATGGCTGACGCCATATCGCACCCAAGCCGTCTTACACACATCGCTAAGCCCGTCCTTGCTTCGCTCTGTTTCTTAGTCGAGTTGCGCAAGAACAACGCAATTGCGTGTAAGCTGTCCCGGTCACGCCACGTGCCGCGACGCACCCAGGCCACCTTACACACATTGCTAAACCCGTCCTTGCTCCGCTCTGTTTTTAGTCGAGCTGCACAAGCCAACGCGATCGCGTGTAAGTCGTCTCGGTCACGCTATGGCTGACGCCATAACGCACCCAAGCCGTCTTACACACATCGCTAAAACCGGCTTGCTTCGCTCTGTTTTTAGGCATCGATGTTTTTTGCGTCGACGTATACCGCGTTGTCTTCGATAAACTTGCGACGCGGTTCGACTTTATCGCCCATCAACATGTCAAAGATGTTATCTGCTTGTTCAGCGTCTTCTGGTGAGACGCGCAATAAGCGACGCCGGTCTGGATCCATGGTCGTTTCCCATAATTGCGAAGCGTCCATTTCCCCCAACCCTTTGTACCGTTGAATTTCTGGCTTGGGGCTCGGTTGTAAGCTGCCTAAGACCTCTTGCAACTCTTCATCCGAATCGATATACCGCATCATTTTGCCTTGGCGCACGCGATACAATGGCGGCTGTGCAATGTAGACGAACCCAGCTTCCAGTAACGGCCGCATATAGCGATAGATCAAGGTCAACAACAGTGTCCGGATATGCGCACCATCGACATCGGCATCCGTCATGATGATCAACTTATGATACCGGGCCTTTTTGACGTCGAACTCTTCGCCGAAGCCTGTGCCCATCGCCGTGAACAGCGTCCGAATTTCTTCGTTGGCCAAGATCCGCTCCATACTAGCCTTTTCCACGTTCAAAATCTTCCCACGGATCGGCAAAATGGCTTGGGTCAAACGGGACCGCCCTGTCTTGGCGGAACCGCCGGCAGAATCCCCTTCGACGATGAACAATTCGGAGATTTCAGGATCCTTACTTGAATTATCGGCTAACTTCCCAGGTAGGTTAGAAATTTCTAACCCGGATTTCTTACGGGTCACTTCACGCGCACGCTTAGCAGCGGCCCGCGCCTTGCTGGCCAATAACGCCTTATCGACGACCTGACGTGCTTGCGTCGGGTGTTCCATCAGGTATTTGGCGAAGTGCTCAGAAAACGTCCGGTCAGTCACCGTCCGCGCATCGGCGTTACCAAGCTTAGTCTTGGTCTGCCCTTCAAACTGCGGATCTGGGTGTTTCACAGAGATCACAGCGGTCATGCCTTCACGCACATCTTCCCCGGATAAGCTGTCATCGTTATCTTTCAACTGACCAGATTTATGCGCATAATCATTGATCACACGGGTCAAAGCGGTCTTGAAGCCCGTTTCGTGCGTCCCGCCTTCGTAAGTGTGAATGTTGTTCGCGAAGGTCATCATGTTGGTGTGATAGTCGTCCGTGTATTGCAACGCCACTTCCACCGTGATGCCCTTAGCCTGGCCTTCAACGTAAATCGGTTCTTCTAAGACAGGGGTCTTGCCTTTGTCCAAGAATGCAACGTATTCCTTGATCCCACCTTCATAGTGGAAGACCAACTTTTCGTGCGTCTCGGCACGTTTGTCCGTGAACGTTAACTTCAACCCTTTATTCAAAAAGGCCAGTTCGCGAATCCGTTGCGTCAAGATTTTATCATCATACGTCGTCGTTTCGGTGAAGATATCCGGGTCTGGTACAAAATGCACCTTCGTCCCGTGGGCGTGCTCTGGCGCTTCCCCGATAACCTTCATCTTGGTCTTAACCTTACCGCGGCTAAAGTCCATGTAATAGTACTTGCCGCCGTGGCTGACCGTGACATCTAAACTGGTTGACAGCGCATTAACGACCGACGCTCCGACCCCGTGCAGACCACCAGAAACCTTGTAGCCGCCACCGCCAAACTTACCGCCGGCGTGCAAGATGGTGAACACCGTCTCCAACGCTGGTAGCCCCGTTTGCTTTTGAAGATCAACGGGAATCCCCCGGCCATCGTCAAACACGGTGACCGAGTTGTCCGGCTCCACCGTGATATCAATCGTCGTGGCAAAACCGGCTAAGGCTTCATCGATCCCATTATCAATAATTTCCCACACCAAGTGATGCAGA
This sequence comes from Lactobacillus sp., assembly GCA_022651245.1. Taxonomy (GTDB): domain Bacteria; phylum Bacillota; class Bacilli; order Lactobacillales; family Lactobacillaceae; genus Lacticaseibacillus. Next base: position 19,976 of record JALCQM010000018.1, read on the forward strand.
CCTTGACTACTAGTCGAGCCAATGTACATCCCCGGCCGCTTGCGCACGGCTTCGAGGCCTTCTAGGACTTGAATCTGGCTGGCGTCATATTCAGCGGCCTTTTCTTCTTTGGCTTCTAACTGTGCCTCATCTTTATCAGTCACGCGTAGTTTCCTCCTTGAACGCGCGAGCCACTGCTCACGCTTGTTTGGTTAGTTGCCCATTATCGACACGAAAAACGGTCGGAGCATCGATGATCTCTTGAGCGATCCCATCTAGGCTGGTCGTGGTCAAAAACGTCTGCACCTTGTTTTGGATGGCTTTGAGCAAATGTGTCTGCCGATCATCATCTAATTCGGATAACACATCATCCAATAGCAAAACCGGATATTCCCCAGTTTGGGCCTTCATCAAGTCGATTTCGGCCAGCTTGACCGCTAATGCCGTCGTCCGCTGCTGCCCTTGGCTGCCAAAACTGGCCACGTTCTTATCGTTCACTAGGAATGCCACATCGTCACGATGCGGCCCCACCAAGGTCGTGCCTTGATCTAGTTCGCGTTGGGCGTTTTTTTGCAACAACTCACCCATCGCCACATAGGCTTGTTCAGCATCGCCACGCGCCGCTTCTGGCACCTGACTTTGATACTGGAACGTTAACTGTTCGCGCCCTTTCGTGATGTCCGCATGAATGGTTGCAGCAAATTCAGCCATTTGCTTAAGCAACGCCGCACGCCGCGCAACGATTTCAGCACCGGCGGCGGCCAATTGATCGCTCAACACATCGAGCAAGACCATGTCTTTGGCTTGGTGATACTTCAGCTGCTTGAGATAAGCGTTACGTTGCTTCAACGCGATGCGATACTCGCTCAGCGTCTGCAGATATTTCACGCTCATTTGACCAAATTCCATATCGATAAACCGGCGCCGATTCGCTGGGCTGCCCTTAACGATGGCTAAGTCTTCTGGCGCAAAAAGCACGACGTTAAAATGACCAATATAACTCGATAACTTAGGCTGTTCGAGCTTATTGTAGCGGGCTTTTTTGCCTTGGGTGCTGATCACGAGCTCAAGCTGATGACTACCCGTTTTCCGCGTCACGCGCCCCGTGATCTTAGCAAACTCACTACCAAAGCGAATCAGTTCTTTATCATTATTCGTTCGGTGGCTCCGCGCTAACGCTAACACGTACACCGCTTCGAGCAGATTCGTCTTTCCCTGCGCGTTTTCCCCGATCAAAACATTGATCTGCGGAGAAAAGTCGGTGTCCACTGCCGAATAATTGCGATAATTCTTGAGCGTTAGGTGTGCGAGCTTCATTCAGCTTGCGCAACCGCAACCTGCGTGCCATCAGGTAACGTTACTGAATCCCCGACTCGCAACTTGCGGCCTCGCCGTGTGTCCGCTTCACCATTGACCAAAACTCGGTTTTCGGCTAAAAACCACTTGGCGGCACCGCCACTATCGATCACGCCAGCGTCTTTGAGTAACTGCCCTAGCGTAATGTATTCAGTCGTGATCGTAACTGTTGCCATCTGTTGCCCACTCCCTTGCTGATTATTCTAATACTACCTATATAGTATACCGTTTTTGAACGTGAAACACAATGCACCGAGGCGTTTTTAGGCCCTCTCAGGGCTTTTTAGCGGGCAACCATCCCCTGGACGTCAAACCCTTTAAAAACCAAAAAATGGCCAAATATGCGCGTTCAGCCAATTTGGCCATTTTTATGGGCCCATGATTGCCGTGAAACTAACCGTTGCCTGATAATGGCCACGCAAAACGTCCGGCTGTCGATACAACAGCCATTGCGTCTGTGCTAATGACAAGGTTTGTGGCCCAGGCAGTGACAGGACGACCGGCTGGTGCGGTTGGACCAGCTGGCCACCTGGCAGGCGTAGTGCGGCCGCCAAAGTGCCGGCAGGCCCAGTCGGGGCTGTGATCGCCACCACTAGTTGCCAGGCTCCTGCTGGCACTGTGATCGGCGTTAGCCCAGCTGATAGTTCAACGTTGTGTGTGATTAACTCAGTGACCGAGAATTGTTGGTGTGGCAAGGTGGGATCGGGTAACGCCGGTTTAGGGGCCGGTTCGTAATGGTACTGCACGGTATTAGAAAGGGCCGTTACGTTGCTGTTTGTGGCGTTATCATGATAGACCAGTGCCACGGTGAGCTTACCATCACGACGCCACGTTTCGGGAATCGCTAACCGTGGCTGACCAGTCTTTTCTACTAACGATACCTCGGAATTGGGTGGTGTCCATGTCCACACATATGAAAGCGTTGTTCCTACTCTCGGATGGTAGTAATCAACGTCCAAAGTTAACGGAACTCCTTCTTTTAAGGTGACATCCTCTATTCCAAAGTAAACCGGTGCCGGTTCGTACTGGATACTTTTGTCGATGCTACCTATCGTAAGCAAGACTGGAACCGAAGCTGATATTACTTCTGGTGGTAACGTATATGGCCCGATTGGCCAAGTTTTTCCTAAATTTTTGTTTTGTATTGTTACGTTCATGCTGAAAACACGGCCCATATGATCGACCCATTCAATTGGTCTCAAAACGTTGGTAAACAGGCGCTTTTGATCAACGTTCGCGTGCAAATTAGCAGGTAACTGCGCAAGCACGTGAACGGCGATAGTATCTGTATAGGTCTCATTTCCCCAGTCAAACTGGAGTTTAACGGTGTATTCCCCTGAATGCGCCGGCGTAAAAGAAAACATCCCTAAACTGAAGCTAGCGGGCATTGTCGACGATTGTTCCCCTGCTTCCCAAATTTCAATCGTGCTATGCGTTTGCTTCGTTTGCCACCCGCTCAATGGCTGCGAACCAGGATCCGAATACATGAACATCCCTACCGTTCGCACCCCGACGGCAGCATATAACGACTCCGGCGGGTCAAAGATCATCCCGCCTTGAACGGGATCATAGCCTTCGAAGGTTTGGGCCTGAACGCGGTGTCCGTGCCAGCCCCATAGTCCGAGCATCAGCAGTAAGCCGACTAACCATTTTTTCATCACACGAAACCTCCTCAATATTGGTTATTGAGAGATTTCGCCGACCACATAAAAAGCCACCTCAACGGGTGGCTTTTCGCGTCACGATTTAGGCTAGAACGTTCGTACTGGCGTGATCAGTTGAATAAAGTGCTCATGGTCTTCAGACGGCACGAGGGTAAATGGCCGCAGCGGGGCCGTAAAGGCGATTTCGATCGTCGTTTGGCCGAATCCTTGGAGCGCGTCTTTCATGTAGTCAGGGTTGAAGGAAATTTCGAGCGTTTCGCCTTCTAAGCGGTTGAAGGCTAAGGCTTCTTCAACATTCCCGACGTCTGGCGAGTTCCCATAGATCGTCGCTGTTTGTGCCGCAGCGTCCAAGTTCAGCCGAACGACGTTGTTGCTGCTTTCGTGGCTCAACAAGCTGGCCCGCTGAATGGCGGCCAACAAAGCAGGCGCGTCAAATTCGATCCGCGTGGTGCTAGACGTTGGAATTAACCGACTGGTGTCTGGGTAATTACCTTCCAGTAAGCGGGAATAAAACGATGTCTGCCCCGCCACAAACAAGACTTGGTTTTCTGCGAAACGGATCTCAACGTTTTCGATGTCATCCGTTAAGGTCCGGCTAAGCTCGATCAGGCTCTTCCCGGGAATGATCACATCATAATGCGCATTCTCGGCGGCAGGCAACTCTAATGTCCGCTGTGCTAGCCGGTGAGAATCTGTCGCAACAGCGATCATCTGGCCACCTTCGATCAGCAAGTGCACCCCGGTCAAAATTGGCCGGCTTTCTTGGTTGCTGACCGCGACAACGGTTTGATTGATCAGTTGCTTTAAGACGTCAGCCGGGATCGTTAAGGGTTCTGGGTTAACGATTTCGGGCAGGCGCGGGTAGTTATTGGCGTCCAAACCGTTAATGGTAAATTCAGATGACCCACTGGTAATGATCGTCTGAAAGTTATCTTGGACATCAATGGTCATCGTTGCTTCTGGTAACCGCTTGACGATTTCGTTGAAGAAACGCGCTGGCAAGACGATGCTACCAGTCGATTCAATTTGTAGGTCGTTGGTTTCGGCGTTAGCGTCAATGCGGGCTTCGATGGAGATATCCGCATCGCTTCCGGTCAGGACCAAGCCGTTATCACTCAAGACCATCTTCAGTCCGGTTAGGATCGGGATCGTGGTTTTGCTGGTGATAGCGCGAGAAACGTCATTGAGTGTTTTGATGAATGTAGCGCGCGTGATGGTGAATTTCATTGCTGACCTCCTGTTTGGGTGTGTCTATATATAATAATGCTTTTTAAGTAATAGTAGTAGGCCCTGTGGTTGCTGTGGAAAAGGGCGTGAAACCTGTACGGTTAACTTGTCCACCTGTGGATAAGTTAATGGGATAAGGTGCCGAGTTATTCTCAGTTGTCCACAATGGCCAAACTCAGCCACGGTTCTTGAGGCGGTTTTTGAGTTCAATGACTTCAGCCTTTAGCTGCTCATCAAGATTGAGTTGCTCCCCGATCTTCTCATGCGCATGGATCACAGTGGTATGGTCCTTCCCACCGAATTCTTGGCCAATTTTTGGCAAAGAACTGTCCGTCATTTCGCGCGAGAGGTACATCGCGATCTGACGCGGCATGACGATTTGCTTCACGCGCTTTTTACCCTTGAGCTCACTGACTGTCACTTGATAATATTTCGCAACGACCGATTGAATTTGCCCAATCGTTAAAGCGGCGTCTTTGTCATTCAACTTGAGGCTCTTCAACGCATCGGCAGCTAAGCTGGTCGTGATATCAGAATGGTTCATGGTTGCGTAGGCTTGGACGCGAACCAGCGCACCTTCGAGCTCGCGCACGTTAGAATCGATCTGTCCTGCGATGTAAGACAAGGTATCATCGGGAATGACGAGTTTTTCGGCGTCGGCTTTATTGCGTAAGATCGCGATCCGCGTCTCAAGGTCTGGCGGCGTGATGTCGACGGATAAGCCCCATTTAAAGCGCGAAACCAAACGCTCTTGGAGCTTCGGAATCTCATTAGGCAGGCGATCAGACGTGAGGACGATCTGTTTTTTGTTTTCATATAAGGCGTTGAAAGTATGGAAAAACTCTTCTTGGGTGGCCTCTTTGTCACCGAAAAACTGGATATCATCGACCAATAACAGATCGACGTTCCGGTACTCTTGGCGAAATTGTTCTTGCTTCTTGGTTTGGATCGAATTGATGAAGTCGTTCGCGAAGGCTTCACTCGTGACGTATTTAACGTTGGCATTAGGTTTGTACTCAAGCAGTTGGTGCCCGATCGCCTGCATTAAGTGTGTCTTCCCTAAACCAACGCCGCCGTATAGGAACAGCGGATTATAGAGCACGCCTGGTTCTTCGGAAACGACCAAGGCAGCGGCGTGCGCCATTTGATTGCCTTTACCGGTCACGAAGGTATCAAACGTGTACTTGCTGTTGAGGTGCGTCGTTTCCTTATATGTTGGGACCACTGGCTTCGCTTCTGGTGTTTGTGGTTGTTCGCCGAGATCGAGCGTCTCTTCGGGCATTGTGCCAGAGATCTCGATGACAGGACTAAGTTCCAGGTTGTTGTAGGCGTATGCCCATTCCACGACCTTAGTGGCGAGATTTTTCTCCCAATAGCTCTTGTGTAGTTTTGACGGGACCCCGATCGTCAGTGTCGTTTCTGTCAGGCGGATCGGCTTGGCATCTTTGATCCATGTATTAAACCCGACAGTGGTCAGACTGGTCCGAAATTGGTCTTGTAAGTAGGCCCACAATTCTTCGATAGTTGGCACTCTGCACCCTCCTTCCCTGAATGCGCAATGCAATCAGTTAGCTCCCCCAAGCTGGGGCCGACCGTACCCTGATGTATAAATATCCAATGAAAAAAAGCCGCACCACGGGCATAGTGTCGCGAGATTTAGTTTAGCATTTTCAGGGAAAGTTTTCCACAGCCGAAGTCGTTTTCCACACAATTCGCAAACAGAGGATAACTGGATACACAAACCTGTCAAAAAGTTTTCCACAAGCGGCTGAACAACTAAAACTAAAGCGCAAACGAGTTGAGTTACCCACAATTTAAAAACAAACAAAAGTAGCGTAGCAATGCGTGTTTCACAGGTTATAAACAAGTTGAAAACAACCTGTGGATAATTTACTGACAAGGGTGTGAACTTCTGGATAACCTGCGCAGAGGCTGTGGATGAGAGCTACAACATCTTGTGGCCGCTACACAACTTATACACAGATTTGCTAGATTTTTCAGGCTCCTGTGGAAAAATTATGACCGGGATTTTTTGTTTGGATGCTTGACGAACGGTATAGGAGTCCGTATAATGGGAAAATGTTTGATAAGTAAATACAGTTACTGAAAATAGTAATCAAAAAGTAGGAGGTGCAACCATGACCACCAAACGGACTTTCCAACCTAAGAAACGTCATCGCGAACGCGTTCACGGCTTCATGAAGCGCATGAGCACAAAGAACGGCCGTAAAGTTTTAGCTCGTCGTCGCGCTAAGGGACGTAAAGTATTATCCGCCTAACAACCCACTGACCGCGTCAGTGGTTTTTTTTTGCAACGCGGGTGACACTTACATAGGAAAAACACCGAATATAGGTGCGTCACTACGGCGCATCTTGTATACTTAAAACCAGATTGTGAGGGAGAACTCGTGCGTAAGTCGTATCGCATCAAAAAAGAAGCAGAATTTCAAGATGTGTTTGATCACGGGCAGTCGGTGGCAAACCGTAATTTTGTGATCTATCATTTACGTCGTGACCAACCCCATTTTCGCGTCGGCATCTCAGTGGGCAAGAAAGTCGGACATACTGCGGTAATGCGTAACCAAATCAAGCGTTACGTACGCCAAAGTTTGTTAGAACTCAAGCCGCGCATCGATCCGCAAGCGGATTTCTTGATCATCGCGCGCCATTCCGCTAACCAATTAGATATGGCAGGGACTAAGAAGAACTTGATCCACGTCATGACGTTAGCCGGTCTTTTGGCAGACGATGTCGACATCATCTAGGCAAGGGCGACCTTGCAACACGAAAGAGGGATTTGCGTGAATAAGAGAACCGTGAAGCGGCTGGTTACCGTGTTCGGGTTGCTGATGCTTGCCGGCGTTTTGGCGGCGTGTGGGCAGTCGACGGTGACGGCCAATAGTACAGGGGTCTGGGATCATTATGTGGTCTACAATGCGGCCCAGTTCATTTTGTGGCTGGCTAAGTTCTTCGGTGGTAACGCCGGGATGGGGATCATCGTCTTCACCTTGCTGGTGCGGATCATTATCTTCCCATTAAGTTACATTTCCTTGAAGAGCATGGGTAAGCAGCAAGAGCTGGCACCAGAGCTCAAGGTCTTACAAAACAAGTACAAGTCCAAAGATGCAGAAACGCAGCGGAAACTGCAAGAAGAGACCCAGAAGTTGTATGCTGAAGCGGGGATCAACCCGATCATGGGGTGCTTGCCACTGGTGATCCAGATGCCGTTCTTGTTCGCGTTGTACCAAGCGATTTATCGGACGGATGCTTTGAAGACCGGGCATTTCTTATGGTTGAACCTGGCGCAGGCCGATCCCTATTGGATCATGCCGATCCTGGCAGCGATCTTCACATTGCTGACCAGTCTGGTTTCGACGTTGGCTCAGCCGCAACGCAACAATATGAGTTGGATCATGGTGGCCATTTCACCGATCATGATCTTAGTCATGGCGGCCCAGTTCCCGAGTGCTTTGGCGATCTATTGGGTGGTCACCAACGCCTTCTCATTGGCGCAGACGTTCTTGATTCAAAATCCGTTCAAGATGCGCCGTGATCGTGAAGCGAAGCAGCGTGCCGAAAAAGAACGACAAAAGGCGAAGCGCAAGGCGTATAAGCGTGCGTTGAAGAAGTAACCATAAAACGAGGTTAAGACAGCAATTAATCGTCGTGTTCCATAAGCAACGCAAACGCCCTCGCACTACGATTCAAGGAACGAATCGTGATGCGGGGGCGCCTTCGTTATGGGGGGTGTTGCGCATGTCTCAGCCTGGTTTTTAGCACAATTATTTGGAGGAAAATCATGCCGACTTTTCAAGGTGCAACGATTCAAAAGGCGATCGATCTGGGCTTACAGACGTTAGGTGTCGCCCGCGATCAAGTCACTGTGGACGTGATCCAAGAAGGGAAAAAAGGGCTGTTTGGGATCGGCAAGAAAGCGGCGATCGTCAACTTGAATCCGCGCGTTGTCGAAACCCAGACGCAGCCGATCGCGCCGACTAAACCTAAGCACCACCGACCGAAAAAAGAAACGACCGCGCCGAAGCGTGATGACCAAACCGCGATCGCGCTGGTGCAGAGTTATCTTGAAGACATCGTGCGCGAGTTGGAGATCGCCGCGACGATCGAAAATACACGCCGCGGGGATAAGGTGTGGTTCGAAATCGCGACGGATAAAGAAGCGCTATTGATCGGCAAACACGGTAAGATCATTAATGCGATTCAGTATTTAGCGCAAACCGAGTTCAACCGCTTCGGCAAGTCGAAGTGGACGATCATGCTAAACGTCGGTGATTACCGGCAGCGTCGGGATGCTGCGGTACGGCGTTTAGCCGGTAAAACGGCGCGTGAAGTGATCGCGCGCGGTGCCGCCGTTTACTTAGATCCGATGCCAGCATTCGAGCGCAAAGCGATTCACGCCGAATTGGCGGATAATGCCTATGTCGAGACCCACTCTGAAGGGGTCGATCCCCGGCGGTATGTCGTGATCACGCCCAAGCGGCGCTAAACAGAAAGAGGCGGCCATTGTGATTTTAACGTTCGATTGTTACGGCACCCTGCTGAATATGGCTGGCGTTGACGCGTGTTTGGCTGACCTTGCGCGGCGCCAGGGCGTGGACCCGATCCGAGCCGTGGCCACGTATAGCGCCTATGAAGACCGACTGATGTATGTGGAGCAAGTGACGCCGTACACGGCGTTGATTCAAGCCAACTTGGCCTATGTCGATATGGAAATGAGAACAGGCGACGGTTTTCGTTCGGCCTATTTGCAAGTGCTACAGTCCTATCAAGCGCTTGACCCATTTCCCGACGTGAACCCAGCGTTGCAACAACTACACGCTGCGGGCCATCACCTGGTGCTCATGTCTAATTCAACGCAAACCTTGATGGCCGCCCATTTGAAGCGGCTAGCGCCAGTGATCGATGCGGTGATTACCGCTGACGATACGGGATGTTACAAACCACAACCCGACTTTTTTGCGTATGTGGCGCAGCATCTCCCTGCCGGCGAGCATGTGCACGTCGCCCATGGGTTCTGGTGGGACATCATGCCGGCAACGCGTCTGGGTTGGCACCGGATCTGGATCAATCGGGAGCAATTAACCGCCCCTGGCGCGGTGCAGCCACTGACAGCGTTACCCGATTTAAGTGACTTACCAGCGGCGCTTGAAAAAAACCGGCGCTAGTGACTTGGTTTTGACAAGTGCCGCGGAATTGGCTAGAATGAACACAACTTAATCGTGACGAAGTAGTCAAAGTGCTTTGTCCATTGACGCCACCAGTTTCGGTCGGCGCAATGGGCGGTGCACTTTTTTTATTGGTTTGGAAAGGGAGATTATTGTGGCAACGACCATCACAGAATATGATACGATCGCAGCGATTTCGACGCCGCCTGGTGAAGGGGCGATCAGCATCGTGCGTTTGAGCGGTGAAAATGCGATCGCCACTGCACAGCGGCTGTTCAAAGGCAAAGACCTGACGCAGGTCCCGACGCATACCATTAACTACGGCCACATTCTAGAACCTGACAACGGCGCCGTTGTCGATGAGGTCATGGTCAGCGTGTTACGCGCTCCGAAAACTTACACGCGAGAAGACATGGTGGAAATTAATTGCCATGGCGGCATCGTCCCGACCAATCGCATTTTGCAGCTGCTATTAGGACTAGGGGCGCGGCTGGCTGAACCTGGTGAATTTACGAAGCGAGCCTTTTTGAATGGCCGGGTGGACCTCACACAAGCAGAGTCGGTCATGGATCTGATCCGAGCGAAAACCGATCGGGCCATGCAAGTGGCCGTCGACCAGCTCGATGGGGACCTGCGGCGGTTGATCACGAACTTGCGCCAAGAGATCTTGGAAGTTCTCGCCCAAGTAGAGGTGAACATCGACTATCCCGAATACGACACCGACCAGATGACCACCCAGATGCTCCAGGAAAAGGCGCAGCAAGTGTTGGCTAAAGTCGATGAATTGTTACAGACGGCCAGTCAAGGGAAGGTCTTGCGCGAAGGCCTGGCGACAGCGATCGTTGGTCGACCAAACGTTGGGAAGTCGAGTTTGCTTAACCACATGCTGCACGAAGATAAAGCGATTGTGACAGATGTGGCAGGGACGACGCGTGACGTTTTGGAAGAGTATGTCAACGTGCGCGGCGTGCCGTTAAAATTGATCGATACGGCGGGTATCCGCGATACGGAAGACAAAGTCGAAAAGATCGGTGTCGAGCGGTCCCGCCAAGCCATTACTAAAGCCGATCTGATCTTGTTGGTAATGGACGCGAGCCAACCCTTAACGGCGGAAGATCAGGCCTTGTTGTCTGCGACTGACGCCAAACGGCGCTTAGTGATCTTGAATAAGCAAGATCTGCCGGTGCAATTAGACTTAGGTGACGCGGTACCAGAAGCCGATATCATTCGCACCTCGATCACCACCGGTGCAGGTGTCGCGGCGTTGGATACGAAGATCGCAGATATTTTTGCCGGCGGGATCGACAACAGTCAAACGACGGTGATGGTCTCCAATGCCCGGCAGATCGGGCTATTGCAGCAAGCTAAGGCGAGTCTGAAAAGCGTGCTGACAGGGATCGCAGCAGGGATGCCGATCGATCTGGTGCAAATCGATATGACAGCGGCGTGGGATAAACTCGGTGAAATTACCGGTGATGCCGCACCGGATGAATTGATCACCCAACTGTTCTCACAATTTTGTTTAGGTAAATAACATTTCCCGGGAAATAAAGGAGCTATCATGCCAGAAGTACGTGAATATGAAGCAAGTCAATACGATGTGGTTGTCGTGGGTGCAGGCCATGCGGGTTGTGAAGCGGCTTTAGCAGCGGCCAGAATGGGTCAAAAAACGCTGTTGATCACCATCAGCCTGGAAATGCTGGCGTTCATGCCATGCAACCCCAGTGTCGGTGGGCCGGCCAAAGGTATCGTGGTCCGTGAAATCGATGCCTTAGGTGGCGAAATGGGCCACAACATCGATAAGACCTATATCCAGATGCGGATGCTCAATACGGGTAAAGGGCCGGCAGTCCGCGCATTGCGGGCGCAAGCAGATAAAGCGGCTTATCATCGGAGTATGAAGGCAACCATCGAAGCGCAGCCAAACTTGGACTTGCGCCAAGGACTGGTGGAACGCCTCTTAGTTGAAGACGGTACCTGTGTTGGTGTCGTAGCGGCCACAGGGGCGCGTTATCGGGCTAAAAGCGTCGTTTTAACGGCTGGCACGTCTAGCCGAGGCAAGATCATCATTGGTGAGTTAATGTACTCTAGTGGGCCTAATAATAGCCTTCCTAGCATTCACTTGTCCGAGAGCTTGGAGGCGAATGGGTTCAAGTTGCGCCGCTTCAAGACCGGGACCCCACCACGAGTGGTGGGCAACTCCATTGATTTTGACCAGACGGAAGAGCAGCCAGGCGATCAGACGCCGAACCATTTTTCCTTCATGACCCCCGATGCCCTGTACCTCAAGGACCAACTATCTTGCTGGATGACGTACACCAACGCGACAACGCATGCGATCATCCGCGAAAATCTAGACCGGGCACCGATGTTTTCTGGCGTCATCAAAGGGGTTGGCCCGCGGTATTGCCCGTCGATCGAAGACAAGGTCGTACGCTTCGCCGACAAGCCCCGCCACCAGCTGTTCCTCGAGCCGGAAGGACGCGATACTGACGAGTATTATGTCGGCGACTTCTCGACTTCGATGCCAGAAGAAGTGCAGTTGAAAATGTTGCACTCGGTTGCGGGACTGGAGCACGCAGAGTTGATGCGGCCAGGGTACGCGATCGAATACGATATCATCGAGCCATGGCAATTGACTGCGACCTTGGAGACGAAGGTCGTTCACAATTTGTTTACGGCTGGCCAAATGAATGGCACATCGGGATACGAAGAAGCCGCTGGCCAGGGACTGATCGCCGGCATCAATGCGGCATTGCGGGCGGCAGGACAGCCTGGTTTCACCTTACGCCGCTCGGACGCTTATATTGGGGTGATGATCGATGATCTGGTCACCAAAGGCACGAGCGAGCCTTACCGCTTGCTGACGAGTCGAGCAGAATACCGGTTGATCTTGCGGCACGACAACGCTGACTTGCGGTTAACTGAAATGGGCCATGACTTAGGTTTGATTCCAGCAGCGCGTTACCAGCAATTCCAAACCAAAAAAGCGGCGATCGCTGCGGAACGTCAGCGTTTGGAGACGACGCGCTTGAAGCCTAAAGACGTCAATCCGTGGTTGGCAGCGCAAGGGGCGCCGGACCTCAAAGATGGCGTTTTGGCTAGCGACTTTTTAAAGCGGCCAGAAGTCAGCTATACAGATTTGATGCAGTTTGCCCCGGCGCCGACAACGTTAGATCGGTATGTGATCGAGGAAGTGACCGTGCAGATCAAGTATGCTGGTTACATCGACAAAGAAATGCAAAGCATCGCCAAGTTAAAGCGGATGGAAAGCAAGTTGATCCCGCAAAATATCGATTACGACGCGATCAATGGCCTGGCCACTGAAGCGCGTCAGAAGTTGATCAAGATCCAACCAGAAACACTGGCGCAAGCGAGTCGAATCAGCGGGGTCAATCCTGCTGATATCGCGATCTTATCGGTTTACATTGAACAAGGGAAGATCGCGAAGGTCCAAGCATAAAAACAGAATACAACAAAAGGACAAGCCGCGGGCTTGTCCTTTTGTTGTTGGCTTGCAGTTAGATCAGCGGACGGTCAACAGGCTGATCAAGATGCCTAATAAGCAGAGTCCCAGAATCCCTTGGAGCGTGTATGTACGACGGGAGCCTTGATGAGTGCGCCATTCGCGGTAAATGATGACGCCAGTGACGATCAGTGCCACGACGACCATGATCACAAGCTTGAGCACTAAGCTGTCCATGTGTCACACCTCCAAGTCGAAGAATGGATTGAGCTGTTTTTGGATCTCATGGATCTGCAAAAGGTCGATCTTTGGTAGCAAGCGATAAATAAAACCGGCAAAGGTGTCGCGGTGAAACTTGTAGTCCATGCGGCCGAGACGTTGCTCGTGAGCGTCAGCGTCGCGCTGCCATACTTCTAAGTTATAAAGCGCATTAGGGTTGATCGTGATATAAAAGCGGTCGTCAAGCCAGACGACAGGTTTAAGGGATGATTGCTCAAGCACAGGTACAAGCCTCCAGTTATCTTATTTTAGATCTCGATCTGATACGACGACCATACGGAACGGTTTGTTCAGTAATCGTTGCGCTGTCCATTATAGCAGAATATCGAAATTGACCAAATTGCAAAAGCTTGTGAACGATGATTCACAAGTGACCTATCGGTGTTTGGCGGGGATTAGGGCTGTCAAGCCCATTTCTGGTATAACGAGGAACTAGACAGACGTTAGCTATTGATCGGCGTACAATCCGCGACTGAAAAAAATTTTTTTCACGCCCACGTGTGCCGATTAAGGATTCACAAGCAACAATAAAGACGCTATAACTAGTATACGAACAAATGTTCTGATCGTCAAATGGTTTTTGTCGGGCAATCAGCCCTGACCTTATCCAGTTACGGTGACGACAACTGTTATTTTATGCTGGTCACGATGCTTTGTAGGGCGGAGGACAAGGTTTTGGGGCGTCAAATGTGACGGATGGGAACAGCTACAGTCAGCGCGATAGTTTGATACAGATTTCACGAACATGCGAACAAGCCGAGGGTTCTGATCGGTCCTTGAAGGTTTGGCTACCTAGATAGAGCGCGGTTTTAGCCACTAAAAAAGCCACCGGTTGCGCAACCGGTGGCTTTTTTAAAGCGGTTATTACTTGCTCAGCTTGCTTGCTGCGGCCTTGTCGATCAAGACAACAACGTCTTGGTGCTTTTGTAAAACAGAAGCTGGCACGTCGTTGGTGACTGGGCCTTCGATCATGGCCTTAACGGCGTCCGCCTTGTTCTCACCGAAGGCAAGCAACAAGATCTTCTTACTCTTCAGGATAGAAGCGATCCCCATGGAGTAAGCGTAACGTGGCACATCATCTTCGTTAGCGAAGAAACGCGCATTTGCGTCGATGGTGGATTGAGTCAATGGCACCTTACGGGTTTCAGCGTCGAATGGGGAACCTGGTTCGTTGAAGCCGATGTGACCGTTACGGCCGATACCCAGAACTTGGATATCGATCGGATGATCCGCGATCACCTTGTTGTAACGCTTGGTTTCGGCTTCAGGATCTGCAGCTAAACCATTTGGCACGAAGGTTTCTTTGAAAGGCTTCGCGTCGAATAAGTTGCTTTGCATGAAGTAACGATAGCTTTGGTCGTTATCTGGGGCCATGCCGACGTATTCATCCAAGTTGACAGAAGTCATGTTGGAGAAGTCAACGTCACTTGCCACGATTGCCTTGTACATTTCGACAGGGGTGCTACCAGTAGCCAGACCCAAGGTCTTAGCCCCGTTGTCCATCCCTTGCTTGATGATTTCAAATGCGGCCTTACCTGCTTCAACATCGTTATCGAAAACTTTGACGTCCATTGAAAAATTCCTCCCTCTCTTGGTCTAGTCCAACATAACACCGGTCTAGGCCAATGTCAACGCCTAGTGCAACTTATATAGAAGAATTTGCGATAATAACAGATTTTCGTGCCATTTAACACAGATTTTCGTCTTTGGCACAGTCCAGTGTGCCAAAGCTACTTTTGCAAGCACCACCAGCAACCGTTTACACTATATCATGTAATCGGATACAGAAAGGAGCGTTTAGCAATGGACGCACAAAGCAAACCTGCTAAGAAGGGCATCAAGTCTGCAATGCAAACATTCGGCACGAAGCTCTCTGGCATGGTCTTACCAAATATTGGCGCCTTCATCGCCTGGGGTCTGATCACCGCCATCTTCTTAAAAGATGGGTGGGTTCCAAATGCTCAGTTAGCCAAACTGATCGACCCAATGAAGACTTATTTACTCCCACTCTTGATTGCTTATTCAGGTGGGGCAGCGATCTCCAGCCATCGTGGCGGGGTCGTTGGGACCATCGCAACGATGGGGGTCATCGTTGGGACTAACGTGCCAATGTTTATCGGCGCGATGATTATGGGTCCTCTCGGGGGCTGGTGCATTAAGAAATGGGACGACGCCGTTCAACCTAAGATTAAGCAAGGGTTCGAAATGCTCGTCAATAACTTCTCTGCCGGGATTATCGGCATGCTATTAGCTATTATTGGGTTCTTCTTAATGGGCCCAATCATCTCTGCCTTCACGACAGTCATGGCAGCAGGGGTTAACTGGATGATCACTCACAGCTTGCTGTGGTTGGCCAACATTTTCATCGAACCAGCTAAGATCTTGTTCTTAAACAACGCGATCAACCAAGGGATCTTGACCCCATTGGGGATCCAACAAGCCGCTGGGGCAGCTGGTAAGTCGATTCTGTTCTTACTGGAACCAGATCCAGGTCCAGGGCTAGGTGTCTTGCTCGCCTTCGCAATGTTTGGTAAAGGCGCCGCCAAGGGGTCTGCACCATCCGCGATCATCATCCACTTCTTTGGTGGGATTCACGAAATTTACTTCCCGTATATCCTAATGAAGCCAGCGCTGTTCCTTTCGGTCATCGCCGGTGGGGTCACTGGGACGACCTTATTCTCAATCTTGAACGTTGGCTTGAAGAGTTCGCCATCTCCTGGTTCGATCATCTCCTTACTGTTGATGTCGCCTAAAGATCCGATGAACTACCTTGGGTTGATCATTGGGGTCACCGGGGCAACCGTGGTTTCCTTCTTGATTTCTTCCGTCATCTTACGCCGTGACAAGTCTGTCGATACCGACGCGCTTGAAGCAAGCACCGCTAAGATGAACGCGATGAAGGCTGAATCTAAAGGCCAAGACGTGGCTTCTGCTAAAGCCATCATGAATGATGTCAAGGGTGTTGATCATATCATCTTCGCCTGCGATGCCGGCATGGGTTCCAGTGCCATGGGTGCATCGATCTTACGCGATAAGGTGAAGAAAGCTGGTTTGGATCTGTCGGTGACCAACACGGCGATCTCCAACTTGCAAGATAAGCCTGGGTTACTGGTTGTGACCCAAGAAGAATTAGCTGATCGGGCGCAAAAGCAAACGCCAAATGCAATGCATGTCGCCGTTTCGAACTTCTTGAATAGTCCGAAGTACGATGAGATCATTGCCAGCTTAAAGACAGAAGCCGTCGGTGGCAACGACGACACGGCTGAAGCAAAGCCGGCAGCCGCTGCAACACCGGAAGAAACAAACGATAACTTAGACTTCGATGCGATCAAGGAAATCGTCTTTATGCATCACGATCAAAATGTCGGTTCTGCGACGATGGCCCAAGCGACCTTCCGGAGCGAATTGCATAAGTTAGGCAAGGATATCACCGTTGAAAACCTCGCTGTCGGTGAAGTCAATGATGATGCCAGTGTTATGATCGTGGCCTCTAAGGAAACGGCCCGCCGCATCAAGCTCCAATTTGCGAACGTCCAAGTTTATGTCGTCGATGGTCTATTGAACGCGACGAACTATGATAAACTTATCTCGAAATTACAATAAATGAAGAGAGATAGTTATCATGATCCTCACCAACCGTGAACAGCAGATCATCAAGTTGCTTTTGACGCAACCAGAAGGCGTTAGCCGCGACGAGTTGACCAAACAACTTAACGTGAGCCGACGGACGATCTACCGAGAGCTTGCACAGCTTGAGGAGGATATTCAAACGCTGGGGTTGCGGCTCGATAAGGGCCATCACGGCGCCTACCAGATCCTTGGCGACGATGCCGCGTTGGATACCTTACGGACCAACTTGACGCCTGATGCGCCTGATGTCGCGTTTGACCCGACCCAGCGGCAAAACGCCTTGCTGATTCGGTTGTTGAACAGTCGCGTCCCTGTGACGATGAGCGATCTGGCTGAGGAACTCGCCGTGAGTTTAACGACGATCAAGCAAGATCTTGATTTGATCACCCCAGCGTTGACGATGTCACACCTGGTCTTGAACCGGCGAAAAGCAACCGGGATCTGGGTCAGTGGTCGTGAAGCCGACATCCGGCGGGTACTGGTAGGGATCTTCGCGAGTGCGTTGAATCCCTACTTGTTCTTTCAAGCGTTAAAAGGGACGGTGACCACGACTTTTGACCCTGTCACGACTTACTTTTTCCAGCAATTGTCACAAAATGAGTTGCAGGCGGCCAATGCGGTGTTTACCCGCAGTACGATTCTGACGACGTTCAGTGACAATCAGCGCAAGATGCTTTTGTTAACGGTGACGGTGCATGCGATGCGGGTGTTAGCCGGCTACCATGTGCCTTCGATCCGCAAGTTCAATCAAGAGCGCTTGTTCCAAGACCAACAGCTTGCCTTGCAGTTTTTCGCCGAGATGAATACGGCGGTGCGACAGCAGGTGCGTGTGGGAGATTACCAATTCTTAGCGATTCAGCTCAACGTGATCCGTGGCGGGCTGGTTGGCGAGCGTGTCGATCCGTTCGATTTAACCGTCAATTTGCAGGTCCAGTCGCTGATCCGAGCGGTCGAAGCGCAAGTTGATTACCCATTCTCCACTGATCACAAGTTGTACGCGTCGCTATTAGCGCATGTACAACGGTCGGCTGCTGGGACGCTGGCGCCTGTGTTGGCCAATCCGGTGCTGGATCACTTGGCATTGGATTACCCCAAGCTGTATCAGGCAGTCAAAAATGCGGCCGATCAAGTCTTCGGGACGAATGCATTTGTTGGCAACGAACTAGCCTACCTGGTGTTGTACTTCGCCTCAAAGGTCAATGGCGGGGATGTCCAACTGGCGGCTAAGGTTCTTCTCGTCACGAGTGATGGACCAGGGACTGGCGGTTTGGTGACAACGCGGCTCAAAGCGGCGGTACCGATGATCCAAAGCGTTGACAGCGTCCGGATCAGCGATTTAACGACTGTGGACTTTAGCAAGTATGCGTTGATCCTATCGACGGAGCAGCTTCCTGGTTTTGATCACCAATACTTGGTGATCAGCCCACTGCTACAAGATGCGGAGCTCGCCGAGGTGCGGCGGCATCTGAAGCAATCGCATCGCCCCAGTGCGGGTAGCGAGTCGAAGCGGTCGTTGGATAAGTCGGTCACCTTGTTTGAAACGTTGAAGCAAACGGTCGACGCGGCGTCAGCGTTGCTCGATGATTTCGAGACCTACGATGTGGCGACCGCGACAACAGATATTGGCCAAGCCTTGGGGGAGATCTTAATGATGATCCCTAAGGTCGTGACGAACGTTGAGAACGTGTTGTCCGCCTTGTTGAAGCGGCTAGACCTGGCGCCAGTAGGGATCCCGCAGACGCATATGGCGCTGATCCACACGGCCAATGCCGGGATTAGCCGGCCGTTCATCGGGATCTTTGACCTCAACACCGCCGTTAATCTAGCGGCGATGGATATGAAAACGATCACGCTACGCCGCGTGGTCTTACTCCTAACCCCGGCAGACACACCGGAGTCGACGATGCAGCTGTTATCGGCAGTATCGGGGATGATGGTGCAAGATGACACGCTATTGCGGAGTTTTGAAACCGGGAACTATAGTCAAATTTATCAATTGATCACAGAAGCTTTTCTCACAGAAATACAAAAAATCGATCGAAGGTGACTGGAATGAAGGCACTAGATGTCAAAACCATCGCATTAGGCCAAAAGGCCAAGACCAAGGAAGAAGCGATTCGCCAAGTCGGCCAACTCTTAGTCGATAATGGTAATGTCGAGCCAGAATACATCGACTCGATGATCGCGCGGAACCGGGATGTCTCCGTTTATATGGGTAATTTCATCGCGATCCCTCATGGTCAAGAAGATGGCATGAAGTATATTAAGAAGACAGGGATCGCCATTGCGCAGTATCCTTGGGGCGTTGATTTTTCTGACGACCCTGCAGAAGAGAATTTGGTGACCGTCGTGTTCGGGATTGCTGGACTCAACGGGGAACACTTGCAGCTCTTGTCGCAGATCGCGCTATATTGTAGCGATGTCGAAAATGTCCAAAAACTCGCCGATGCACAGTCGGCGCAGGAAATCATTAATTTATTGAAAGAGGTTGAGTAGCGTGGAAGCAGTACATTTTGGTGCAGGTAACATTGGTCGTGGATTCATCGGGGAAACATTAGCCGCTAACGGCTTCAAGATCAACTTCGTAGATGTGAACGAAACCATCATCGACGCGTTGAACCAACGCGGCGAATACACGATCACCTTGGCTGCTCCAGGGGAAGCCAAGATCCATGTCGAAAATGTCGATGGCATCAACAACGGTAAGGATCCAGAGGCTGTCGTTAAGGCAATTGCCCAAGCAGATCTGGTCACCACCGCTATCGGCCCAAAGATCTTGCCTTTCATTGCCCCGCTGATCGCCCAAGGCATCGAAGCACGCCAAGCGGCCGGTTCTAAGGCACCGATCGACGTGGTGGCGTGTGAAAACATGATCGGTGGTTCCCAGTTCTTGAAGGAACAAGTTTATGACAAGTTGGCAGACGGCGCTAAGGCGTATGCCGACGAGTATATCGGCTTCCCGAATGCTGCGGTTGATCGTATCGTGCCGATCCAACACCATGAAGACCCGCTGGCAGTTTCCGTTGAAGACTTCAAGGAATGGGTCATCGACGAAAGCCAGATGAAGAATTCGGCTGTGAAGCTGGATAGTGTTCACTATGTACCGGATCTGGAACCTTACATCGAACGGAAGCTGTTTTCCGTTAACACGGGTCACGCCACGACAGCCTATACGGGCAAATACCTGGGTTATACCACGATCGGTGAAGCGGTCAAGGACGACAAGGTCCTTAAGCAAGCCGAAGGTGCATTGGCTGAAACGCGTAGCCTATTGTTAGCTGAATTCAGCAACTTTACGGAAGCTGAATTGGCCAAGTATCAAGCTTCTGTCGTTAACCGGTTCAAGAACCCGTACATTTCTGATGATATTTCTCGGGTCGCCCGGACACCAATCCGCAAACTCGGCTTCAACGAACGCTTCATTCGGCCAATCCGCGAACTCAAGGCGCATAACTTGAGCTACAAGACCTTGTTGGATACCGTCGGCATGATCTTCCGTTACGACGAACCTAACGATGATGAATCGGTTAAGTTACAAGCGCTCTTGAAGGACAAGCCACTGGTTGACGTCATCAAGGAAGTCACCGGCCTTGAAGATGCTGACTTGATTGCCGAGATCAAAGCGAGTGTCGAAAGCAAGTAAAGCTTTACTTGAGCCAATTATAACCACGCAAGACCAAAACCAGGGATAAGCCGGCCGGCTTATCCCTGGTTTTGGTGTCTGACAGTAAATATTCAGTGTTGTAGACCGCCGCCGGCCGTTCGGTGCCACGGGTCTTGGGGCTGGAACGCTGCGGCGCCGGCTCCGAAGCGTTGCTTCTACGCCTAAGAATTGGGCCATACGAGCCGTACCGGCTCATGCATGTCCCAATTCTTGCGCGGATCAGCTACCGCTGATCCAACCGCGGCTGAGCCCCGCCCCGCGACACCGAACGACCTACATTTGTGGGGCAGTATCTTTAGTGGTCAGAAGAACCGCACAATGTGTCATCTTCTATCGCTAGTGTCGAAAGGTTCGTTGCGCTGGTTGGGTCAGTCCGTGTTGCCGCTGTCTGCTAGCGTGAAGCAACTTGGGTGACCGCTTGCCTAGGGCGCTCACTGATGATTTGGCGTGCTGAAATAAGGTTGGATAAATTTGGCGATGTGCTCGCGGTAGGCCTTAGGATCGACCCAGTAGCTTTCTGCGTGGATCGCGTTGGGGACGAGCCATAAGGCCTTAGGGCCGGCGCTGGCAGCGAAGTTTTGTTGGCCCATCCAGGTGGGCACGTAGACGTCTTTTTGACCGTGGATGACCAGTAGTGGCCGGTGGTTGCGACGCAAGGCGGCTTCGACATCGACGCGGCTGATGAGAAAACCTAACCGGCGGTAGTTGATAAAGCTCGCTAAGGAGACGAGAGGCCGCTTAGGCAGGTGGAAGAGCTCGTGGATCAAGTAAGTCAGCTCGTCATCGAGGCTCGTGTAGCCGCAGTCTTCAACGATTGCCTTGACCTGTTGCGGCAGCTTCTTCTCGCCAGCGACTAGGCTGACCGTGGCGCCCCCCATGCTGGTCCCGAACAACAGTAGTTCGCAGTCGGCGCCGAGGTGTGCCACCATTTTGTGCAACCAGTCGAGGTAATCCAAGCGGTCTAACCAGCCGAAGCTGATGTATCTGCCGTCAGATTGGCCGTGGCCGCGATCGTCAGGCAAAAGTACCGAAAACCCCATATCATAAAACATGTGGGCGTAGTTGCTCATGGTAATGCCGGTGCCTTTGTACCCGTGACCGATGATCACAGCCTTGTTGCTATGGGGATGCTCGAGCCACAAGGCAGCTAGGTGCTGACCGTCAGTTGTATCTAAGTGCCAGACCGCCGGGCGCTGGGAAGCGACCCAGTCGACGTGGCGATAGTAGTCCGTGGCGTATTTTTGCATCGCGTCACTGGCGTCTGGGACATAATTGATGCGCTTGAAGGCGTAAGTGTAGAGTTTCTCTGCCGCGGCAAGCGTGCCTGCGGTCAGCAGTAGGGGTGTGGTGATACCGAGAAGGCGGCTTTTTTTCAAATTGATCAGTCCTTTGGCTCTGAATCGTCTGTGAGGTAAAGCGTGCGGAGGTCTGTGAGGTCTCCGCTAGAAAAATGTAATTGGTGCTGCAAGTAGCCGGCCCAATCACCATATTCTTTGGTGATCAGTCGCTGGACCGCGTCGTAGTTGCTGGCTTCGGCTTGGTGGGCGTTCATCTGGTTAACGAAGTGGTTAGCCCCGTGACGTAGGTCAGCATGTGCCATTTGCTCAGGCGCTTCTAGGACCAAGTTGGTCAGGAGGTAGTCTTCGCGAATCGTGGCCTCTGGGACTCCCAGCGCACCTTGGATCATCATCGCGCCGATCCCGGTACGATCTTTCCCCGCGGTGCAATGGAACAAAACACTGGTATTTGGATCGGTGTTGCGCAGCAAAAGGGTGATCAGCTGGTGATAGGCAGCGTTAGCGTGGCTATCCGTCAGCATTTGCCCGTAGGTGTTAGCCATAAGCGTTTCCAAATCGGTGTCGCCGCGTAACTTGTCACGCAACTTTTTGAACCAACTCGGGCGATCGACGAAGGGGTATACCGGTAACTGCTGATAACGGATCGTTTGGGGGATGCGGTCGGGTCGCGTTTGCGTTTCATTGTCGCTACGAAAATCGACGTCAAAGCGCACACCATAGTCTACAAGGGCCTGTCCGTCAGCGGGTTTTAGGTAGCCTAAAGACCCTGAACGCAACAGCTTGTGCCAGGCGAGGTAGTGCCCGTCAGTCGTCGGATAGCCCCCCAGTTCGCGCAGATTGATCGAATGAGGAATGGGTAATAATCGTTCGGGTCTCATGTCAAATCCTCCATTGTGCCCTTATTATACACGAAACTCGACGGCAAAATGTTTTCACGCTCCTGTAAATTGCGTATAATGAAGTCATCATAAGTCAAAATTAAGGAGATATCATGGCGGGACTGAAACTATTTTCATTGAACGGGAACAAGCCGTTGGCGCAACGGATCGCGACGGAGCTGGGATTGCCATTGTCCCCAGCATCTGTGAAGCATTTTGCCGACGGGGAGATCCAGATCGACTTAGACGACTCCGTGCGTGGCGCCGATGTCTATGTGATCCAGCCGGTGTCTGACCCGGTCAACGAGAACTTCATGGAGCTGATGATCATGATCGACGCCTTGCGCCGAGCCAGTGCCCACCGGATCAACGTGGTCGTCCCTTACTATGGTTATGCACGGGCAGACCGCAAGGCGCGCTCACGCGAACCGATCACGGCGAAGCTTGTGGCCAATCTCTTACAAATGGACGGGATCGACCGCATCGTTACGGTAGACTTGCATGCCGATCAGCTACAAGGGTTCTTCGATGTCCCAGTGGATCACCTCAAGACGGTCGCATTATTTGGCCGCTACTTCCGGAACTTGAAGCTGGGAGAAGAGACAGTCGTCGTTGCCCCTGACCACAGTGGGACGAAGCATGCGCGTGAGTTGGCCGAGTTGTTGGGCCTGCCGATCGCGATCGTTGACAAGCGCGATGTGAATGGTCAAGACGGCGTGATCGGGGATGTCCAAGGGAAACACGCGATCATTGTCGATGATATGATCGATACCGGGACCCGGGTCAGCGAGTCCGTTGCCGCCTTACAAATTGCTGGTGCCCGAGACATCTATGCGGCGGCGACGCACGCGGTCTTGTCTCGTGGCGCAGCGACGCGGTTGGGTAAGTTACCGTTGAAACAGATCGTGCTCACAGACACCATCGAGATGCCTGCTGAGAAGCGGCTACCGAATATGCAGCTTTTATCGGTCGGCCCGATGATCGGGCAAGCCATCGAATTGATCGCAACGAATCAATCGATTCATCCGTTGTTTGATCTCGACTAGAATGCTTTGAAAATCCGGCGGCTCGCCGGATTTTTTTTGCCCAAAACCCTTGCGTCAGTAGGGCCGCCGTGCTATGATATTTAAGTCGTAAACGACGAGCCATATGGGTGGTTAGCTCAGCTGGCAGAGCAACGGACTCTTAATCCGTGGGTCCAGGGTTCGATCCCCTGACCACCCAGAATATGAAGTGAGCAGCGGTTCATGAGGTTTTTTAAAACCTTCATGAGCCGCTGTTTTTGTTTCTAGAACATTGTCGGTTGAGGCGTGCAGCAGTCGTAACATTCAGTATCGCCTGTTTTGCAGCTTTTTAGGATTATTATGACGTGATACTGAATGGCGTCTCAGACCTGGGACTAATGAAAATAAAATTAGTACCGCTGGCTTTAACTTAACGCTAATTCATTACCGATAGCGGACACTTGTCAAACGAGTTCTTTAATTATAATGATTTTATTCTATTTTTAATAACAGAAATTATTAAATATTGCATGAGAATGCTTCTGGGTTTTTGTATACTCGACGTAGAACGATTACTCAGGAGGTTTTTGCCATGTCGAAACAGAAAATATTAAAGCCGGTTTCCGCGACAGTGGTGGCTGTTTCCGCCGCGATGGCTTTCAGTGCTGTCCCGCAAGCGGTGACGGCGGCTCAGACCAGTGTTAGGCCGGCAACGTATAAGTTATATCAAGACCAGCTGACGACCTACAATAATGCGGTCAGCTACAATCAGCAAGCGACGGCCAAGAACGCGCAGATCAAGCAGATCAACGCGCAACGGGTCGCGACTTACCAGCAACAAAGCGCGGACTATCAGGCGCAAGATACGCGCTACCAGCAGGCGGTCGCAGCCCAGCCGACCACCACGACGACGGGCAATACCCAAGCGCTACAGGCGCTGCAAACCAACCTGACTAACTGGACGAGCCAATACCAGACTTGGCAAGCAGAAACAGACACTGCCGCGCAAACCACGGCTAATCTACAACGGTATCAAGCGGCGGTGGCTAAGTATCAACAGGCGCTGAAGGCGGCGACGGCAACGCAAGCGACCCAAGCACAAAAAGCGGCCGCCTATGCGGAGGCACTTGCAGCGTATACAGCGGCAAAAGCGGATTACAATGCGGCGTACGCGACTTATCAAGCGCAACTGACGGCTAACCAGCAAAAGACGGCGACGAATGACGCGACGCAAACGCAGTATCAAAGCGTTTTAGCCACTTATCAGGCACAAGTCGCGACCTACCAAAAGGCGCAGGCGGCCTACGAAACGGCGAAGGCCAAGTTCGCGGCGACGACAGCAGACAATCAAAGCCAAGCAGATGCGTATGCCAAGGCCGAAGTCGCCTATTTGCAGGCAAAACATACTTATGATCAAGCAGAGGCCGACTATCAAGACCAGCTGGCGGCCTATAACGCGGCGGTGGCGCAAAAACAAACCATTCAAGCCGCTAACGCAGCGGCTAAAGCGACCTATACGCAGGAGTTAGCGATCTATCAGACGCAACACCAAGCCTATCTCCAAGCCCAAGTGGCCTATGAGGCGGCGATGGCGGATAAAACCAGTACGGACGCCACCAATGCGGCGTTAAAAGCCGCGTATGAGCAAGCAGAGGCCACTTACCAAGCGGCAGAAGCCACCTATCAAAAAGAAAAAGCGGCCTACGATCAAAAAGTCGCTGCCAATCAACAAACACTGACCAAAATTGCGACCGCAATCGCGACTAACGCTAAGTTAAAGGCGGCTTATGAGCAGGCAGAAGCGACGTATCAAACCGCTGAGGCCAAGTATCAAACGGATAAGACCGCGTATGACGCGGCTGTAGCTGCGGCGGCTGCCGCAACGGCAAGCAACGCTAAAGCGGAAGCCGCCTACCAAGAAGCTGAGCACACGTACCAGGAACAATTGGCGACATATACGGCCCAAAAGGCGGCGTATGAGGCCGCGGTAGCCGAAAATGCGCAGATCGACCAAGATAACGCCACCTTGACGACAACCTACAATAATGCGGTCGCGGCCTATCAAACGGCGGAAACCACTTACCAAACGCAATTGACGCAATATAACCAGGTATTGGCAGATGCGGCGGCTGCCACAGCGTATAACCAACAGTTGACCCAAGATTATGCCGCGGCTTTGGCGCAGTACGCGACAGCCTTGGCACAGTACAAACAGCTTAAAGCGGATTATGATACGGCAATTGAAACCAACAAAACGATCACAGCAAGTAACGAAGCCAAAAAGACGGCTTACGAGCAAGCGCTTGACGACTATAATCAGCAAAAGCAAGCCTATGATACCGCTGATGCCGCCTACCAAACCGCTAAGGCGGCAGCCGATGCGGTGATCGCCGAAAATACCGCCAAACAAACGGCTTATACCACCGCTCAAACCCAATACGATCGGGACCTGGCCACCTATCAAACGGCGGTCGCGGCTGCCCAAACGGCTACTGCGAATAACGCTGCAATCGCCGCTGTGAACGCAGCGGCAGAAGCGGATTACCAGCAAAAGTTGGCCGCTTATCAGACGGCACAAACCCAATATGAACAAGATTCGGCCCAGTACCAAACGGATCAGGCGGCTTATCAAGCGGCAGTCGCACAGGAAAAAGCGATTGAGGCGAATAATCAGGCATATGCGGCACAACTGGCCGCCTACCAAACCGCCGAAACCAAGTATCAAGCTGCTTTAGCAGATTATACGGCCAAGATGGCCTTGGTCGCTGAAAATCAAGCCAACGGAACACTAACCACGCTTGATGGGTTTGATAGCGCCTATGCATACGTGGCTGCGGCGTTTGCAGGGGTGATCATTGATCAAGTGACAAAATCAGATACTGTTCTTGATCAAAATACCTACGCTGCCATTCGGGCGAAGTCGTTGAGCGGGATGGACGACGATGCCAAAGCGGCGCTGCTGGCGGCAGGCCAAGCCAACATCGACTATTACGATGCGTTAAGAGCCGACTATATCGCCACATACGGCACCAGTGCCGGCTTTGAAGGGGTCTACGCACCGAATGAGAGTTACCTGAATAATGGGGTTGGGACGCATGGATATAACTGGAATTATAGCCCGTTGAAGATTGCCTATCAGTTCAGTTCGACCACCGGCGAAACGGCGACGAATATTCCAACCGAGCTGTCGTCTTTGAGCCGAGAAAATGTCGCGCAAGCGATCCAGGATTATTTCGCCCAGTATCAAACGGATTCGTTTGATGCTGGTGATGGTAGCAATCCTGCGCTGATCTCCAGTGCTGGTGTTGCCAATTATGAGGCGGCCTTGGACAGCGCGACGGTAACAGCGAAGGCGGGCTATCAAGCGGGGTTGCAGGCGATTCAAACGGCCTATGCGGTCTACGCTGACTCCGCTAAAAGTGGCGCTGACTTTAATACCTTGCTCAGTGCGCTGAATACAGCCAAGAGCCAGATCGATGCTGCGTTCGCTTTGGTGGATAGTCGGGGAAAAGTTGACGGCATGCAGGATGTCGACTTGACCGCGTTTGCGGCAGATCTCAGCAGCTTGACGCCTGCCGCCTTAGCGGAGAAGTATGGTTATTCAGGGCTGTTAGGGCTCATGGACTTAGCGATTGTCGAGGGGTATTATCACCAAAACACGACACAAAATGGAGACAAAACGGTGTTAGTGATCAGCCTCGTCGGTGCCTCCAGTAGTTTTACGAGAGGCGCGACTGGGATTGAGCCTTGGACTAAAAGCGTGATGACGCCACAGTTGACCAAGCCAACCGCTCCGACGCAACCGACGCTGTCGTATGAAGAAGAAATCACCGTTCCCGATGCCCCAGTGGCACCGACAGCCCCAGTGGCGCCGAGTGAACCAACCCCGATCGCCTTAGAAGTCGTGCCAGCGGTGCCGACTGCGCCAACGGCTCCGACGGCACCAGATTACGCGACGGTGCCGGAAGTGCCGACAGCCCCAGTAGCGCCAGAATTACCTGCGCAACCGGTGTACCAAGCGTTGGTTACGGTGCCTGAAGAACCGGTAATGCCGACGGCGCCTACCGCACCAGACTATCGTACCGTACCGACGGTGCCTGATGCACCAGAGGCGCCGTTACCGCCAACGATTCCGACGTTAACGGCCCATGTGACCGTGCCGGCGGAACCAATCGCGCCAAGCGAGCCGACAAAACCGATTTTGGTGACGGTGCCAAGCGTTCCAGAAGCGCCAGTAGCCCCAACAGCGCCTACCACGCCTGAGTATGTGACCGTTCCAGACCTACCAAGTCCGGTTGGCACGGCCCCGGTGGCCCCAACGGCGCCTAAGGTACCCGACTATCTGCCGACCGTAGTGGTCCCTGCTAAACCGGTCGATGCGGTGCTGCCAACGCCGCCGACGTTACAACGCGTCCCAACGCTACCCGCTAAGCCGGTGGCGCCGGTCGCACCTATCGAACCGACGATGCCCGATTTGATCTGGCCGATCGCACCCATTGCGCCGATTGCGCCCGCGACGCTGCGCTTGTTACCGTTACTGCCACTGACGGCCGTTCCGGCTTATCCAGTGCAGCCGAATCGGTACCGCCTGCCCGATACGACGCCTGCCAGCGCGGATGGAATAAAGCAGACAACCGTGACTTCGGCGACACATTCATCAGCACAGCGGCATCTGCCGCGAACTGGCGATCGTGATGCGACGGCTGGTATCCTAGCCGGAGTGGCCACCTTGATCGGCACGTTGGGTCTAGCGGCCCGCAAACGCCGGCGAGATTAGCTCCCCGTCAAAGAACCCATGAACGTTGCGAAGCAATCACACGCGCTAAAAAGTGGCGCCTCTTGCAAAACCCGAGTACGGGTTTGACGGGAGGCGCCACTTTTAATGGCTAAAACTGTCTTAGTTTTGCTGTACGCTCATTGGTATTGCGCACGCTCACCGCCGATGTATTTTGGCCGAGAGCGGAGTGCCGTGACATGTGCTTGGCCGAGCTCGGTGTGCGTTGGACGAACAGGGACTTGGACGAACTTGACGTGCATGCCGATGCTGGTATCGCCGATATCCAATCCCGCTTCGGCTTGGATATGTTCGACCTCGACAGGCGCTTCAAAATGCTTAAAGGCGGCCATTGAACACGAGCCACCAGCATGCAATGCAGGCACGACGTTGACGATCTCGAAGCCCCGCGCTAAGGCGACGCGCCGTTCGATCGCACAGGCGCGGTTAATGTGCTCGCAACCTTGGACCGCCAACTCGATGCCTTGAGGGCGTAAGCGGTCTAAAAGGGTGGTGATGATCCAGTCACCGACTTCGGGATTAGACGCCTGACCGATTTTACCACCAACGACTTCGCTGGTGGTGCAGCCTAAGACGAATAGATCATCAGGGTGTAGCTTAGCCGCGGCCAAAACGTCGTCGACGATTTGGCCTAATTGACGTTGTAACGTTTCTTTTGAAAGCATGTGATCACCTCTAACGGTATTGTACCGCAGCTGGGTTTACGGGAGCACTGCAAAGAAAAACCAGCAGGTCAGTCCCATCAATGCGAGGGTGACGATTAAGGCGCCGAACACTTTCAGGTAAGCTGCCCAAGGCGCCTCTTTATCGTGCCGTGGCGGCTGACCGGCTAAAACGCGCTTGATGTCCCTGTAGGTTTCCAAGCCATAGCGCTTTTTAAGGTTGTCGATATGGATCGCTAAGCATAGGACCAAAACGAGCAAGAGGCAGTAACCGGCGAAGCCCCAGCCGAAACCGGCATATTTTACGACTGGCGCAAAACCGAAAACGGCGACTACTTCGCCAATCCCCAGTAAGTTGGCTAATCGTCGAAACCGACGATGATTCAACATATCATCCATGATGATCAGATCTCCCTTCACGAGTTCATCGAGAGAGCAATCGAATAATTGACTCAAAAGCAACAGGCTTTCAATATCTGGGTAGGTATGCCCGTTCTCCCAGTTCGAAACGGTTTGCCGCGAGACGTAGGCTTTGATGGCAAGCGTTTCTTGTGACCAGCCTAGTGCTTTGCGGCGCGAGCGCAGTTGTTCATTGAGTTGCATTGGATCACTTCCTCACGGTGAGTATCGCAAAACGGGACAAACTTCACCACCAAGTATACCGGACAGTGAGCCAAATGACTGTCCAAAGCGTTGGACATATTTCCCGGGCAATAATTCCGGCGCTAGACCGAGATGAATTCCACCGTTAGCGCCATGACGACAATCAATGCGCCATGGGAGAATAGGTCGTGGAGGAATGAAGATGAAAAAAATTATTGGCTTTTTGCTGGGCGTCAGCGTAGTGGTTATTGGTGGCTGCTTTGCGGCGAAGATCGCGACAGCGAATTCCGCAAGTGAAATGGCAAGTCTGGTTGACGCTGTGAACCCATTAGTGCCCGCGAAGACGATTTATGTGAAGACAACGACACCACAGCAAGTTGACGCACACGGGACGGCGCTGTACCAGCAGATGGCGGTGCAGTCTAACGGCCATCAACGACCGATCGCGTATACGGGGATGCACGTACTGAAGCCAGGGCACTACCTGGCCCTTAAGGCGAAAGGCGCGTATGTGCAGACGTACACGGAGGTGGAAAAGCGACAGTTACCAACGCCAGTCTTGAATGTGATCGATCGGCACTAAAAATGATTTCCCGGGAAATATCAAAAAATGATTGCGTCAGTTAGCGGTCTCGTGCTATACTTCTAGAGTTGTCAAAAGGCAATGCAGTATGGGTGGTTAGCTCAGCTGGCAGAGCAACGGACTCTTAATCCGTGGGTCCAGGGTTCGATCCCCTGACCACCCATCAAAGGTTTACCAAATAGGTGTTGATCGTCGATAAAGCGGCGATCAACACCTATTTTTTAATGGTTAAATAATATCTGTGCCTTGCGTTGATACAAGAGGTAAAGGGCGGTGAAACGCGTGTCATGGCCGGGTAGCCAAGGTTTGGCTTGGCCGCAAAAATGCAGGACACGGGTGTGGGCTAAGACCCACTGAAGGTCGTAGCGGCCGCGGCTGCGGGTCAAATAGCCCAGGTATTTTCGGGCGTCGTAGTTCCAGTGCATCTCGTTAAGCCGTAGCGTTTGCTGACCGTATAGCAGGTTCAGCAAGTCTTGATCTGGCAACAGTAACTGGCGTTCATAACGGATCAAAGCGGCGTTCAGTGCCTCTTGCGTGATCACTTGGCGAGCTAAGGCGACGTTGATCACGAGCACACCAGAGTTATAGTAGGCATGGTCTTGGTTCAGCCGCAAGCGGTTGATGTCAGTCGCGATGGTCGTCAGCCCGGTGTGCGCCGCCGCTGCAAAAAGGTGCTCGTGTAACGGCTTTCGCCACAATGCGGACAAGGGGCGTAGGACCAACGTATCTGGATCAAGATAGAGCACCTTTTTGACGGTTGCTGGTAAGAGGTCGCCACACAGCAAGCGGAAGTACATCTCTTGCGGGTAACGTTTGGTTGTTTTGGGGGTGGTGAACCGGTCTGCTGGTACGCGGATCGCCGTACACTGCCAGCCCCACTGCTGGGTTGTGGT
Source organism: Lactobacillus sp. (assembly GCA_022651245.1). Classification (GTDB taxonomy): domain Bacteria; phylum Bacillota; class Bacilli; order Lactobacillales; family Lactobacillaceae; genus Lacticaseibacillus. The sequence continues at coordinate 51,140 of JALCQM010000018.1, forward strand.
CGTCAGTGTGGCGACTTGTGCAGCGGTCAATTGTTGGTGTAGCACCCAGAGATGGTACGGGGCCGGATCGTTGTCGTGCAGGGAAGTGAGCATGGTTTCAAGCGGTTGCAGGTAGTTTTGGTCGATCGTGACGAGTAAGTCCATAGGAGATCCCCCTTATTGCCTTTTATTGTAGCGCATCTAGATAGGGCACGCGGTATAATGGGAGGTAAACGGGAGGATATTAACTGTTATGCCGACACCGAACACCAAGCAAGCGCTGGCAACAGCCTTGACGCGATTAATGCAAACGACCAGCCTTGATCACATCACCATCGATAAACTTGCTGAAGCGGCACATATCAGCCGGAATACGTTCTATTACCATTTCGACGATATTCATTCGCTGCTGACCTGGGTGTACGACCGTGACGTGGTGATGGCATTGAAGCAGCGCAGCGATATTCAACACTGGCAGGAAGCCTATCAGCTGATGCTAGCCTATATTGCCGCTAACCAGCAACTGTGCTTGAACACGTTCCATTCGCTTAGTCGAGACGTTTTGGATGACCTCTTGTATCGCCATGCCGCGGAGATGGTCGACATGGTGGTTACGAGTATCGACGCGGACACACCGCCACGGGTGCGTGCGGCGATCACCGATTTCTATGGCTGGGCGATTGCTGCGCAAGTGACGCAGTGGCTGGCGTCAGATCTAGCGGAGTCGCAAGAGTCGATGGTGCGCAAGGCTGAATTGATGATGGATGGCACGCTGGCGCATATCATTACTCGCGGCAAAGCGGACCCATATTTTGGCCAGCTCGAGTGAGACTCGGGCTTTTTTTGGACAAAAAAAGTGGATTGACCAATGTCAAGTTCAGCTGACAGCGGTACCATGAAGATGAACCTCATGAAAGGAATGATGATAATGAAGAAATTCCTAGCATTCACAACAGTTGCGATCGGGATCGCCGCGGTGGCAGGTTATTATACCGCCAAGAAAATGGAATTGTTCGTTACGGATGAACACGACTACGACGACTTCGAAGCGTAAGCGCTAACTGAAACGTCACCAACAAGTGTTAATGGAGGGATGTACATGATCAAACAAAAAGCTGTAATGATCGGGGCTGGTTTGGCCAACATGGCCGCAGCAGTGTATCTGATCCAAGAAGGACATTGGGACGGCTCAGCGATCACCTTCTATTCGATCGATAATCACGGCTCTAACGATGGTGCTGTGACCGCAGAGACGACTGACGAGTATTGGAACCAGAACCACCCGATGGAAAATAGCCTCGGCTATGTTGCCCGCGGTGGCCGGATGTTGAACTACCGGACTTACGTCGATTTGATGGATCTGTTGAGTCGCATCCCATCAGCGACAGAGCCGAACATGACAGCGGCCGAGGATACCTATGATTTCGACGCGAAGCACCGGACTTTCGACAAAGCGCGGTTGCTGCAAGGTGGCAAAGGAATCCTTGAGGCTGGCAAATTGGGTCTGGACAACAAGGACCGAATGTTGCTGACGAAGCTGGTCATGATGCCAGATAGCCAGGAAGAAACGCTCGATAATGTCTCGATTGCGGATTACTTTAAGGAATCCCCGCACATGTTCCAAACCAATTTCTGGTACATGTGGGAAACCACATTTGCCTTTCGGACGCAGAGTTCTGCGCAGGAATTGCGGCGGTACATGCACATGATGATCTATGAATTCACGCAGATCGAACACCTCGTCGGGGTCAACCGGACGCGTTATAACCAGTTTGAAAGTATCATGTTGCCGCTGATTAACTACCTTAAGGAACAGCACGTTAATATCATTTTGAACAAGCGGGTTACCGGGATGACCTTCAAAGACACCACCATGGGCGACGAAATCACCGTCACCGGGTTGACGATGGTCGATACGCAAACCGATGAAGAAGAGCACGTTGAGATTCCAGAGGATACAGCGGTTATCTTCACCAACGGCTCGATCACTGATTCGGCCACCCAAGGGGACATGGATCATGCTGCGCCGGAAAACACCGATTATGGTGCTGCTGCAGGCTTGTGGAAGCAGGTCGCCGGCCAGTTCTATAACTTGGGGAATCCAGACAAGTTCTTCGCAGATCGTGATGCCTCGGAGTGGGTTTCCTTCACCCTGACATCCAAAGATCATCTACTGCTCAACGAAATCGCGCGCATCACCACCCAGGTGCCAGGGAACGCATTGAATTCGTTCTTGTCGACGCAGGCGATCACGCCGCTGGGTCAACAAGACATTAACATGTCGATCGTGGTTCATCATCAGCCACACTTCACCACGCAGAAGCCGAATGAGACGGTTTTGTGGGGCTACTTCTTGTACCCACGCCGGCGTGGCGAATTCGTCGACAAGCCGTATATCAAAATGACTGGCCGCGAAATGGCGGAAGAGTTGATCGGTCAGCTGTCTAAGGTTGACCCAGGGCCAGTCAACATCATGACCAAAAAAGACGCGATTATGGCTGCGATCATCAACAATGTTCCCGTCTACATGCCATACGCTTCCGCGCTGTTTAACAACCGTGCTAAGGCAGACCGGCCGAAGGTGATCCCAGCGCATGCGACGAACCTCGCCTTCACAGGGGAATTCGTCGAACAGCCATTCCAGATGATCTTCACCGAGCAATCAGCCGTCCGTTCCGGCGAAATTGCCGCCTATCATTTTGCCGGCATTCCAATGAGTAAGTTAGTGAAAACGCCACGTTACGATAAAGACCTCAAGACGCTGGCGAAGGCGACCAAGAAGATGTTCTCATAAACAAATTAGACCCGACGCTTTGGGGAGCGCCGGGTCTTTTTTGAATTCAAATTTGTTAGAGTTGTTGATCCCAAAGTTTAACGCTGTAATTTTCGCCGTCATAAGTGACCATCTTGGTTAGTGCCGCATTATGCATCAATTTTTGCTGACGAAGTACCGAAATAGGACGGTGCATGAGCCTGTTAAAGAGCGCTAAAAATACGAGCCCATGGGCAACAACAAGGACTTTACCGCTTGGTTGTCGCTGGAATATATCCTGAATGGTGTGTTGGGACCGCGTTGCGACTGCTTGATAAGTTTCGCTGCCAATTATCGTTGCATAGTTCGCGTCAAATTGGTCAGGATGGTGATAATAATAGTACAGAATATTTGCGTCACGGGCTTCAACATCCGTCTCGGGCCGACCGTCCCAGCGACCTAGATCCATTTCGACGAGACCTTGGGACAGTATAATGGGTGTCGTAGTGGCAAAATCATTCTGTGCCAGGATTATTTTTGCTGTGGTTTTTGCCCTGGGCATACAAGAGGCAAAACATTTGTTGAAAGCAGTATGGCGCATTTTGACGCCAAGATATTCAGCAGCGGCTCTGCCTCGTGATGTTAATGGCGTATCATTGCGACCGCCATTGAAGGCATTTTGCTGATTGAGCTGAGTTTCTCCATGGCGGACAAAGTAGAACTCGGTCATCTGAATAACTCCTCAGACTATCGGGCGTCTACTAAGCGCTTGGTGATCGCCCACAGTTGCGCCACATCATCAGGCCGGGTCAACCCGGTGGCCTTATCGATGATCGAGCTGTAAACATGGGGGATGATGTGCTTAACCCCGGCATCCAAGGCGATTTGCAGGATCTCTTCGAAGTTTGCCAAGTCGATGCCGCCAG
>JALCQM010000019.1 GCA_022651245.1 Lactobacillus sp.
GATTTCGTGGAGTATCGGGGGCAACCGATACTCTTTTTTAATATTATACCGAAAACGCCACCTGACGAAAATCCGAAGATTTTCATCAAGTGGCGTCTTATTCGGGACTTATGTCACAGTCCCTTTTTATTTAAGGCTTGGCCGCACACCATTTGGTGACCGGTTATCAGGTCGTCGATTTAAAAATCAAAAACTTACTGAGCACGTAATTTGCGACAACGATCACGAATTGCGTCACCAACTTTGCGACCATGTTCCCCCAACCGAAAACCTGGATAAACAAAAACATGCACGCATAATCGATGCCCAATGAGAAAATGCGCGCGCCCATGAACTTGAAAAACTCCCACCCGAGGGCTTTGATCCCCACCGTATGTGAGTTGAAGACCCAAAGCTTGTTCGTCACAAACGCAAACAACACTGACAATAACCAGGCCCAAAAGTTAGCCCACTGCCAGCTAAACCCTAACCAGGTCGTTAAGCCAAAGACGCCGATATTCACCAGCGTCGTCAAGCCCCCAAAAAAGAGGTAAGTGACCACGTCCCAAAGCTGATGTGCCATCAGCCACTGCTTGCCTTTTAACCACATCCGTCGCATCACTACCTGTCCTCAACCATCATATCTGCGTCACATACCAACGATAAACTTCAACGATACCGATCACCAATGCCCCAGTCACCGGCATCACCAGCCAAAACTGCACCGGCTGTTGCACCCGCTTAAAAAGTGCGCCCCAGCCAACTGCGATTAGCGCCGCCAGTGGCACCACTAACGTCACAAGGTAGCGGCCTTGTGCTTGGTAGTCGGTCGCCAAACAATAATACAAATACAGCGCAACGGTGATCAGGCTTCCCAGCGCAATACTCAATACGCTCAGCAGGGCTTTCGCCACGCGCTCATACAAATCACCTTGTCGCCAGTGCCGGTAGCCCGCCATCAAGATACCTACCCCGGCACCCAGGAACAAGGTGCTCCAAAGTAGCGAGTAGAGGCGGTACACTTGGCCACTCATCGTCACACTCAAATAACCAAAGCGCCCAATGCTGGATAGCCGTAACTTCGTGAAAAACACAGGGTCCGTCAGCAACTGCTGTAGCGTCCCGGGATAAGGCCGCTGTAAGACGGCACCACCGTCAGCAAGCCAACGGGCATATGCCGCATGAAAAGCCCGTAGGCCGAACATATCCCCATAGACGATAATGTTCCGAACGTAAAAAGGCAAGACGACTACGCCACAAACCAAAGCGATCAGCCCGGCTTTACCGACAAACTGCCGTGGTGACCACCGGTGCTGCTTCACAACGATCACACCCATGCCAATAAAATAAACGAGCGCCGCAAGAATATACCCATAGGCATTCAAATAACTCAGCGCACACACACTGATCCCGCCGGCAAACAACAAACAGTCCCGATAACGCCACCGGTTTTGCACGATCGCCGTCACGATCATCGCCACCCCTAAAACGCTTAGAATATCGTTGTTCACGTAGCTAGCCAGGTACAGGTACTGGGGGAGAAATCCAACCGCAGCCATGACTAATCCACCAACAGCCGCCGAATGTGCTAAGGTCGTGCTCAATCGCCCGCATAGCCACAGGCTCACCGTTGCCGCCAACACGCTGGTCAAGCGTGCGGCAAATAACAACGCATGCGGGGACGTCGCCACTAGGCTCATTAGCTTCATCAAACCAGCACTGACGAGCGGCCCCAACCACTGTGGGTAAAAGGCATACGACCAGTTACCTAATTTGTACGTCACGGCAGCTTGCGTTCCTAGCGGTAACTGGCCATGGCGATATAAGTATGTCGGTAGCAAATAGCGCATTTCTTCATCTGGGGCACCGTTGTACGGGATCCGCCATGCCCAAATCAGTGCAGAAACTAGAAATATCCCTAAGATGCCCCATTGTAGCCAGTTGCCGTTGCGTTGCCGGCGATTATCGTTCGTCATGTTGTGCCCCATTCACATCGATTCGGCCAAGTTGTCCTTGACCCCTGTCCCATTATCGCATATCTACCATCACCAGTAGCAGAGCAACCGAATGGCATTACGGGATCAGGTAAGCTACTAGCACCCGCAGCGCGTATAAAAGGACCCCGAGCCACGCGATTACTTGTAGGCCAAGAACTACTGACAGCCATCGTGGCTGTTGATACCCAACAGTGATCGTATTCTCCCCAGGCTGCGCCTTCACGCGAGCAGCACCAATATCTGTTTTTTTCATCTGTTCAGGGCGTACCGTCCGGCCATTGAAGTGAATCACAGAATGCGCATAGATGATCACTGGTACCGTCACCGTCGCTGCGCGTTTCTGCCGCCAAGTCAGCTGAAGCGCATGTTCTGGTGTAATTTGCTTCGTCACTTTCAACGGGTTATGAATGATCTCACGGTCATAGCGCACATAACCATGGTGCTTATGTTGCCGCTTACCCGCAGGCAATGGCAAATAATCCGAGTTCGGCCGTTGCAAGTTTTGGATGCCAACTAGCAGGTTGGGATTGGCAAAAATCGCCCTAATTTCTTTTGGTTTCGTCGTATGCATGCTTGGTGCATTATCCCCTGCACCAGTGGGGTTATCAGTCGCCCAATAACTGGTTCTGGTATCGATCAGCGTCACTGCGGTCATCATCATCAAAACGGCACCCGTGCAATAGAGGGCGCGTAGCACTTCTTGCCGCTGTGGATCAGCCGACACCCACCGGTCTAAGGTCAAGCCAAAACCCGCGATCAATAGGATGCAAGCGATGACGCTAAACCGCCACGGAAATTGCAATCCTGCCATAAACTCAGACTGCTTCGCAACACTCGCCCAAGGAAACAGTTTAGAGGACACGACTAAAAATACCGCCCCAGTCATGGTGATGACACGCTCTAAAGTGGTTCGGCGACGCCAAGACGTCAGGACCAAGATGATCTGAAAAACAAACAAGACCGAAAAGATCAGCCCAATAGTGATCATCCCGTTATCGCCAGTCGACAAATTCGCCGTTGCATCCAACATTTTGTCGTTGTGCCAAGGCGTATACAAGTGATTGCTCGACTGGAGCGTCAATATTGCCAACAAACTAGAGCCTGCCAGAACAATCGCAATCACCACCGCGATCGCCGTTCGGCTAAGCAACTGCAGTCGCCGTTGGCGGTGCACTAACCCGACGATGAAAAAAGGCACCAACGCAACGATCCCCAAAAGGGCCGAAACTAAATGGGTCATCACCAATAAGGCCACGGTCGCGCCTAGCAATATCGCGTTAACCCCTTTGCGCTGCGCCGTCACCATCGCGCTACCCGAAACGAACACGAGTGGCAATAACGCCGCTCCCCAACCGGTCACCGATTGGTTCAGTATCCAAGTGTTCACAACGAACGCACTCATGTACAAAACGGCCCCACCCGTCGCGACCCAGGCACGCACACGCAAGCGGCGCATAAATAGTAACATCGTTAAGCCCGCAGTCAGTTCACACAAGAACGCCATCACGACCTGAAATTTGAACCAGTCGTGTAGGAATAGCAATAAGCCACCACCCAAATAGGCTAAGCCATTCCCGTAAACCGCATTGACAATACGCCCCGACTGATCAAATCCAAAAATGGACTGAAAGAAATTCCAATGTCCAGTGCGCAACTGCATATACACTTCATAAAAGCGGTTATATTGAAACGAAATATCCATCCCTAAAATTAGCCCTTGCCGGTACAACTGCGGCAAGACTAAACCAATCGCACACATGATGATCACGAGTATTTCGATCACGACTTCTCGACGTCGTTTTTTTAAACCGTTACCCACTTCTTCACCTACTATTTTCCCAATCCCCAACGGAAAACGAGTTGTCCGCCTAAGTCACACCCATCCTAGGCAATTGTTCCCGTCAACTTTTTTATCAATACTTTACGATTATACCCTTTTGAGTCCTTGAAGTGCGCAACAAAAACCCCTTCGCCATCACCTAAGACAGCAAAGGGGTCGCAAAGCGGTTACTTCCCAATAATCCGCAACAACGGTTTGGCTACCGCCGGCACCACGAGCGCGGATAAAATGGCTTCAGGGATCCCGTTTGTCGCCATGATCCCTAGCAAAAACGGCATCAAAGCATCGATATGCATTTTGGCCAACGGGACTAAACCGAACAGATACATCACCCACATAAAGCCCAATACTAAGACGGTATTGACTAGTGCGCCACATAAGCCGGCTAACGACAAGTGCCACAACTTCGCCTGGTGCCGGTCACCATGCACCAGCCGCATAAACAACCACCCGCTGAGCAGCCCGACTAAAGCACGCGGCACAACGGAAACCAGCGGGTTGACCAGCACATACACGGCCAAGGGACTCGTTGGCCACGCAAACGCCCGCAGCCAATTGATCAACCCCCAAGTTAAGCCAACAACCATACCATCACGCGGCCCTAGCGTGACCGCAGCGATCACGACCGTCACTTGGATGATCGCGATACTGAACGGTCCAACCGGTATATACCCTAGAAAAGGGATCACATTTTGGATCGCTACGATGGCAATAAATAACGCTAGAATACTAATGCGATAGGCACGACTACGATGATTCGTCACGTTGACCTCCACTGTCATCCCATAAAATTTGAAAGTCTAGGATGCTCGATAAGCCCTATTTTAGCATAACTTTCCCCGGTCGTCAGACGATCAGCGAAAGTATCAAGACACCCATCAAGCCCACCACCGAAATAATCGTTTCGAGGACTGTCCAGGTCAACAAGGTCTCTTTCACCGATAGGTCAAAATACTCCTTAAACATCCAAAAGCCGGCGTCGTTGACGTGGCTAGCCGCTAAACTCCCGGCGCCTAACGCCAGCACCATCAAAGCGGGATTGACCCCTGCTTGCTGCATCAAAGGCGTCACTAAACCGGCTGCAGTCAACGCCGCGACAGTCGCCGAACCCAGCGCGAGGCGCAAGATCACGGCGATCAACCAACCGAGGAGCAAGGGGGAAATATTGGCCCCGACGAACAGGGTTTTGACCGATTCTCCCACGCCACCATCGATCAGGACTTGCTTGAACGCACCACCGCCACCGATCACCAACAGTAACATCGCGATCGATTTGACGGCCTCTTCCAGACTGGTCATGATCGCTTTAGTCGGGATGTGGCGATGATAGCCCATACTCCATAGCGCAAACAGCAGCGAGATCACCATCGCGATACTCGGGGCGCCAATGAAAGCGACCACATTATCCAGCCCGCTCGGATGCTTCGGCATGGTTCCATCATGCACCACCATCGTGTAAATCGTGGTCAACGCCATCAACAGCACCGGAAACAGCGAGGTCAACACAGACAGGCCAAAGCTTGGCGTCTGCTCTAACTTGAACTCCCGCTGCGTCCCTAAGGCGCTGAGGTCCCCGCTTTTCGTAAACGCGGCAGGCACATACCGCTGCGCAATTTTGGTGAATACCGGCCCGGCAATGATGACGGTCGGAATTGCAATGATCATCCCGTACAACAACACCTCCCCAGCCGGGGCGCTTAACGCTTGAGCAATCGCAGTCGGCGCCGGATGCGGGGGCAAAAAGCCGTGGGTCACGGATAACGCAGCACCCATCGGCAACCCCAGATACAGGACCGGCACCCCAGATTCGATCGCAATGGCAAAAACGATCGGCACCAGCAACACGATCCCCACTTCAAAGAACAAGGCGATCCCAATAATAAATGATGCCGCGACCACCGCCCATTGTAATCGGCGCCGGCCAAATTTTTCGATCAACGTATGCGCGATCCGGTACGCCCCGCCAGCATCGGCAACCAGCCGCCCTAACATCGCCCCGAAACCAAAGACCAGCGCCAATTCGCCGAGCTGCGCCCCGATGCCATTTTGGATACTCGTGGCGATTTGGCCCGCAGGCATTCCTAACCCTAACGCAACGGCGATCGCGGTGATGATCAAGGCCAGATACGTGTTCATTTTGAAGCGAATGATCAGGCCTAACAATAACCCGACGCCCAACACTAAGACCACTAATGTCACAGCGGCCACCTCCTTCACTTTTCCCCCCGTTGAAAGGCTGCGATCGCCGCGTATTCCCCCGCGACTTCTCGGGCCAAACGGATCCAGATCGGCAACAAGGTCCGATAAGCCCCAAAGGTCGCCTTGTTCGGCTCGTGCACGTTGGTGGCGCCGACCATCTCCGCAACCGCATCGAGGCTGTCGATCAATCCCAGAGCTTGCATCCCGAGCACCACGGCACCTAACGCCGAGCTTTCATAGCTGGCCGGGATTGTCACTTCACGTTCAAAAATATCGGCCAACATCTGCCGCCACAAGGCACTTTGGGCAAACCCACCAGTGGCTTGGATCGCCACCGGCTCCCCTGCGACGCCTTGGATCAGCAGCATCACCGCGTATAAGTTGTAGACGATGCCTTCCAGTGCCGCGCGCACCATATGTGCACGGGTATGCCGCCGCGTTAAGCCAAAAAAGCTACCGCGGGCGTCGGCATTCCAGATTGGCGCCCGCTCCCCACCCAGATACGGGTGAAAAAGCAGCCCGTCTGCGCCGGCTGGGACCTTCGCGGCGATCTCCGTCAGTAAGGTATACGGATCGATATGCAATTGCTCCGCCGTCAATTTTTCTGGGGCAAATAATTGGTCCCGCACCCAGCGGAAAACGATCCCCCCGTTATTCACCGGTCCCCCAATGACCCAGCGTCCCGGCGCCAAATAGTAGGTGAACAACTTCCCGTTAGGATCAACGATCGGCTGGTCAACCACCACCCGAACCGCGCCTGATGTGCCGATCGTGACGGCCAACACCCCAGGGGCAATGGCGTTCACGCCGAGGTTGGATAACGTCCCGTCACTGGCCCCGATGATCACAGGCGTCTCTGGCGACAGCCCCGTGACCGTCGCGAAAGCAGGGTCGATCCGCGGCAGGATGTAGTTGGTATCCACCAAGCGTGGCAATTGCGCCGGCGTGATCCCAGCTAGGGCCATGGCTTCAGGATCCCAGTCCAGTGTGTGTAGATTGAACCACCCGGTCGCGTTCGCCAGCGAATAGTCTTGAACCAGCTCGCCGCACAAGCGCCACAGGACATAGTCTTTGATCCCGACCACATATTGGGTCTTGGCCAGCAACTCAGGTTTGGCCGCTTTCAACCACATCAGCTTGGCCAGTGGCGACATCGGGTGGATCGGCACGCCCGTCCGCTGCACGAGCGCTTGGGCGTTTGGCAACTGCCGCAACTGCTCTGCCGCCGCGGCTGCACGGTTATCCGCCCAGGTGATCACCCGCGTCAAGGGCTGATACTGCGCATCCAACAAGATCACACTGTGCATCGCAGCTGAAAAGGCCACGCCTTTAACCGTCGCTGCCGACGCCCCGTTTTGACGCAGGACTTGACTTAACCCGGTGACCACGGCTTCAAAAATGACTTCTGGGTCTTCTTCTGCCATCTCAGGTTCGTCTTGATACAGCGGGTAGTCGATGTTAGCCGTCGCCAATGCATGCCCTTGAAGGTCAAACAAAACCGTTTCGGTGCTGGTTGTTCCGAGGTCTACGCCGATCATCGTCTCCATCTTACGACTTCCTTTCTACCGCATGGCCGCCGAATCCATTACGCAAGGCTGCGACCGTTTTACCCGTCATGGTATCTGCCACCTCAGAACGATACCGCATCGTCAACGCCACTCCCAATACCGGTAGCGGCACATGCTCTAACAACCCTTCTTGCATCATCCAAGCGCCTTCACCACTCGAATGCATCACCCCTTGGATCGCGGCTAACTGCGGATCTGCGCCGAACGCCTGCTCAGCCAGCTCCATCAACCAGCCCCGGATCACCGACCCGTGCGTCCACACGGCGGCGGCACCGGCCAGATCAAATTGATACGGCGCCTGGCTCAACAAGTCGAACCCTTCGCCGATCGCTTGCATCATCCCGTATTCGATACCGTTATGCACCATTTTCAAATAATGGCCGGCCCCTGACTCCCCAGCGTAAAAGTACCCCGCCTCGGTCGCAATAGCCGCAAACAACGGCTCTAAGCGCGCGAAGGTCGGCTGCGGCCCACCGACCATCAAGCAGGCGCCGTTGCGCGCCCCGGTGACCCCACCTGACGTGCCGACATCCAAAAAATCGATGCCTGCATCTGCCAAGTGTTCAGCGACGGCGACTGAATCGCGATAGAATGAATTCCCCCCGTCGATCACAACGTCTCCCGGTGCCAATAATCCGCGCAATTCAGCCGTCACCTGCCCGACAGTCTTGGCAGGCACCATTAGCCAAATCACGCGCGGCTTCGCCAACTGGGCCACCAACGTCGGCACATCAGCAACTGTTTCTAAGGCCGCCGGCAGGTGTGCTGGTAACTGTGGATCATACGCGACCACGTTGACCGCATGCGCCAACATGTTTTCCGCCAGTGCACCGCCCATCTTACCTAACCCGATCAACCCCACTTGCATCTCATCGCCCCCTTCAATGAAGACAACCTAACAGTACGATTGCAACCGTTTACAATCGTTGTGCTGTCAGTTTACCTGCTAATCCCATTTTCGTCCAGTAATACGCTTGTGACCTTAACCACAAGTTGAACGCCACAAGACACAAATCAGCCTCCCGGCAAACCTGGTGTGCAGGTTTGCCGGGAGGCTGATTGATTGCGGTTTAGCCTTTACGTCGGCCTAAGCGGCTACGCAAGCGGCTTGGCAGCGTACGCATTGTCTGGGGAAAGTTCTTGACGGCTTGCTTTAGCACCTGGTTAAAGCTTAGCGACCGCACGATATGCTCGGCTGGAATATGCTCCCGGCAGGCACGCAGCACGGCTTTAGGGTCATGCGCGGCAAAAGAGTACGTCCCGTTTTTTCGAGTCCGGATCGCAAACCGCGGGATCCACTTACCGCCGAACATGATCGACGCGATCACCACCTCGACTTCTTGCCATGGCAACTGAATGTAGTTCTTGATATTGCGATCGCTATAGAACTCGAAGCCTTTATCGCCGATCATAATTTTTCCGTAGTCACCGAGACCCAAATACGAGGTCCCGCGTTCGACTAATTCGACCTTCGTGTTCAACGATTCGATCTTTCCAAAAGCTGACTCGACCATTTTTTCACCGTTCCTTGTTTTTAGTCCATTATACCAAAACAGCCCAGGCAAAAGCCTGAGCCGCAGGTCTGAAACAGTGGCTTACATAATGCCCCAAACGTGGAACAAAATACCAACAATGAACAGACCGAAGATGATGATGATTGGAGAAACTTTCTTCTTCAATAACCACATGCACAGTAAGGTAACCAATAAGCCCGCCAAACCTGGAATCAAGGAATCCAAGTTCTGTTGCAAGGTGGTGACCTTATGGTTGGTCAAGGACAAGCCGCTAGCTTGGTCTTGCAAGGCCTTTTGGATCCCTGCAGCGCCCTTTGGCAAGCTGCCCCAGTCGATATATGCCCCTTTATCGAGCTTAACATCGGAAACCGTTGGGGTGAACTTAACGGAAACCCACCGTTCAACCAGGGAACCCAGGATGAACATCCCGAGGATAGAAGCCCCTTTGGTGACATCTTGTAACAAGGTCCCCGACATATCATCGGCGATCTTCGAACCAGCTTTATAGCCGAATTCCTGCGTGTACCACAGGAACGCGATCCGGATGATGTTCCAAACCACGAAGAAGATGATCGGGCCAAGGATCGAACCGCCCATCGCCATCGATGCGGCCAAAGCCCCCAAGATCGGACGTACCGTGAACCAGAAGACTGGGTCACCGACACCAGCCAGAGGGCCCATCATCCCGACCTTAACCCCTTGGATCGTCACGTCATCGACAGGTGCACCATTGGCGCGTTCTTCTTCAAGCGCTAAGGTCACCCCGATAACTGGACTAGCCAAGTATGGGTGGGTGTTAAAGAATTCCAAGTGCCGCTTCAAAGCCGCTGCCCGGTCTTCTTTAGTCGTATATAACTTCTTTAATGCTGGGATCAACGAGTATGCCCAGCCACCGTTTTGCATACGTTCGTAGTTCCAAGAACCTTGCAGGAAGGTCGAACGCCAGCAGACGTCCCAACGATCTTTTCTGGTTAATTTGATCTGATCAGCCATTGTGTTCTACCTCCTTTTAGTAGTTGTCAATGATGTCGCCAACGGCATCACCCGTACCGGTACTTGCACCGCCATCAGAAGAACCAGAACCGCCCACTTTGGAGAGGTTCAAGTAGATGAGGGCCAAGCCAACACCGATCGCACCAAGACCGATCAAGGTGATTTCGGTCACCGTGCCAAGCACGAAGCCGATTGCGAAGAATGGCCATACTTCGGCCGTCGCCATCATGTTGATAACCATCGCATACCCAACGGCAACGACCATGCCACCGCCGATGCCTAAGCCATCAACTAACCAGGTCGGCATCGCATCCAGCATTGCCTTAACGGGACCTTGACCAACTGCCAAAACGAAGCCGGCAGGAATCGCGATACGCAAGCCTTGTAAGCTGATCGCAACCCATTGCCACAGGTCGATCTTTGCAAACGACCCTTCTTCAGCCGCACGGTCCATGATGTGCACGATCCCAGTGGTGATCGTACGAACCAAGGTGGTCAGCAACAAGCCGGCAACAGCCAGCGGCACAGCCAAAGCAACCGCGGCGTTGACGCCTGCCTTGCCTTGGCCACCAAGGACAAGAATAATAGCAGAAGCAACAGAAGCCAAAGCAACGTCAGGTGCAACCGCGGCACCGATGTTCGCCCAACCTAAGGCGATCATCTGCAAGCTACCACCTAAGATGATACATGGTACCAGGTTGCCCGTAACCAAGCCGATCAACGTGCACGCGACCACTGGTTGATGGAATTCGAATTCATCAAGAATCCCTTCCATCCCAGCTAAAAACGACACGATGAGGACTAGGATGATTTGAATAAAGTTCAAAGACATTTTAGTATCCTCCTTTTTCCCTGTTTAAAAATGTGTTCAAGCAATGACTCGCTTGTACGGATTATTTTGCAGCGTTCAAGGCGTCTTGAGCCTTCTTCAAGATGTTGTCCATATTATCTTTGGAGTCGGTTGGAACCTTACGAACATCGAAGCTGACGCCATCAGCCTTCAACTTACCAAAGGTATCGATATCATCTTGACTGAAAGCCAAAACCTTGTTCGGCTGCACTTTGCCGGCCGAGTGCGCCATGGAACCAACGTTGATCTCCTTGATCGGCACCCCACCGTCAATGGCGCGCAATGCGTCTTGCGGGGTTTCGAATAATAGCAGAGCTTTTTCGCCGCCAAAGTGTTGATCATCTTTGGCGATCTTGATCATTTGATCAATTGGAACAACGTGCGCATGGATGCCCGCAGGCGCCGCATCGGTGATCAATTGCTTACGCAGCTTATCTTTAGCAACATTATCGGAAACAACGATGATCCGCGTCGGCTTAACTGATTTGGACCATGCCGTTGCCACTTGACCATGCAACAGACGAGAATCGATCCGGGCAAGGACATAATCAAGCTTCCCGGGACGACCACCATTGTTTTGCTTTGGTGCCGCAGCGGCAGCCGCTGGCTTCGGTTCGAGCGCTTCTGGCTTGATCTTAACGCCTTCACGCCCAGCTTCTACCAAGTGCGCCGCGATTTCGTGTGCAGAGTTCATCGATAACCGAGAGCCATAAGCTTCGATGAGCATTGGCAGGTTTAACCCTGTCACGATCGCCCATTTATCCTTATGATCCTCGAACAAACCGTTGGATTGGTTAAACGGTGAACCGCCCCACAGATCGACTAAGAATAACACGTCGTCATCCTCATCGAACTTCGCAATGGCTTCTTCAAGATGTGCCTTCAGGTCATCTGGTCCTTCGTTAGGCATGAAAGTAACTGCTTCGACTTTCTCTTGCTCACCGAAGATCATTTGACCGGATTGCTTGATGCCAGCAGCGAATTGCCCATGGCTAGCAAGAATGATTCCGACCATTGTTTGTCGCCTCCTAAATAATATTTGGGTACGAGCGCACCTGCGCGGAATAATAGTAAAATAGTGCACACACTACGCCCGTAAATGTCTCCCCACAGGCTAGTATGCCGTTATGGCGCGGCTTTTGCAATCCCTTTCTTGAAACAAAATTAGGCGTTTTCATGAAAGGCCTATACCATTGGGAACGAGCAAAGTTTTTTTTCGCAAACTTTATCACCCGTCACTGACAAGTGGTACCCACAAAACGATTAAGGGTGGAGTCTATCAACGATTATCGCCGAATGCGTTGTGTAAAGCTAATATCTCAGTGTTCAAAAAAACTATTTTTTATTTATATTTAAGCGTTTTACAGTCAAATTAAGGCGTTTACGGCTTGACAACTCGATCGGAAAAATAACGCGGCGCTTATTGTGCATCGTCATTCAAATCAGCCCCGATAACCGAACGATTTGACAAAGCGCGCGCCATCCGCTAAACTCGCACCAAGACATGTGAATATCCACCAAGAAATAGAGGTCGCGGGTGGTGACGAAAGCAACTGAGGGCTGGATCCCAATGACGTTGTCGTAAGCATCCCCGCCGAAACGCCAGTGATGATCTAGCATCATTGGGGTTGGGCCAAGCGACAATATCGCTTGGACTGTCGCAGCAATGCGGAGCGCTATGATTCTGGTTTAACTACTGAAATCTGGGGGTCGGCCTTTATCATCAAGGGTCGGCCCCCTTTAATGTTCTCTCTATTCCTTCGGTGCATACCATAAGCAAACACCGTTTTGCTTCAACAACGAAGGAGGATATGTCGGATGAAGAAAGTGTGGTTTCATTTACTGGGGGTAATGGCGGTCGTCATCGGCGCTGTCGCATTGACGACCCACTCGACGCCGGTTTCTGCCAGCGGTACCTTCAAAGTGGGGATGGAATGTGGCTATGCCCCGTTCAACTGGACCCAGTCGACCAGCGCAAACGGCGCCGTTAAGATCCAAGGCTCCAGCGACTATGCCAACGGCTATGATGTGCAAATGGCCAAGAAAGTCGCCAAGGCTCTGGGCAAAAAGCCTGTCATCGTCAAGACGTCTTGGGATGGCTTGCCGCCAGCCTTAACGTCTGGCAAGATCGATGCCATCATCGCGGGGATGTCTCCAACCCCAGACCGGCGGAAGACGATCGATTTCACCAACACTTACTACGCGTCCAAGCTGACCGTGGTCGTTCGCCGCGACAGCAAATTCGCCAAGGCGACCAACATTCAAGATTTCAAAGGCGCTAAGATCACGGCGCAACTCTCCACGTTCCACTACCAAGCGATCAAGCAGATGAAAGGTGTGGTCAAGGAAGAAGCGATGAACAACTTCCCAGCCATGCGGGTCGCTTTGGAATCTGGCACCATCGACGGGTATGTTTCCGAAATTCCAGAAGGGATCACCGCCCAAGATGCCAACCCTAACCTGAAGTACCTGAAGTTTTCTAAGGCTAACGGCTTCAAGACCAGCCCTGAAGATGTCGATTTGGCGATTGGGTTGCGCAAAAACGAGGCCGATAAAGCCACCATCAACGCGACGTTAGCCAAGATCACAACAAAAGAACGCAACCAGATGATGAACACGGCAGTCGCGGTGCAACCGGACACCTCGAGTCAAGGTAATTGGTTCCTGTCGATCTTGAAGCAATACGGGCCAATGCTTCTCCGCGGGACCGGCATGACCCTATTGATCTCCTTGATCGGGACGATCGTCGGCTTCGTCATCGGATTGTTGGTCGGGATCATCCGTACGATCCCGACGCCCAAGACCAAAGGCAAGCGCGGCCTCCAGTGGTTTATCAACTGGTTGTTGAGCGTTTATATCGAAGTCTTCCGAGGAACCCCAATGATCGTGCAAGCCGCCGTATTGTATTACGGCGCCGCACAGGCTTTCGGCATCAATATGAACAAGACGATGGCCGCGTTAGTCATTGTCTCGATCAACACCGGGGCCTATATTTCCGAAATCATCCGTGGTGGGATCATTTCCGTGGATGAAGGTCAGTTCGAGGCGGCCCACGCCTTAGGTTTCACCCACTTACAAACCATGATGAAGGTCATTTTGCCACAAGCGGTCCGCAACTCCTTGCCTGCCGTCACGAATGAATTCATCGTTAACATCAAGGATACCTCTGTCTTGTCCGTCATCTCAGTGTCTGAACTGTTCTTCTCCGCCGAAACCGTCGCGGGGCAAAACTTCCAGTTCTTCCACACGTACCTGATCGTTTCTGCGATCTACTTGATCTTGACCTTCACGATCAGCCGCCTGTTCCGCTTGATCGAACGGCGCATCGACGGGCCCAAGAACTACAACGTGATGAACAACCAAATGCAAGTCGAAACGCCGGAGGTGAAGTAACATGGCAGAACCAATCATTCAGGTCCAAAACCTTAAGAAGGCCTTCGGTAACCACGAGGTTTTGACCGATATTAATTTTGACGTCAACAAAGGTGAAGTAGTGTCGAT
Organism: Lactobacillus sp.; assembly: GCA_022651245.1. Lineage (GTDB taxonomy): Bacteria > Bacillota > Bacilli > Lactobacillales > Lactobacillaceae > Lacticaseibacillus. The sequence continues at coordinate 14,442 of JALCQM010000019.1, forward strand.
CATCGGCCGCTCCGGGTCCGGGAAGTCGACGTTACTGCGGAATATCAACTTGTTAGAAGAGCCGACAGGCGGCCAGATCTTATTCCACAACCAGAGCATCCTCGACCAAAACTTCGATTTGCCCCACTACCGCGCCGCTGTCGGCATGGTGTTCCAGCAGTTCAACCTATTTTCGAACCTGACAGTTCTGGAAAATGTCGTCACCCCGCAAACCACCGTTTTAAAGCGCAATGCCGCTGAAGCGAAGACGCACGCCTTAGAACTCCTGAAGCAAGTGGGGATGGACCCGTTCGTTAACGCCAAGCCCGACCAGTTGTCTGGCGGCCAAAAGCAGCGGGTGGCGATCGCTAGGGCCGTGGCGATGGACCCCGAGGTGCTGCTGTTCGATGAACCGACTTCGGCACTGGATCCGGAAATGGTCGACGACGTCTTAAACGCGATGAAGGCTTTGGCGACCACCGGCCTCACGATGATCGTCGTCACACACGAAATGGCCTTTGCCCGCGACGTTTCCGACCGCGTCGTCTTCATGAACGAAGGCGTCATCGCCGAGATGGGAACGCCTGAACAGATCTTTGACCATCCGCAACAAACGGCCACGCAGGAATTCTTGAAGCGCTATTTGAACAGAGCGTGAGCGCAAGAGGCGGCCCCCGTGAAACCTAGATTCAGGTTTCGCGGGGGCCGCCTCTTTGTCCATCTAGGGTGTTGCGTTAGAGCTCATACCAGCTGATCCAATCAGGAAAGCGGCAAGTCTTCAAGGTGTCGTCATGAATTCATCACAATTAACCAGTAGTATTAGCAACATAGAAACGAGCTACCCCTTATTTCTACCCCACTTTTTCATTTCACTCCTCCAAGTGAAACCCTACCCCTATAAAACAGCCGCCAAGCCCATGGCGGCTGTTTTTATGCTTAACGTTTGGCAAAGACGGCCTGATATAACGCCGTCACGGGATTGTGGTCGTTATCGACGGGCAACACCAGGTCTGCGGCCTGCTGCACCGCCGGAATACCATTAGCGACCGATACGCCCAGGCCCACTTTTTGAAGCATCTGCAGGTCGTTCAAGTTATCGCCAAGCCCGATGATCTCGTCTGGCATGATTCCAATTTGTTGTCCCAGCGCAATCGCTGCATCGCCTTTGTCGATTCCTGACGGGTTAAATTCCACGTAGCGTCCTGAAGAATAGCTCACGGTGCACGGATAAGCCACTTTTTCGGCCACTTCAGCGGCAAAAGCCTGTCGCACCGCCAGATCTGGGTGTTCAAAAATCACCTTGGCGATCTGCCGCTCGGCTAACGCTGACAGGTCCGGTGCGGTCCACGCTTGATAGGTCACGCCACGACTCGCCAGATAGGCTTTCTCCTCCGGCGTTGGGCGGAAGACGTACACCGTGTGAAACGTGTAGATATGACTACCCAGCAGCGAATGCGCCGCCCCGAGGCGGAAAATGGCATCTGCGACCGCATGGGGCAGCAGGTGGGCGGCGATGATTTTATTGCCGGCATTTTCGATGATCGCCCCGCCATTGTACGAGATCACGTATTGCCCCGGTTTTTGAACCGTCCCGATTGTCTTCAAAAGCGCCTGCACCGACGCAAAGCCGCGCCCAGTATTGGGCACAAACTTCACCCCTTGCGCCTGCAATTTAGCGATCGTCGCAATATCCGCCGGCGACACCGTCCCGTCTGTGCGCAGCAAACTTTCATCAAGATCCGAAACGATCATTTTATATGCCATATGTTCCCCCTTACGCGTCAGGCCCCACGAATCAAGTCGTTGAAGCCAAGTAACCGTCCTTACTGTTGGCGGCTTCTGCCCCAAACAAAAGCACCATAATAGATTGCCGCAACCAATACCGCCCCTGTGACGCTAGACCAGACACTGCCGTTTTCACCATGCGCCATCATGGTCATGCCGATGCGCACGATGGCGTACGCCACCGGGATGATCACGCCGGTTTGCGTCGACTGACCGTGTTTACCCAGCTGGTAGTTGACGATTCCCAGCGCAATTGTGATCACGACGATCAATAAGATCAAAACGAGTGCTAATGCCATATGCTTCCCCCTTAAACCATTCATGTTCCTGCAAAGTAACGTCGGTCACCAGTCACCATCGAAGCCGCCGCCACCAGTATCCCCGCCGCCGAACCCGTCACCAGAGCCGAAGTCATCGTGGTCATCGCTGCTTGGCGGTACCGTGTAGTCAGCAACCCACAGCGGTAGCCCCGCCGTCTCAAGATACGGGTCATTCGGCGTGTTAAGATGCTGCCAGATCACGGTAAAGGTCTGCTTTTGTGCTTCTGCGTTAGCCAAAATGTCGGCGTCTGCCGGTTGAACATGGGCAGCAAACTCCCCCCAGACTGCTTGTTGTTCGACCAGTGACACCCCATTTTCGACGGCCCACGCCCCAAACGCGGCAAAATAGCGGCGACGCGGTGCGGTCAACGCCTGCACCTGCGGATCGACCCCGGCCATCACAGCCGCAAAGTTCTGCGCCGCCACCACGTCTTCAGCTACTAGCGTCAGCGCCAACGGCTCCCCGAATACGAACAACGGCACCGTCATGGGCGGTTGTAGTTGCGCGACCAAAGCCGCCATTTGGGCTTGTACGTAGGCGCTCAAGTCGTGGGTCCACCACTGCCGGTCAATGGCTGGCATGACGCCAAACCAAGGCACCGACACCTGGTCCCCGTAGCGGTTTTGCACTTGCTTGGGCAGTCCCCGATAAAGCGGTAACTGTTGCAAGTCGGCCGACTGTTGGGCCGCCCGCAGGTTTTTCAAGCGCCGCCGGTGACGGGTCAAAAGCCACCCAAACCAGGCAACCAGCGCCACCAGCGGGATCACGATTGCCCCAGTGAGGAGCGCCCGGTGCCGCTTTGTCGCGGCGCGTTTGGCCGCAATGTCTGCCGGTGTGGCGATCGCTTGGCGATTGTTGACCAGCGTTGTGGCGATATTCGTGACGATTTGATCCACCGCCGCATCATACTTTCCTGCGCGCAGTTGGGTCTTCACGGCGTCGGTGACGATCTGACTGGCTGTCGCATCAGGCAAAGCCGACTCCAGGCCATAGCCAACGGCCAGTCCGTACTTGTGGTCGGCGGTCGCCATGACAAAATACAAGCCATTATCCCAATCGTCATCCCCGATCCCCAGCTGCTCGAAGCGTTTGACCTTATACGCAGCGGTACTTTGGCCTCCTGGGAGATGGCGGTAGATTTCAACGGCTAGGCGCGGATGACCGGGCAACTTCGCGAATTGGGTCTCGTTGACCCTAGCAATATGTTGCCGCGTGCGCGCGGACAATACCCCGGCATGGTCGTTCACCCACTGATTTTGCGCCGCACGTACCTGCTGCCCACCACTGAATAGGCCGAAAAGCAACAGCACCCCGCAAAGCCACTTTATCCATCGTCGCATTTGTGTTCCTTCTTCCCCACGCCGCATGCGTTGGTCCCATTATCCCAGATTTTTCGCCACAAAAAAAGCGCCGAAGACAGCAATCCATCGTCGCGTGCCATAACGCAACGCCCAGACACACAAACGCCATTGCGCCGCGATTCAAGGAACGAATCGTGACGCAATGGCGCTTATGTTATGGGCTAAAACCGCTTGATGTCTCAGCCTCACGACGGGGTTAGAACAAGCTGGTGAGCCAGTCGATCAGCGACTTGAAGAAGTTACCGATCGCATCAAGGATCTTCTGCAAAAAGTTACGGTTTTCTGCCGTATTCAACCCTTTGAGCTTGTTGAACAAGCTTTTCGCGCTAGACTGGATCGAACTCGCCAACTTGGTGGCTTGCGCCTTAAAGTCGCTGGACTTCAAGGCCCCAGAGTTCTGGATCTTGACCATCAGGTTAACGATCTGGGTGCGTTGGTTGTTGTTGATGATCGTGGTTAAATTATTCTGCTTCAGCTGTGAGTCCACAATGTTGCCGATTTGATTCTGCGACAGCGTCTGCTGCCCGTTGTTAGACTGGCTCGCCATGTCCTTTTTCATGCCCGCGACCGCGTTGTTCAGCTGCTTGTCGGAATAGCCATCTTCGTCTTTATTGGCCGCAGTGATCCCAGACAGCGTGTTGACTTCGGTTTGCGCCGCATCGATCTGGGCGCCGTTCAACGTTTCCCCGTTTTGGGCAAAGGCCGCATAGACGCCGGCCAAGGCGCCAGAGCCGTCGATCTTGACGGCCGAGGTGATGTACAGGTTCGCATTCGTGACCCCAGCGGTCAAAGCGGCGTTACGATATTGGTCGCTGGTGATGGTCGTAATGTTGTTGGTGCCGTTATACGGGACGATCGTGACATTAATGCCACCGCTACTGGTTTTTTGCACCAAGGCGGAGGACCAGACCCCAGAAGTCGCGGTAAAACTCGAGCCGCTAGGGTTCAAATACTTCACCAAAGTGTCACCGTTGACCGTCAATTCTGAGGCCGAGCTGATGTTAGCCGCAGATTCTAAGGTCGATAATGTCCCGCTTTTCTGGTCTGCGGTCAGCGAACTCCCTAACGTGGCCACGGGTTGCCACGTCTCGTCAGCCTGTACCGGGTGCGCGCCCCAAGCCAAGCCGGCCGTCAACAACAAGCCTAGTGTGATGAATAGTCTTTTCATCGCCAATTCTCCAATCAATTTGATTAAGCTTATTTATACCGCAAAACGGCACCGCATCGTGGGGTGCCGTTCAATCTTAACCGCTTCTTAGTGGTCTTCATCTTTGTTATTTAAGTATTCGTATAAGGCGCCTTCACGCAGCCCGTATTGTGAAAACGTCAACCGGTCACTATCCAAGTACCGGATCATCATCACCACAGGCACCAGGCCGCCAACGATGATATCAGCACGGTATTTGGCCAGACCAGGGATCGCCTTGCGGCCTTCCAAGTCCTTCGTCAAGATATCACTGAAGATGACGTTCACCTGGCTGGTCAACATGCGGTACCCATGGATATCTTCAAAATTAGCCACCGCATCCCGGCGGCGCTGGATCTTCGCCAACGTCCGGTTGGAACCGCCTAGCGCAATGATCGGCAAGTTTTGCGCCTTGCGCAACCACCATAGGGAATTGAACGTGTGCTCAACGGCGGTCATGAGGTTGAAGACTTCAGACGCCGTAACCATATCCGCAGACAAAAAGCGTTCACTGAGGTTGACCGAACCAAACGGGATCGAAACTAAATGTTGGAGTTTGCGGTTTTGCACCAAGATCAACTCGGTCGATGCGCCACCGGTATCCATGATCAACGCGTTTTGAATCGGCAAGGTATTGATCACCCCGAGATAGTCAAGTTGCGCTTCCTTACTGCCTTCGATCACTTGAATATCGATATCAACCGTTTTTTTGACCCGCTTCAAGAATTCCTTTTGATTCACGGCTTGACGCGTCGCCGCGGTCGCAAAGGCCCGCAACGTCAGATTCGCCAGTTGGTCGTACTGCGCCTTGAAGCGCCCCAAGGCTGCGAGCGTCCGCGCGATCGCGGGCTCTTGTAAGACCTTCGCCTCACCCATCCCTTCGGATAGGCGGACCATTTCCTTCAGCTTCAACACCTGTTTTGCGCTACCATCGTCGTCGATCTCCCACACACTCAAGCGTGCAGAGTTTGAGCCGAGGTCGATCACACCAAAATGTTCCATAAGCTTCTCTCCTATTATATGTATCGAATGAAACGTTACCAATCTGATTATACCGTTCTTTCAGCGCCTTGTCCCTGACGCACCGAGGCCCCTTATCCGCCCATACACTCAGGACCTGACAAGGGGCCTCCAAACCCGACACGCTATTCTGGATCCGGCGCCTTCATCGGGGTGAAGCGGTGCGCGTCGGCAGGCGGCACCGCAGTCGCCGTTTCTGCCGTCGCCGCTTTTGCTTTAGCGATCGCCGCTTCCATAAAGGCTTCTTGCGCGTTGAGCTTTACGGCACCGCGCAAATCGACCCGCTCCCAGCTATCGTCAGGCTGCAAGATCCGCGTCTTGATCGTATCCGCCCACATCGTATCGAAGATCTTAAGGACCCGGGTGTGGACCGCATCCGCTAAGATCGGGAACAACAACTCGACGCGCCGAGACAAGTTGCGCTTCATCAAGTCGGCACTGGACAAGAAGAGGCGCTCATCCCCATCCGCATAGAAATAATAGATCCGGCTATGTTCTAGGAAGCGGCCAACGATCGAATGGACCGTGATATTCTCGGAGACGCCAGGAATACCCACCTTGAGGTTACAGATTCCCCGCACCAACAACTCGATTTTGACCCCTGCAGCACTGGCAGCATACAGTTCTTGGATCATTTTCGTGTCTGACAGAGAATTCATCTTCATCCGGATGAACGCCTTGCGCCCGGCTTGGGCATGGGCGATTTCGGCGTGGATCTGGTCGGTCAAGAAGTCGCGGATCCCCATTGGCGCGATCACGAGCTTGTGGAAGTAGGCGGGTTCCGAAAACCCAGATAACATGTTGAAAATGTTGCTGGCATCGGCGCCCATTTCGGCATTGGCGGTGAACAACCCCATGTCCGTGTAGAAATTCGCGGTCACATCGTTGTAGTTCCCCGTTGCCATGTGCATGTACCGCCGGATCCCAGATTCTTCCCGGCGGACCACTAAGGCCAACTTACAATGCGTCTTCAACCCCACCAGCCCATAGATCACGTGGCAGCCGGCTCGTTCTAGCTCTTGGGCCCAGTGGACGTTATTTTCCTCATCGAACCGTGCCTTGAGCTCGACCAGCACCGTCACTTGCTTGCCGTTTTGGGCGGCTTGTTTGAGGTGTGAGATGATCGGCGACTTGCTCGATACCCGGTACAGCGTCATTTTGACCGCCAAAACCTGCGGATCGATCGCGGCTTGGTGGATAAAATCGACGACGGTTTGGAACGAATCATACGGGTGCTGCAAGAAGATGTCATGGTCGGCGATTTGCGCAAACAAGTCGCCGGCTAACGCGGGATCCCGATACGCCTTGAACGGTGGGTAAGATAACTCCGGTAACCCTTGCGTCAGCTTGGCCAATTTCGACATGATGTTGAGGTCGATCGGACCCTTGAGCGCGTACACATCGTCATCGTCGGAAACATCTAAGCCGCGCACCAGCCGCTTCTTGAGGTACTTGCCCATATCGGCTTCGATTTCCAGGCGCATGACCTTGCCTCGCTGCCGCTTTTTGAGCTGTGACTGGATCTCCTTCATTAAATCAGAGGCGTCTTCTTCCGCCACATCCAGATCCATATCCCGCGTCACGCGAAACAACGCGCTTTCTTTGATCTCGGCACCGACAAACAGCTCGGCGACATAGTGCTCGATCACGGTTTCCAGCAAAATGAAGTCGTTGGAAGCATCCGGCAGCCGCACCAACCGCGGGAAAACGTCTGGGATCTGCACCATCGCAAACGCCTTGTCCTCATCATCTTCAGGGCGCTGTAAGCGAATCGCCAAGTTCAAGCTATTGTTGGCCAAAAACGGGAACGGCCGCGTCGGGTCGACGCCCATCGGGGTCAAAACCGGATAGAGTTCTTGATGGAAATAATCATCAACGTAGTCGTGCTGGCGATCATTCAGCTGCGCAAACGTTAAGAGCCGCACCCCGACCGCCTCAAGTGCCGGCCGCAAGGAGCGCATCCAGGTCGTATACTGTTTATCGACCATCGCGTGCGCCGCCTTGGCGATCGCCTTCAACTGCGCTGCAGGCGTCAGCCCCGAAGCATCCGGTTCGTGATAATCCACCGCGACCATTTTGCGCAAACTCGCGACCCGCACATTGAAGAATTCATCCAGATTGCTCTGGGTGATGCCCAAAAAGCGCACCCGCTCCAACAGTGGATTGTCGTGATCGCGAGCTTCTTCGAGCACCCGGTCGTTGAATGCGATCCAGCTCAGCTCACGGTTGGTAAAATACTTGGCATGGTCATAAGCCTTCTTACTCATACTGTCAGTCTTCCTTTCAATTCGATCGGTAACCCAAAGACCGCGGTGAAGAAGCGGCCTTTCCGCGCTAGGGTCCACCGCTCAAGCTCAACGTCATCATTGGCCGTTGCGTGCAGCACGATCCGATCGTCTTTTTGAGAGACGCGAATTCGCTGGATCTTCTGCTGGCGTGACGCATCCAAGCTATCGGCCACCCGCAACAGCGCACTCAGCTTGGCGATCACTAACCGACGCTGGGTGGACAGCAACGGTAAGTCGCCTAAGTCGATCTGCGGACTATCGCTGGAATGGAACCGGGCGATTGTGGCGACCATCTGCTGCTCGATCGTATCCAGTCCCATCAGCTCCGAAGCCCGGATAATATATTCCGAGTGCTCGTAATGCTTGTGGGTGTCCACAAAACTGCCGATATCCGTCACCAACGCCGCGATCTGCAACAACAACCGCTCGCGCTTCCCCAACCCATGCAAATTCCGTAGGCGGTCGAACAGCTGTAAGGCAAAGGTCACGGTGGTATCACGGTGCTTGGGATCGACTTGGTAGCGGTCCGAAAGGTTAGTCGCCGACATCACGATTTCTTGCGTTGGGTCTAAGGCCACTGGCTTGTACCCTGATTCTAACGCCTGATTAACCGCTAGCCCATCGATCATTTTCAGATTCGAGATCCAGATCTTTTCCGCCGCTAAGGTTTTGATCAGTCGGTACACCATCAAGACGGTCGGTAGCACCTGACTGACTTGGGCCAACGGCAGTTCGTAGGTGTCAGCCAAATACTGGTCGGAGGCGTGGATCACTTCATGGTACAACAGGTCGAACCCGTCACGGTCGGTTTCCACCGCCGTTTGCCCCACTGGGATCAGCGTTTCTAATAATGATAGCGCACTCCCCATCAAGATCATGTGGGGATAGTGGCTACCGCGCGGCAGTAACCGACGGAAGTCCACGAGGCGACTATCGATGAAATCGCGCATGACCTCGACATAATTCGGAACGCTGGCTTGGATATCGCTCATCACTTCGAAGACGCGCAGCGGGCCTAAGCTCAAGTTACGCGAAAAGCCAAACTCACCATTCGTAAAGGCGGTCAGCTCGACACTGCCGCTGGAAATATCGATCAGCACCGTGCCTTCTTCGATCACCTGGGCAAAATTAGGAAACTGGGCAAACACCGCCTGCGTACGATAAAACGCCTCTTGCGACAGTGTCGCCCGCTGGATCTGCCAGCCGGTACGGCTAACGACTTGATCCCAAACAAACTGAGCATTATCTGCTTCAAAGAAACTGTGGCTGCCGACAACGGTTTGGGTCTCCAGCCCATAATCTTGGAAAACTTGCCCGATATTTTGTAACGCCGTGACGACGTTATCCACCGTCTCCGGTGCGATCTGGTGGCTCGCAAAAATATCCTCACCGATCGCGACCGGGAACTGGCCGCGTTCTAACTCCGATAGCGTCCGCAGATCCGTGATGCTGAAAAAGACGGATTGCGCCCCGATCACAACAAAGCCGCGATTGATCGCCATGTGTCTCTCACTCCTCTTAAATTCGAGCCCCCACAGGTTCGTTACTTGCTACTGCCATCATACCACCCCGGCATTTTTTCGTCGCTTTAGCCATTTCGCTTTGACTGGTGTCGGTGATGTGCTAATCTCAAGGTATTGAGCATTGTAAAACGCTTTTTCACAAGGAGGACGTTATGCGGAAAATTAATCTCGGCCAATCTGGCCTGTTAGCCACACCAATCGCCTTAGGGGTGATGCGGATCACCAAGCTCGACTTAGCGGGGGCGACCGCGTTACTCGACCACGCCTTTGCTGCAGGGATCAACTTCTATGATAACGCGGATATCTATGCGAATGGCGAAGCGGAAACCTTATTCGGCCAGGCCTTGAAGCAAGCGAGTTTCAAGCGTGACGACATTTTGATCCAGACCAAGTGTGGGATCCTCCCGGGTAAAGCCTACGACTTCTCCAAGCAGCACATCTTAGAGGCTGTGGATGCGAGCCTGCAACGCTTAGGCGTCGATTACGTCGATAGCCTGTTGCTCCACCGGCCAGATACCTTGATGATTCCCGAAGAGATCGCTGAAGCCTTCAACGACCTGCAAAACGCCGGCAAGGTCCGCCAATTCGGCGTCTCCAACTTCAACCCTGGCCAAGTCGCCTTACTGCAACAAGCCGTTGGGCAACACCTCTTCGCCAATCAATTGCAATTATCCTTAAAGCACACCGGGATGATCGACTTTGGCCTGCATACCAACATGACCGACGAGCGTGCCACCAGCCACGACGATGGCATCTTGGAATACAGCCGTTTGCACCACATGACGATCCAGGCTTGGAGCCCTTACCAATACGGGTTCTTCGAAGGCGTCTTCATTGATAATCCAAAGTTTCCAAAACTCAACGCAGCCTTGCAGACCTTGGCGGAAAAGTACCACACCAACGTCAATGCGATCGCCTCGGCCTGGATCTTGCGTATCCCTGGCGACGTCCAAGTGATTGCCGGTACCACTAATGCCGAGCGTATCGCCGAGATCGCCGAAGCTGGTGACCTCACGTTGACACATCAAGAATGGTACGACCTCTACCTCGCGGCGGGTAACGACCTGCCTTGATCGCCGCCTCACCCCGCTGACAAAAGCCCTCGCACACGGTTCTGAAGCCTTCAAACCGCCGTGCGAGGGCTTTTGCGTCTGCTGTTCAAGTCTCGGCTTCTGTGGGGCGCAAGCTAAGGCACCGCCACTGGCCCGCTGACCCACGCGGTGACCACCTTGACGCCTTATCAGGCCACCAGTTATTACCGCTAATGTAAAAAGTTTGTAAATGTTCGTGTAAGGGGTTCCATTATCGGCAAAAGCTGGTATACTGACCTTAGCTTATACAGCTGGGTATGGTGGTGGCCACTCCATATGCTTTCCCAGTCTGTACTGGTGGGGGTGCCAGTCGATGATCGTTGTCGGCCTCCACACGCGCTTAAGGATAGATCCCGAAGATGGCCTAGAACTGATTGGGCACTGGCGAGACATCTGGCGTACGACCCTCATGGCGGGACCAACCCGCGTGAGGCCGCTGTTATCCCAGTCCTGAGTGTCAACTCAGGCACCGTAACCAAAGATTTTCGCGAGTCGGCATCCGCGCCTCTTCATTTGGGGAATTGCCCGGGACACGTTTGGGGATACCCGACGTGTCTTTGTTGTGCTGACGCTGCGCCAAACAAACCAAACCCGCTCAAGGTAACTGCCACTAGACCACGATCTAGCTAAGAAGCCACCTTGAGCGGGTTTTTTCGGTCATTAGAGTAAGGCCCGAATTTGGCGTTGCAACGCCGGCAACACCGTGGCCGCAAACCACGGATTCTTTTTTAGCCAGCCATAATTCAGTGGTGACGGGTGCACCAGCGGGAAATACGGGGCGTAGTCCGCAAAATGTTGCACCGTCGCCGTCAACGTCTTCTCGCGCTGGGGCAAATAGTATTTCTGCGCGTACATCCCGATCAGCAAGGTCAACTGTCGCTTCGGCATCAGGCGCAATAACGGGGCGTGCCATTTTTCCGCAAAGCCCTTGCGTGGGGGCAAATCGCCACTTTTACCTTTGCCCGGATAATAGAAGTCTAAAGGCACCACCGCGATCTTGCCCGAATGGTAGAATTCCTGTTCGCTGACGCCCATCCATTCCCGTAACCGGTCTCCCGATGCGTCTCGCCAATAAGTCTTAGCGGCCTGCGCCGAGCGGCTTGGGGCTTGGCTGACGATCAAAATCGTTGCCTCGGGTTCCAGGTGGTACAAAGGCGCGATCCCTGCCGCCGTAAACGCCGCATTATCCGGGTCTTGTTTGATCGCCTCAAAAATTTCATCTGCTGTCGTCATCACGGCACCCCCACATTGCTTTAGTCGCAGTGTACCATCCAAACAGCACCCAAAAAAGGCCGCGCCAGGCATCTGCCTAACGCGACCAATAAATCGGATGCCCATTTACAAGCGCTCATCGACAGGTTCGCCTGCCACTTGGTTCAACGCCGCGTCTTCGCGCTGGCGGATACGCTTCATGGTCCGGAAGTAAACATTCACCAGGACGAAAACCGAGCCGACCCACGCCAACGGGTTGGCCATTGACGCCCCGGCAAAGCCCATGTGCGTCACTAACACGATCCCCGCAAACGCCCGCATCACCAATTCAAGCAAGCCGGCGACCGTTGGCACCATCGTTTTGCCCAAGCCTTGCAAGAGGTTACGCATGGTAAACAAGATCGCCAACAGCCAGTACATGCTGGCGTTGTAGTGGAAATACGTCTGCGCCAGTGCGGTGACTGCCGGCTGATTCGGGCCGAGGAATAAGTTGACCAACGGCTTGCCGAACAAAATGATCAAAGCGCCTAAAACCGCCGAGACGATCACGTTTAACGCTAAGGTTTGGTGCACGCCGCGACGGATGCGTCCGAATTCGCGCGCCCCTAAGTTTTGCGCCGCAAAGGTCGCCATCGCCAAACCAAAAGAACTGGCCGGCAAGGTCGCCAGCTGATCGATCCGGCCAGCCGCCGTATACGCCGCCACCGCATCGGTTCCCAAAGTGTTCAACATCACCTGCAAGATCACCGCCCCGATCGCAATGATCGACATCGAAAAGCCCATCGGCAAGCCGACCTTGATGTGCCGCCGGATATCCGCCCAATCGATGACTAAATCCTTGCGCCGGATCACCAATAGCGGGATCCGTTTTTTAATGAACCACCAGCACAGGACCGCCGAGAAAAGCTGGGCGATCACCGTGGCCCAGCCGGCCCCTGCGACCCCCCAATGGAAAACCAGGATAAACAGCAATTCTAACGTGATGTTGACGACGGTCGCAATGATCAAAAAGATCAGCGGGGTCCGCGAATCGCCCAAGGCCCGCATCATGTTACTCAATAAGTTGAACGCCATCGACGCGCCGACCCCAATGAAGATCACCCGCACAAACGCGACCGATTGATCGATGATCTCCGGCGGCGTCTGCATCAAGGTCAAGAGCGGCCGCGTCATTGACACAGAAATCGCCGTTAAAATAATGGTCAACCCCAGGCTGATCCAAATACTGGTCCCGAAGCTCTTGCGCACGCCGCGCTCATCGCGGGCGCCGAAGGCTTGGGCGGTCAGCACCGATAAGCCTGCGGTCGTCCCTTGGGCGAAACCGATGATCAAGAAATTGATACTCCCGGTCGCCCCAACCGCTGCCAAGGCCGCTTTGCCGATCGTCCGACCGACGATCAACGCATCCATAAAACTATACAATTGTTGGAAGACATTCCCGATCAGCAGCGGGATGGTGAACAACACCACCAGCTTCAACGGATTGCCCTTCGTGAGCGTGCGCAAATTACCCCTCCATTCTGTCGTGACAAAAACTTTAACTCCGAGCATCTTACCGCAAGCACTCCCCACTGTCACCCTCAATTTGCTTAAATCCCACAAATAAAACAATTTGTTTCTCAAGCTAAGTTTCACAGCAATGTAGCACCTGATCCGCGGTAGACCAACGATTCGCCGTGGTCGCCTATCCGCGCACTGGACCGCAGCCGCGCTTTGTGACGAGGTGTTTTCAAAAAGGTTACCGTTATTTTTCATGAAACAATGTTTGAAACGGCCCTCCCTTTTTGACGGCTTACACCCTGCGTGTTATTCTAGGCACCATCAACAAAAGGAGTGATGGGTTTATCCATATCGATACAGGAAAATATCCAGAAGGCAAAGACGCTGTTGATCCTAATAGAGTCCATCGACTGAAGTTGTTGAGCAAATTAGCGACGCTCATGTGTATCTCGATGTACGTTTCTTACATTCCCGAGATCATCGCTAATTTTTCCGGCCATCCGGTTTCCCCGCTACAACCACTCGTCGCTGCGATCAACGCAGCGCTGTGGGTGGGCTACGGGTGGAATAAGACCTATAAAGACTGGCCCGTGATCATCTCGAACCTCCCTGGGATCTTCTTTGGCCTCTTCACGGTCATCACCGTTTACATTCATTAGTTCGCCTAGGGTTGCGTACGACCGTAGCCTCAAGCACAAACAAGTCCCCTGCCACACCGAAATATTCGGGTGTGCAGGGGACTTTTGCGTTCATTTAGTTGTTTGCCGGCTAGGCATGATCATACATCGGCACCGCCGCCACCAGAGGAGCCACCACCCCAACTGGAGCCGCCACCACCGAAGCCGCCACCGCCGCCCCATGGACCACGGGGACCACCGCCACGGCCGCCGCTACTTAACAAGCTGCCTAGCAGGTACCACAACCACCAGTTGCTGCCACCGCGCCGACGACCGCCGCCGCGGCCACCGCCACCACCGATCGAGGCGAGCACAATGATCACGATGACGACGATAAAGATGATCTTGATCACGCCGCCAAAGACACCGTTTTGACGCGTGCTTTGTTGGCGTTCTTGTTGCTGATACTGCGACATCGAGACTGTGTTGTCGTCTTTGGGATAATGGTACTTCTGATCGACCACGGTCGCAACGGCGTTAAAGACGGCCTTAAGCGCCTGATTGACCTTAGCTGGGTCTTTGGACTTGATGTCACTCAGATGCTGATTCAGGATCCGTCCAGCCAAAGCGTCGGTTAAATCGCCTTCTAAGCCATAGCCGACTTCGATGCGCATGTTGTTTTGACCCGCGTTCTTCGCAAAAACGATCAAGACGCCATTATCGCGGTCAGAATCGCCGATCCCCCATTTTTTAAAGAGGTCCGGCGCGTACTCACCCAGCGCTTCACCACCGGTAGATTTGACCACGGCCACCCCAATTTGGGGCTTTTGCTTCTTGGTTTGATAGGTTTGATTCTTCTGGTCGATCAGTTGCTGGTTGCTTTGATCGAGTAGCCCGATCCCGTCGTAATAATAGTGCGCCGCGGGCTTCTCCGGTAAGGTGGCAGCGTGTACCGGTTGCGCCGTCGCCAAAACCAACCACAACGGGAATAGTAATAACCACCACGCCTTTTTACGCATCCGCTTGCCTACTTTCAGTTATCCAAGTCGACCTTTGGCACTTTGGCTGCTTCTGGACTAGCCTTGAAGGTCGCCTTTTGGCCCAGGCCCATCATGTTTGCAAAAATGTTCTTAGGGAAGGTCACCACGTCTTGGTTATAGGTCTTCACATCGTCGATATACCGGCGCCGCTCTGTCGAGATCCGGTTTTCGCTACCTTCCAGCTGGGTCATCAGCGTTTGCACGTTTTGCTGGGAATTCAGCTTCGGGTAGCTTTCCTTGATCACGTTGAGCAAGGTGCCGACACTTTGGTTCACCTGGTCATCGGCTGCGGCTTTTTCTTTGGTGGTCGACGCCGCAGAATAGTTGCGCCGCGCCGTGGCAATATCGTCAAAAACCTTCGTCTCGTGGTTCATTGAGCCTTTGACCGCGCTGACCAAGTTCGGGATCAAGTCGGCGCGCCGTTGCATCACGTTTTCGACTTGGCTCCACTGGGCCGTCACTTCTTGGTTCTTTTTCGCTAAGCTGTTATACGTGCTAATGCCATAAATACCGATGATCACGGCAATGGCTGCGATCACGATCCCCGTGATTGCAACTGGACTCAAGCGTTTCTTCTGCATGATTCAAAACCCCTTCACTGTGCCAAGCACACGTCTTCAATAATGAGTTGATACAACTAGTGTACCATGCCGCAAGCCCCTCACCTCAGTCTTAAGGCGTATTTCCCCAAACACCACGAACGCCTCCTGCCAATCCCGCTCTGGGGGATTCACAGGAGGCGTTATGGGGGCCTGCGTCATTCAGGCTTCTTCGGCATCATCGATCCCGATGAAGATCGCCCCTAGCAAGCTCAACGTTGCCGGGATGATCAAGAAAAAGGAGAACAGTAGTGGCGAGCCGAACGCGATCGCGCTGATCAACAAGCCGGTCGAGCGGGATTGCTTTTTGCCGATCATCAAATACAAACTCAGCGTGAAGCCAACCACGCACAACATGCTGAACAGTGCCCAAAATAATAAACCAGATAGACTGCTGAGACTAGTCACAAATAACGGATCGTGGTTCGTGGTGTTGGCGGCGAAATTGTAAAATCCGATCAACGCCATCACGATCTCAACTAGATCCAGCACCCACACGGCCTGGCGTAGTTTAGTAATCATAGCTAGACCCCCCTATCAGTGCCGCGATTATCATCCCGTAAAAGATGAACACAACGGCGAAGCTAATGATATAGATCAAAAACGCGACAAACCCTGCCCGGTTCCAAGTTGCTTGAACCGCGTTGAACGTCTCAACGTCTTGGTAGTCGCCGTTTTGCCACGCCCACTCGTTACCCTTGGCCCCGCAAATAAAGACCCATACGAGGTTAAACAGTGGGATCAACATCAGTAGTGGTAAATAACTCTTGTTCCCGATTCCCCAGAACATGTTGAAACTAAATGCGCCCCAATTCCAGTGCTTGATTTCTTCTGGTACTTCTTTCATCTTGATTATCCTCCATTTTGTCTGTCTTGTTGATTATACAAGTTTTCAGAAAATGGTTTTAATCAATATTTATAAAAATACCCGCGGTTTACAGCACTCGCCCCCGTGCGGTTACTTGAAGTAGTTGAAGCCAATGGCATCGCGGACCTCTTGGAGGGTCTGGTTGGCAATGTCGTTGGCGTGGGCGGTGCCATCAATCAAGATTTGTTGCACGCTGGCCATATCTTGCGCATATTGTTCCCGGCGTTCGCGGATCGGGCGTAAGACGCCATCCATGACCTCGTTGAGGTAGCGCTTGATCTTCACGTCACCTAAACCGCCGTGTTGATATTGGGCCTTGAGCTCAGCGACCTTAGCCGTATCCGTCGCGAAGACATCGAGGTAAGTAAACACGACGTTACCTTCGACTTGGCCAGGATCTTCGACGTGAATGTGGTTGGGGTCGGTGTACATCGACATGATCTTCTTTTGGACGGTATCCGCATCATCCGAGAGGTAAATGCCGTTGTTCAACGACTTGGACATTTTGGCGTTGCCATCGATCCCAGGTAAGCGTCCAGAACCCTTAGGGGGGAAATAACCTTCTGGTTCAACCAACACGTCTCGTTGATAGGTGCGGTTGAAACTCCGCACGATTTCTCGCGTCTGTTCCAGCATCGGCTCTTGGTCGTCACCAACTGGCACCGTGTCTGCCTTGAATGCGGTGATGTCGGCGGCTTGGCTGACCGGGTAGATGAAGAAGCCGGCCGGAACGGATTCGCCGAAGGCCTTTTGTTGGATCTCGGCTTTAACGGTTGGGTTGCGGTTCAAGCGATTGACCGTCACCAAATCGAGGTAGTACATCGTCAATTCTGGCAAGGCCGGGATCGCGCTTTGGATCAAGATCGTAGTTTTTTGCGGATCGATGCCGACGGCCAAATAGTCTAAGGCCACCTGCATCAGGGAGTTGCGGATCTTCTCAGGGTTATTGGCGTTGTCCGTCAACGCTTGCGTATCGGCGATCATGACAAAATTATCGTAATCCCCTGAATTTTGTAGCGCCACGCGGTTCTTCAGGCTGCCGATATAATGCCCGATGTGTAAGCGCCCTGTCGGCCGATCGCCCGTCAAAAAAGTATGTTTTGCCATGTTGATTTTTCCTCCTCGATTAACCACAAAAAAGCCGTCCTATGTTCATCACATAGGACGGCTGTGCGCGGTACCACCTAATTTGCCGCAAGTATGCCTTGCGACCTCTCAACTGGCTTACGGCGCACCCACCGGATTGTCCCACACGAGCCAACTCCTCGTTCCCGGCGGTCACCTTCTCAGTCACGGCAACTCTCTGAACACCTCGTGGAACGACGATCATCGTATGCATCGACGTTAGTACTGATCATAGTGAAAACCCGGCCAACTGTCAAATCTTACAAGAAATACTGGAGGTCGCTCGCCACGGTTGGATAACCGTAGATCAACTCTGACGCGGTAGCCAGCGGGCGATCGATCAACATAGTCAACTGGTTGATCAACTCTTCGGCGTGGCTGCTGACCACGACGGCCCCAACCAAGTGGCGCGTCTTTTTATCCGTGATCGTGACCACACGCGCAGCGGTTTCTTTGAGCCGATTATAGGTGTACCAGTGGGTCACGTCTTGATCCCGGATCGTATACTGCTCTGGTGCTTGCTCGGCAGTCTCCAACGTGACGCCGACCTTGGCTAATTCTGTGGCGCCAAACACGATCTCTGGTTGGGCCGGGTATTGGATCGGATCGGTTTCGCCTAGCAAGTGGCGGCCGACATACCGCCCTTCAAAACTCGCCACCGGCGTTAATTTAGGCTGCGTCTTGGCCACAACGTCGCCCACCGCGTAGATGTGAGGCACGTTGGTTTGCATGTGCGCATCGACGGTGATCCCCGCGGCGCTCATGGCGACCCCGAGCCGGCGTAGCGCGACCCCTGCGACCGGTACGCGCCCGGTCGCGTTGATCACGAGGGGCACTTCCAACTTGAACCCGTCCGCCCCGAGGAGGCGCACATGCTTATCGCAAGCTTGCTCGATTGCTTCCAGCTGAACGTCATCGTGAAAATGGATGTGCTTGGCTTCCATGGCGGTCCGCAACATCGCGACCGATTTTTCATCCCAAGCCCGCAGTGCCCGGTGACTCCGATTGATCACATGCACCGTCGCGCCAGCCGTCGCCGCGATATTCGCGAGTTCCATGCTAACATATCCCGCCCCGATAAACGCCACGGTTTGCGGCAATTGATCGAGGTCAAGAAAATCTGTACTGGTTTTCAACAAGCCGCTCCCGGGTAGCCGCAACTCCGCCGGTTGCCGGCCGGTCGCCAGCACAATGTCTGCCGCCGCATAGGTCATGCCCTTGAGGCGCACGGTATGGTTGTCGATCAGCTCTGGTTGGCCATAGCGCGTAGTGATGCCGGCCGCTTTCAAACCAGTTTCTGTCCCGCTTGGCACCCCTTGCGTGTAGCCCCGCTTGAATGCCATGAGTTTCGGCCAGTTGATGTCTGGCGCGCCGACTAACCCCGAACTGCCCATGCGGATCGCAGCGTCTCGCACTTCCACAGCGTGATACAACATTTTCTTAGGGTCACACCCACGGTTTGGGCATGTGCCGCCCCACAAGTCATGCTCGATCACGAGGACCTTTTTAGCTACCGCTAACGTCTCCGCCGCAGCCAATCCTGCTGGGCCCGCGCCGATCACGATCACATCATATGTTTCCATCAGAGCACCTCCATCACGATCATGCTTTATCTGCCAAAAAATGCATTATTGCTTGTGCGTCTAACTTAAAGGTACCTTGTTTTGCAGTCACTGTCACGGATTGTGCGGTCGTGATCTGCGTCAACACCTGCCGCAACGGGAGCGCCGGGTCGACGCCTGCCCCTTGTGCCGGGGTCCCGTACTGGGCCAACTCCCCCACCGGCGTATCCAGCAAGAGGCGGTTGGCCCCGGCGAAAAAGTCGGCGACCCAGGCGGTGGCAGGGGCCTCTGCGATCTCCGTCGGCGTTGCCACTTGGACCAGATGCCCGTCACGCATCACCCCGATCCGCTGCCCCAGGCGCAAGGCTTCATTCATATCGTGGGTCACGAAGATGATCGTCATCCCCAGCTCTTGATGTAGCCGCAACACCAGCTCTTGGAGCTGATTGCGCGACAGCGGGTCGAGCGCGGAAAAAGGCTCGTCCATTAAGACGATCGGCGGCTTCCCGGCAAACGCTCGTAAAATCCCCACCCGTTGTTGTTCCCCACCGGACAAGGCTTTCGGCATCCGATCGCGGTAATCTGCCGCCGGCAACCCCACGGCATCTAGCAACTCGTTGACGCGTTTTTGCACCTGCGCTTTCGGCCACCGGCGCATTTCCGGGATCAACGCCACGTTTTGTCCCACCGTCATGGTCGGAAATAACGCGATCTGCTGCAAAACGTAGCCGATGTGCCAGCGCAGTTTGCGTACCGGAAACGTCGTAACGGATTGGCCGTTGAAGCGGATCTCCCCTGCACTCGGCTCAACGAGGCGGTTGATCATTTTCAGCGTCGTGGTTTTACCACTACCTGACTCACCTACCAAGACGAATAATTCCCCGGCTTTGATTGTTAAGTTGAGGTCGGCCACGACATTTTCACCATGATAGGTTTTGGTGACATGCGCAAATTCGATCAGATCAGTCATCACTGCGCCTCCTTCAAGAGCCCATGCTGGCGCAAATACGCCTTCGCCACTTTAGCTGCGCTTTGTTTTTTCACATTGACGGCATAATTCATTTGCTGCATCTCTTCTTCGGTAATCTTACCCGCCAAGCGGTTCAAGCGCTTGACCAGCGCCGGGTGCTTCTTGGCCCAAGCCGTGCGCATCAGCGGCGCCCCGCGATAAGTCGCGAAGACGTGCTTGGGGTCTTGCAAGGCCAACAAGTGGTACTGCGCGATTTGCGAATCAGTCGAATAGCCATCGGTGACTTGCACCTGGCCTTTCGTCAACGCCTGATACCGCAGTGAAGCGTCTAGCGAATTGATTGCCAAGTTCAACCCGTAAGCCTGCTGAATTCCCGGATAGCCATCGCTGCGACTGGCAAACTCCAGGTCAAACCCCGCCTTGGCCTGCGGCAGCTTTTTGAGGTCGGCGATCGTCTTCAGGCCGTACCGCTGCGCATCCGCCTGCCGCACCACCAAGGCGTAAGTGTTGTTGTAGCGCATCGGCTTTTGCAAAACCAACCCTTGCTTAGCCAGTAACCGGTTGGCGATCGGGTAACTGTTGGCGCCTGCAGCTAAGGCTTGTTTTTGCTTGGCGGTCGGCTTCACCAGGCTCGTGACCACCGTTCCCGTAAATTCAGGATACAAGTCGATTTTGTCGCTTTTCAAGGCAGAATATAAGAAACTCGTTTGCCCAAAATTTGGCTTCAAAACGACTTTGACGTTATCCTGCCCCGCTTCGATCAGTTCCTTGTACATGTTGATCAAGATCTCCGGTTCACTGCCGAGCTTCCCGGCCACCGTGATCGTCTCCGGCTTAGGCCGCAGCGCTTGCACGCCCCAAGCCCCGCCGCCGATCACCACTAAGGCCACCAGCGCGTACGCCACATAGCGAAACCGTAGCTTTTGCACCAGCGCTAAGCCAGCGGAAAACAGCAACGCCAGCGCCGCCGAAGCCAACGCTCCGATCAATGTCAGGGCCGAATCGTTACGGTTGATCCCGAGTAAAATGAAATTTCCTAACCCGCCGCCACCGATCAATGCGGCTAAGGTCGCGGTGCCGATGATCAAAACCGTGGCGGTGCGGATGCCGCCCATGATCACCGGCATGGCCAACGGCAACTCGACTTTGCGTAGTTTTTGCCAGCGCGACATGCCAAAGGCGGCCGCCGCTTCTTGGTAAGCCGGGTCGATTTCAGTGAGTCCCACGTAAGTATTTTGAAAAATCGGCAACAGCGCATACACCACTAACGCAATGATCGCGGGTACCGTCCCGATCCCCACAAAAGGAATCAACAAGCCTAACAGCGCCAATGAAGGAATCGTCTGCAAGATCCCGGTCAGCTGCAATAGGCTTTGCGCAAATCGCTGGTGTCCTTGCGCCCAGATACCAAGTGGTACGGCGATCGCAACGGCAATGACCAAGGCGATCAGAGAAATTTGAATATGTTGTCCCAAAGCGACGAGGAGGTCCCCACGCTTATCGAGGAATGTCTGCCAGATGTTCATGCTTTACCTCCGAATGCTTTGAGCTTACCACACTTTTCCTAAATTCTCTGACGAATTTTAGGTATATTCTTAGCACCTGGCTGGCTTGCGTGACATGCAGCTTTACAAGCCGGCGGGTTTGCTCTACACTAGATGGACAATTTTAAGCCGAACCAAGAATAAGGAGGCCGGGACATGGAAAATGCGACACAAGCAGCCGAACAGATCCGCGTTGACCAGGTGATCACGAAAATGAACGACCGGTTAGCGGCAGTCGCCCACCAACTCACCGAAGCGCATGCAGACACGACGCGCATCGAACAAAGTTACGGCGACGCGACCCGGGTCAACATCACCGAAATCGATGACCGGATGGAAACCAATGCTGCCGTTCAGCAGCAAAAAATGATGGTCGCCCGCGCCGTCGAAAATGAAACGATCCTCGAACACGAACAAGGCCGCTTGTCCCGGCTGGTCAAGGACCCGTATTTCGGGCGCATCGATATTCGCGATACAGACGGCCAAGACACCTTATACATCGGCACAGGGACGTTCATGGATGCCAACAACCAGTTTCTAGTCTATGACTGGCGGGCACCGATCGCTTCTATTTATTATAACGGGACGCTGGGGCCAGTGGCTTACGCGACGCCTTTTGGTCAAGAACACGCCGAGCTGTTGAACAAACGGCAGTTCATGATCCACGATGGCCAGATCACCAACATGTTCGACACCAACGAAACGGTCGGCGACGAGATCTTACAAACCGTGCTCGGCGAACAAACCGACGACTACATGCAAAATATCGTCGCCACGATCCAAAAGGAACAAAACGACATCATCCGCGATACGACAGCCGATGTGTTAGTGGTCCAAGGGGTCGCCGGCTCCGGCAAAACCAGTGCGGTGCTCCAACGCGTCGCTTACTTGTTGTACCACGCGCGCGAAAACCTTGACGCCGATCAAATGGTGCTGTTTTCGCCTAACCAACTTTTCGCCAACTACATTTCCGCTGTGCTCCCGAGCCTTGGCGAGAAGAACATGCGCCAGGCCACACTGTACGAATTCTTCGCCAAGCGCTTCGCCGGCTTACACGTCCAGACGCTTTTTGAACGCTTCGAACAAGACCAAGCGGGCCTGCCAGAAACCACCAAAAAGATCCGGCGTTATAAAGAAGACGCCCACTACTTAGCGGCGTTGCGTGACTACGCCAACACGCCAGGGCGGGTGCCGTATTTCATCGATATCATGCTCAATGGCGAGATCTTCTTCTCTGCCAAAACGATCACGAAGATCTACGCTAGCCAACCGGCCACAGCCACCGCGGCTAACAAGTTCTTAGACACCAAAAACACCTTGATCAGGCGCCTCAAACAGCGCATCAAGATGGCGACTTTCGAAGATTGGGTCCAAGAGCGCCTCGAATTGCTGTCTGACGACCAAGCCCGGGCGATCCTCGGGGATAAGCGCTTTTCTACCGGCGACGAAGAAGCCCGCTACATCGCTGAAAACGTGGTGGCAGAGGCCTTCACCCCGGTTTACGACGCGATTTACAACGATTATTTTCTCGACGAATACCAAGAATACCAGCGCTTCTTGCGCGGCGTGTGCGCGCCAGACGTCGATCAAGACGTGTGGGCGACGATGGCCCAAGCCGTCGCCGCAGACCTCGAAGCCCATCACTTGCGGTTAGAAGACGCGGCCCCGATCTTGTACTTGCGCGATACCATCACCGGCAGCGGCCAGAACCACCAGATCCAATACGTGTTCATCGACGAGATGCAAGACTACAGCATGTGTCAGCTCCGCTATTTACACCACGCGTTTCCTAAGGCCAAATTGACGCTGCTTGGGGATGCCAAGCAAGACGTGTTCACCAGCAACTACCAACCTAGCGATTTTATCCATGAAATCGAAGCCGTTTTCGCCGGTATGCGCGTCGAGTTGATCAACCTCAATAAGTCCTACCGCTCCACTGCGCCGATCACCAACTTCGGTAAGGCCTTGCTCCCCAATAGCGATCACATCCTCGCTTTTAACCGCGACGGCGAGAAGCCGCGCGCCGTCACCTTAGCACAACCGCAAGCACTCACCGGCTTGACGCAGCTGGTCAACACCTTGTTGCGCGACAACCACACCGTCGCGCTCCTCACCAAAAACCGTGCGGCTGCCGAACAGCTCTACACTACGCTGAAAATCGACACCAAAACCACCTTGCTGACGCCAGAAGACCACACGATGCACACCGGCTGCTTGATTTTGCCAGTCTACTTGGCCAAAGGCTTGGAATTCGACGCCGTTATTGGCTGGGACGTCTCGGCCAGCACGTATCACGATGAAGCCGACCGCGATATTCTTTATACGCTGTCTTCGCGCGCGTTACACCAGCTGGTCTTGATCAGCATTGACGCACCTAGTCCCTTGATCACGGCGCTGCCAACTGACTTGTACAGCCGTGACCCCCTGCCACTGCTCGCGCCATAAACCTGACAACCACAAAACAAAGCCACCTACCACCCAATCTTGGGCGGCAGGTGGCTTTGTTTTGCCGCTTTGCTCGGCTATAAGAATAACGCGACGAAATTGTTGAGGAAGTGTAAGGCGATACTGTAGCGGATATCTTTGGTATACGCATACGTCGCCGCAAAAACGGCCCCCATGGCGGTGTAGACGAGCAAAGCAAACGGTTCGCTAAGGCTTGCGTGGGCCAACCCGAAGACGACCGCCGACACACTCCCGCTGAGCCACACCCAGCGCGGTTGGTCTTGATGCGGGAAACTGTGCATCAACAAGCCACGAAATAGCAATTCCTCAACCGCCGGCGCGCCAACTACCGCCACTAGGACCATTGCCAGGGGCGCTTGCTGCAAAAGCTTGGCCAAGTATTCTTGGTTACTCGCCTCTTGCGTCCAATGCAGCAACAACCCCAGCGCATTTAACGTCTGCGTGACGGCCAAAGCGATCACCATACCGACCATAAAGCGCACCACCTGTTTATCTAGGCGCCGCGGGCCGTAAGGTTGTGGCCTTTCAAAACGCAAGAAGTACCGGTAGACAGAGGCCAATAGGTAAACCAAGCCACCGAAAGCCACCGCAAATACCACGGCGACGACCACCGGGCCCGCCTGACCATGCGTCACAATGGTCGGGGCGATACTGATACCTTCCGCAAGAGTATATAAACCAAACAAGGCCACGACAGCCGCGAACCTGCCGAGAAATTTTCCGATCGTCATAAACCGCTCCTTCCGCGTACGCCGTGAATAAAAATAAAAAAAGCCCAACCGTAAAGTTGGGCGTCGCTGCCGTCTACTGGATTCGAACCAGCGACCTCATCCTTACCATGGATGCGCTCTACCTACTGAGCTAAGACGGCATTGCAGATTGGTTGCCTAAAAACAACCGCTCAATTAATATACAATATCTGCATACATCATGCAACCCTTTTAGCCGAAAAAATTCATTTTTCACCGCGCCACTCGGCTAAAAATTCGGCCACGAAATCTCGCATGACCAGGGTCCTGTGGGCCGCAAGCTGACGGCCAGCAGCCGTGTTCATCTGCGCGGCCAATTTGAACAGTTTTTCATAGAAATGATTGATCACCGTCGACTCATCGTCACGATAAGCAACGGCATCGAGTTTGGTGCGAGGGGGCCGCTCGGGATCATACATGCGGCCACCGTGCGCCCCACCGTACATGAACGTGCGTGCGATCCCGATCGCACCGATCGCGTCCAGGCGGTCGGCATCTTGGACGAGCTGGCCCTCTAGACTCAAATCCTGATGCTGCGCCAAGTTGGCCTTGAAGCCCATGTGGTCAATGATCGCCAAGATCGCCTGTTGCTGGGCAGACGTCGCGCCTGCACTTGCAAGAGCCGTTTGCGTCGCGCGCCTTGCCGCCGCCACATCAGGCACCAGCTTATCATCGTAAGTATCGTGCAAACTAGCCGCCGCCAGCACGATCTGCCGCTCTGCTTGCGGCACCTGGGCCAGAAGCTGCTCGGCATTTTGCTTAACCCGGGCCAGGTGGTCTGTCGCGTGGCCGCTATGGTCTTGGGCTGCAATAGTGGCGGCGAATTGTTCGAGTTGTGTTTGTGCGATCATGAGCCTTATCCTTTGCTTTTATTGCTGGCATTCTCGTAAGCTAGAAGTAGCGACAACGCCAACCAAAGGAGGCCTTGCCATGGCAGACAATACGATGCGCGCCAGTCTGACGTTTCAACAATTCAGCCGCTTACTGCCACCAGGGGCGCTCGCACGCCCACTGCCGGAGTTGCACCTACTATTTTGGCTTGCGAACAGCGATACTGCGCCGACGCCTAGTGCGTTAGCCCATCGCTGGCAAGTCTCCCGCGCGGCGGTCACCAAGACCCTCGGGCCCCTAGTGCGCGCCGGACTGGTGACCAAAAAGCGTGACCCCACCGATTTACGCAGCGTGACGCTGCACCTGACCGCCAGTGGGCAGGCGGTGGTCGCCGAATGCGCCGACGCTTACTTACAGCCGCTAGCCGCACTGCGCACCGGGCTAGGGAAGAAACGTTTCCGCAAATTGGAAAAACTCCTGCGCGCCGCTAACGACTACTTGCGCGTGGAAGCCTAGTCACTAACATACACCACTTCACGATGATCGGAAAATGCCTTCACCCCAAGACGCGCTCGGTCTGGTGTGAAGGCATTTTGTTGTGGGCCAAGGCTTTTAAGCCAAAAGCCGATCGATTTCTGCGAGTTCATCTGGCGTGAAGTCTAAATGCGCCACCGCCCCTAAGTTGTCTTCAAGGTGCGCCACGCTCGTCGTCCCAATAATGACACTGGCGACCACTGGATCGCGCAGTAACCAGGCTAATGCCAGTTGTGACAGCGTCTGCCCGCGCCCTTTTGCGAGCGCATTGAGGCGATTCAACTTCGCCACGACCGCTTCTTTACCGTCTGCAAAGGTTGCTTGATTGGTCGGGTGGATCTTAAACGTTGACGGGATCCCGTCAAGATACCGCTCGCTCAACAGGCCTTCTGATAATGGCCCATACGCGATCACCCCGGCCCCGCCGGCACGCAATGTTTTCAGTAACCCTGAAGTCTCCACGCCGCGGTTCAACATGTTATAGCTCATTTGGTCTAAAACGACCGGCGTCTTCAACTCATGGAATAGCGTCAAGGCCTCTTGCGCCTGTGTAGTCGCAAAATTTGAGATCCCGATGTACAACGCCTTACCTTGCCGGACCACGGTATCGAGCGCCTGTACCGTTTCTGCCAATGGGGTTTGCTCATCGAAGCGGTGGGCATAATAAATATCGACGTAATCCGTTTGCAGGCGCCGTAAGGAATCATCGATTCCTTGCAAGACCGCCTTGCGCGACGTCCCGACCCCAAACGGCCCGGGATGGATCTCATAGCCGACCTTCGTGGCGATCACTAACTCGTCACGATAAGGCTTCAAGTCACTCGCCAGGACCTGTCCCAGCAACGCCTCGCTAGTGCCGTACCCGCCGCCATGGTCGCCATTGCCATAATGATTGGCAACATCAAAATGGAACACCCCGCGATCAAACGCGGCCAACAACAATTCGCGCCGTGGTAGCACGGGATCATTAGACCCAAAATGTTGCCACAATCCTAACGAAATCGCCGGTAAGACAAGGCCACTGTTCCCAGCATGCCGAACAGGCACTTGCCCGTAACGGTCCGCTTTTGCTTGATACATATCGTCACCGTTCCTTTCCTTTACCTTCACTCTACCACGTTGGCCAGCAATCGCAAAAAGTCCTCTTTTTTGCTTTAAGTGGGCATTCACCAAATAACGCCCCTTGTAGCCCCACATACGGGTTGACAAACGGCGCCACTGGTTTATCATGCTGCGCCGCTGCTAGAAGAAGTTACTGAGGAAATGGGCGATCCCGTCTTCTGTGTTGGCTAACGTCTGGTAGCGTGCGGCCGCCTTAACTTCCGGCACCGCATTGCCCATTGCAACGCTGACACCGGCGGCTTGGAGCATGCCAAGGTCATTCAGCCCATCCCCGAAGACGATCGTCCGGCTGGCCGGGATACCGGTTTTAGCCTGCAATTCAGCGATCGCCGTCGATTTATCGATGTGCTTTGGAATCAATTCGATATTGGTCGGATCAGAAGCCGACAAGTGCAAAACGTTTTGCGACGCGAGGGTCATCATCGTTCTCGCCAGCGGCTCAGGCGCGTCTGGGCTGAAGATCAGCCCATTCGTGATTTCGCCGGCATGCGCCAACAAATTCTCGACGGTGTGCACCTGTTCGACCACGATATTCGCGGCGGCATTGGCGAACATCATCAACGTATCGACAACGCTTTGCGTCGGCGTTTGCGTATAATACACGGCATCATCCGTAAAGTACACCGCACTCAATGCCTGTGCGCTGGCGGCCGCTTCTGCCGCAAGCAATGCAGACTCGCCCATCAAATGATGCACCCGATCACCGTTGAAGTCGTATACCGCGCCGTTAGACGCAATGATCTCAGCACGCGGGTCGACCTGCGTCGTCATGATTTTCGCTAAGTTATACATACGCCCTGTCGCCGCATAAAACGCATGCCCCGCATCCAGCAGCTGCTGCAACACAGCCGCGGTCTTGGCGCTGACATGCTGGTGGTCAAACGACAAGGTCCCGTCGATATCACTGATGATCAGATATTTTTCCATGTGTCCTCCGAAGGTCGTACCAGCTTAACGCCCCTGTGGGATCGCCGCCAGCTTCGTTTGATACCAATCAAGCCACGGCGTATCCGGAATCCCATTCTCATTGAACGGGGTCTTGAGCACCCGCAACAAAGCGAGCAGATTCTCGCGCCGATCAGCCAACAGGCCTGCGATCAATTCTGTCGTCGTAAAGACCTGATTCGCCATCAGCCACTGATTGATCTCCGTGACATCGCCTTTCGCGTCTATCTGCGCGATCAGATCCAGCCCTTCATCATGATATTTTGCCAGATAAAATGCGGCGAAGTCAGTCAAGGCTTTTTGTTGGGCCTCCGGGGTCAGTTCATCAATCAACTTTGTTGCCATAATTTATTTGCCATCCTTTCACATTACTCACATCTCTTACGATAGCTAACTTAACCCGACTTGGCAAATCAGAATAATTTGTGAATTTTATCTTTTATAGGTTGTTTTCCCTGATGAAATAGGTTAGCATACATGACATCAATCATCATATCGATTGAGCGAAAGGATCTGATAGCATGAAGAAGGAAGATATTCATTTAGGCGATTCCTTGCAGTGCAAAGTAAAAGAAGACATGGAAAAACCATTCACCGGCACCGTCCAAAAGGTATATGAGAACTCAGCCCTTTTAGACATCACTGATTATGCCAGTGACGATAAACAAAATGCCGCGGAGTTAAACTTCAAAATCGTGATCAACTTCAAGGCAATCCAAAAAAACTTCGGTGGTGGGATCATAGAAGAACCCACTTCAGAAGCATCAGCTGAATAAGAAACCCAGGGCGAGTGAAGCAGAGCACTCGCCCTTTTGAATACCAAGAGCGAAGCCAGGCGCCTTTAGCAATGTGTGTAAGCAAGCCTGGGTGCGTCGCAGCATGCGACGTGACCGGGATTGCTTACACGCAATTGCGTTGCCTGGCGTAGCTCGATGACAAGAGCGAAGCCAGGACGGGCTTAGGAGAGTGTATAAGGCAGCGTGACGCGGTTTGGCGCCAGCCAAGGCGTGGCGCGATGACTTATACGCCTCTCCGTTGTCCTGGCGTAGCTCGATGATACCAAGAGCGAAGCAAGCCGCATTTAGGGGTGTGTCTAAGGCAGCGTGGGTGCGTACCGGCAACGCCGGTGCGTGACCGCGATGTCTTAGACGCAACCCCGTTGGCTTGTGGAGCTCGATGATACCAAGAGCGAAGCCAGGACGGGCTTAGCGAGTCAAAATAATAACTATTGGTGGTGGGTGGCGTCAGCCGCACGCCGCCGATGGTTTTATTTTGCGCTCGCGTTGTCCTGGCCGTAGCTCGCCGAAAAGCAAAGCCCCCTGCAAACCAGGCTCGGTTCACAGAGGGCATCACTGCGCTGTTAAATTAAGGTTCACTCGCGTCGCCAGTGTGCTAAGCCCAAGCCGATCACGGTGCCGATCACTGCGGGTACCGTCCAACCTAGACTCACATTGAAGCCGGGTAACCATTGGCCCCAGGCTAAGACGTCTGCGACCCAGCCTGTGTGCAGGTTGGCTGGGATCGCATTGAGACCATCAAGCAGCGCCGGTAGGACGGTGAACAAGATCGCGGTATTGAACAGCCATTTGCTTTGCCCCAACCACGGGCTAGCTAACGCGAGCAGGATCAACACGATCGCCAACGGGTATAAGGCGACCAGTACTGGTGTAGTTAATGTCAATAAGCGGTCTAAGCCGATGTTGGCGAAAACCAAAGGCACTAAGGCGGCCACAAGGATCACCCCTTGATACGGGAGCTTCGGGAATAGTTCCTTCGCCGTATCCCCGAATGCGGTGATTAAGCCGATCGCCGTTTTCAAACAGGCAATGATCACGATCACAGCAAGCAAGGCGTTCCCAAATTGCCCGAAATACGCATGCGCGACATTCGCCAAAATGAGCCCACCATTTGCCGCGCGTGGAAACGGCCCTAAAGCGTTCCGGCCCAATAAGGCCAATAGGGTGTAGATCACCGCCATCAGCGCAACGGCGAGCACACCGGCGCTCACGGTGTCCCGGGCGATCTGCGTTGGCTTGGTCACGCCGAGATCCCGCAAGGCGTTCACGACGATGATACCAAACGCCAAGGCCGCCAACGCATCCATGGTCGAGTACCCGGCCGTGAAGCCCGTCACGAGTGGAGTGGCTTGGTAAGCCGCATGCGCCGCCTGGCCGGAGCCGAGGGGGGCAAAAACGGCCGCCCCAAGCAGCACCGCCAAAACGACCAGAAATGCCGGCGTCAGCACTTTCCCCACATACACCATGATCTTACCTGGCTTACGGGCTAGCCACCACGCCACCGCAAAGAAGAGCAGCGAATATCCCCACAAAGCAGGCTTGGCCTGACTAGCCGTGACGAACGGCGTCAACCCGATTTCAAAGGAGATCGAAGCCAGCCGCGGTAATGCGAACAACGGGCCGATGCACAGGTATAGCAAAAGGGTGAACCCGTATGCAAAAGGCCGGTTGACCTTTTTGGCTAAATTGAACACCCCATCGACCTTCGTGATCCCGATCGCGGCGACCCCTAAAAGGGGCAACCCCACGCCAGAAATTAAAAAGCCGATCAAAGCCGGCCATAGCTGTTGCCCGGCTTCTTGACCCACAAATACCGGGAAGATTAAGTTGCCGGCACCAAAGAATAAGCCGAATAACATGGTCCCAATGAATAAACGCTCACGACGTGTCAGTCGGTGATCAGACATGAATGGTTCCTCTTTTCTACCAAATCGTTAATGGCATTGTACCAAGTCACTCTGGCAATCAGATGAAAACGCCATGAGGGTGTCCCTAAACGCGCAGGTGCCGGTGTTGCAGCCGCGGGAATAACCAGCGGTCCGCCAGCCCAACTACCGCGCCTTGCGCCAGCAGGGAAAATAACGTCCCAATGTTCACCGCATATATTGCGCCCGTGGCCGCCCAGCACACCGTACTGATCATGATTGGTGGAATGAACGACGCCGGTTGTGCGGCCGCCGCGTTCCCGTGCAAGAAGCGAAAGCGAATGATCTGCATAAAATCATCGTTGGGGTGCAACATGATGTTCAAGCGCTGATACACCGACACCGCGCTGCCAATGCACACGACCCCGAGCAGGTCCAACACGACGCGCACCGCCAGTGGCCAAGTCACGACAGGCGTCAACCGAATCAAGTCCGCCCAGCCCGACACCAAAAACGAAAACGGAATCATATATAAAAAGTTACCCAGTATTCGCCGCCAATCAAGCTGTCCTAAGATCAGCGCGTTGACGATCACAACGGCAACGCCTTCGAGCAACAATACCCAAGACAACCGCAGCGTAAACGTATGGCTGAGGTTGACGGCACTGGCAGTCCACAGCGCGCTCCCTAGGTTTAACGCCACGGTCAAGCCATTGCCAAACCCATTCAATACCAGTGAAAAAGCAAACATCCCCAGCAAACTGAGGCTCGATTCTGGTGCCGTATGTTTTTGCAAACTCCCGCCTCCTTATAAGGCTAAGTAATCGGCTAGATAATCCGCCATACCATCAGCTTCATTGTCTAAGGCCGTCACCGCGTCGGCGGCCGCTAAGAGCTCCGGGCGCGCATTTTTCATCGCCACACCGACCCCTGCATAAGTCAGCATGTCCATATCGTTCATATCATCGCCGAATGCCACAATATCGCGCTGGGCGATGCCGTACTGCCGCGCCACATACGCTAAGGCATTCGCCTTACTGGTATGCCCGGCTGTGACTTCCAGCGCGGTATTTTCACCTTGCCATGCGCCCCAAGTTTTCGGGGTTAAGTCCGGATACTGTGCTTGGATCGCCGCTTGCAAAGGGGCTAGCGTCTGCTCTTGGATAAACATCGTGACCGAAATCGGCGCCTGTGTCAGCCCCACCTCATCCAACAAGGTGGTCGGCGCCGGCATGTCAGGTAAAAACGGGACGTTGGTATAGCCGCGATCGGCGACCAGCAACTGCTTGCCTTCCGCAACCATCAAGCGGATCGCAAACGTCTGTTTAAACCGGCGTAAGGCTAAAGCCGTTGCGGGCCGGATCGCGGTTTGACGCTCACCTGCCCAATGCCGGTGGGGTTTATGGATCAAGGCCCCGTTAAAATTGATCATCGGGCCCGTCAGCCCGAGCTGATCATAAAAATGTTCTGAAATCGCGTCGGGTCGGCCGGTGGCGATCACGACCAAATGCCCGGCCGCCCGCGCCGCTTGCAGCGTAGCGATGGTGTTGGCGCTTAACGCCCCGGCTTGATTCAACGTCGTGCCGTCGAGGTCTAATGCGATCAATTTGCGCGTCATCCTGATTCCTCCATCAGTTACAGTTGCCCACGCCCTTTTCCACCCGTACAATATATAGAAGAACGAAAGGCGGTAGAAAAAGTCATGGATGCGATCATTTTATACACAGACGGCGGCAATCGCAACACCGGCAACAACAAAGGTGGGTCGGTCCGGCCGACTGATAAGAGTGCTTGGGCTGCGCTGTTGCTTTACGGCGACCACAAAAAGATGCTTACTGGCGGGGATTACGGCCGCACGAATAATTATATGGAGATCATGGCCGTGATCCAAGGCTTGAAGGCGATCAAAAAACCTGAACTGCCGGTTGCGATCTATTCCGACTCCGCCTATGTGATCAACACGATGCAACAACGTTGGTGGGTCAAGTGGCAACAAAACGGCTGGAAAAAAGGCGGCAAACCGGTCATCAATGCCGAGTTATGGCAAGCCTTGCTGGCACAGATCGACCGTTTTGACCAGATTACGTTCCACAAAGTCAAAGGCCACGCCACCAACCAACATAATAACGAAGTCGACGCGGCCCTCAACCACACCATGGACCAACTGACAGACAAGCGTTAACGCTCACTGAGCGACTTTAGGCACTAAGCAATCATCTGGGTAAAGTTGCTGTAAGTAGTCGATGATCACGGCTTGCATCCGCGCAACCGACGGGGATTTTTGCGTCGTTGGGTTCATCACCAAACATAGCGTCCGCGCGAACGGCTCAGAAAATGGGAACGTATTAACGGACCCCACCAGTTTTTGCAACGCCAAGCGCGGCAGCACCCCTAACCCCAGGCCGGCTTCGACCATCGACAGGATCGATTGGTCATCCAGTGAGTAGTGCAAGGAGTTGGTCGAGACGTTATAGCGGTCCAGCGCCTTTTTGGTGTCGCGATCGTAATCGCTTTGTTGCAAGATGAAATTCTGATGGGCCATGTCCCGGTCCGTCATGAACGCCCCGTTTTGCGGGGTATAAGTACTCGGCGCAATGCAGTAGATCGGATCGTTCAACAGCGGAATGGCCACTAATTGCTTCGGCACTGGCATCAGTGAAAAGCCGATGTCGATCGTCCCGACGCGTACTTGCTCAGCGACTTCATTAAAGCTGGCCTGCACCAAATTCACATCGATTTGCGGATACTGCTTCTTGAACGCCAAGATGATCGGCGGGAGCCAGTTGTTCGACACCGATGAAAAGGCCCCGATCCGGATCCGCCCTGTGTTGATGCCATTAATGTTATCCGCAATCTGGACCAGCTGGTCTTCTAGGTTCAGAATCGACTGGATGGTTGGCAAGATCGCCTTACCATCGGTCGTCAGTTCGACGCCACTACGATTACGAATGAACAGTGGAAACCCCAAATCGGCCTCCAACTGGCTGATACTGTGACTCACCGCACTCGGCGTCACGTTAAGTTCAGCCGCCGCCTGCATGAACGTGCCTTTATCAACAACGGCACTGAAAACCTCATAACTAAAGTTGCTCATCGCTATCCCCCTGATCGACCGTCTCAGTACATGAGAATCATTCATGTAAACTTGACGAGGTTGAGTTTTACTTCATGTTAGAATCTTTGTATGATGAAGTCAAGCTTATTAATCGAAAGGAAGGGATCACATGGAACTCGCACAACGCAATTATCAGACCTCAGCATCAGGATTAGAGGCACTGTTCGCCGCGTCCGCGCCGGATGTGATCTCTTTTGCCGGTGGTTACCCTGACCGGAGCCTATTCCCTCGCCAAGAACTGAATCATGCCTTCAGCAGCAGCTTTACCAACGGCGATAGCGAACTCTTACAGTACGCTTCGACTGCGGGCTATCAGCCCTTACGTGAGAAGCTGGCAGCGCGCATGACCCGCGACGGGATCAACGCTGACGCCAAAGACGTGCTATTGACGCAAGGGGCCCAACAAGGGATCGACTTGACCGCCCGGCTACTATTGAATGCCGGTGACGGCTTGGTCGTGGAAGGCCCGACATATGTCGGCGCGCTCGCGGCCTTTGATGCCTACCAGCCCACGTACTACACCGTGCCAGTTGAAGATGACGGCATGGACTTGCACGCCTTACAGAAGGTCTTAATGACACAGAAGATCAAGCTGATCTACACGATCCCTGATTTTCAAAATCCGACTGGCACCGTCATGTCCCTAAAAAAGCGGCAAGCGCTCGTCGCGTTAGCTAACCGCTACGACGTGGTGATCCTAGAAGACGGACCGTATCGCGACCTCCGGTATACCGGGACCAACTTACCACCGCTGCGGTACTTCGACACGCAAGGACGGGTGATCTTCCTAGGCAGCTTCTCTAAGATCTTGGCCCCTAGCCTGCGCTTAGGCTGGCTCACTGCTAGCCCCGAGCTTTTGAAGCCGATTATGGCCCTTAAAGGGGGCGCAGACGTCGAGTCGAGTAACTTGATGATGCAAGGCATCAACAGTTATCTCGACCACAACGATTTGGATGCGCACATCCAAAAGATTCGCACCTGTTACCGCGAGAAGAAAGACCTCATGGTTAAGACGCTACGCAGCTACTTACCCGATTCATGCCAGATCAACGATCCTGAAGGTGGCTTCTTCTTATGGCTGAATTTACCCGCCGGCTTCGATGCGGAAGACTTCATGAACAATCAACTACTTCCTGAAGCCAACGTTTCTTTCGTCCCGGCAAGCGTCATGACCCCTGGCCACGGCCCCGTCAACGGCGCCCGGTTAAACTTCACCGGGCCCACCTTGGCGCAGATTCAATCCGGCGCCCAAGCACTCGGGCAAGCCTTACAGTCAGCCCTATCGCCTAAGCGACTCAGCAACTAACCTTCCCAAAAGCAAACAGCTGATCGCCACGGGTTGAGCAGACGTCGAAAGCCCCTGACGAGTCAAATCCCAGAGAACTTTGGGATTTGACTTGTCAAGGGGCTTTCTAGTTGCTGATCTGCTTCCCTGCGCCAACAAAATAAGGCCCTCTGACAACCCCAAGTTTTGGGTTGTCAGAGGGCCTTATTGCTCGTCTAGGCAAAGCCTAGCGCTCAGCCTTTTAAATTACAAATTACAGAACGCGTAAGCCGAAGGAAGGCATGAAGTAGCTGGAGATCGATGCGATCTTAACGGTTTCGCCTGGTTGTGGGGCGTGGATATATTGGTTGTTCCCAATGTACAGCCCGACGTGATAAGTGGCACCAGCGCTACCCCAGAAGACCAAGTCGCCTGGTTGTAAGCTGCTGACACTGATCTTGGTCCCGGCAGATTCTTGCGCGACCGTGTAACCACCGATGTTACGGCCGGCAGCATTCATGAAGACGTAGTACATCAACCCAGAGCAGTCAAAGCTGCTAGGCCCCTTGCCACCCCAGACATACGGCTTGCCGATTTGAGCTTTAGCTAAATTGATCACAGCAGAAGCACTGGAACTAGCCGGTGTGCTGGTAGAAGTCGACGTTGCGGTGTTGGTTGCCGGAGCAGCCGCGGTGTTCTTGTTATAAACAGAAGCCCCCGCACTAGCGACCCAAGAGTTAACCCCTAAGCGGTACCAGGTGTAGCCATTGGCTTGAACCGTTGTGGTGTAGTTATAGATTGCACCGGCACGAACGCTACCGGTGACGCCGTAGCTGGTCCCACCATTGGAACGCAAGTTGGATAAGTAATTGATCCGCACTTGGCCGATCACGTTGCTGCTTGTCGCTGGCGTTGCTGCCGGTGTGGAAGCGGCGGCACTCCCCTTAGGCGCAACCCCGGCACTTGCCACCCAAGAGTTGACCCCTAAGCGGTACCAGGTGTAGCCGCTAGCTTGAGCGGTAGCCGTATAGTTATAAACGGAACCGGCACGGATGCTCCCGGTAACCGAGTTGTTCGTCCCGGCATTGGAACGCAAGTTAGAAACATAGTTCGCTTGGATCTGGCCGATCACAGTGCTAGCCTGAACATCATTGGCCTTTCCTTGGGCGAAAAGGACCCCTGCGAATACGGCGGTGCTGGCTAATAATGATGTGGCTGTTTTACTAAGTTTCATGAACAATTTCCTCCTAAGGCTGCCGCTCTCACGTTGCGAGACGTGCTCGTTGCGACTCGAATTTGATTAAAATGACATCGTGCGTTTTCAAAATGTTCGCATTCTTCACGAAAACGTCTTATTTAACAACAGGATGAGTGTACCAAAGCTGCATTACAGTAATGTTACTGCACCTAAACAATTGGGCTACGTCTTTGGTCCGATTGACAAAAAAAGCGCTCAAAGTAGATGTCAATCAGGTCACAAACCGCCGCCAAAAGACGGTGCTTGCCCCACACCACGCAAAAAAAGCCCGACATCACGATACCAAAAAGGAATCGTCACGTCGGGCTGCTATTTGCCCCGAGTCAAAGGGTTATGCTTTTGTCTGCTTGGTCGTCGACTTTCGAGTCGTCGCCTTCTTGGCCGTTGCGCGGCGGGTCGTGGCTTTTTTCGCTGCTGGCTTCCGCGTCGTTTTCTTGGCCGTCGTCTTCCGGGTCGACGCCTTGGCGGCTGGCTTGGCCGCTACCGGTTCAGGCTTCGGCGCCTTGGCGTTAGCTTCGATCTCAGCCAGCTTACCTTCAACAGCGGTCACAATTGCGGCTTGTTGTGCCGTCTTCGTCTGGTTATAATCATCCAGCGTCGCGATTTGATCGATTCGCAAACCCGAGACGTTAACGTGCGGTGACACAACGATCAAATACAGCCGTAACGGCACGAGCTCTTCTGGTTCTAAGAAGTTGATGATTTTCTTCGCATCTGCGAAAGGCAGGTTAATGATCCCGGTTTCGAAGCGAATGATCGTCGGCTCTGCGGAAGTGATCGTCAACTGCGCCTGAATCAGCTTACCCGCGCCGATCGCATCGTCAATCGCCGTAAAAACAGGCGTTAACGCTTGCACCACACCACTTTTTTGCAAGGCCGCTGGGGTGATCTCTTGGTTGAAGGTGGCAAAGTTGCCATCCATGACGGCGTCTTGAAACGCCTTGGTATTGATATCCATATCCACCGTTCTTTCTACATATTCCATGTCTAGCCCATCATAGCGTATTTGCCCATCCCGGTTCAACTTTTTGGACGGTTTCCTAACCCGAACAAGTGTCCTATACTATTAAGAGCGGAGCCCCACGGGTTTAGGCATGTGCCTAAGGCGACTTGAGTGCGTCGCGGCACGCGGCGTGATCAAGACGACTTAGGCGCAATGCCGTTGTGGGGCGTAGCTCGACGATAAGAGCGGAGCTGAGCGATTTTAGCG
Organism: Lactobacillus sp.; assembly: GCA_022651245.1. GTDB lineage: Bacteria > Bacillota > Bacilli > Lactobacillales > Lactobacillaceae > Lacticaseibacillus. The sequence continues at coordinate 52,189 of JALCQM010000019.1, forward strand.
GTGTGTGTAAGGCAGCCTGGTCGTGGTGCGGCGAAGCCGTGCTGCGGCCGGGATGACTTACACGCAACCGCGTTGCTCAGCGCAGCTCGATAAGAGCGGAGCCTCGCGTTTATGGTTGCCGGGCTAACGGGACTGGGTGGCGTACGGCGCCAGCCGGGCGTCGCCGAGGCCAGTTAGAACGTGTACCCATGCGGGGCGTAGCTCGATAAGAGCGGAGCCCCACGGATTTAGGCATGTGCCTAAGGCAGCAAGGCGTGTCATCAGAGCAAAGGAGGAGTGGCCATGGTCAAAAATCGTATCGGCGTGCGCGAATTCGTCGAATTCACCGTTCGAACCGGGGACTTAAACCCGATCACGACAAACTCGAATAACACCGCCTTGATCGGGGCTAAGATTCACCGCCGCCTCCAATCGGCGTATGATGACACCTATGAAAAAGAGGTCTACATGCAACATGCGGTGGTGGTCAACGATACCGATTACGTGATCGATGGTCGCGCCGATGGGGTGCAAACGACGGCTACCCGCGTGGTGGTCGAGGAGATCAAAACCTCTGCGCGGGCTTGGGACCAGTTGCCGCAAAACACCAAAGACCGTTACTGGGCCCAGGCTCGGGTGTATGGCCACTTTCTCTGCCAAGACCGTGATCTTGATGAGATCACACTCGACCTGGTTTACTATCAGACCTCTAATGATCAGGTCACCCGTTTTACTGAAACCCACAGTGCCGAAGCACTCAGCCTGATGTTTGATGACTTGCTCACCGAATTCGCCGATTGGTTGAAAATGCGCAGTGATATTATCCAGACGCGCAACGCTAGTATCGCCACACTCGCGTTTCCTTTTTCCGAGTACCGGAAGGGCCAATACGAACTGGCCAGTGCCGCCTACAAAACGATCCTGGCCTCAACGCGCCTGTTCGTCGAAGCCCCGACCGGTACCGGTAAAACGATCTCGACGTTGTTCCCCACGATCAAGGCCATGGGTGCCGGGCTGATCCAGCGCTGTTTTTACCTCACCGCCAAGCAAAGCACGCGCCACGTTGCCGAAGGGGCCATGGGACTGATGGAAACGCACGGCTTACACGCCAAAAGCATCACCCTGACGGCTAAAGATACGATCACGTTCGCCGATGAACCAGAAGACCCGACTAAGAATCCGTATATGCTGGGTTATTATGATCGGCTCAAGCCGGCGTTGAAGGACATGCTGGCAAACGAAGACCAGATCACCCGCCCAACCGTCGAGCGTTATGCCCACAAACACACCCTCGATCCCTTCGAGTTCTCACTTGATGCTAGCCTTTTTTGCGACGTCATCATCTGCGATTATAACTATTTATTCGACCCCGCCGTTTTCTTACAGCGCTTCTTCAGCGAACCAGACGATGCCAACTTCTTCTTAGTTGATGAGGCACACAACCTGGTCAGCAGGGCGCGCGATATGTACTCCGCTGAAATCGACGATGCAGCCTTCGCCCAACTAAAAGTCGCCTTGGCCCCATTCAAAGGCGAGGGCCTCCCTGCGATCAAAGGGAACTTGACCAAACTTCTGACGGCCTTTGATGTCGTGCGCTTAGGGATGGACGGCCAACGCGAAAGCTTCACTCCGGAACCAGCCGCCGGGTTTGTCGAAGCCGTCGACCGCTTAGGCCAAAGCATCCACGACTGGCTCACCAGCGACGTGCGCACCGATCAGCAAACCGTCGTCGACTTGCTACTACCCGTTTATTTTGTTTGCCTCGGCTTCTTGCGGATCAACGATTTCTACAACGATTGTTTCGAAACCAAGCTGACCGCCGAACATGACCACCTCGTGATCAAGCTGCTTTGCCTCGATCCCAGCGCGTTTATTGCCGATTCTTTAGCCAAGGGGCGGGGGGCCATCTTGTTTTCCGCGACCCTATCACCAATGGCCTATTACCAAGACGTCCTTGGCGGCGCCGAGGATAGCCTCGCTTACCAACTGCCGTCGCCTTTTCCCGCCGCTCACCAGGCGGT
>JALCQM010000020.1 GCA_022651245.1 Lactobacillus sp.
GAAAGGTAGCAAAGCAATTGGGTGTTTCGTCGCCTTCAAAGAAAAACAAATGGATCAAGACTGGAAATCTTCGTGATTTCCGAGTCTTGATCCATTTTTTATCGGGGTTTTGTCACAGCCCCTTTTTATGATGCTTCAATGCTGGCGCTAATCCAGCTTGCGCGTCGTTCATTTAATTTTTCTGGCGATATAAATTGGCCGATTTTTAACTTCTATGTAGATCTTGCCAATATATCTGCCAAGAATACCCAGAGCAAACAGCTGTAACCCACCGAACATGAGAAAGATCGAGACCAGTGACGGCCAACCTGGGGTAGGATCGCCAAAAACCATCGCCCGAATGACGATGAAAAGTAATGCCAAGCCCGCCGAAATAAAACTGATCAACCCTAACCAGGAAACAAAGGTTAGCGGTGCATCCGAAAAATCGATGATGCCATCTAGCGAATACTTAAAAAGACTAGTAAAACTCCAAGACGTCTTGCCATACTTGCGTTCAACGTTTTGATACGGCAAGTATTTGGACTTGAAGCCGATCCAGCCGAAGATCCCCTTGGAAAAGCGGTTGTGTTCGCTTAGCGATAAGACGGCGTCAACGTAGCGTGGCGTCATGACGCGGAAGTCCCTGGCGCCTGGCACGATGTCTGCTTGCGAAATCCGTTTCATCAATTTGTAGAAAAGGTTCGAAAAGAAGCTACGCAATAGCGGTTCGCCTGAACGATCGACGCGCGCAGCCCCGACCATTTCGTAGCCTTCATCGATGCCGGCCAGCATTTCTGGCAGCATTTCTGGCGGGTCTTGTAGATCAGCGTCCATAATGACGTAGAGGTCTGCTTTAGCGTTTTGCAACCCTGCATACATCCCGGCTTCTTTCCCAAACCCACGGGAGAAGTCGATATAGTGCACATCGGGGTCACTGTCTGGCAGTTGCTGAATTTCCGCCAGCGTCCGGTCGGTCGAGCCGTCGTTGATATACCAAAAGATGGGCTGATAATTTGGCAGCTGTGCGAGCGCTTTACCCACGGCATGATAAAAAACCGCAATATTCTCCTCTTCGTTGTGGCAAGGAATGATGATAGCGAGCGTTTGAGTCAAGATGAAGCCTCCATTGTGAACTGACGCCCTTGATTATAGCATATTGCCCGGTAAGAACCTGTACAGATTCAGCGTGAAAGTGGAGGCTCGCAGATTAGGCAAAGAGGCACTTGCTTCGGCGTCGACACCACTCGCGCGACAGCGGTCGCCAGCCTTGCCCCACGGAGGGTGCCGTTAGGAAACGCCGGGTTAGCCTCAAGAATGCTAATTCTTTGACAAGTTTGGTGGGGTGACAGTAACGTTAGCTCATGAGGGGTGGGGTGCGTGTTATCCTGTATGGAGGAGGAAAAACAATGCCACAAACTATTTTACTCGTAGAAGATGAAACCGGCTTGAGCACCTTTTTGACTTCTGAGCTGAAATTCGAAGGGTATGCTGTCGTGGTCGCTGCTGATGGGCAGGCTGCGTGGCAGACTTATCAGGACCAAAGTCGTCAGTTTGATCTCGTGATCTTGGACTGGATGTTACCTAAACTGGATGGGCTCGAGGTCTTACGGCGGATTCGCAAGCAGTCAGACGTGCCTGTGATCATGATGACCGCGCGTGATTATGTCGGGGATAAGGTGGCAGGATTGGATAATGGTGCGGATGATTACATCACCAAGCCTTTTGAAATCGAGGAACTGTTGGCCCGGGTGCGCGTCTGTGTTCGCCGCCAACAGACGTCCTTGCACCCGACGTATCAAGTCGGGGACCTGACGCTGGATACCAAGGCGCGGACGGTGCGCCGCGGGGAGACGATCACGGTGTTGACACCGCGAGAATATGATCTGCTGTTGGCGTTGATGCAACATGTTGACGCCCCGATGACGCGCGATGAGCTGCTGGATGCGGCTTGGGGAGCGGATTTTGAAGGGCAGGTCAACATTGTGGACGTCTATATTCGCTATTTGCGCCACAAGCTCGAGCGCGCCGGTGCAGCGCCGTTGATCCACACGGTGCGGGGCGTGGGCTATGTCTTAGCCGCGGACTGGTGCCATGCGTCGTAAACCAGAAGGCGTCTCTAACGCCGCGCGGATTTCGCGCGCATATGCCGTGTTGTTAGTAATCTTAGTGGCGGTGATCGGTTTTGCCACGGTCACTGTGGTCGGGGTGCATTTGGTGCGCACGAAGCGCGAGGATGCCAATCAGTTGATGACGACGCTGAACAAGACGTTCGTTGGCAATAAGCCAGATTGGGATTATTGGCGGGATACCGCTAACTTTAATTCCCATTCGAATTTTGTGCGGGTAACGGTGGCCTATCCAGGCAAAAAGCCGCAGCGCTTCTATTCGCATAATGCCCGGCGCTTTTTGCGTGACAATTGGCAGACTTGGGCGCTATGGGCGCATATTCAGTATCAAGATGACCAAGGGATCTATTATCACCGCGTGCAAAAGATCCAGCGTAAAGGCGCCAGTGTGACCTACGAGCTATGGCTGAGTCTGAACAACATGTTAGAGCTGTTCAAGCTGATTTTGTCGGTGATCATCGTGATCGCAATCGTGGGCTTGCTCATGGGGATCTGGATGATCCAGATCTTGGCGAAGCGGCTGAACCAGCCGCTGGTGCAGTTGACCCAGGCGGCACACGACATCGTCGAAGCCGAAGACACGACCTATCACGAGACCTTGCCTGTCCCGCCTAACCCGCAAGAGGTGCAGACTTTGAGCCAGGAGTTCAACCGCTTGTTGCGGTCGCTGAATGCGCAAGTGATCCGGGACCACCAATTTGTCTCCGATGCCTCACACGAGCTGCGGACGCCTTTGGCAGCGATTCGGGGCCACGTAGGCTTGATCCGTCGGCATGCGGCCGATCATCCCGAAATCGTCCCAGATTCTTTGGCGACGATCGAACAGGAGTCGTTGAAAATGCAGCGGTTGATCGAACGCTTGTTGGCTTTGTCGCGGATGGATCATGCCCATTTACAAGCGGATTGGTTTGATTTAGGCCAAGCCGTCCAGCGAATCACCGCTACGTATCAAAGCCAAGGCGAACAGCCCCTTGTGCTGGAGGTGCCAAAACAAGTTTTGGCCTATGGCAACCAAGACAGCATCGAGCAAATCTTGGTGGCGCTACTCAATAACGCGCAGAAGTACACGCCGACCGCAGCAGCGATCACGGTACAAGTCGCGCGGGTGGCGGGCAAGGCGAGTTTGAGCGTTAGCGATCACGGGGTCGGGGTGCCGGATGCCGATAAGGAGAAGATCTTCGACCGCTTCTACCGAGTCGATGCCTCGCGTTCGAAAAAAGTGGGTGGCACAGGTCTAGGCTTGGCGATTGCCAAGCGCTTGACCGCGCTTAACCACGGCGAATTAACGGTCAGCGACAACCAGCCGCAAGGCAGTATTTTCACCTTAACGTTGCCGACGACGACCATTGAGCCCTGAATTCTGAGAAATTCTCAGCAATATTTCAAATAACCTAGAGTGCAGCCCAATGCTGATGCCGTTAAACTGGTCATCGTAGCGTTGGGTTTTTTGATGAGCGTAGGAAGGAGTCGTTATGCAGATCGCTGTTATCTTGCCGTGGGCGCAGTCGACGGCGGTACTCCCAACATTAAAGACGATTCGCGCGCAGATGCAAGATTGTCAGCGGCTGTGGCCACAGCTCCGGTGTGATTATTGGCTGATTGATGACGGTGTTTCAGAAGCGGTCCAATCAGAGTTACGCCAGGCACAAGCGCGGTGGCCCGAGTGCCACTTATTGACGTTGTCGCGGCATTTCGGCTATACCGGTGCGGTGCAAGCCGGCTTGGTGACCGCGACGGCAGATGCGTATCTGGTCTTAGATCACCGGTATCCTGAACAATTTGCCGCGATTCCGCAGATGTTGGCGGCGGTGATCGACGCTGGCAGCGCGCTGGTCGGTTTCGTGTCGGCACAGCCACGGCATTGGTGGCAAAAAAAGCCTGCGATGACGTTTCATGATTGCCTGCTCACCATGCCGGTCAAGCGGGCGTGGTTGCAAGCCGCGGCCCGGGCAGGTTTTAGTTTTGACCTGTTGGCAGAAATTGGGTTTAAACAAAAAATGCTGGCGTGGGTCGGCTCCTGGCCGGCGACCCCTGCAACGCCACGGTGGCCGCTGGTCGTCGCGGTTGGGGTGGTGGCGGTCTGCTGCTGGTGGTGGCCGAGTGCCGTGGCGTTAAACGTCGTCTTGAGCGGCGTGGTCTTTTGGCAGTGGCAGCACCAGCAACGACGCCCGCCTAGGGTCAGTTACGTCGTCAGTTCGATCCAACGATGAGGAGACTAACATGCAAAAAATTTCTTGGTGGCACCGACCGGTCGTGCAATTTATCGGGCGGACCGTTTTATACACCTTGATCATCATCGGCTTAGTGTATCTCTATAGCTATCGCGGTGTCGGGGCGAGTCACTTTATTTATAACGAATTTTGATCTGGAGGTAGCGCAATGATAACGAATGTGATCACAGCGATCGATGCGATCGCGACCGCCACCCCACAACGGTGGGCGTATGATGTTTTAGGCGATAAGCATAGTTACGGGGAACTGAAACAAGCGGCGGACAAGATCGCCGCAGCGATCGCGCAGCGCCAGTTACCACAGGCGGCACCAATCATGGTGTATTGCGATCAAAGCTTTTTGACGATCGCGACTTTTTTAGGGTGTGTCAAGGCGGGCCATGCCTACATCCCAGTCGATACGCATTCCCCGCAGGAACGCTTGGTGATGATCGCGGAGATCGCCCAGCCCGCATTGGCCATCGCGGTGGTCCCTTTACCCGTCGCGGTGGCAGTCCCAACCACAACGGCCGCTGACTTATTGGCCGCAACGGTGCCGGCAGCGCAAGCACTGACGCCGGTGAGTGGGGACGACACTTTTTATATTATCTTCACGTCAGGGACGACGGGGCAGCCAAAAGGGGTCCAGATCAGCCATGACAACTTGTTGAGTTTTGTGAACTGGATGGTCGGCTTTGATTGGCCCGCCCAGCCGCAAACGTTGAGTCAAGCCCCATACTCCTTTGATTTATCAGTGATGTCGTTGTATCCAGCCTTGGTTTTGGGCGGGACGCTCAAGGTGTTACCAGCGGCCACGACCGCGAATCTGAAGGCCTTGTTTGCGGCTTTGCCGACGTTGGCCTTGCAGGTATGGGTTTCGACGCCATCGTTCATGGCGATTTGCTTATTGGAGCCGACCTTCGATGCGGCCCATTATCCGGATCTGACCCGCTTTTTCTTCTGTGGGGAGGAGTTGCCGCATGCGCTGGCGCAAGAGTTACTGCGGCGCTTCCCGCAGGCACAAATTTACAACACCTACGGGCCGACGGAAACGACGGTGGCGGTATCGGCCGTGGCGATCACGCCAGCGATTTTGGCCCGTTACGAGCGGTTGCCGATCGGCGTGGCTAAGCCCGACACGCAAATCAGCTTACGAGCAGGCGGTGAGCGAGAAGACAATGGTCAAACCGTCGGCGAATTGCTGATCGCGGGGCCTAGCGTCTCGAAAGGGTACCTGAACCGGCCAGACAAAACCGCGGCAGCCTTCTTGCCTGCCGGTTATGCGACTGGGGACCTCGGCTTCGTTGATGACGCGGGGATGTTGTTTTACCGCGGCCGCACCGATTTTCAGATCAAATTGAATGGTTATCGTATCGAGTTGGAAGAGGTCAATCATTACTTGAACCGGGAACCGCTGATCCAACAAGCGGTCGCGGTGCCGAAGTATGGCGCGGATCACAAGGTCAAGCAGCTTTTAGCGTATGTGGTCCCGGCGGATAATGCTTACCCGAGCGAATTAGCCTTGACCAAGGCGTTGCGGCAAGCCTTGCAGGCGAAAATGATGGCCTATATGGTCCCACAGCGGTTCGTGTACCGCGAATCCTTGCCACTGACCACCAATGGTAAAGTCGCCATCAAGGCACTGATACAAGAGGCGAATTCATGATCAACTTACAACCATACGCCGATCCCCAATATTTCGGGTTCTTGCTGCTCGCCTTGGTGCCGCTGGTGATCGGATTATTACGCGGCCACCGGTGGCGGGTGTACGAAACGGTCGTCTCCCTGGCGTTCATCACGTTGATGTTTACTGGGGCAAAGTGGCACCAAGCCATGGCATTGATCGGGTTTTTAATTTGGGAGCTGCTCGTGGTTTCCGCCTACGCCGCTTATCGGCAGCAGCGGAATCAAACCAGCGTCTTTGTCGGTAGCGTGGTGGCGGCGATCGTGCCACTGGTGGTCGTCAAGGTCACCCCGGTGTGGTCACCGCAGCCGTCGCTGCTCGGCTTTTTGGGGATCAGTTACCTGACGTTCAAAGCCGTGCAAATGGTGATGGAGTTGCGCGACGGTACGATCAAAAGCTTTTCTAAATGGGCGTTTATACGCTTCTTGTGCTTTTTGCCGACCTTGTCTTCAGGGCCGATCGACCGCTTCCGGCGCTTCGAAGATGATTATGAGCAGGTGCCTGAGCGCGCCGCTTACGTTGAAATGCTGGGGCGTGCGGTCCATTACCTCTTTTTAGGCTTTTTGTACAAGTTCTTGATCGGTTATTATTTCGGCACGTTATTATTGCCGAAGGTGGCGCATTTGGCGTTGATGCAGCGCGGCGCATTCGGTGGCTTGGGCTTATCTTGGCCGTTGGTCGGTTACATGTATGTTTACAGTATGTACTTGTTCTTCGATTTTGCCGGCTATTCGTTGTTTGCGGTCGCCATCAGCTTGGTGATGGGGATCCAGACCCCGATGAACTTCAACCACCCATTTTCGGCGCCGAACATCAAAGAGTTCTGGAACCGGTGGCACATGACGCTGAGTTTTTGGTTCCGTGATTTTGTTTTTATGCGCACCACCTTCTTCATTATGAAGCATAAGTTGATCAAAAATCGGATCCGGGTTTCGCAAACGGCGTACCTGATCAATTTCTTGGTCATGGGCTTTTGGCACGGGGTAACTTGGTATTACATCGTTTACGGCTTGTTCCACGCCGGCGCGATCATCATCAATGACATCTGGTTACGCTACAAAAAGCGGCACCGCAAGCAACTACCGCATAACCGCTGGACCAAGGGCCTAGCGATCTTGATCACCTTCAACGTCGTTTGCTTCAGTTTCTTGATCTTCTCAGGCTTCCTCGACAAACTTTGGTTTACCGCAGCCTTGAAATAAGGCCTGTCGCGCATGCATGACGTTCAATCAAAAAGGAGAAATTACTCATGGACACAAAAGAAACCGTATTAGACATTCTGGCAACGCTGACCGGCGAAGATTGGCACAACGCCTTGGACGATGACTTGTTCGAAAGCGGCATGCTGGACTCGATGGATACCGTCCAATTATTGCTGGAGTTACAAGACCAACTAGGCGTGACGGTACCGGTATCAGAATTTGACCGGAGCCAGTGGAACACGCCCAACAAGATCATCGCTAAGGCGCAGGCATGAAAAGGCGTTTAGTGCAGCTGTTTGGCCCGGTGGTGGTGGCGATCGTGATCGTTAGTAGCTTGTTACTCTTGCCACTGCCACAAAGCCAAGCCAGCCAGCAAACCATCAAAGAAGCTGCCGTGTCGCTTTCGCCTAACGTGTTATTGGGGCGTCGGCTGAAGAATCAGGCGTTGGCCGAAGGCTACGTGCCGTTCATGGGGAGCTCAGAGTTATCGCGTCTGGATGCTTTTCACCCCACGGTCTTGGCGACAAAGTACGACCGCTCGTATCGGCCGTTGCTGTTAGGCGCGCCTGGGACTCAGTCACTGACGCATTTTCTCGATGACCAGTCCTGGATTCGACAGTACCGCGGGCGCAAGGTAGTGATGATCCTCTCGCTACAGTGGTTCACGCAAGAGGGGCAGCGCGCGGATGCGTTCAACTACTATTATTCGCCACTGCAAGCGATCACCTTTTTGCGGCACGCACAGCCGGAGAAAACGGCGGACCGCTATGCGGCCCGGCGTCTGTTGCAGATGTTGCCTAAAGAAGGCCATGGGGCGATTCGCCAAGGCCTGCTAGAAGTGGCGGCCGGCCAGTATCCGGATCAAGGCTTGTGGACTCGGTTGAACTTGCAAGCCATGGCGTTAGGGAATGAAGACGCCTTGTTTTCACGGGTGGCGCTACCGACGACGCAGTGGGGCAAGGTCAAGCAAGGACTGGCACAGTTGCCGGCCAAGGCGACGGAACAGCAGTTGGATAGCTTGGCAGCACGGATCGGCGCGCAACAAACCACCAATAATGATTTTGGCATTGATAACCACTTCTTCGCCAAGCGTCTAGGTGGCGACAAGCTACAAGGCTTGAAGAACAGCCAGGCGCACTTCGACTACCGGCAATCACCTGAATACGGCGATTTGCAGTTGTTATTGGCGCAGTTTGCGCGGTACCACGTCCAAGTACAATTTGTGATCCCGCCGATCAACCAAAAATGGGCGACGTATACCGGGTTGTCTCAGCCGATGGTGGCGCAAGCGACGACTAAGATCAAACACCAGCTGACGAGCCAAGGGTTCACGCATGTTTTGGACCTGACGCAAGCCGGTGCGAAGCCATACTTCATGCAAGATACGATCCACTTAGGTTGGCGTGGTTGGGTCGCGGTCGATCGCGTCGTGAAGCCGTTTTTGACGCAGCCGCAAGGGCCAACTCATTACCGACTCAATAATCACTACTTCACGAAGAGGTGGGCAAATGCGCGTTAAGCAAAATCAACGCTGGCGCCGTGAGCGCTTGGCGTTATGGGCGGTGACGATCGTCGCGGTGGGGCTTGCTGCGGGTAGTCTGTGGCACACTCACCGGCTCATGACCGCGGTTCCTCGCGTCCATCGGCGCACAGCGGTGGTCCCAAAAGTGGCCAATAACAGTGGACGCACGGCCCGGCAACAGTTGCAGCGGCTGCTGCCGGCAACGGCGTTTACCGGCACGGCGATGATCGTCCGTAATGGGCGCGTCCTCGCCCAGCTGAGTCGCGGTGAGGCGGATCGCCAGGCACAACAGCCGAATACAAGCCACACCTTGTACGAAATCGATTCGGTACAAAAGTCACTGACGGCGGGGATGATCATGCGTCAGATCCAAGCTGGCAAACTCAGTATGACGACTAAGCTGGCGCAATTTTACCCTAGCGTGCCAGGGGCCGAGACGATCACAATCCAGCATTTGCTGACGATGACCTCGGGCTTGAGCATCCAAGGCGAGTTGAAACCTAGCCGTGATTATAGTGATACGGCGGTGTTGGCGAACCTACGCCCCCATTTGCGGTTCGTAGCTAAGCAACTCAACGTCTGGCATTATCAGCCGGCTAACTATATGTTGCTGTCAGGCATACTCGCACAATTGAGCGGTTTGTCTTATCAGGAATTGTTCATGGCGACTTATCCAGGGGCTTTGGGCTTGACGCACACCCGCTTTGCTTACGACCCGGATCAAGCCAATTTCGCCCGTGGCTATGGCTGGGGGCAAAAGGGCTTAACCGACGCACCGGCGATTCAAGCGACCACGGGCGAGCAGCACATGGAACTGGGCACCGGGCAGGTAATGATGTCGGCGTTAGACCTGTATAAAGCGGAGGCGGCGCTGCAAAATGGTCAACTGCTTTCGGTCGCGGCGAAGACGTTCTTGTTTGCCCCTGGGAGCGTGGCGACGTATGGCGGGGGCCTTTATCAGGCGCCGACGGGCTATCGGTTCGCCAATGGCTCTGGTTATGGCTTCCAGTGCTTCATGCGAATCAGCAACGACGGGCGCTCAGCGGTGATCGTCATGGCAAACGCCACACCGCCGAATGACCTCGTGAAGAATGGCGCCGACCAACTTTCGGCCCGCTATCTCGGTTAAAAAAAGACTGCTCCGGCAATCCTTGCCTGTGAAACGCGAGGATTGCCGGAGCGGTTTTTTTGAATTAGGGCAAGGGAACACGTTCTTTTAAGGACGTGATGAATTGTCCTTGTTTTGTGCCGTAGACACCTTGCATATAGTGACCGTGAATATGCTATAATTTGCATATGAAAGATACTAATAGGCTTACGTATGGTAGGACGTCAGTTTACAACCTGAATTACCATATCATCTGGGGAACTAAATACCGCAACCGGGTTTTGAAAGGAAATGTCGAGGTTGTGCTCAAGCGAATTCTGTATGCAATTGCTGAACAATACGGTTTTAGCATCGACCACATGGAAATTGGTAAGGATGACCACATTCACTTGCTATTGAGTGCACCGCCAAAATTATCAGTTACCAATATTGTGCGATGGCTCAAGGGTATTTCGGCTCGCCAATTGTTCGTTGAGTGTCCAGAATTACAAAGAAGTTACTGGAAACGGGAAGGACGCCACCTATGGTCACCCAGTTATTACGTTGAAAGCATCGGGACAACTAATCAGGATGCAGTAGCTAAGTACATTGACGACCAAAGGTTGAAGGCGGTGAAGACTAATGACGATGAAGACTTTTAAGCTCCGCATCTATCCCAATTCCACTCAGCGTGCCCAATTTGAGCGTAACTTTGGTATGTGCCGATTCGTTTGGAATGAATTGCTCAATATGCAGACCAAACGTCACGAAAATGGCGGTAAGTACCTCAATGAATTTAAGATGAACTATTTACTCAAGCCACTCAAGCAAGAATATCCATGGCTAAAGGAAGCTGACGCAACTAGTCTCTTGGGTGTTAGCCACAATTTGCATCTAGCCTTTCAAAAGCTATTCAAAGAACACGCTGGTTACCCTAAGTTCAAAGCAAAGCGCTTTGCGCGCCCCGCCTATCGGTCAAATGCCGTTAATGGAAATATCGTCCTTATGGATGATACGCATATTCGGTTGCCAAAGGTCGGTGTGATTACATTCAGGGCTGGGCAATTACCAGGTGGTAAGATTAAGACCGCTACAGTCGTTCGGAGTAGTGTAGGCAAGTATTATGTGTTGGTTGTCGCTTCGGTTGAAGTTGCATCTTGGCCTAAGGCTGACGAGGTGGTAGGCGTTGATATGGGTGTAGCCGACCTTGCAATCACTAGTGACGGCAAGAAATACGCGACTAGGCGCTTCGACAAAATGCTAGCCAAGAAAAAGCATTATTGGGAAAAGCGTCTTGCTCGCCGTCGCCGTCAAGCTGAAAAAGATATTGCTTGGGATAAACATCTCAAGGTGCAGGCACCACGTCAATTATCCGACTTCAAGAACTACATGAAAGCTAAGTCGATGGTGGCAAAGTACAGCGAGAAAGTCGCCAATGAGCGTCGTGACTACCTGCAAAAAATCAGCACTGAACTCGTGTCCAAGTATGACGTGATTAAGCTAGAAGACCTGAAAACCAAGGGCCTTCTGCGTAATCACAACTTGGCACGCGCGATTGCCAATCAGTCTTGGCGTGAACTGCGACTAATGCTGGAGTACAAGGCGGCGTGGTATGGCAAAACTATAATTGCCGTATCGCCCTACAAAACGTCTCAACGATGCTCAAATTGTGGCTACGATGATGGTAAACACGAACTAGATGTCCGTGAGTGGACATGTCCGCAATGCCACAGACACCATGACCGTGACATTAACGCGGCCAAGAATATCTTAGCCGCGTAATAACAAACGATTATGGCCCGATAGGGTCACTGGCACGGAACGTGCCTTGGTCAATAACCGTAACCTCTGCATAGAAAGCTCAGTGCTGGATGTGTAAGTCAGCGGTATTCCCAGAAGCTCGGTCATTCATGGCCGAGTAGTTCACTATGGGGCGTCGTTTTGGTCAGGCGCATCAGGGGTCTCATCAGCGGGAACGTGTTTTTCACGAATGAAGAAGCGCACGAACCCGTTGGTACTGGTGGTCGTCATGGCGTCGCTAGGAAGGACGGTCAAGACGAACAAGAAGATACTGATGGCAAACGACAAGACAAATAAGAATATCCCCGAAATGGTGATGCTGGGCGCGTTGGCCATGAGGCTAGCGTCGTGGAACATGCGGGAAGTTTGCAGTCGTTGAATGTCGCGGATATTCCGCAGGATGCCTGTGAGAAAATTGAACACTAACAACACCAGTGCGCCGCGGCCGCGTAGCCCAACATCGCGATACCGGCGGACTTGTAAGGCAACCGTCGGTAAAATCAAGCCTAAGCCCGCAATGAGCACGAAGAGGATCAGTGGCAGAAAGCTCAAAAAAGACGACTCATCCGGATGTTGCGTGAAGACGAGCACGAGCAGCACAACTAGCCAGATGTAAAAGACTGCAAATAGTGCGCCTAACAGTAGTTGCATCCACCAGTATCCTGCTCTTGTGGAGCGGCCGAGGAAGTCCACGTAGCCTTTGAAGAAATCCTTGAACGCTTGCCCGAAGCTGACGTGCCCCATTTTTTCGTTGATCATGTCATCGCCTTCTTTCTTGGCCATTATCCCATTCTTCTTCGCCGCTGTATATGCGAAATTTTCAGAAACTTAAGCACCGGTTAGAAACGCAAACGCCCGCACCCCGTGAATTCGCTCTGTGAGTCACGGGGTACGGGTGTTTTGGTATTATTGTAAGACGGGGGCGTGGCCCGCGTGGAGTTCGTGGCGGAAATGGCGCAATGTTTTGAGGGCCCAGGCGTAGCGGGTTGCCGAAAACAAGGTGGTGTAATCGCCCAATGCGCGCGTGCCTGTCCAGGAAAAGAAATCCGGCACGAATAGTTGCTCTTGGGTCAAGTTTTCGATTTGCCGGATCATTTGCGTATGGGATTCCTGCCACCGTTTGATCGCAGTGCCCAATTTGACCGTCTGGTTGTCTTGCTGGAGCTTACGGCTTAAGCGCCCACAAGTGGCCCAGGTGTATGGCTTGGGTAGAAAACGGACTTGTTGTTCGCCGGCAAGGTTGGTTTGGCTCCAGTTTAAATAGAGTTCTTGCCAAGTCGTCAGGTGGATCAAAACGTCGCGTAGGTTCCGGTCGCGGCCTTTAAAGCCGAATGTCTTGGTCTTGCTAGTCGCGGGCAGCGCGTTGATCAGCGTCCAGAGGTCGTCGTATCGTGTCCGTGTTGCAATCAGTAGATCCTGTCTTGTATGAGGTATTGCCATGCTTAGCCTCCTCTAGCTCAGGTGCCTCAATTCTTCCAACACCTCTATTCTGGTGCTAAATGTTCGGATTTACAAGGGCAACCGGTTGAATCCTCAGCTAATCGCAAGGGGTTAGACGAGGTTTCAGAAAAAACGACAGCGCTGAGGCGATGAGTGCCTGTGCGCGTGAAACACCTAAATTTAGCTATGTGACACGCGATAATGCTAGAATTGTTGGCAGACAAAAACGCGCAAGCACTCTGCGGCTTGCGCGTTTTTTGGCTTCAGGAGAAAATCAGGTAAGACCTGAAGGCTGCTACGTTGACAGTGCATAATGTTAGCCGTTTGCCCCACGCGATGGGGCAGGCCGCTTAGTCGTGGGCTGCCAAAAGTTGTTTGGCGCGGGCGACTTCTTTTTCGACGTTGGCGACGGCGGTCCCGCCTAGGCTGGTACGGCGGTTGACCGCAGCCTCGCTGGTCAAATCGGTGTACACGTCTGCTTCGATTTGCGGCGCGGCTTGCTGTAAGTCGGTTAAGCTCATGTCTTGCAGGCTCTGACCGGTTTGGATCCCTTTCAAGACCAGTTCACCGACGATTTCGTGCGCTTGGCGGAACGGCACGCCTTTGGTGGCCAGATAGTCGGCTAACTCGGTCGCGTTGGAGAAGTCCTTGATCGTGGCATCGTGCATTTTTTCAGGGTGCACCGTGAGTGATTCGAGCATCGCAGAGAAAATGTGCACGCTGCCTAAGATCGTATCGTAAGCGTCGAAGATCGGTTCTTTGTCTTCTTGCATATCTTTGTTGTAGGCCAACGGGAGGGACTTCATCGTCGTCAGTAGCCCCATCAAGTCACCGTAGACGCGGCCGGTTTTACCGCGCGTCAATTCGGCGAAGTCGGCGTTTTTCTTTTGCGGCATGATCGAGCTACCCGTCGAAAAGGCATCCGACATTTCGATGTAGTTGAACTCGTAGGTACACCACATGATCAACTCTTCTGCCAGGCGAGAAAGGTGCTGCATCAGAATTGCCGCGTTGCTCAAGAACTCTAAGGCGAAGTCGCGATCGGAAACGGCATCCAAGGAATTGTGGTACACGGCGTCAAAGCCTAGCTGATCGGCGACAAACTCGCGATCGATCGGGAAGGTGGTCCCGGCCAACGCAGCGGCACCCAGAGGCAACATGTCGGTGTGCTGTTGGGTGAAGGCGAAGCGTTCGTAGTCGCGCTGGAACATTTCGAAGTAAGCGAGCAGGTAGTGACCGTAAGTGATCGGTTGCGCGTGTTGCATGTGCGTGTAACCGGGCATGATCGTGCCGGCGTGCTCGTCAGCTTTAGCCACTAAGACACTTTGCAGGTCCGAAATAGCTGACTTGAGCACCGGAAGGCGGTGTTTCAGCCACAGGTGTAAGTCAGTGGCGACTTGGTCGTTACGGCTACGGGCCGTGTGGAGTTTCCCTGCCACTGGGCCGATCAAGTCAGTCAGCATGCTTTCGAGGTTCAAGTGAATATCTTCGTTGGCGACGGTGAAGTGTAACTCACCGGCATCGAGTTTCTTTTGGAGTTGGTGTAAACCATCCGTAATGGCGTCAGCGTCCGCTTGCGGAATGATGCCGGTTTTACCCAGCATCGCAACATGGGCCAAGGAGCCTTCGAGGTCTTCATGGGCCATTTGCTGGTCGAAGCCGATCGAAGCGCCGAATTTATCGACCCATGCCGCCGCCTTTTGGGTGAAGCGGCCGCCCCATAACTTATCCGTCATTATTTCGTAACCTTTTCTTCTGAATGCACGTGGTTGACTTGTTCATAAACGGTTGCCGGTAAGGTCCACAGCTTGATGAAGCCGGCTGCAGCTTCTTGATCAAAGGAATCAGCGGCGGTGTATGTCGCCAAGTTCTCGTCGTACAAGGAGTTGGTATCGGACTTGCGGGCCACCGCGGTGACGTTACCCTTGTAGAGCTTCATCTTCACGATGCCATTGACGACCTTTTGGGTTTCGTCGACAAAAGCCATCAGCGCATCAAACAGTGGGGTGATCCACTTGGCTTCGTAGATCATGTTCGTGAGCTGTTGTTCGATCAGTGGCTTGTAATGGGCGATGTCGCGTTCCAAAGTGAGGTTTTCGAGCTCGTGGTGGGCGGCCATGATCACGGCCGCGCCAGGGGCTTCATACACTTCGCGGGACTTGATGCCGACCATCCGGTTTTCGATCTTGTCGATCCGGCCGATGCCGTTATCGCCTGCCACTTTGTTCAACGTTTTGATCAAAGTCGCCAGCGGCATTGCGGTGCCATCGATGGCGACTGGTAAGCCTTTTTCGAAGGTCAAATCGAGGTAGGTGGCTTCATCAGGTGCTTCTTCAGGGGAAACGCTCATGCCCCAAGCATCGTCTGGTGCTTGGTTCCAAGGGTTCTCCAAGATGCCGGCTTCGTTGGCCCGGCCCCATAAGTTGCAGTCGATGGAGTAAGGGGACTTCTTGCCGATCGGCACCGGCACGTCATGGTCTTTGGCGTAGTCGATTTCTTCTTCACGAGACCAGTGGAAGTCCCGGATCGGCGCTTCGATCTTTAATTCAGGATCTAAGGCGTGGATTGCCGCTTCAAAACGCACTTGGTCGTTGCCTTTACCCGTCGAGCCATGGGCGATCGCACTGGCGCCATGGTCATGCGCGATCTTGACCAGATGATCAATGATCAACGGCCGGCTCAATGCAGAAACGAGCGGATAATCGCCTTCGTACAGCGCATTGGCCTTGATCACTGGGGCAACGTATTGATCTGCGAATTCGTCTTGCGCATCGATCGCGTAAGATTCAGACGCGCCCACTTGCAAGGCCTTCTTTTGGATGAAGTCCATGTCAGCGCCTGGTTGGCCGACGTTCAAGCAGACCGCGATGATCTCATCGTAGCCTTTGTCCTTTAACCACGGAATCGCAACGGAAGTGTCCAAACCACCAGAATAAGCCAAAACGATTTTTTCAGTCATAATAGAAGTCCTCCTAGAAAATGTGTGATTGTCAGTTGAGATGATGCGCGTGCCGGCTAGTTCATTCGCCGTTCAACGACGCCTAAAGCACGGGTCAAGATGAAGGTCATGGCGAAGTAGATCAACGCAACGATCATCATCGGGAAGAACGGCTGGAATGATGCCCCTTGCACCGTGGACCCTTCAAACATCAGCTCGCTGGCACCGATAACGGACAAGACGGAACTTTCCTTGATATCCGTCACGAACTCGTTGCCTAACGCCGGCCAGATGTTCTTGATCGCTTGTGGCAAAACCACGTACTGCGTGGTTTGCTTGCTCGACAAGCCTAAAGACCGGGCGGCTTCAGTTTGCCCGATCGAGACAGAATTCAGCCCTGAGCGGATGATCTCGGCGACATACGCCCCGGAGTTGATCCCCATGGCGATCGCACCGGCGGTAAAGGCGCTAAGGCTGATGCCCAAGACCTGCGTTCCGAAGAAGACGATGAAAGCTTGAACCATCAACGGTGTGCCCCGAATGAATTCGACGTAGACGGCACCGACCGCCTTGAGGATCCACAGCTTGCTGCGCCGCATCAAGGCGAGGATCGTGCCGAGGATTGTCCCGGCGATGACGGTTAAGAAGGCGAACAGCAAGGTGTTCAACGCCCCTTTGACGAAATAGTTCCCATATTTTTGCCAGAAGCCGTCAGATTGGTTTTGCAACGTATAGGCTTGATTGAGATACTTCTTCCACAGCCCTTGACGGTTCATCGAATTGATCGATTTGTTGATCTGAGCCGTCAATGCCGTGTCGTTCTTAGGTAAAGCCACAACGGTTGGTGAGGCTGACGTCGCGAAGTGGGGATCGATCATCGTCAAGCTTTTGTTCTTTTGGACGTACGCCCCGGCGATGATGGAGCTCATGACCCCAGCATCTAGTTTATTATAGGAAACTTGGGCGACAACGTCGTTTGCTTTTTGCAGGCTGTGGATCTTTGCCCCTGGTAACTGGGCCTTAGCGATCGCTTCTTGTGTCGTTTGCTTTTGTGCGCCGACAGTTGCGCCATCGAAGTCTGCGACGTTTTTATACTTCTTCTTGTCTGCTTTACGGATGACAACGATTTGTTTTTCGTACATGTAAGGCTTCGAAAAGTTCACTTGCTTGGCCCGTTCAGGGGTCTTGGACATCCCCGAGATGACCATGTCGACCTTACCGGTTTTGAGTGCCCCGATCAACGCATCGAAGCCCATTTCCTTGATCTGTAACTTGACGCCGGCATCTTTAGCGATTTTCTTAGCTAACGAAACATCGGCGCCGACGATCTTATCTTGGCCATCGACCGTTGCGTGAAATTCCAGCGGCGCGTAGTCAGCGGACAGGCCGACGGTGATATAACCGCGGTCTTTGATCGCTTGTAAGCGGCTTGTGGCCGCATCTACTGGGTGTGAGACCCCAGCGATAATGAACGCCAATCCGGCGATGAAGGCGAAGACCCACCGTTTCATTTTTCCCATATCCTGCCAACTCCTAAAAGTGAATTTTTAATGAATATATACCCAATTGACGGAATATGCAAGCTTTTTGGGAAAATATGCAAAAATTATTCAGTGCGATAAGGCTGCAAAAAGGCGGCGATATAGTGGTAGAACTGTTGGTTGTCTTTAACGTAGGAAGAATGCGTGGCGTTAGGGACGATGCGTAGGATCGAAGTGGGGATGCCACTGGCGATCGCGATGGTCTCTTCTTTTTTGACCACGTCTTTGGCGCCGGCGATCACGAAAGCTTGGGCACTGATGCGTTGCAGGGTGGCAGTGTCGATGTGCGGCTCGTTAAGCATTAAGGCAAGTTTCGGGTCGGCATGGTGCCAGTTAGCCAGGCGGACCCCGACGCGGCTGGCGAGCTTGATCCCTTCCGGTGTGAGGTTACCCCCGGCCAACACGATTTTGTGCACGTGGGTCGGCCGCTGGCTGGCGATCAACATGGTCACGATCGCCCCATCGGAAAAGCCGACTAAGTTTAGTTCCTTGAGCCCCAAAGCGTCAGCGAAAGCCATGACGTCGTCGGCCATCAGTTGGTACGAAAGAGGGACGTCATGTTGGCTTTGCCCGTGGTCGCGACTATCTAAGGCGTATACCGTGTAGTCGCGCGCGAGTTTCGGGATAATATCTGCAAACAGCTGGTGATCTTCGCCGTTACCGTGTAACAGGAGCAACGGTTGGCCATGGCCGGTTTGGGTGTAGAATAGGTGAATTTGATTAACGGTGATTTCCATAATATCCTCCAGCAATACCTTTAGATAATTATTGTACGCCTTTCACACAAGCGAGGAAAAGGTGCTTTAAGGCAGGATTTTTTTCTTGAGCACGATAATGCTAGCAGGTAGGTCTTAGGGCACCGGCTAAGCGTGTCAGGCCGCGGTTTAGATGGCGTTTTGCCGGCATGAGCAGAAACCGGTATAATAGAGACAATAAAGCCGAGGAGGGCCGATATTTTATGGCAAAAAAGATCCTGGTGGTCGATGATGAAAAACCCATCTCTGATATCGTAAAATTTAACTTAACTAAAGAAGGTTACACGGTGGTCACCGCCTATGATGGTGAAGAAGCACTGGCAAAGGTCGAAGAAGAGAATCCGGATCTGATCTTGTTGGATCTGATGTTACCTAAGATCGACGGCTTGGAAGTCGCCCGGCAGGTCCGCAAAGACCGGGATACGCCGATCATTATGTTGACGGCCAAAGACTCTGAAATCGATAAGGTCTTGGGATTGGAACTCGGCGCGGACGATTACGTCACGAAGCCATTCTCCAACCGCGAATTAGTCGCGCGCGTCAAGGCCAACTTGCGGCGGCAAACGGCCAACGCCCAAGCCCAAGAGCCTGACGATGAGAACAAGGACCTGACTGTCGGCGACTTGACGATCCATCCAGACGCTTATACGGTTTCTAAGCGCGGCGAGAAAATCGAGCTGACGAATCGTGAATTCGAGTTACTGCACTACCTCGCCCGGCATTTGGGCCAAGTCATGACGCGGGAACACCTGCTCCAAACAGTTTGGGGTTATGACTATTTCGGCGATGTCCGGACCGTTGATGTGACGGTGCGGCGACTACGCGAGAAGATCGAAGATAACCCGTCGCACCCTGAATGGTTGGTGACGCGGCGTGGGGTCGGCTATTACCTGCGCAACCCAGAGGCGGAGTAGCACCTTTTCACGGGAGTAAAAATGAACAAGAAGATCCGCTTTTTCTCATCGATCCACTTTAAGATCGCGCTGGTGTTTATCCTGTTGCTTTTGGTGACAGTGGAGCTCATTGGCGCGTATTTTGTGCGGTCTTTGGAACAGCAAAATGTGGAGACGTTCAAGACCAGTCTGAACGTCGATACCTACATTCAAAACAAGCTGGGGACTGATCTGATGCGCACGGACACCCGTGCGGCCAATACGGATATCAAAACGACGATCAGCCAAGCGGAGATCACCAATACAGCTGAGCTGCAAGTGGTCGATGCCAAAGGCACGATCCGCGCCAACTCCAACATCAATCACCAAGCAGACGTGGGGCAAAAGTCGGCCTCAGGTAACGTGAAGTCGGTCCTGTATAACGGGCAGATCTTTGAAGGCTTCCAGTATGGTGACAGCACCGGTTCGACGTACACCAAGATCATCCCCCTCAAGAACCCGAATGCGACAGGGGATGGCAGCTCGGTTATCGGGGCGATCGTGATCAGTGCCTCGATGGATTCTGTGTACGCCAACATCAACAAGATCGTCCGGATCTTTTTGATCGCGAGCCTTGTGGCAGGGGTCTTAGGCACCTTGATCTCCATCGTGATTTCGCGGGCGATCACCCGGCCGATCGACGAGATGAAAAAACAAGCGATCCGCATGGCGCGTGGTGATTATTCTGGCCAGGTGCGGATCTACGGTCAAGATGAGCTCGGGCAACTGGCGGTGGCGGTCAATAACTTGTCGGTGCGCGTTGAAGAGGCACAAGAAGCCAGCGAGGCCGAACGGCGGCGTTTGGATTCGGTCTTGGCCCACATGACCGATGGCGTGATCGCTACCGACCGGCGCGGGAACGTGATCATCATCAACGAAACGGCGCTGGATATGCTCAGCACGCGCAACGAAGACGTGATCGGGCTGTCGATCTTGAAGTTGTTGAACATCGCCAAGGACTACACCTTGCGCGATCTATTGGAGAGTCAACAAGAATTACTGCTCGATTTTTCCGAGCAAGCGGACCACGACTTGATCTTACGGGTCGATTTTTCACTGATCCAGCGGGAAACCGGGTTTATTTCTGGGTTGGTGGCGGTGCTACACGATGTCACCGAGCAGCAGAAAAATGAACGCGAACGGCGCGAATTTGTCTCTAACGTGTCGCATGAATTGCGGACCCCGTTGACTTCGATGCGCAGTTACATCGAAGCCTTATCCGATGGTGCTTGGCAAGACCCAGAGATCGCCCCGCAATTTTTGAAAGTCACCCAAGAAGAAACGGACCGGATGATCCGGATGATCAACGACTTGTTGAGCTTGTCGCGGATGGATTCTGGCACCAGCAAGATCGCCTTGGAGACGATCAACCTGAACGAATTCTTCAACTATATCCTTGACCGGTTTGACATGATGCTCAAGACGGATAACGAAAGCGCAGGCAACGACAACAATCGGGTGCAACCATTGCCGTCGAGTCGCAAGAAGCGCTACACGATTCGGCGTGAGATCACCCACCGGGACTTGTGGGTCGAAGTCGACCAAGACAAGTTTATGCAGGTGATCGATAACATCATGAATAACGCGATCAAGTATTCGCCAGAAGGTGGTGTGATCACCGCGCGCTTAGTCGAAACCCATAATCACGTGATCTTATCGATCGCCGATCAAGGGCTGGGGATCCCGCGCAAGGACATCAATAAGGTGTTCGATCGCTTCTACCGTGTCGACAAGGCGCGCTCCCGCCAGCAAGGCGGTACCGGCTTAGGCTTAGCGATTTCAAAAGAAGTCGTTGAAGCGCTAGGTGGGCGGATCTGGGTCGACTCACAAGAAGGCAAGGGGTCGACGTTTTATATCTCCCTGCCGTATGAACCGCTGGAGGAAGGGGATGACTGGGATGAAGCTTAGTGGCTGGCTATTGCGCATCGCGTTGATCGCGATGATCGCCGTATCATTTGTGTTCACCTGGTTGATCTGGCAAAATCCGTCCCGGCTCGGGCACCAAGAAGCGACCGTCACCACCAAGCGCAAGGCTGATCCGGATGTGGCCAAAAACGCCAGCACCGTTTTTTCACCCACCACGGCGTATTATCAGCAACAAGACCAGAAGACCTGGCTGTTCACGCCGGACGACAATGTGACGCTAGATATTCAAACGGCGATGCGTGACTGGCGCTTAGGCACCGTGACGAACGGCGGCAAGCTGACCAGCAGTGAATATAACGCGTTGCTCAGCACCAATGACAGCTTGCAGCTGCTCTATGCGGATAAAATGGCCTACCGAGTGTTCAACGCCCGCTTCTTTGCGAAAAAGGCGACGGCGACGAACACGGATTTTACCTTTAACCGCCTGTTGTTTTCGCTGAGTGGTCACACGGGGCAGCTGGTGTTCATCAATGATGAGACGCGCACGATTCATACCGGTAAGTTGACGCATGGCAGCCTAGATGCGCTGCAACGGTTGGTCAAGCAATCGGCGGCAACCGGCAAGCCAGTCACTGAGCGCCGGTTGGCCAATGGTCGGCAGATCCCGCTATTTACAGGTCGCATTGCGTTACAACCGTATGTTTATTTGCTAGATCAGCAAAGCGCGAACCATTACGTGTCCTTGCTGATGCCGTCCACGGCGGCGAGTGCCGTCGATTCGCGTGAAATTGGTGCGGATACCGTGTATACCGCAGGCGACGACTATCGCCTGACGTTGGATACGGATACGGACGTTTTACAATTCGATGACACCGGCATTTTGGCGCCGGCCAAAGATCTAGCGACGAACCTGAATAAAGCCTATACGGCACTGGGGTCATTGGATCTATTAGGCCTTAACAGCATGCGCTATGATCGCTACGATAGCAGCACCAAAACCGTCACGTACCGCTCATACGCCCAAGGGTTGCCGATCTTCAATCGCGACTACTACGGCCGCGTGACGGTGGCGGGCACCAGTAGCGGGCAGCAGATGTTTTTCTCGACGAATAATCTGACCGTGCCGATCCCCACCACCCAAAATGCCACGACGTTGCCAGCAACCCAAGCGGTGTTGGATCACTTGCAAAGCATTGGTTACGACGCGGATGCGATCGAAGATGTGGTGATCGGCTACTATTGGGGGAAGCAAGACGAAAACTCTCAGGTGGTCAATTTGACCCCGACGTATTTCGTCGAGATCGGCGGGACGTACCGCCGCTATAACCAGTGGCAAGGCCCAAGCACTGACACGAAAAAAGCGGCCAGTGCGACGACTGCGGAAGAAGAGTAGGAGGGCAATATGGATTTTAGACGGATCGAATGGATCTTCTTGATCGTCTTCATTGGCCTGAATATCTTTTTGGGGATCAGCTTTTACCAAAGCCAAGAGGTCGATCAAGCAGTCAGCGAATCAACGGCAAGCGAGATCGTGGCAGACATCCAGCGCGATCAGATCAAGCTACCGAAATTAAGTACCAAGACCCCGACCGGTGGGTATTTAGCGTCGCAAACCAATACTGCGTTGTTGAATAACCGGGCACAGTTGGTCGGCATCGACACCACGATCACAAATAACAGCACCTTACACGCCACGCTGCGGACCCCTGTCACGGTGAAAAAAGACAAGGCTGTGAGCTTTTTGAAGTCGTGGCTACAAGACTCACAACACGTCTTGTTCGGGAAGCATTATCAGTACGCAGAAAGCCTTTCGACAGGCACGCGCTATGTTTTTTGTCAGCAGATCCAAGGGCATAAGATCTACGATCAGCGGGCACAGATCACGTTTTACGTGGTCAATAACAAGCTGACCGGGTACACCCAGACGTATATTTCCAAAATGTCCGTCTTGAAGAGTAACGTCGAACTGACCTCGGCTCAAGACGCCGTGTTGGCGCTTTACAAGGATAATGAATTGGCCAATAATGCCAAAGTGGTGTGGGTTGAGCTGGCCTATAACTACTTATTAGATACGAAGGGGAGTACGGTGTATGTGCCCACGTGGTTCGTGGGCATCGAGAATCAAGGTGCCAAGAGCGTGACGATCAAGAAGCTCAACGCCATCACCAAGACTGTCGTCAAAGAGCGCGACTGATCACCGACTAACGAAACGTGACCTGATAGGGACGAGCATAATGGCCCGTTCGCAGGGTAATTGGTCGGGCAGGCTGGGGGTGCGGCTGGCTCCGGCGATTGAATGGCTGGAACGTGGTGGCGCGTTTTGAAGCTAACTCTCGCTTTGCTCGAGTGGATCTTCAAAATCACGCTTATCCTAGGTGCTAAAGCACCAAGGATAATTTCACCACTGAGCCATTCATCGCCCTCCGCCAACCACACCCCCAGACCTTGGACCAATTATCCTGCGCACTCCGGCAGTATTACGCTAATACGAGCAGACGGTACTAAAAGGAGGATGAGCCCGCGGCTCACCCTCCTTTTTTAGGCTATAAATGGTGCCATTAGAAGTCGCTGAAGTCATCCGAGTCGTCGGTGGTTAAGAAACGGTTGCCGGCTAATTGACGGTAGTAAACGGCGTTAGTGGTGCTGATATACGGCACCAGCCATAAAAACCCGATCCCGAGCGTCAACGTTGCCAAGCAGGCCCACCCGATAAAGCTGAGTTGCAAGACGAAGTACTCCCACTTGTGCCCATCCATGAGCTCGCGGCTAGCGGTGATCGCGTCGGTAGCACCGATTTCACGCCCGGCAGCGTGCATGTCTTTGAGGATGTAGTTGGCTTGTGAGTACGAGAAGGCTTTGATCACGCCTGGGATGACCAGTAACAGTGACCATAAGCCAACGAAGATCCCCACTAAGAGGTTGGTTAAGAAAACCGGCATGGCCAGACCCGCACTGAACCCACTGAAGATACCGTTGATCATGCTAGCGGGTTTGTGGCCTTCGCTGAAATCGAGAAAAGAGAAAAGGACCCCTGCCGACACCATCGCGGCCAAGATGCCGAATGTGAAGGAGCCGACGAGACTGCTCAAGATACTCCCTAGTAGCGCCAAGCCAATGGCCCACCCCCAATTGTCGCGCAAGTGGTCCTTGGCTTCTTGTTTCATCATTGCTCTTGTCATGTTCATCCCCCATTTTCTATCGTTATTAATTATATAATACCATAGCGTCGACCCGGACTGTCTGCGGTCGCCAGACAGTCACTGTTATTTTGTGGTAGGATTAGGGCAGCATACAGACAAAAACGTGTCCGGTAAGAAGCGGGCACAAGAGCAGAAGGGGAGCAGCGGTTTGACGGAAGATTTTGGAATGCGCGTCAGTGTCTTGGCGAGCTCGAGTTCGGGTAACGCCACTTATATCGAGACGCCGACACATAAGGTGTTAGTCGACGCAGGCTTTTCTGGCAAAAAATTAGCGGCGATGATGAAAAGTATCGGGCGAGAGCTCGCAGACGTCGACAGCTTATTTTTGACCCATGAGCATACCGATCACTGTAAAGGCGTTGGCGTCTTGACGCGGCGGTATCCAGGGATCACGCTGTACGCAAATCAGCGGACGCTGGAGGCTTTGCCCCAAAGTGTGGGGAAGCTGGCGGCAAATCAGGTGAAGGTCTTTGAGCCCGGCGAAACCATGAGCTTAGGGGACTTAGATATCGAAAGCTTCGGCGTGTCGCATGATGCCGCACAGGCGCAGTTTTATCAATTTCACCATGATGATAAGGCCTTCGCGATCTTGACGGACACAGGGTATGTGTCGGACGCGGTGGCCGGGACGATCCGGGATGCCGATGCGTATGTGATGGAGTGTAACCATGACATCGAGATGTTGCGCATGGGGCCATACCCGTGGCCGCTCAAGCAACGCATCTTGAGTGATACCGGGCACCTGTCGAACGAAGATGGGGCCAATGCGATCATGGATGTGATCGGGACGCGGACGAAGCGCGTTTATTTAGGCCACTTATCCCCACATAATAACGTGAAAGAATTGGCGCATATCACCGTGGCGAACATGTTGCAAGAGCAAGGATTAGGCGTAGGGCACGATTTTGATGTCTTTGATACCGATCCTGCAATTGCTGATCCGCTGTTTACAGTCGGGGCGTAACCTTAATTTTTGGCGAGATAGATACTGATGGGTATACTATAATTAAAAGCAAGCGGGTCTGGAGCCGGCGGCGGTACTTGCGTATCGCCGCTGGTTTGTTTTTCCGGTCTTATACGCGGAATATTCATAATTTCATCAAACACTATCAGTACTATTAAAGCTGTAAACAAGGATCGTACTTGAGGAGGATCAGACATGGATAATCAGTCACATCATTTTCAGGAGCAAAAACCTGATGAGCCAAAGAAAAAAAGTAACGGCTTCAAGCAAACTGTGCTCATCGCCGCCGTTGCCGCCGTTATTGGTGGTGGTGTTGGTGGCGGTGCCGCTTATCTAGGACTCAGGTCGGCCAATAGTAATGATCTTGGCGTGGCGACGACAACGCAGAAGTCCGGCACGACGCAGGTCTCCAACGTCTCTGTGAATGAAAGTAGCGCCAGCTCGACCGCTTTTGCGAAGGTCAAAAAGGCCGTGGTGTCAGTGGTCAACCTGCAAAAAGCGCAAAGTACGAGCAGCGGCTTAGATGATTTTAGTGATTTCTTTGGCGACTCGGGTAGTTCCAACTCGAATTCGAATTCTAACTCGAGCTCGTCAAGTTCTGACCTGGAAGAATATAGTGAAGGCTCCGGGGTTATTTACCAGAAGAAAGATGGTAAGGCCTACATCGTGACGAATAATCACGTGGTTTCCGGGTCTGATGCTTTGGAAGTGATTTTGAGTGACGGCACCAAGCTGACCGCCAAAAAAGTCGGGACCGATGAAACCAGTGATCTGGCTGTTTTGTCCATCGATGGTAGCAAGATCTCGACGGTGGCGAGCTTCGGTGACTCAAGCAAGTTGAATGCAGGCCAAACGGTGCTCGCGATTGGGTCGCCATTAGGCTCTCAGTACGCGACTTCTGTGACCCAAGGGATCATCAGTGCGACGAACCGGACGGTCGACGTGACGGATGAATCGACGGGTCAAACGACGGGCCAAGCGACCGTCATTCAAACAGATGCCGCCATTAATTCAGGGAATTCTGGTGGCCCGCTGATCAATTTGTCGGGTCAGGTGATCGGGATTAATTCGATGAAGTTGTCCGGTTACTCGAGCTCTAGTTCAGACTCAGCAACGATCGAAGGGATGGGTTTTGCCATCCCGAGTGACGAAGTGGTTTCGATCATCAACCAGTTAGTCGCGAACGGGAAGGTCGTTCGCCCGGCACTGGGCGTTGAAGTGCGCGACTTGTCGAGTGTGACCGCTTCGCAACAAAAGTCTGTGCTGAAATTGCCGACTTCCGTGACGGATGGCGCCGTGGTCGCGGGCTTCACCAGCGGCAGTATCGCCAAGTCTGCAGGATTGAAGCAATATGACGTGATCGTGGGTATCGGTGAGGATAGCGTCACCGGCGTCGCAGACCTGCGGACGGCATTGTACAAGCATAGTGTTGGGGATACCGTGAAGGTCACGTATTACCACGAAGGGGTCAAGAAGACGGTCAGCATCAAGTTGACCGAGACCACTGATAACACCAGCTCAAGTGACAGCGACAGCACCAGTAACTAAGCGTTAACGAAGCCTCCTGCATGACCCCTGTTCGGGTTTTGCAGGGGGCTTCTTTGGGCGACTGGGTAAAACTGCTGGCTGGATCGGGACTTGGCGAAGGGATTGTTCAGCTCTGAGTTGTCAAGTGTGGATAGTGATTGGGTATAACCAGCAGCCGTTTCTGTGGATAACTCTGTGGATAGTGTTTATAACTAGGATTTTAGGGTGTGGAGCAATTTCTAGGCTGCCTGTGCACAACCTGTGGATAAAAAAATTCCGACCGTGCGCGAACATCTGTGCGGCTTTGGGACACAAGGGATGGGCCGCTTACAAAAACGATTGCCGAACAGTTGCGTACTGTGGAAAACTAACCACTGTAAAAAAATTACTTGATTTTTTCAGGCTGATTATCTAGTGTCAAACGCCTGGCTCGACACTAGATTTAGGGGCAAACATGTGCACGATGTGGATAACCTTTGGGGATGACGTGTGCATCTTATGTGCGTAAGCGCCTGACTTGACTTTTACCCCTGTTATCACTATACTTAAGTTAGTGATTAAGTTGTGCACAACTTAAAGGAGGCGCCGTATGAAGATAACAATCAAACCAGAAGCGTTGGCATATTTGCGGACTAAGATGGGATCAGAAGAACGGCTATTTTTGGCGTTAGATGATGGGTCAAGCAAGTACTCGCAACTCGGTGGCTCTTGTGCGATCGGGAATAAGTACCAGCTTGTGATCAGTGATCAGGCGGATGCGGATTATGCGCTGCCACTCGACAACGACGCTGGATTAGCGCTGACGACCGGGGACCTGGAAGAGATGTATCTAGGTCAGGGCCTGGTCTTGGACTACCAGTTGGCATCACTTGCATTGCGTGATAACAGTGGGATTCTCGATGGTGCCGTGATGGTCAGCCGGCCCGTCGCCGTCGTTGATGACGCGGCCTTACGTGCTCAGCGCCAAGAATTGGGCAATAAAATTTGCTAAATGGGATCCTCGCCGAAGTCAAGGCGGGGATTTTTTTGAAAAGTTTTTAGCACTCTATTGACGCGAGTGCTAAAAGGCGGTACTATTATTATGTAAACAAGAAGAGGTGCGAAAGCCCCTCATTCAAGAAAGGAAGTCTGTTTTATGGCTAATGAAATGATGCGTCGTAACGACTGGTTGGAGGATCCGTTCTTTGATAACTTGGGCCGGCGGTTCTTTGAGGATTTCATGCCGACTCGGACCGTTGATGACCGAGTTTTGAAGACGGACATTAAGGAAACTGATCATGACTATGTCGCGAAGGTCGATGTTCCCGGAATCGCTAAGGACGCGATCAAGCTCAACTATCAAGATAACATCTTGAACATCAGCGTGAATAAGACTGATTTCAATGATCACGAAGATAAAGACGGTAACCTGTTGATGAGCGAGCGTCACTATGGTGCGATGAGCCGTAGCTACCGGTTGCCAAACGTCGATGAAGCGGCGATCAAGGCCAACTACGCTGATGGTGTGCTGACCATTACCTTGCCAAAGTTGACAGAAACGCACAATGACAACCACCAGATCGACATTGACTAATTTAAAAGCGTGTTCAGCGCCCATAAGGTAGACGCCTTCGTGCCACGATTCATTCCTTGGATCGTGGTGCGAAGGCGTTTTTTGTGTCTGGCAGCGCGGACAAGCCCTTGTTTTGCGGGCTAAAAAGCCGGTTTCGGGTCGTGAGATATTTACTTTAATATTATTTTAATGTAAAGTAGCAACAAGAGTTTTCGTGCGTGTCGATGCAGCAAGTCCTGTCAATAACGCAATTGGTACCTCCAAGACAGTGCCGTCACGGTGATTCAAGGTGGCGGCGCTGTTTTGTATTTTATGCTCAGAGGAGTTTGGTCATGATCAAATACATCTTAAAGCGAATCGGCTTCTTGATCTTGACGTTGTTTCTGGTGGCGTCTATCACGTTTTTCTTAATGAAGTTGCTGCCGGGGACGCCGTTCAACAATCCCAAGCTACCAGCAGACCAGCTGGCGCAGTTAAAGGCGCAATATGGCCTGGATAAACCTGCCTGGCAACAATACCTCAACTATCTTTGGGGCGTGGTGCACGGCGATTTTGGGACGTCGTATCAGTTCACCGGCCAAAAGGTGTCGTATTTGATCTCCTCGCGTGTCGGGCCGTCGTTGCAATTAGGGGCACAGGCAATGGTCGTGGGCACCTTATTGGGGATTTTGCTAGGGGCAGTCGCGGCGATCCGGAAAAATTCCTGGGTCGATGCGGTGGCGACGATCTTTGCGATCTTGGGCCGGTCGATCCCGAACTTCGTCTTTGCTGCGCTGCTGCAATATTTTGTTGCGTTCAAGTGGGGCGTTTTGCCGGTGGCCTTGTGGGAAGACGGGTTTTCGTCGAGCGTCTTGCCGACGATCGCCTTGGCGATGGCGCCGCTTGCCAATACAGCGCGGTTCATGCGAACTGAGATGGTCGATGTTTTATCGAGTGATTATATTGAGTTGGCCCGGTCTAAAGGGGATTCCCGCTGGCAGGTCGTGGCGCGGCACGCCTTGCGGAATTCAATGATCCCCGTTGTGACGATCATTGGCCCGATGGCGGTCGATTTGATGATCGGGTCGATGGTTGTGGAGAATATTTTCGCGATTCCTGGGATCGGGGAGCAGTTCGTTAAGTCGATCACGACCAACGATTATCCCGTTATTATGGGGCTGACGGTTATGTACTGCTTCATGTTGACGGTGGTGATCTTGATTGTAGATATCTTATACGGGTTCATCGATCCGCGGATCCGGTTGAGTGGGGAGGCTAACTGATGGCAGACACTAAACCTATCGCGCCAGACGCATTCGCGCCTGCGCAGGTGGCGGAGACGGCCAAAGAGCAGATCGCGGCGCCTAATTTGACCTTTAGCCAAGATGCGTTGCGGCGCTTGAAGCAAAATAAAGCCGCGGTGATCTCGTTTTGGCTACTGGTACTGATTTTTGCCGCGGCACTGCTTAGCTTGGTGGTCACGCCGCATGATCCGAATGCGCAAAACCTCAACTATACTTATTTGCCACCTAAATGGGGCAATTTGCACGTGCCGTTTTTTGATGGCTATCAAAATGGCATCGATATGTACGCGCACAACCAGGTGCCTAAGGGGACGTATTTTCTGTTAGGGACCGATTACCTCGGTCGAGATCTCTTGTCGCGGATCTTGGTGGGGACCCGGATCAGCTTGTTTATCGGCGTGATCGCCACCTTGTTCGACTTGGTGATCGGCGTTGGCTATGGGATCATCTCTGGTTGGAACGGCGGCTGGGTGGATACGTTGATGCAGCGGGTGATCGAAATCATCTCTTCTGTCCCTAATTTGGTCGTGGTGATCTTGATGTTGCTGGTCTTCAAGCCGGGGTTAACCTCGATTATTGTCGCGATTGCGGTCACTAGCTGGATCACGATGGCCCGGCTGATTCGCGCACAGACGCTGAAGCTCAAGGACCAAGAGTTTGTGTTGGCGGCGCGGACGTTAGGCGAATCGAGCGTTAAGATCGCGGTCAAACACTTGGTGCCAAACCTCAGCTCAACGATCATTATCCAAACGATGTTCACGATTCCGACCGCGATTTTCTTTGAGGCGTTTTTGAGTTATATCGGTATCGGCTTGCCGGCACCTACGGCCAGTTTAGGCACACTGTTGAATGATGGCCAAAAGGCGCTACAGACGCAGCCGTACTTGTTGATCTATCCGGCGATCGTGATCGTGGTGCTGATGTTGGCGTTCAACTTGTTGGCAGACGGTTTACGCGACGCTTTTGATCCCAAGAGCGCGCATTAGGAGGCGGAGCATGGAAGAAATCTTAGCGGTCAAAGACCTTGCGATCGATTTTGCCACCTATGCAGGGGTCGTGCATGCGATCCGTCACGTCGATTTTCACCTGAATAAGGGCGAAACGCTCGCGATCGTGGGGGAATCGGGGTCCGGCAAGTCGGTCACGATGCGCACCGTGATGGGGTTGTTGGCGAATAACGCCAGCGTCGTCTCGGGGACGGTGCAGCTCGCCGGAGAAGACGTCTTAGCCAAGTCAGAAAAAGCACTCAACGAGATGCGCGGCAATGAGGTCGCGATGATTTTCCAAGACCCGATGACCAGCCTCGACCCGACCATGCCAATCGGTAAGCAAGTGGCCGAGCCGTTGTTGTTGCATACGAAAACGACTAAGGCAGAAGCGCTGAAGGAAGCGGTGCGGGTGCTGACTTTGGTCGGGATCACCGATGCGCAGTCCCGACTGAAAGACTATCCCCACCAATTTTCAGGGGGTCAGCGCCAGCGGATCGTGATCGCCATCGCCATCATCAACCACCCACAGGTACTGATCGCCGACGAGCCGACGACGGCGTTAGACGTGACGGTGCAAGCCCAGATCATCAGCCTGCTGAAGGCGATCCAGAAAAAAATCGACACCGCCATCATCTTCATTACCCATGACCTAGGGGTAGTGGCCGGGATCGCGGACCGGGTGGCCGTGATGTATGCGGGGAAGATCGTTGAATACGGCACCGTGGATGAGATCTTCTATAACCCGATGCATCCTTATACGTGGGGGTTGCTAGAGGCGATGCCGACGCTCAGTACGGTGCGGCAACGCTTGTTTGCAATCCCCGGAACGCCGCCGGACTTGTTGAATCCACCGCAAGGGGATGCTTTTGCCCCGCGGAATCCGTACGCGATGAAGATCGATCAAGAACAAGAACCACCTTTTTTCCCAGTATCCAAAACGCATGCTGCCGCGACTTGGTTGTTGCATCCCGACGCGCCTGCAGTTGAGCCGCCAGAAGAGATCAAGCGCCGCAAGCAGCTCTGGGCACAAAAGGAGGCGAAGCGATGACAGAAGCGCTAGTTAAAGTGCGCCACCTCGTGCAGACGTTCAACGCCGGCAAAAAAGACGAGGTCCGCGCGCTGCAAGACCTCTCGTTTGAGATCTATAAAGGCGAGACCCTCGGCTTAGTCGGTGAGTCTGGCTCGGGTAAAACGACGACCGGGCGGGCCTTGATCCGGCTGTACCGGCCGACAAGTGGCGAGATCGTTTTCGCGGGGCAAGACATCGCTCAACTGAAGAATGGGACACCGCAAATGTTGGCGTTTCGGCGGCAGACGCAAATGATTTTTCAAGACCCGTATGCGTCGTTGAACCCGCGGATGAAGGTGAAGGATATCATTGCCGAAGGGTTAGATATTCACCATCTGGTTCATTCGTCGCAAGAACGAGATGCCCGTGTAGCGGCGTTGCTGGCGGAAGTCGGCTTGAATAGAGACCACGCGTCGCGCTACCCGCATGAGTTTTCCGGCGGTCAGCGGCAGCGGATCGGAATCGCTCGGGCGTTAGCCGTGCAACCGCAATTCATCATTGCCGATGAGCCGATTTCTGCTTTGGATGTCTCGATTCAGGCGCAAGTCGTCAATCTGCTCAAGGATATTCAAGCCAAAAAAGGGTTGACCTATCTGTTTATCGCGCATGACTTGTCGATGGTCAAATACATCTCTGATCGGATCGCCGTGATGCATAACGGCCGGTTGGTCGAATTGGCGAGCGCCGATGAGGTGTATAACCACCCGCTGCACCCGTATACGCAAAGTCTGCTTTCCGCGATTCCGGAACCCGATCCTGATCGCGAGCGGCAGCGGGAGCCTTTGGTTTATGACGCCAGCATGGCCGAAAGCGGTGAACGGCAGCTCGTCGAAGTCTTCCCAGAACACTATGTTTTGGCGACGGCCGCAGAAGTGGCAACCTACCGTGAAGCCCATTAGGGTAAAAATGGCTTGTCAGTCGCGTCAACGCTTTCCAGGACGGCCCGCACGCAGAAGCTGAGCTTGCTGCTGTGCGGGTCTTTTCTAGTTTTAAGACGCAAAAAAACGCGCAAGGCCTTCTCCTACACAATGGCTTGGGAGCTTACGCTAGTATATTTTGCTGTTATGGTTGCAAACAAAAAAAGATCGCCTTGGGCGGTCTTTTTTGCTTGGAGAATGAGACCGCACGCAGGTTACGCTTCTGTGGCTTGCGAAAAGGTCAAGGGGCGGTCACCTGGGTCGTCTTGGTGTGGGGTCTTGCAAAATTTGGCGTGTGTGTCGTCGACATAGGCGACGACATCGTAATCGGGATCGTTGACGAGCTGGCCGAAGTTGAACCGGGTCTCGTCATTGGAGTCTTCTAGAGTGGTTAAAGTCCGGGCCAAGACCTTGAGCCGGTCAGCTTGGTGTTGGTGTTGCGTGATCATTTCCGCGGCCTTGGTCAAGGTGTAGCCGGAGTCGATCAAGGAGCGGATCAGCATGATCTGAATGATGTTTTTGAGGTTGAAGCGTTTGTTGCCGCCGTCTTCTCGTTGGAAGGAATGGATCAGGTTCTTTTTTTCCCAGTAACGGATCTGGGTCATGGTCGCGCCGGTGATGCGGCTCGCCTCACCGATGCCGACGGAGATGTCGAGTGATTTGATGCGCTTCATAAAATCTGGTACCATGTGCGGTTTCCCCCTTCAGGATGTGCCGGTCAAAAAATGACAGTTCGTCATATTTTTTCTGAAACCCGTTGACTAAATTATAATGTAAGTGTAACATAACGTTTTGTCAATATCACATTATGTAATAAAGTGATTATAAAATATACTTACTTAAAGGGGCGATGCACATGAGCGTGCAAGATAGGCACGGCAAGGCCATCAACGTACCATTGATGGTCATTACGTTGATCGTCGGGGTTTTCATTACCGTATTGAACCAGACGATCCTGACGACGGCTTTTCCAACATTAATGAAGGCGTTCGATATTTCGACTGGGACCGTTCAGTGGCTGACGACCGGGTTCATGATGGTCAACGGGATCATGATCCCCGTATCGGCGTATCTGTCGGCTAAGATCTCGACTAAGTGGCTCTACATTGGCGCGATGGGGATCTTCGGTATCGGGACTGTGGTCGCCTTTATCGCGTCGAGTTTTCCGATGTTATTAGCAGGCCGCTTGATCCAAGCCCTCGGGGTGGGGATCACGATGCCACTGCTGCAAAACATCATGTTGAACTTGTTTCCACCAGAAAAGCGGGGGACCGCGATGGGCCTGACAGGCTTGGCCGTTGGGGTGGCCCCGGCGATCGGCCCGACATTATCTGGTTGGGTGATCGATAATTCGGGTTGGCGGACGCTGTTTGGCATGCTGATCCCAGTCGTGGTCATTGTGTTGATCATGTCCTTGTTCTTCGTCAAAGACGTCTTGCCGACGTCGAATCCGAAGTTGGATATTCTGTCGCTGATCGAATCTAGTTTTGGGTTCGGCTTACTGCTTTACGGGTTCTCCGAAGTCAGTTCGCGCGGCTGGGGCGATGCGATCGTGATCGGCAGCATCGTCATTGGTTTGGTGATCATCGCCTTGTTTGTGGTCCGTCAGCTGCACCTGGAAGAACCATTTGTGCAGGTGAAAGTCTTCAGCAGTAAGATCTTTACGATTTCGACCATTCTGAGTTCGATCGCGATGATGGCGATGGTCGGCGTGGAAATGATCTTACCGCTATACCTCCAGATCTTGCATGGCAAAACCGCGCTGGAATCTGGTTTGACGCTTCTGCCAGGGGCGTTGATGATGGGGGTCATGAGCCCCATCACCGGGTATGTGTTTGACCGGATCGGGGCGAAGCGCCTGTCACAGTTAGGCTTCTTCTTCCTGGCGGCGGCAACGTTGCCGTTTGCCTTCATTACGGCAGACACGCCATCCCTGTTCATCACCTTGATCTATGCGGTGCGGATGTTTGGGGTGTCGATGGTCATGATGCCGTTGACAACCAACGGGATGAACGCCTTACCGATGGATCTGATCCGTCACGGGACGGCGGTGAACAACACGGTGCGCCAAATCGCCAGCTCCATGACCACGGCGATTTTAGTCTCTGTATTGTCGAACGTGACCGATAACGCGGCTCCGGCTAAGCACATGGTGACGACCGATCCGCTGCGTTACAAGCATTTGTTCTTCAACGCAACGCTAGATGGTTACCATGCGGCCTTTTGGTTTGCGATCGGCTTTTCCGTTCTCGGGTGGGCATTGACCTTCTTCTTGAACAAGAAGGCGGTTGCTAGCCAAGACGTGACGGCTAAGGAGGTGCACGCATGATCATTGCAACATTAATCATCGGCGTGATCGGGTTGTACTTGAGTTTTGTGATGATGAAAAATGGCTGGTTACGCGGCATTTTAGTCGTCCTCTCCGGCATCGTGATGCTGGGCTCGTTGTACTTAGTCAACGCCAACGACCAAAGCCATTTTGGCATGAAAAAAGTGACGACCACGACGACGCGAGCGATCTATTCGGCCAGCCCGTCTAAGGCGCTGCCGCTGTTATTGCGGCAAGATGTTGGGACCAGCGGCAAGCGCCAAGTCTACATCTATAAGCTGAGTGCTAAAGGCAAGGCGACGCACACCAAGGCGGATTATTTGGTGGCGAACACGGTGCACACGACGACCGGCAACACGGCAACGGTGAAGACCGTCAAAACCGAATGGGTCTATCAAAACAGCTTCTATAAGTCATTCTTCAGCAACCAAAACAACCACAAGCTGATCAAAGAAGCCAATACCATTACCATCCCGAAGACTTGGACCGTCTTGACAACGGCGCAAGCCAAGACCTTAGGGAAGCAATTGAAAAAGGCGCAAAACCCTTCTGCAGCCGAGAAGGCGAAGATGGCAGCCGCGATCCAACAAGCTGTGGTCGCCGCTAAGACGCAAAATCCTAACCTGACCGCCGCGCAGCAACAAGCCGTCATCGCCAAGGCGAAGGCGCAGATGCAACAACAAGCGCTCCAAGCGGCAATCAAAGCCGTCAAGGCGGAGTAGAGTACACAAATAGCGCCACCTGCAATCCCTTGGGGGGTGCAGGTGGCGCTATTTGCGTTCTAGGTCGTGCAGTCGACTCGCTATTTGTGATCGACGTCGGCTTGTTTGGCCTGCGCGGC
Organism: Lactobacillus sp.; assembly: GCA_022651245.1. Lineage (GTDB taxonomy): Bacteria > Bacillota > Bacilli > Lactobacillales > Lactobacillaceae > Lacticaseibacillus. The sequence goes on from JALCQM010000020.1 coordinate 35,757, forward strand.
GATGCCATAAGGAAGTTGATAGCGCGTTTGCTTTTGCGTCTGCTTGAAGTGCCAGGTGGTTTTGCCCAACTTGAGGTCTAAGCCGGACTTGGTTTTAGTGTAGGTCCCGGCGCTTCTCGAGTCACCGTTTTGGTTGTAGTCGTATTTCGTCGGGTTGATGCCGGCTTCGGCGTCGCTTTGTGTGTCATAGTTAGCGGCGACGATCTCACCGGTCGTTTTCAACGCGGTGGTTTTGCCTTGTTCCTTGCGTGTGACGGTTTCGTAGCGACGGTAGTACGGGGGCGTGCTCAAGGTGGCCGTTGATAAGACCCCTTGATCGTTGTCCCGGTTAATGTACAGCGTCATCTCAACGGCTTTGGTGGCTGCTTTGGTCTGGCCGTTGGTCGTGTAGCTGTACGCCGTATACACAGCACCGCGGGCGCTGGCGTCTTGGCGCTTACAGCCCGCCAAGGTCAAAAAAAGTCCTAAGACGGCGAGTATGGTCACTAAATGCCGTTTCATCGAATCGCTAGCCTCCGTATTCGTTATCTACTCATTCTACCACAGAACCGAGACGTTGCGGGAAGGTGCAGATATCGGGCTTTAACCCGGCGGCCTACCGCCCGTTCCAGTCGCGCTGGTTCAGCGTGATTCGCCTCGACTGAGCGACAGCAAAATTGGCGCCTTGGCAAAACCCAAACACGGGTGTTACCAAGGCGCCAATTTCGCTATAGCGTTTCGCCGTTAGAAGCGATCACTTGTTGGTACCAGGTGAAGGAATCCTTCTTCAGGCGCCGGCCGCTGCCGTGACCTTCGTCGTCTTGGTCCACGTAGATCAGGCCGTAGCGCTTCTTCATCTCCCCAGTCGAGGCCGAGATGATGTCGATCGCGCTCCACGGGGTGTACCCGAGCAAGTCAATGCCGTCTTCGACCACCGCTTTTTCCATTTCTAACACGTGGTCGCGGAGGTAGTTGATGCGGTAGTCGTCATGGATCTGGCCGTCTTCGATTTGGTCGTAGGCGCCGTAGCCATTTTCGACAATGAATAAGGGCTTGTGCCAGCGCGCAGCCATCCAGTTCATTCCGTAGCGTAGGCCCACAGGGTCGATCTGCCAGCCCCAATCAGAGCGCGGCACATACGGGTTAGGGACGACTGAGCGGGCCTCGTCGTAGTCGTAATGCGGGTTGTCGGCTTGATATTCGGTGGCCAGCGAGTTGTAGTAGCTAAAGCCAACGTAATCGACGGTGCCGTTTTGCAAGGCGACTTGATCGGCTTCGGTGATGGCAATGTCGTAACCTTTGCGGGTCCAATACCGCCGTAACCAGGCAGGGTAGGTGCCTAAGGCGTGAACGTCGCCGTAGTAATAGCGGTAACGCATCGCGCGCTCAGCCATCATGACGTCTTGGGGTTTGGCGCTGAGTGGGTAGATCGGGGTCATGGCGATCATGGCGCCGACTTGCAGCGTCGGGTCGATCAGGTGCGCCAAGCTGACCGCCTTGGCTGAGGCGACCAATTCTAAGTGGGCGGCTTGAAACATCGCTTCTTCTGCGTTTTCGGTGTCTGCCAGCAGTAGGCCTGAATTTTGCAAAAGGGGATGCGGATCGCGCCACATGGCCTGGTTATTGATCTCGTTGAACGTCATCCAGTACTTGACCGTTTCGTAGTAGCGTTCGAAGCAGACTTGGGCGAACTTTAGGAATGCGGCCTCGACTTCCCGGCTACGGAAACCGCCATAGGCCGTCACCAGGTGCAAGGGGAGTTCGAAGTGCGACAGCGTCACGATCGGTTCGATCCCGTACTGTTGGCAAGTGGCGAAAAGGTCGTCGTAGAATTGCAGGCCTTCTTGGTTAGGCAAGGCTTCATCGCCGTTAGGAAAGATCCGCGTCCAGGCGATGCTGGTCCGAAAACACTTGAAGCCCATTTCGGCAAACAATTTGATGTCGTCGCGGTAGGTGTGGTAAAAATCGATCCCCCAGTGGTTGGGATAGACTTGCTCCGCTAGTGGTTGGTCATCGACGAGCCGCGGTACATCTTTAGCGCCGGCGCGCATGACATCGGCGATGCTGACGCCTTTGCCCCCGGCTTGCCACGCGCCTTCGACTTGGTGGGCGGCCACGGCGCCACCCCACAAAAAGCCCGTTGGCATTTGATATCCTTTGGTCATAGAGAGCCTCCTTATCTTTCCTCGTCTAGCGGTGGCACTTCCCCCGAAGTCGCCGCCAGACAAAAGAGGCTGAGGCAGGTGGTGCTTGCTGTCTCGGCCTCGATCGCGGGTTATTTGTCTGCGAGTTTCTTGTACAAGTCGACGATTTCACCGGCTAAGTCACGGAAGGTGATCGCCGTCATCAGGTGGTCTTGCGAGTGGACCATCAATAAGGTCACCTGGGCGTGTTCACCGCTGGCTTCAGCGGTGAGCATCTTGGTCTGGCTGTTATGCGCGTCGACTAAAAAATTATCGGCTTCTTTGAGTTTCTTGTCGGCGAGCTCAAAATCATCCTTCTTGGCCGCTGCGATGGCTTCAAAAGCGGAGCTCTTCGCGTTCCCGCCATTGATGATCAAGCCCATTACGGCCTGCATGTTCTCGTTGTTTTCTTCTTCTGCCATGGTTTCCTCCTGTGTCAGCGGTGCTACTGGGCGTCGATCGCGCGGAGCGCTTCTTTAAGGACCTTTTCGCCGTTCATCATGCCGTAATCTTGCATGTCGATCACTTCAACGGGAATATCGGCCGCTTTTTGCTTGAAGCTATCGAGCATGAACCGGACTTGAGGGCCGAGCATCAAAATGTCAGGGTGCTTTTCGGCCAACTTATTGTCCGCGTCTGTGGAAGCAGTTGCAAAGATATCGGCTTCGACACCATCGGCTTCTGCGGCCTTTTGCATCTTGGATACTAATAGACTGGTCGACATCCCTGCGGAGCAAACCAACATGATCGTTTTCTTAGCCATAACGAACTTCTCCTTTTTTCATAAAAGATTTGCGTCAAACACTTAAAGCGTTTTCAATACAATGCTATAATAATACGTAGGTACAAATTTGACAAGTACTTGCAATTAAAATTTGTTAGAGGGTGAACCCAAACATGTATCATGAAATCGCAGACCAGCTGATCCAAGCGATCACAAAAGGTCAATTTACCAGTAAACTCCCGACCGAAGCCAAGCTGATGGCGCGCTTTGGCGTTAGCCGCAACACGATCCGGCGGGCCATCGACGTGGTCTATCAACAAGGCCTCTTGCGCCGCGTCCAAGGTTCCGGTTACTACATCAACCACGTCCAGCTCAATAGCCAACATGCCGTGAACCTCTCGGTCGGCGCCGGCAAGCCCTTGGTCAAAAACTCGCCGCGGCCCACCTCTAAAATCGTCACCTTCGATAAGGCCACCGCGGCTACGATCCCGCTGGCGCAGCAGTTCAACGTTGAAGCAGACGCTGAGGTCTACCGCGTAGTGCGGTTGCGGTACATGGATGATCGCGTGTACGCCTTGGAAGAATCGTATTATTTGACGGCAGTGGTGCCATTTTTATCCACCGACAGTGTCAATGGCTCGATCTTTGAGTTTCTGGCGGAGACCTTTAACATCGCGGTCATCGCCAGTGATGATTACTTGTCGATGACCAAGCTCGCGTTAGATCAAGCGACATTGATGGCCCAAAAGCCTGGTACCCACCGCTTGACCTTAGCCCAGATGAACTACACTAAAAACAACACGCTGTTCAATTTTTCTAAGACGATCTATGCCGATCCCAAAATGAGTTTCTATTTCCACTCGGCGCACCTGAGTAGCAACTGACCCTGCTTTTATTATGACAGTTATGGATGCGCTATCACAAGGGAAACCTGACCGCTGAAGACAGACATAGGAGGAATGACCATGAGCGAACCGTTACCGAAGACTTTTTTATGGGGAAATTCGACGTCCAGCATGCAAACCGAAGGAGGCGTCACTGAAGGCGGGAAGGGCCAGTCGGTTTACGATGTGCGCCCCGCCACGGACACCACCAGCGATTGGCGCGTGGCGATCGATGAGTACCACCGCTTCGAAGAAGACTTCGATTGGATGCAACAAGCCGGCATGACCTGCTACCGGTTCCAGATCTCGTGGAGTCGCGTGTGTCCGACCGGGGATGGGGAATTCAACGAAGCAGGATTGGCGTTTTACGAACGGCAGATCGCCGCGTTGTTGGCGCGAGGGATCACGCCCATGATCTGTCTCTATCATTTTGACATGCCGTTGTCGTTGGCCAAACGCTACAACGGCTTCATGAGCCGGCATGTGGTCGATGCCTTCGTGCGGTTTGCTAAAGTCGTGATCGCGCGCTTTGCGGCGAAAGTGCCGTACTGGCTCACCTTTAACGAGCAGAACCTGTATTTTACCAGTGGGGCTTTCGATATCGCCGGCTACTTGAAGGGGCCGCGGTCGCTACAGGATCTGTATACGATCAACCATCACGTCATGGTCGCGCACGCCCGCGTCGCTAATTATCTGCACGCCACGACGACTGCACAGATCGGTGGCATGCTCGCCTATGAAGAATGCTATCCAGCGACCAGTAACCCGCGCGATGCCTGGTATGCCCGCCAGATCGATGAATTCTTGAATCACAATCTTCTGGAGATGTTTGTGCACGGGCATTATTCTTCGGCAGTCTTGCAGCACGCCAAGCAGTGGCAGCTGACGATCGACATCACGCCTGAAGACCTTGCTGAATTCAGCCAGTTGCGCTCGGACTTCTTTGCCTTTTCGTATTATCGCAGTCACTTGATCGATTCGAGCCGGGTACCGGTGAATACGCCGGTGAATGATTACCTCGATTACGGCATGGTCGCCAATCCCTACACCCAAGCCAACGAGTGGGGCTGGAACATCGATCCCTTAGGCTTTCGAGATATTCTCACGACAGTGTACAGCCGCTATCACCTGCCCATGTTTCCGATCGAAAATGGGCTCGGAATCCGCGAAGAAAGCACGGGTGACACGGAGGTTCAAGACGACTACCGCATCGCCTACCACCGGGCGCACATTCAAGCGCTCAAAGACGCCGTCACTCAAGATGGCGTCGACGTGCTGGGGTATCTGGGGTGGGGCTTGATCGATATTCCAAGCTCCAGTGGCAACATGGATAAGCGCTACGGCATGGTTTACGTTAACCGCACGAATCACGATCTGCGCGACTTGCGGCGAGTGCCGAAGAAATCGTTCGCCTGGTTCCAACAAGTGATCGCCTCCAATGGTGCGCGCCTGGATTGACATCTGCTGATGTCAGATTTTATTGATATATTTATCTTGGTGTAACATGCCTGTCATCTCAACTCGGTATCCTTACGGTAAGGAAGTGAGAGGACATGCGCTATCGTATATGGTTCACCCTTGCGGCGACGGCACTGCTGGCAGTCGGCGGCGGGTATTTTTACCACCAGTCCCAAGTGACCACCACGACCGTTCAACAGGCGAAGGCGTCGGTCGATAAGCTCTACCGGAATTCGACGCATACCTTGCCAGCGACTGATCTCGAGCAGGCCGATGTCAGTGCGGCCAAGCGGGTCCTGCAAGACGCCGCGAAGCAGCCGCTCGATGCCCAACAAAAAAAGCAATTACAACAAGCCCAAAAAGACGTCACCAACGCCAAACAGATGTTAGCCGTGGTGGGGGCGACGCACGAGCCGATCGCGCCGACTAAAGATTACCGCAAAACGGCAACGGCGGCCTTGTCCGCCTACGCGGCGCTGCAAAGCACGAAGCCGGTGTTTACCCAAGTCTATCAGCAACCTGTGACGACGCTAAATTCGGCGGCGACCGCGGTTTCCGCCTTACAGGAGCTGCAAACGTCACCGAAGGTCACCCCTAAGGCGATCACGACTGCGGAGTCGGCCGTTCAAGCGGTTACTAAAGGCGCAGACACCGCCTTCGCCGCTGAAGCCGAAACTGTCGTCACTGCGGCCAAACAGAAGCTAGACCCGGCAACGCCCAGTGATACTGAAACCACGCCCGATGCTAGTGAGGAAACGGCGTCGTCTAGTAGCTCTAGCGCTGCTAATACAGCGACGAGTGCGACCGCCCCAGCGACGACCACCACCAGCAGCGACGTAGCGACGACGTCTAGCACGAGTGCGAGCGTGGCCAGTGCCACCTCGTCAGACCAGTAGCGGTTGAATGCTGCACCACGCCTTGGACGGATAAAGAGGAGGCCCTTGCGAACCCTGAATTCGGGTTTTGCAGGGGCCTCCTCTTTTGCGTTGGGCATAGCAGGGCTAGTTGCGTTTGAAGGCCATAGTGGCTTGGACCGCTGCTTGCCAGCCGGCGTACAGATCGGCACGGCGGTCGGCGGCCATTTGCGGGGTGAAGCGTTTGCCAATCGTGGCGATCTGCTGTAGTTCGTCGGTGTTTTGCCAAAAGCCTACCGCCAACCCTGCCAGATAAGCCGCGCCCATCGCGGTGGTTTCTAGATTGGCTGCCCGCTCGATCGGTGTGTCGAGGATGTCGGCTTGAAATTGCATCAAGTAGTCGTTTTTGGCGGCGCCACCGTCGACGCGTAAGGCCGGGATCGTGATACCGGTGTCTTTATACATCGTTTCGACGACATCGCGGGTCTGGTACGCCAGGCTTTGTAAGGTGGCCTTGATGAAGTCTTCGCGCGTGGTGCCACGTGTGATCCCGAACACGGCCCCGCGCGCGTCTGGGTCCCAGTACGGGGCGCCTAAGCCGGTAAACGCCGGGACGACGTAGACCTCATCTTGACTGTGTGACCGCTGGGCGGCAATTTCCGAGGCCGGGGCCGATTCGACCAGTTGCATCGCATCGCGTAACCACTGGATCGCACTCCCGGCCACAAAAATTGAGCCTTCCAAGGCATAGTGGAGCTCACCGTTGATGCCGTAGCCGATGGTGGTCAAAAGGTTGTTGGCCGACATAATCGGAGCAGTGCCGGTGTTCATCACGATGAAAGCACCTGTACCGTAAGTGTTCTTGACCATGCCAGGAGCTAAGGCCAGCTGGCCGAACAAGGCCGCTTGCTGGTCACCGGCCATCCCGGCGATCGGGACGCCTGAGCCGTAGAAGTGATAATCGGCGGTTAAACCGTACACCTCAGAATTACTGCGGACTTCAGGCAGGAGCGCCTTGGGGATGTTGAGCGCGTCTAGGATCTCTGGGTCCCACTGTAAGGTGTGAATGTTAAAAAGCATCGTGCGGCTGGCGTTGGTATAGTCGGTGACGTGGAAGGCACCGCCAGATAGTTTCCACGATAGCCACGTGTCGATCGTGCCGAAAAGCAGCTCGCCTTTTTCCGCGCGAGCTTGGGCGCCGGGGACGTGGTCGAGGATCCAGCGAATCTTGGTCGCCGAAAAATAGGGATCGATCAAGAGGCCCGTTTTGTCGTGGATCATCTGGTTGTAGCCGGCTTGGCGGAGTTGATTGGCGATGTTGGTGGTTTGCCGCGATTGCCAGACAATGGCGTTGTAGATCGGCAGCCCTGTCGCCTTGTCCCAGATCACCGTGGTTTCGCGTTGGTTGGTGATGCCCACCCCGCGGATTTGTTTGGGTTGGATGCCAGAGTCGATGAAGGCCGTCGCGATCGTGGATAAAACCGCGTTCCAGATCTCGTTGGCGTTATGCTCGACCCAGCCGGGCTGGGGAAAATACTGTGGAAACTCGCGTTGGGCCTCAACGACCTTATTGCCGTTGTGGTCGATGATCAATGCTCGGGTACTCGTGGTCCCTTCGTCGATGGCGAGGATGTATTCGTCTGACATGGCAATGCGCCTCCTTATGAACTGTTACCGCTTACTTATTTTAGCTGTTTTAGGCGGCAGGGTAAACTACAACAAAGGGCGTGGCGGGAAATCCGTCGGAGGTCTAATGGCTTCACCGGTGATTATTGCTAGGCTTAAGCGTAAGGAGTGATGGGCATGAAAAAGTGGCAAAAGCGGTTAGTAGCCGGTCTGATGAGTATTGGTCTGGCGTTAGGGGTTTCACCTTGGATCACGCGCAATCAACCGACGGCGGCGGCAGCGGTACTGGATTATGCCAATCCGATCGTGCCGGTGACCACCGTGTATGTCGATCCTGCGGTGCCAAACGTGCACTGGCATGCGAATAATCATGGCGGGCTAGATTATACCTATGCGGTGGAAAGCTATGATGCCCAAGGGGCTGCGCGCAAGTTGACCTTGCAGGTGAGCGACGCGCCACTGCCGACAAAAGCCCCGCTAGCGGTGAAAATCAAAGGGCAAACGGTATTAGGGTGGCAGCCGATCACCATGGCGCAAATCCCCCATGCGGCCCGACAACAACTCGATTGACTGACACGATAAAAAAATAATGGCGCCTTGTCCAACCCTAACCGAGGTGAACAAGGCGCCATTTTAAACGTTAGAGCATGAATTCGAGGATGCCCCAGCCGAGCAAGGCTAGGATCACCAGCCCCAAGAAGTTCAAGGCGGAGAAGCCGAGGAAGAACCTGCCGGCGTCTTTGTTCCCCCAGTTGGTATATTCCTTGAATACCAACAGGTTACACATCGAGCCGACAACGGTGCCCAAGCCACCGATGTTAGAGCCTAAGAACAAGGCTTCTTGGAAATTGGTGAACTTGGCGATCAAAACCGTCGATGGCACGTTGGAAATGATCTGGCTCGAGAAGATGCTGGTGAGGAAAACGGAATGCTCCGTTGCCACCAAGCCAGAAATCAACGTCACGACCCACGGGAGCTGGCGTAACACGCTGACGATCATGAAGAAACCGCCGAAGGTTAACACGATGCCGTAATCGACATCTAACAAGATCTTCTTGTTATACGCGAACGCGAGGACTAGCGCACAAACCGCCCCGACCCAAGAAGGGATGAACTCCAGGACACCGCCGAAGATCACTAAGGCCACGATGATGGTTACGATCGTTGGCCGCGTTTGAATGTGAATGTCTTGAGCAGGAACGTTTGGTAGCGGCGTTTTTTTGATGAAGAAGATGAAGATGGCGAGTAGCACCAGGCTAGCTGCCAATAGTGGGATCGACCAGGTGAAGAACGTCCCCACGTTAATACCGTAATGATTCATCAAAAAAATGTTATGCGTATTCCCAAATGGCGTAAAAGCACTCCCGAAATTTGCCGCCATCCCGATCAGGGTGACAGGTAAGATCTCAGGGAGCGAGAACTTTTTGGCAATGCGCAAATATAATGGGACTAACGTCAAAACGGTGACGTCATTGGTTAAGAACATGCCTGCGACGACGGCCAGTAAGACGAACATCCAGGTGAGCTGGCGGTTGCTCGTGGCCCGGCTCGTCAGTCGGTAGGCAAAATAATCAAGGATATGTAGATACTCGAAGATCTGGATGACGGTCATCATCCCGAGGATCGAAAACAACGTGGAAAAGTTGATATCTTCTAGTCGTGGCCTGGCAAAGAACAGACTGAGCACTGCCAAAACCGCGGTGATCTGAAACACGCGGTCTTTGACAATGTTATTAATTACGGTCATGAATTAACCCTCTCCAAAATTGACTCAACGTTCCTATTTTGCGCTAAAACTGCCACGGGTACAACAGGCCTTGTGTAAAACTCTCGTAAACATGGGCTGTGTCATTATTTACATTATAATATTTCCCGGGAAATGGACGCGCAACAAGGTATACTGGAACGATGAAGGGGTGACGACATGACGATCAAGATCATCGGCGTTGGCAAGTTGAAGGAGAAGTACTTTAAGGATGGCATCGCCGAATATAAAAAACGGATGGGCGCGTTTGCCAAAGTAGAACTGGTCGAGGTCCCAGATGAAAAAGCGCCAGAGTCGCTATCCGAAGCCGAAATGGCACACGTTAAGGCAGTTGAAGGCGAACGGATCTTGGCCAAAATCAAAGACCGCGATTGGGTGATCGCTTTGGCAATTGAAGGCAAACAGCGCTCTTCAGAAGCGTTCGCTAAAGAATTGCAGGATCTGGGGACGTATGGGCATTCTGATATTACCTTCGTGATCGGTGGGTCATTAGGCCTATCGCCTGCGGTCATGAAGCGTGCCGATAACACCTTGAGCTTCGGTCAACTGACGATGCCGCACCAATTGATGCGACTGGTATTGATCGAGCAAGTCTACCGGGCGTTCATGATCAATGCGAGGCGGCCGTATCACAAGTGATGCGGTTAATTGGCCATAGGGCAAGCAAAGAGGCACGTCAGTTGGGCGTGCCTCTTTGTGTGTGGTTCAGAGTATGAGTGAGTATGAAGAACAGGCTGTGCTCAATGATCAAGGGAGCTTGGGGTTTCTGATTATCAGTGGCGTGGTCTTGACTTTTCGCCATCGGCTACTCGATCTTCATAGTAAACTTGAACCGAATTTGATAAGGAACGCCTTCAAGCTCTGTTGTAAGTAATATGGAAAAATAGACAGTGTAACAGGGTAATTGCGTTACATTCATGGTGTTTTTGTTATCTTTAAAGTTAAGGAGGAATATTAAATTGCAATTTGCTAATGTATTACGAAAGAAAAGAAAGGAACTGCATTTAACTCAACAAGAATTGGCCGATCAGCTACACGTGACACGCCAAACGCTTTCGCGCTGGGAAAATAACCTAAGCTATCCTAATTTAGATACATTAGTAAGGCTGAGCGGTTTTTTAGAGATTTCTCTAGATGTTTTACTGAAAGGTGATGGCAATCCAATGGTTAATCAAATTAGTCAGGATGTACGTGATAAAAGTAAATATAAACGATATTTGATGGTTGTGTTAGCAGCGCTTGTTCTTATATTTATATGGTTAAGTTTATTGGGTTATGGTCGTGCGACACAAAACGAATTGATCGATCGTTCTAATCCCTTTTTACGAGTCCAATATGGCTACGCGGTACTTCCTACCCAGGTACCAGAGAAAAAGGAAGAAACGACTGTCGTTGATCGTGATGGTAAAAACAAACATGTTGCAGCTGTTACGACCCCACAGCGAGTTGATGCATTTGTTGCGGATGATCCTTTTGGAAATGGTAGTTGGCTAAAGTTTTATACAGGAAAATATAGTTCTAAACAGCGATGGGCACTTGTTGCGCATAAAGGGGCCTATGTTTCAAATATTCGTCTGGTCTCGCGTGCACAGATTCCCCTAATGATGCGTGAACAAACTGGAAATCATTATGTGGCCTACGATGCTCATGCAGAGAGACGGATTACTAAACGTTTCCTGTGGTGGCCATTCGATTAGGTTGATTATTAATTAGTCACATTATGTAGATAAATCGATATATGGAATATGAAACCACAATTGGAAGATTGCGTTAATTAATTGCTATTCGCCAACGAGTCAGTAGTGGTAAATTGCTTAACCCATGACACTGCCGTCGTAAGCGACTGATATTTTTCATTGTAATCCCTCAGAATCAGCTCGATCATTGTAGGGCTATGCCAACCAAGAAACGATTCCGCCATCACTTCGAATGCAGGATAATAATGTTCGCTGAATGAAAAAGGTCTACGTGCTAAGGTTAAAGTATCTAAATATCAAGGAGAGAATCGTATTGAGAATATTCTCGAAGGTAGGGTTCCTACTGGTGGGCGTGCTGATACTATTAGTGTGGGCACCACGGCAGGGTCATGCGAGTACCCTCTTACCGCCTAAAGTTAACGTGGTCGATGAGGCGGGCAACAAGCAAGATGATTTTGATATCACAGTATTGGATATTGCCCAGATCCACATGGACAGCGTGGTTGAGCACATGCTTGCCGATTGAAGTCAGGAACTTACGGGATAAAGTAGTTAGGTTATTGCTGAAGAGAACGGATACTGAGCCGTCGTTGTGTGAACACTTTTAACATCATGATCAGGAACCGTACACATGCATCCTGTCAATATTGAGCGTGATGTCAGTGACTAAATCACCCAATGTGAGTAGAGGCTCGGAAGTTGCGCGCAATCAGATGTGATTTCCCGGGAAATATTTTCTGGAACGATTAAAATGCGAAATTGCGGTACAACGCACCTTTTAGGAGACTTAAACGCGACAGCAACATATAGCCGATGGAATGTGCTGTCCGCGCATACGCCACTAGAGGAAGCAGTGATGCTTCCTTTTTGATTCTCCGCAATTACAAGTTGCAATGCTCTTACGGGTACCTGCAACTAGGTGATGCTCGCGCAAGTATCATATTTTGCGTAATGTTTTTCTCATAAGGGATCAGATATCACTGAACAGAAATGAGGGATACATCGTGCATCAAAGTAAAAGCCCAATAGCAATAGTAAGTGACTTATCAAAATCGTTTGACGGCAAGAAAGTATTGAATCAAGTAACGTTTACGGTAGCACCAGGGCATATTGTCGCGTTAATTGGCGCTAATGGGGCTGGGAAAACGTCGATCATGAAAGCCTTGTTGGGGTTGATCGAGATTGATAACGGGTCGATTCAAATAAACAGTGAAAAAATGACAATGCATTCGCACCAATCGTTGCGCAACGTTGGTGCAATGATTGAGTATCCTAGTATTTACCCTTTTCTAACGGGTAGGCAGCAACTACTACTGTTTGCAAGCGGGCCAAAGCGCTTAGAACAGGTCCAGACGATTATCGAGGCGCTCGGAATGACAGCATACATTGACAGAGCGGCAAAATCATATTCATTGGGCATGAAGCAGAAACTGGGCATCGCGCAGGCAATGGTGAACCAGCCTAAGCTTGTCATCTTAGATGAGCCAATGAACGGACTCGATCCACAAGCCATCAAGTTATTACGAGATTTCATCGATCAACAGGCTCAGTCTGGCACAAGTTTTCTGATTTCCAGTCATATTCTGAGCGAATTAGGAAAGCTGGCAGATGAGTTTCTTATCCTCGATAAAGGAAATATTATCCGCACAGGGACTTTAAAAGCGATCACCTCAAATCAGGTTTGTTCTTATCAGGTAGAGACTAGTGATGATTTGTGTGCGTATAAGCTGCTTGTCGCGCAGCAAATTCCCGTCATCGACACCGATCCGCTAACTTTTGAGGTATCTAGTCCTGATGTCTTAACCGGTGCAGTGCTTTCAATAGTAAAGGCTAACTTGAAACTTATTGAGATCACGCGGCACGAACCCGATCTTGAACAAATATTTCTGAAAACGATCACTACTGAGGAGATACGCGGATGAGCATACTTATCTATCAGGAACTATACAAACTGTTGCGTAAAAAAAGCACCTGGTGGGGCGTTATTAGTATCGTCTTGGTCGAGTTGATATTATTGCTCTTGCATCAACTTGCACCAAAATATTTCACGCAGAATACGCTAATTAGCAACGGCTATTATGGTGACTTACTCGTAATTTTTCTGATGATTTCGAGTGCTGCAAGTATTATTGCAATGGAGTACCAGTACGGCACCTTGAAAATGTTATTGTACAGGCAATTCTCGAGGTTGCAGGTATTCATGAGCAAGATGCTAACCATTGTGATCCACTTGGTAACGTTGCAAACCCTAGCAACTGTGACTGGTATTTCTCTGACTCTAATGGCATTTCCAAAATACGACGTACAGCAACACTTATTGAAACAGCTTTCAGAAGCGTTGAGCGAAGTGTTGATGGTACTGTTACTGCTTAGCCTAGTGATTCTATTGGCGACTTGTTTCAGAAGTAACGCTGCTGCCATTGCCAGTGGATTTATCAGCTATTTTGGTATTCAACTAATAGGGAGCTTCTTATTGTTAGCAGTCCAGCGCTGGGAATGGTTAAAGTGGAGCCCGCTGACAATGATGATGTTTTCAGCTCAGATTGAGGAACCACAGATTACGCGATTCACTCATCTCAACACGTTGACCTTAGGGATTGGCGCCACGTTTTACTTAGTCGGATTTATGATGGTGGCTTATTCACGATTTCGAAAGCAACCGGTGTAACGTAGGAAAAAGTCGAAGACTTAAATCAGCTAAGCTCATGAAAAATTCCCTCAAAGAAACCGCCGAAGAAGTTTATCAGTATCGGTAGCCATGCAATCGCTGTTACCGTCCAAATGAATATTCTCAGTGATCGTGGTAATCGATACCAACTCTGAATGCTTGAAGCAATCCACATAAATACAGTAAGACCAATTACACTACACGTTTCGAGAATATCCGGAACCAAACCATTGGCCAATGAATGGCTGAACATTGCCGGGATACTAATCAATAGTGCTATCAGGGTAATGAGCAAAGGATAGTATAGGCGAAAAAGCTTGCTGTTTGGTTGACGAAAGCGATCAAGTAGTTCGATGTCAGCATGAAGTAGTTCATCGATGGTCACGTTGAATATTTCACTTAAGCTCACAATATTATCAAAGGTAGGCTGTGAAGAACCGGTTTCCCATCGTGAAATAGACTGACGAGAGATATGTAACTTTTCCGCCAATTCCTGCTGCGTAATATGCTGACTTTCGCGTAAAGCATGAATTTTGTTTCCAATGGACGTGGTTGGCATTATTGATACTCCTTACGATTGAAAAATTGAATTGTCGTTGCTATTCTAGCATGAGACAGGCAACGGGGTGGAAGCTTTCGTTCTGACAACCATTGCGTTGATAAGCCGAGAAGATAAGTAGAATGCCCGATTTGATACGCCATCTTGGTATATAAAGTATATTGAGTTGTCAGAAGATCAAGATCGTAAAATTTTCACCTATTTGGATAACGAAAATGATTCTGTGCATGATAGCGCAATGTGGGTACAGAACCGCTTGTCCATCAAATTCTGTATGAAATGGCGTAGTGGATGCTCGTAGAGGACATGAAAAATTACAAAGCTGATTAGAATTGAGATACAATTCGACACGGTCTTGCCCTTTTTCTTTGGGAAACACGCATGGTATGATGAGGCCATAGAAAAAGCCGTCATGCGTCAACATGGCGTCTCAGCAGACCGTTAAAGACGGTTGGCATTAATTAATAGCAAATGAGACCGTTAAACCTCTGCCACGAAGTTTACTGACGGTCTTTTTGATTGCCAACGATTGCCTGAGTCGGACGACGACCAAACCAATGAGTGTCAGGATGAACCCGCCAAACATCAGCATGAGCGTCAATGCATCTGCAATTGTTACCAAAAGGCGCCTCCTTCCTAAGAGTTTGGTTATTGTGCATAAGCACCACCTCACAAAGGATCAGATTTGCCAACCGTATTCAGCTTTCTGCCTGAACATTGTATCATGACAGGGCGATATGTTGGTTTGCTAAAAAAGGCGTGGCAACCGGCCGGAATGATTTCCCGGGAAATATTATTCTCAAATGACTAAAGCATTAAACTGCGGTATATCACACTTTTATGCGCAGATGGATTCAATAATATTAAATAATACACCGTTGGATTGTGCCACGGATGTGCCACCTTCAAAATACAGATATAGAGCCTAATACGCTGACAAATCACTAGCGTATTAGGCTCTATATCTTTTATCACAGGTATCTTTGCCCCATACATGCTAGAGGCAAATACAAGAAGATCACTATTAATTCTCCATCTCTTTGTCGCAAGCACACATACGCTCTTACTGTACGCATCCATGATATTTACCGTGTTTGAGATTCACCGATTCATACAAATATTTCTTACTTACTGTCTTTGTCGAAACGATGAAGCTTCACACTATCTAAATGTATATTTCGCATACACACCTCAATCTTAATAACTTCATGCTTACTTAAGCAATGATCAGCCTTAGCAGTTAAGCACTTACAAATTGGCTATTTAAGAATTGTACAACAAAGTGTGAGACTTAATTTTCAGCGAAACAATCTTGAATTAATTACTTTTTATTCGTATTGATCTCAGATCTAATTCGATAAATGGTATTGTTTGAAACGCCTAATTCGCGATGTATTTGTGAAATGGTCCATCCGTTGCATAAGTATTCAACTATCTCATTATAAGCATGTCGATACTTAGAATTGCGACTATTAGCACAGTACAAAACAGGGCGGCCATGGTAAACACCGCGTTCTTTTGCTAGTTTGATACCTTGTGCCTGTCGCTCCCTAATTGCCTGTCGCTCTTGTTCAGCGAGATATTGGCATACAGTTAAAACAATATTAGTCAACATGTTACGCAAATTTTCGTCAGGAACAGCACTAAAATCAGGCAAATCCAATGACTGAAAATTTGCACCTGCATCTTTAATTCGCTGCAGAATTAAAGAAAGGTCTTTTGAGTTGCGCCCAAGCCGGTCTAATGACTGAACGTATACGGTGTCTGACTCACGAATAAATTTTAGCATCTTAACCAACTGAAGGCGATTCGCAATCTTTGCACCAGATTCCTTTTCTCGAAAAATCTTCTCGACACCCGCTTTAGATAGAGCCTCAATTTGTCTAGCTAGGTTTTGATCAGTTGTTGAAACACGTGCATATCCAATCTTCATATACTGCCACCTCTAAACGTAGTTTCAATTTATACATCAATATTCATTTCTTATTTTGAATTAAAAACGACCCAAAAAGGAAGCTGAAACTGCATTTAAATCGCCTGTCTCTGCTTTTTTTTGGGGTGTACCACAAAAGTTGACGTTTTAAAATATCGTTTTCAAATCCGGATGTAGAATACCTGGAAAAATTCCAAAAAGAAATGCATTAGGTACGATGAAATATTGGCGATCTCCTAAAGCAAGTCACTTTGCCGCAATAGCAGCTGTTCTTGCCGTTGCCGTCGATGAGACCGAGGGTGTCGTTTACAAACCGTTCTTCTTCAACCGTGACGACAGTAAGTGTAGATGCGAGGGCGGGCGCAGAGATCCAACGACGAACTTATTGCTAGCACGTTGCCCAGAATTTCCTATTGGCAAGATGCGTTCACTACTCGAATTGATAGATTGAGCTTTTTTTGGGGTACACTTCTAAAGTGTTATGGGTGGAAATTTATACATTGAGTGACTCTAAATTTTACCCGCCTATTTCAAGTATCAATATATTGTAATGATGAGGAAAGTCAGCTCTATTCCAACCGCAGTTTACGCGGACGCAAATAGTATGGTGATGTTCTTAATTATATTGGACAGTGAATTTTTGGGAGGCTATAAGTTATGAAAAAAAGGAGATTACTTCAGAAGACGTACTCTTGTATTCTGATATTATTGCTCTTCTTACAATCATCAGCCCAAGTTGTGGGAGCTGTTACATCCACATCCAGTGCGGCCGGTGACGCTACTGAGGTTCAACTTCTGGGGGCAACCCAGGAAACTGCTGGTTCACGGAACATTGATTTGAAACTTTCATTAAACAATTCGACGGATGAAAGTATTCATAAGGATGTTTCCGTATCTTTTTCTAACAATCAGCAACTGAAAGAGACGAGCAATTCTAATATTCTTGATGCTAATCAAAAAGTTGTCGGAAAATATACCTATTCGGCCAACAAATTACAGTTAGAGGTTTTAGGCAATATTTCTGGAACAGCAACGATCCAACTAGGCCTCGCAGATACTTCATCCTTAGAAGGATCTGTCAATTTCTCAACGGATGGTCAAAACGTTACTGCAAAACTGTCTGATACTACTTCAGTAGCAAAATCTGATAAACCTTCAGCCAATGTTAGCAGCAAGGCTGCATCTAGTGTTGCGTCGAAGAGCCAAACCGCAAAGACAATTTCTGAGAGTGCTGAGGGCAATGATATCTCACAATATTTGCCAGATGACTCCAAAGGAACAATCATTACCGGAGCAAATATTGAATTCACAGATAGCAAAGGTAATACTGTTGATCCCACACAAGTGATAAAAGATACCAATCTTAATTTTCAATATACGTGGGCAATTCCGGATGAGCTGAAAGACGGATACCAAGTAAAAGATGGTGACTATTTCTCATTTAAGTTACCTGAAGGAGTTACCTATAAACCAGGT
>JALCQM010000021.1 GCA_022651245.1 Lactobacillus sp.
ATCGGGGGCAACCGATACTCTTTTTTAATATTATACCGAAAACGCCACCTGACGAAAATCCGAAGATTTTCATCAAGTGGCGTCTTATTCGGGACTTATGTCACAGTCCCTTTTTTGGTGTTCATGATTTGCAGAAATCGCCCGAGGTAGCGGTTGGTTCAGTATAACTGCCCGACCATCTCGGATTCGGCAAACAACGCTGAAATTCCACCAGTATGCCAAAAGACAACGTTGCTTCCCGGCGCGATCTTGCCAGTATGAATATAGTCCAGCATGCCCGCGAAACCCTTGCCGGTATACACCGGATCCAGCAAAATTCCTTCCGTTTCCGCTAACAAGCGGATCGCAGCGCTGGCACTCGCCGTCGGTTGTTCGTAGCCTTCACCGAAGTAATTTTGGTCAAAATGAAAATCTGCCGCGGTAACCGTCAGCTCGCTGCCAAGCAAGCGCAAGGCAGCAGTCGCCAGCTTGGCCGTTTGCGCATAGTGGGCCATCGGCTTGGGACTGACATTCATCGACAGCACCTGAGGCTGGTGTGTCCCACCATACAACTTCACCCCTGCCACGAGGCCTGCCGCAGTGCCTCCAGTGCCAGTCCCGTGCACAATATAATCTGGCGCTGGCGCAAGTTGGGCCAACAGCTCTTGCACCCCAACCGCAAAGCCCACCGAGCCAATCGGCGTGGCCCCGCCGACTGGAATGATGTACACCTTGTGTCCGGCCGCTTCTAGTGCTGCTTTTTTCTGCACGGCCAGCGACATTGCGTATTCATCCGCCTCAGCTTCGGTGCGCCCATCCATCGAGACGTACGTGATCTCAGCCCCCAAGATCTTATCGAGCAAAATGTTGCCGCGATCGATCGTCTGATCCGGTGGCGTGATCGTCTCCAAATACAACAAGGGCGTCAAACCGAGCTTGCGGGCAGCCACCGCGGTTTCCATCGCGTGATTGGACTGCGTCGCCCCAAAGGTGATCACCGTATCCGCGCCTTGGGCTAGCGCATCCCCTAACAAAAACTCTAGTTTCCGGATCTTGTTGCCGCCGAATAAATTCGGACCCGTTAAGTCGTCCCGCTTCAAGAACAAGTTAACGCCCAATTGCGTCGACAGGCGTTCTAATTTATGTACCGGCGTTGGGAAAAAGCCGAGCTGCTCGCGCCGTAAGTCATTGTATGCTGCCATGTCATCCCTCCTAAGCTGATCGTTAGTTCAATATAGCCACTGCGTCAAAGCGCTGTCAACCGCCCGCAACAGAACAACCAATCCCACAGCACCGAGTAAATTAAACACTGCTCAAGGATCACCACCAAAGCGCGTTAGGATTATTAATATAAAAGTATCCCCATCTCGGAATTGCTCACAACCTCGGCATCTAAATACGGTATAATATGGTCTTTTAAGAATCACTATATCATTTTAAATTTTATATTTGGCATCAACTATCGATTCGCTTATTGTCTCTATTTAAAGTGTCTATTCTCACATTGGCATAGGTAAAATAATAATCCAAAAAAATTTAAAAGAAAGGGTTTACATTTATGGGTATAGTTGGTATACTGACCCTAGCTTATACAACTGGGTATGGTGGTGCGCACTCCATATGCTTTCCCAGTTGTAACAGTGGGGGTACCAGTCGATGATCCTTGTCGGCCTCCACACGCGCTAAGGGATAAATCCTGAAAATGGCCTGGAAAGACTCGGGCACTGGCGAGACATCTGGTAGCATGACCCTCATGGCGGGACCAACCCGCGTGAGGCCGCTGTTATCCCAGTCCTGAGCGTCAACTCAGGCACCGTAACCAAAATCTTTCGCGGGTTGGCAACCGCGCCTCTTCATTTGGGGAATTGCCCGGGACACGTTTGGGGAGACCTGACGTGTCTTTGTTGCGCCTAGCGTGATTATTCGTATGCTGATCGCCACCGTCCCTGTCGTCGCGGGTCACACTAAGGCACATTTTTGTCCAGCAAAATAGGGGATAGGCCGCGGCCTATCCCCTTTGTATTGGCTTCAATTGATCTTTAAGTGACGCGCCACTTTGCTGGGTTTTCGTCGAGCTACGCTAGGACAACGCGAGCACAAAATAAGACCATCAGCACTGTGTTGCGTTGCAACCCAGCACCGACGGCCGTTATTTTGACTCGCTAAAACCGTCCTAGCTCCGCTCTGGTTTTTTCGTCGAGCTGCGTGGCGCAACGCGGTCACGTGTAAGTCATCCCGGCTGCTGCACGGCTGACGCCGCACAACAACCAGGCTGTCTTACACTCACCGCTAAAACCGCGCCACTCCGCTCTCGGGTTATACCAGTGCTCTTTTGACGCCGCGTTTGTCGAAGTCACGTTGATAATTGCACATGGCTGTGTAGATCTTCGCGGCTTCTTCGTCGTTTCCCCGAAGCTCAAACAGGCCGATCACCGGTGAATTGAACCGGCGTGCATAGTGCTTGGCCGTGAGTCCGAACTGGGCGTTGAAGTTACGGTTGCCACTCCCAATGATTCCCAGGAGGTTCTCGGTATTACCAGCTTCCAGCTCATCGCGAAAATCCAGCGTCATCACTTCTTTATAGCCGTTGTTAATGCCGTCACCGCCGTCAAGATAGGTGGGCACCATCGCGAAAAACGGTTCATCCATGATACTGGTATCAACAGTTTCGTTATATTCAACGGCGTGCAGCTCCGGATTAGCGGCATCTTGTTCGTGCTGCTTAGCCGCATACGCCCCCAGACGCTTCACAAAAGCACGCGTGTTACCAGAAATCGAGATGTAAAAAAGATTCAGCATTACTTATCGCCTGCTTCCGGGTCTGAGATAACGTCGATGTTGTAATCATTATCATCCATCGCTTCAACTTGCCCTAACAGGTAGCCGTTACCGACTTGCGAGAAGAAGTCATGGTTAGACGTCGTCGTGTTGATCCCGTTCATGATGATCGGGTTGACATCACTAGCCGTCGTTGGGAACATGCTTTCTTTACCCAGGTTCATCAATGCCTTGTTGGCGTTATATTCGACGAACGTCATCACTTGTTTGGTCCAGCCGACTTGGTCGTAGCAGAGTGCAGCATACTTTTCTTCGTTGCCGTACAGCTTATACAACAAGTCATAAGCCCAATCGTCTTGCTTTTGCTTTTCTGCATCAGATAACTGGTTGTAGGCGATCTGGTACTTGTAGCCGATGTAAGTCCCATGAACAGATTCGTCCCGCAAGATCAACTTAATGATTTCGGCAACATTATTCAGCTTGTTGTTCCCCAGATAGTACAGTGGTGTATAGAAGCCAGAATAGAACAAGCACGTTTCCAAGAAGACGTTGGCCACCTTCTTGTGCAGCGGATCTGGGTCATTGCGGTACAAGTCCACGATCCACTTCGCCTTATTCTGCAAGAATTCCTCAGAATCAGACCACTGGAAGATCTCATCGATCTCCGCTTGAGTGTTCAGTGTCGAGAAAATGGTGGAGTACGACTTCGCATGGACCGATTCCATGAACTGAATGTTGTTCAAAACCGCCTTTTCGTGCGGGGTGATTGCACCTGTCGTCAAGGCCCGCATCCCATCTTGGCTCTGGACCGTATCTAACAAGGTCAAGCCACCAAAAACGTGCCCAACGACCCATTGATGTGTGCTATCGAGTTCGCGCCAGTCGTCCATGTCATTCGAGACCGGCACCCGCGTATCTAACCAAAACTGTTCGGTCAGTTTTTCCCATGTCGCCTTGTCGACGGCGTCAGAGACGCGGTCCCAGTTGATCGCCTGATAATTTTCCATATGTGATGTGCTTCCTTTCGTCGGGGGTGTTAAAATATCACTTGCGCGCCTTATCTTACCACAGGTTACCAATCACGCCTAATCGCAAGATGTTGTTCGCTAGTTGACCACAAACACAATATACAGTATCATACACTTATTCTCAAACACTTACTAAAACAGAGCGAAGCAAGCCGGTTATAGGGGTGAGTGCAAGGCAGCGTGACGCGGTTCGGCGACAGCCGGAGCGTGGCACGATGACTTATACGCCTCTCCGTTGTCCTTGCGCAGCTCGACTATTCAACAGAGAGCGAAGAGGCGCGATTATGGGTGACGGGCTAACAGGGCTTGGTGGTGGGTGGCGCTAGCCGCACGCCGCCGAGACCGGTTAGAACGTTCACCCATGCGCCTCGCAGCTCGACTATATCAACAGAGCGAAGAGGCGCGCATTTAGCGGTGTGTGTAAGCCAGCCTGGTCGTTGTGCGGCGTCCAGCCGTGCAGCGGCCGGGATGGCTTACACGCAACCGCGTTGCGCCTCGCAGCTCGACTATATCCAACAGAGCAAAGCAAGGACGGGCTTAGGAGAGTGTATAAGGTAGCGTGACGCGGTTCGGCGACAGCCGGAGCGTGGCGCGATGACTTATACGCCTCACCGTTGTCCTTGCGTAGCTCGACTATTCAACAGAGCGAAGAGGCGCGATTATGGGTGACGGGCTAACAGGGCTTGGTGGTGGGTGGCGCTAGCCGCACGCCGCCGAGACCGGTTAGAACGTTCACCCATGCGCCTCGCAGCTCGACTATAAACCCCGAGCCCCGCAGCTCGATCAAAAGGAGTATAACGTCATGGGCCTCAAGTCTATCGATCCAGAGCAAGTCACCTATTTCAAACTCAACAACGAGATCAATATCCCCGTCAATGGGCAGATCCCCTTACAAAAAGATAAAGAAGCTTTGGCCGCTTTCTTCAAGGAAAACGTTGAGCCAAACACTAAGAAATTCGCTAATTTACAAGCACGTCTCGATTATTTAGTTGACCAAAACTACTACGAGGCTGATTTTTTGCACAAATACACGCCAGAATTCTTGCAAGAACTGACAGATTACTTAGCCGCACAGGACTTCCAGTTCCAGTCCTTCATGGCGGCCTATAAATTCTACGCGCAATACGCGTTGAAAACCGACGATAATGAAGCGTACCTTGAATCCTTCCAAGATCGCGTGTTTGCCAACGCCTTATTTTTCGCGGATGGCAACGAAGACTTGGCGCGTAGTCTCGCAGACGAAATGATCCACCAACGCTACCAACCAGCGACGCCATCCTTCTTGAATGCGGGTCGGGCACGCCGCGGCGAATTGGTGTCGTGTTTCTTGTTACAGATTTCTGATGATATGAACTCTATTGGTCGTGGGATCAACTCCGCTTTGGAGCTGTCACGGATCGGCGGCGGGGTCGGCATCACCTTGTCCAACCTGCGTGAAGGCGGCGCGCCGATCAAAGGGATCGAAGGCGCGGCTAGCGGCGTTTTACCGGTCATGAAGTTACTGGAAGATTCCTTCTCCTACTCCAACCAACTTGGCCAACGCCAAGGTGCCGGCGTGGTGTACTTGAACGTTTTCCATCCAGACATCATTGCCTTTTTAGGCGCTAAGAAGGAAAATGCGGATGAAAAGTACCGGCTGAAGACGCTTAGCCTCGGTGTGATCGTCCCTGATAAGTACTACGACTTGGTGAAAAACGACGAAGACATGTACCTCTTCTCGCCATATTCCGTCGAACGCGAATACGGTCAGCCATTCTCCTATATTGACATCACGAAGGAATATGACAACCTGGTCGCTAACCCGAACATCACCAAGAAGAAGATCCGCGCCCGCGATTTGGAAACCGAAATCTCCAAGCTGCAACAAGAATCCGGCTATCCTTACATCATGAACGTGGACACCGCGAACAACGCCAGCCCAATCGCCGGCAAGATCATCATGTCCAACCTTTGCTCCGAGATCATGCAAGTCCAGACGCCATCTGCCTTGAATAACCGGCAAGAATACGATGTGATGGGCACGGACGTTTCTTGTAACCTCGGTTCGACCAACATCCCGAACTTGATGAAGAGCCAAGATTTCGAAAAGTCCGTTGACGCGATGGTCCGGGCCTTGACCTACGTCACCGACAACTCGGAAATCGACGTTGTGCCTTCCGTTCAACACGGGAACGACCTCGCTCACTCCATCGGTTTAGGGGCCATGGGCCTGCACACGTATTTTGCCAAACACCACATGCAATATGGTTCTCCTGAGTCTTTAGACTTCACCAATCAGTACTTCTTGCTACTCAACTACTACACTTTGAAGGCTTCCAACAAGATCGCTCGCGAACGCAAGCAGGTCTTCCATAACTTCGAAGCTTCCAAGTACGCCGACGGTTCCTACTTCGACAAGTACATTGACGGCGACTGGGGCATCAAATACGACACCGTTAAGGAACAATTCGCCGGCATTCACATTCCAACCAAGGCAGACTGGGAACAGTTGAAGGCTGATGTCATGAAAGATGGCCTTTACCATCAAAACCGGATGGCCGTTGCGCCAAACGGCTCCATTTCCTACATCAACGACACCTCTTCTTCTCTGCACCCCATCGTTAACCGGATCGAAGACCGTCAGGAAAAGACGATCGGGACCATCTACTACCCGGCTTCTGGCTTAGCCAACGATACCCTGCCGTACTACCAAAGTGCCTATGATACCAACATGTGCAAGGTCGTCGACGTTTACGCCGCCGCCCAGAAGCACGTGGATCAAGGCATGTCGATGACCTTCTTCATGCGCTCGACGATCCCAGAAGGCGTCTATCCTTGGAAGGAAGGCCGCACCGACAAAATGACCACGCGTGATCTGAACATCTTGCGGAACTATGCCCACGCCAAAGGCATCAAGTCGATCTACTACATCCGGACCTTCACGGATGACGAAGACGAAATCGGCGCCAACGCCTGCGAAAGCTGCTCGATCTAAAACCGAGAGCGGAGCAAGCCGGGTTTAGCAATGTGTGTAAGGCAGCCTGGGTGCGTCGCGGCACGCGGCGTGACCGGAACGACTTACACACAATTGCGTTGGCCTGCGCAGCTCGACGACGAGCAAAACAACCCACATTTTCTGCGCACCAAAAGGCCTCGCGCCAGCAAGGGGTAACCCGATGCCAACGCGAGGCCTTTTCTAATGCCTTTTGCCATCAAAAAAACCACGCCTCTGCGTGGTTTTTAGTGTCATTAAATGATCCTGATCGGTTCTGTGACATGGTAGGGCAGTACCAGATCAGATCTTTTGTTGAACATCGTCGATGGTGACGATCAACATGCGCGTTAACCAAGGAAATTCGGTCTTCTTCTGGTCAAAAGCCGGCCCGTGATCGACGAATTCGCCGGTGCCGTGCACATGAAAACCCGCACCAGGACCGACCGTTCCTTCGACTTCTTTGGACCCAAAAGTTAAGGTCAGATGATTGTCTTCCGGAAAGTCTGCCTCGATGCTATGCATCCCTGCAGCCGGGATAAACAGCTGATTATTGCTCAACGTGATGTAAGACATCCACGTGTTCACAACGTGCGACGGGTGTGCATTGACCGTGATAATCGTAACTGGGCCTTCATGCTGCAACACTTCTAAAAATTTCTGATCCATCATTTTCCTCCTTAACGCTAACATTCAACATACTAATTATAAGTCAGTTGCCTGTTCGCCGTTACAATGAAATTGTCTTTTTAATGACGAATATCTATCTTTATTGGAAAACGGATGCTTGTCTAGTTTCTTATGAAAAACTGTCTTTCTAAGCCGTTAACCCCCACCCCAAACCCCAAAGTTTGTGCTAGAATGTAAGTTAATCACAGGTTTTTTTATTTTATGTTCAAATAAGGAGGGTACCGCCATGTATCAAGCATTATGGAGCGCCACCAGCGTCGACTTGGATCTCGGCGCCTTGAGCGCGCCACCTGACCCAGAAGCTGGCGGCACCCAACTCGCCATCATTCAATGCCGCCGTGAGTGTCTCATGCGTCTCAAAGGGCGCCCGCTGGCGTTGAAGACAGGCGATATCATTTTGATCCACAACCCAATGCCAGCCACACTGGAAGCCTATAGCCCACAACGACCACTGCAGGCACGCTTTTTCATTTTGCCCGTGGCTAACACCGTAGGGATCGGGCCGAACGCGATGATCACCAGTTTTTTGCAAAGCACCGACACTGCCCACATTGTTTTCCGGCGCATCGCGCATGAGCTGACGAACGGCTACTGCGAACAGCTGGCCCGCTTGATGCTGATGCAACCGCAAGACGGTTACTTGCGCTACGAAGCTTCGATGTTGGCTAACTTATTGCTGACGGAGCTGTCACGCGCCCGGTTGAACGCGATGATGATCATCGAGTCCGACTTTCCCGAAGACAACTTACGCGGCGCAGACAAGGCGCACCAAGTCGGCTTGATCCTGAACTACATCATGGCGCACATCGACAGCGTGACCTTGAAGTCGGCGGCCGATTACTTCGGCTATGAGCCGAACTACTTCTCCCGACTCTGCCACGATTTATTCAAAAAGCCGTTCTCTGCTGAGCTTCGCTTCATTCGCATGAACCAAGCAAAGAAGATGCTTGCCATGACGGCACAAAGCGTCGCCGAAATCGGCTTTAGCCTCGGCTATAAAAACCCGGCCAACTTCGATCACACCTTCAAAAAGCAATTCAACATCACCCCCTCAGCCTACCGCCGCCAAGCCCAACGCGCCCAAGCAGCAGACACAGAAATACACTAACCACAGAGCGGAGCAAGCCGTATTTAGGGGCACGTGTAAGGCAGCCTAGTCGTTGTGCGGCGTCAGCCGTGCAGCGGCTGGGATGACTTACATGTTGCCCCGTTGGCTTGTGCAGCTCGACTCAATGCCATCAAAAAAGCCGTCAATGCGACGGCTTTTTTGCGCACTCATTTTATGCAAAGTTCCCAGGACGCAGTACCTCCCCTGGAACGCGGTAGACTTTAGCCCCTTTATCCCCTGCAAAACCCACCGGTACGATCGCTTCGGGGTCAAACTGGCCACCTGTCAACGCCGCATCATCGACAAGGCGCTGCTCGATTCGCGCGGTGAAATTGACGTACCCATGATAGACCTGAGTCGCATCAATTTTCAGGATCAACGCGGCAAAAGCGCTGGTCAAAACCGGTAAGCTGGCGATTGTTTCGTGCGCAAAGCGGGGATCTTCTAACTTGGCCGTTCCAGGATGGCTACCGGCATATTCCACCATATCCAAATGCGTCCGATCCAAGAAGTTGATCGTCGCCCGTCGGCTTTGCAACAATTGCATCGCCGCATTCGTTTCACTACTGAGGGCAAAACAGTACATGTCGCCTAAACTGTAAGCTGAACTACAGGTGGTGACGTTGTTACCAAATTGGTCGTCCCGGTAGCCGATCACAAAAATCGGGTAATTAAAATACATTTGCTTCGTCGGGTAGGATACCAGCATCCGAATCTCCTTTTGCGGGTCACTGTGCGAGGCGTTCACTCAAGTAATCGCGTAGCACGACAGCATTATTATGTTCTGTGTCCTTGGCGCCATACAGCAACAGGACCCGCTGCGCCCCACTCGCCTTGAGTTTTGCCAGTAGGTCAGCAACTGCCGGATTCGCATCGAGTTCGGCGCGGTAACGCTGCGTAAACTCGGCGAACTTTTCTGGGTCATGCCCGAACCACTTACGTAAGTCGGTGCTTGGGGCCACCGTTTTGTCCCACTCGTCCAGCGCCGCTTTTTCCTTACTGATGCCTCGCGGCCAGACGCGGTCGATCAAGACGCGCAGCCCGGCCGGCGCCTCGTGTGCATAGATCCGTACTGGTAATAATTCCATTTTTATCACCCCTCCCTTTGATTAAAGCAGGCCACCGCGCCGCCGTCAAATTATCCACCTGTGCATAACTGCCGAAAAATCTGTGAACGATCCACCTGTGGATAAATTTTGCCGCGCCACCCCGTCTGCTCGTTGGATAGCGTACAATATAGAGGGAGGAGCCAATTCAAGGGAGGACACTATCATGCAAAAAGGGACACGTACCCTCATCACGGTAAGCGCCGCGGCGATCGTCATCGTCGCCGGCAGTTTTGCCTGGTACCATTGGCACCACGAGCGCGCTGAAGCGCAAGCCGTCACGACCACCGCGAAGGCCTATACCCAGGCTTTTGCCAAGCGACAGTACACGAAACTCACGAATCAAATCGACACGAGCCACCTCACGGGCAGCGGCTGGCATTACACCAAAAAGCAGCTGATCGCGCGCAACCAGGCCGTATTCGACCGCGTAGGTGCCAGCAACATCAAGATCAGCAAGCTGACCACCACGGCCAGTGCCCACAACACCTATCAATTACGGTTCACCGCCACGATGACCACCAAGATCGGCCAACTCAAGACATTGCACTACCACGCCAAAATTGTGAAAGTCAGCGATGCTTGGCGCGTGCGCTGGACACCGGCGCTACTGTTCCCACAGATGTCTGGGAAAGACACCGTTCAACTGACCACCACCGCCGCGACCCGCGGGCAGATCTACGACCGCAACGGTCAGCTACTCGCCAAAAACGGGACGGTCCTGCAAGCCGGCCTGATCCCTAACCAACTCGGCAGCGGTAGCACGCGCACCCAGAACTTACAAAAAATCGCGACCGCTTGGGACGTCAAGGTTGCCAGCCTAGAAACCCTACTCAAGCAGTCTTGGGTCACCACTGACACCTTCGTGCCGGTGAAGGTCGTCACCGACGCGCCCGAACTGACCGGCGCTAATTACCAAACCGTCGGCTCGCGCACCTACCCATTAGGGGCGGCAGCCGCCCAACTGATCGGCTACGTTGGCCAAGCCACCGCCGCAGATTTAACCAAGACACCTTCTCTGAGCGCCGGCAGTGACGTCGGCAAGGCCGGCTTGGAGCAAACTTACGATCGCCAATTACGCGGCACAGATGGCGGCGCGATCACCTTGGTCAACGGCAAACACAGCACCACCTTGCTCACAGCCAAGGCTAAAAACGGCCAAGACCTGCACCTGACCATCGACGCGGCCAAGCAACAAAAAGCGTATGCGCAACTCGGCAACAAAGCCGGTAGCGTCGTCACGATGGAGCCCAAAACAGGGGCGCTTTTGACCCTTGCCAGCGCCCCTAGCTACGATCCAAATAAATTCGTCACTGGCATCAGCCAAAGCGATTACGCGGCCTATGCGAATAACGCCGACTTGCCGTTCGTCAGTCGCTTCAGCCAGCGCTACGCCCCCGGTTCGACCTTCAAAATGCTGACCGCTGGCATCGCTTTGGCTAACGGCACCATTACCACCGACACCACCAAAGCAATCTCGGGCCTCAAATGGCAAAAAGACAGCTCATGGGGCACCTACAAGGTCACGCGCACCGTCGACGATGCGTCTGAAAACATGACCGACGCACTCGTCAACTCCGACAATATTTGGTTTGCCCAAGTGGCGTTGCAAATGGGGCAAGCGGCTTACCTCAAGGGCCTACAACCATTTTTCAAAACCACGGCCGACCTGCCACTCACGATGAAATCAGCGCAGATCTCTAACTCCGGTAAACTCGCCACCGAAACCCTGCTGGCGGACACGGCCTACGGGCAAGGCCAGCTCTTGCTTTCACCGATCGAACAAGCCGCCATGTACAGCGCGATCGCCAACGGCGGGACGATGCAGCAACCCACCTTGATCCAAAACCAGACGGGCAAGCGCACCAGCGTCTTACAAGCCAACGCGGCCAATACCGTCAAAACAGCCTTGACGCACGTCGTCTCTGACAGCGCCGGGACGGCCCACGGCTTGGCGCTTGCCGGGCACACCATTGCCGCAAAGACGGGCACAGCCGAGTTGAAGCAGCAACAAGACACCGATGGCAAAACCAATGGCTTCTTAGTCGCGATGGACGCCGACAACAACACCTACCTCACCGTCAGTTTGATCGAAAACGCGGGGAGCGATGCCGTCGTCGCCGCCATGAAACCGTATATCAATAGCCTTTACTAAGGCTGAAGCTTAACAACGTATAAAAGGCGGCCTTTGTGAAACCCGAATTTCGGTTTCGCAAAGGCCGCCTCTTATGCGTTCACGGGATTGCTTTGTTTTAGCCGTTAATTCCCTGCCACCACCCGGTCGCGACCGGCGCGCTTAGCCGCATATAAGTTGGCATCCGCGCGAGCAATCGTGGTGTCATTTTGCCTATCCGTTGCCAACACGCGCGTGACGCCGACTGACACCGTTAACGCTAACTTGGTGCCAGCTGTCACGATGCGCAACTGCCGCAGATGCGTCACGTAAGCCGTCGCAATCTCGTGCACCTGCTGATCCGTCGCGCCGCCGGCAACCAGCAAACTGAACTCTTCGCCGCCCGTCCGATAAAGGGTGCACGGAAAGGCGATTTGATCCAGATAAGCCTCCAGATCGCTGGCGAAGGCCTTGAGCACATCGTTACCAGCCAAGTGCCCATAAGTATCGTTGATCCGCTTAAAATGATCGACATCCATCATCACTAAATGCACCGCCGGCATATTGCCAGCCACACTCAACTGACGATACCGGCCAAAATCGTGACTAAACTTGCTTAAGCTGTGGACCCCAGTCAGCGCATCGTGCTGGTTGTCGTACTCCAACGTGTTCGTCCGGTGTTGACGATAAACCAAGAGGTAATCGTACATGTGCGCCAACACGAGCACGACCACGAAACAGGCCCACACCGCCAGCGTTTCACTCAAGCGATAATGGTACGCATACATATCGAATAACCAATAAACCAAACTGATCGCGCTTAACACCACGAAATGCCGGTGCCAGTTACGCTTGATCCAATCTTGATACCGATTGATCGGCAGCAAAAGCGCCAACACCAGTGCTTGGCCCGCCAGCGCCCACAGATCCCAGTGCCAATACGGCCAAAAAGTCGCAAAAACGGCGACTAGCAAAACGGCAAACGCCCGCTGGTCCCGCAACTGCTTCGCCACATAGATCAACGCCCCATTGCGCAGGGCATTCGCAGTCCAAGTGTACGTCGTCCCGAATAGCCGCAACATGCGAATGAACAAAATGATCGCGATCACGTACAAAACGATCGCCGTCGCCGCTGATATTTGCCGGTGTAGCCAACGCGCGACCAGTTCGGGCCCCAGGTCCTCGACGATCTCAAGCGACGCCACGAAGCCGATCATAAAAAAGAAGGTCCAAAAAAAGGTATTGCCGACTAAAGCCATGATGTTTTCCCCAATAAACTCACGTAATTATGTCTAAGCATACCGCATCCCAACGCAACCCGCTATCCCAATAGGAAGATCACATCCGTTGTGCCCTTCAACCAAAAATGAGCCGTCACTACGGGCGAGCGCCCCTGCAACGGCTCTGATTAACTATCCAGACGGCATTAAAAAAACCGCCTTTGCAGACGGTCGGTCGGATCAGGCCACTTAAGGCGCTGATTGCGACAATACTTGGCCATAATGCTTACACACATTCTCACGCACGCATTCATAACGAATTGGGACGACACGACCACCGCGGCTCATGCCAAGTCATAAATCCGTCGCGCTAACCGACACCTCATCGGGCTGCCGAGTGAAAACCGATTCCCCCAAACCGATCCATAACGCGACGATTCTGCGTCAGAAGTCTATACTTTTATACCATAAAATGCAGTCCAATTCCAGACCATCACGATTAGATGACAGCAGCACAGCCGTCGCCACCGGTCAAAAGCCGTCGTGAATGCCGCGCCATCGGCCTCAAAATTCGCTAGTGGTCGCGACCATTCCAACAAAAATATCACCAAGCAAATTTATCTGCCGCGCTCGAGTCGTCTGACAACACTTTTTTGAAAAGATAGGGTATACTGCAAATATGATAGCGTAAATCATTGGTGTCCCACCACTTTCAATTGCTTGGAGGATATATTCATGGAGCAATTCAAAATCTATTACAATACGATGCCAATCGAAGATGACGGCATGGGCTTCGTTGTGGGCTTGATCACGGAATTACCGCCGAGCCGACTCCACCTCGAAGGGCGCCGCCGCAACCTGCTTTCTTATATGCCCGTTCTACGAATGGGACGGCCTGCTTACCCCGTCCTCCACGAGAAACTGACGATCTTTTCGCGTGCCGACTGGGAGGCCTCCCCAGACAAGCTTCCATTTTCGGTAAGTGACTGGTTCACCCGTTACCCGATGGTCGAATCGCTCACCTATTTCGATACCTATGACCCCTTCCACAACTTGACCCCGCACATTTTGCCAGGCGACCGCTGGCAACGCCCGATCGCGATCGCCAAGCAGCAATTATACGAGGACCTCGCCCGCTTCACCGTCGGCGAACCGCCGAAGTTGATGCAACTCCCGGTCAAATTAGAAGACCTCGGGTATTTCTAGCGTTAAAAATGCCACCACACTACGACTCAAATCGTGGTGTGGTGGCATTTGTGTTTGTCGGTGCTAATCAATGGTTAAAATTTGGTCAATCTTCACATCATGGTCTTCGACCGGCCAAGCAGCCGTCGCATAGGCCATCACCGGCGCAGCCAGTACCACCGTCGGCCCTTGATACCGCTGCAAGAAGCGGTCATAGTAGCCACCACCAAACCCAATCCGGGCATGGGTATCAAGCGCATAGGCAATCCCGGGTACGATCAAGAGATCCGGCTGATCGTTCACTTGCGCCTCATCATACGCCGGCTCCGGGATTCCAAAGGCGCTTTTGATCCGTTGTCCTGGGCCAGGATCCGGTAAAAAAGCCATTTGGCGCTTGGGCAAACACCGCGGGATCAGGACTTGCTTCCCGGCTGCGAGCGCTGCTGCCATAATTGGCGCGGTCGGCACCTCGAACGGATTGCTGACGGTCATCCCCACCGTCTTAGCCGCCTGCCAACTCGGCAACTGCGTTAGCTTTGCCAATAAGCCTTCCCCCGCTGCTTGAGTTGCTTGTGCCTGTGCTTGTAACTTAGCAATTTGCTGCTCACGAAACGCTTTTTTCTCTGCATTCATTGCCACGCCCCCTCGGCCTTCATTATCACGGATTGGCCCCCTGACCGTCAATTGTGCGCAACTGTCGAGTTTTTTTCTTCTGCTTAGGCTAGCAATGCTACGGTTTTTATCCTTTAAGCCGACATAATCTGTTGACACATTCCGTCAACATCTGTATGGTATCCTCTTGGAGGACGTTCAATGACACATTCACTTCTTGGCTATCAGCTCACAAACGGTCAGCTGACCTGCGATTATTGCGGGGCGCACCTGACGACGCGAGAGGCTTTTGCTACCCATCTCAAGACCCAACATGGCGGCGCGCTTACCGCGCTGTTAGCGGCAGGCGGCTTGACCGCAACGCAACAACGCGTCTTAGCAGCGGTCGCCAAGGGCCAAACCGACCGGGAAATCGCCGAGGCCACCGGCGTCAGCGGCAGCACGATCCGCCAACAGAAGTTCCGGTTTCGCCAAAAAGCCGCTGCTGCCCGCTTGTACCTCGCCCAATACGAGGCCGTCTTCGGCCCTGCCGACTCGACTGTCGAGCTACTCCCCGTCCCAACAGCTGCCAGTGCTTTTAATCTCACGACCGCCAGCTACGAACGCGCCTTACACCAATACGTTGACTGGCACGGCACACACCCGAGGCTGAGCCACTGGCCTAAAAAAGAGGCGGCGCGCGTGGCATTGTGCGCCCGCATCGTTGAAGACTTTGCGTTCACCCAGCACTATGACCGCGCTGCAATCAAGCAATGCCTCAGCCAATGGTACCCTGACCACAGTGTTTTGACCCGCTACCTGATCGACTACGGCTACCTCGCTCGCACCGCAGACGGTCGCGATTATTGGAGGATTTTTTAATGGACAAAGACCAACGCAAACGCGCCATTCAGGCGTACAAACTCGCCCCAACTGAATATGGCGTCATTCAGATTCAAAACCGCACCAACCACAAGCGCTTCATCGCGGCGGTGCCGAACATCAAGAATCGCTGGACCTACTACCAGATGAACCTGGACGCCAACCGCTACCCCGGCACAGCCTTACAAACCGACTGGAATGCGACTGGTGCCGATAATTTCGACTACTCAGTGCTGTGGCAAAAAGACACCGCAGACGTCGTTAACATGCGCGCGACGCTCAAAGAACTGCGCGAACAATGGACTGCCCGCCTCGCCCCAGAATACCGCTAAGACATCACCCAGCTGAAAGGAATCCCCATGACATTTACCCCCATTGATGCGGCAACGTGGCCGCGACAACAAACGTTCTATTATTTCACCAAAATGGCCCCGATGAGTTTTAACCTCTCGGCCAAGCTGGACATTAGCCAAACCAAAGCCGCACTAAAAGCGCGCCACCTACGCTTCTTTCCAGCCTACTTATACGTCACGAGCAAGGTGCTCGCCTCAATGCCTGCATTTTGTATGGGGCGCGACGACGCGGGGCAACTCGGCTATTTTGATGTCGTGCACCCCACATACACCATCATTCACGCCGATCACCAGATCTCTAGTTGCTGGAGTGCCTACACCCCAGATTTTGCGGACTTTTATGCACGAGTTGAAGCTGACGAGGCGCAGGCTGCGCAAGCCACGGGCCCGGTCGGCAAACCCGATCAACTGGCCAACAGTTTTGAAGCAGGGATGCTGCCTTGGTTACATTTTGACAGTTACGCCCCGATGCCTACCGCCGGCTTGTCGACTTTCCAGCCCGTGTTGCAAGCCGGAAAATACCTCGACGGACAGATGCCCCTTTCGATCACCGTTAACCACGCCGTCGCCGATGGCTACCATGTCAGCGAACTCTTCAAGCGCCTGCAAGCAGCCTTTGAGACACCGGACTGGCTGTAACCAAATAGGTACTGAAACCGCCTTGGTCGTCGTGACCAAGGCGGTTTGCGTTTCTCGTGTGCGCCAGGACACTGCTAAACAACAGCTTTTAGCACAGCAACTATTCCCGCTTGCCCTTAGCCCTCACTTATAAGAGAATAATGCTAACGCTTTTCTGGAGGGGCTCTTATGTTTATCATTGCGACCGCCAATGCGATCATTGGCGCACTGGTTGGGATGACCGGTGTCGCCGGCTTTTTATTACCAATGCTCTATGCGGGTTTCTTGGGGTACTCCCCAACGACCGCACTGGCATTCAGCTTTTTGGCCTTCATCGTGTCCGGCTTATTGGGGGCACGCAACTACGCACGCGCTGGGCTTTTGGACCAGCGGCTAGCCGGCATCGTCAGCATTGGTTCCCTCATTGGGGCGCTGGTCGGCGTCAAACTCAACCTCTTATTGTCTCCGGCTCTCGTCACCACGATCTTATACGTCGTCGTCTTAGCCTCCGGCGCTGCGATCTTGATTCAACAAGCGCGCACAAACACAACCCGCCACCCACAAAGCCCCTTACTGACGCAAAACTGGTTCCTACTTGTCTTCGGCCTGGTGACGGGGAGCCTATGTGCTTTATCTGGCGCCGGCGGGCCAGTTTTAGTCATGCCCCTACTAGTCGTCCTCGGTTGCGCCCCGCACGTCGCCGTCGGTGTCGCTTTATTGAATTCTGTGGCGATCTCAGCACCAGCCGCGCTCGGCTATTTCGCCCAGATCCAGTGGCAAAAGGACTTACCCCTACTTGCCGTGATCATCGTTGCCCACGGCTTAGGCGTCTGGTGGGGAAGCACGATCGGCCCGAAGATCAACGCGACCGTCCTCAAAACTGGCACAGCTGGCCTCTCGATCGCCATCGCCGCCTTCAAGCTCCTGACCACCGCCCTCCATTAGCTCTGCCCATAAACGCCTGCACATGCGACTCAAGCGCGTGCAGGCGTTTTTATGCGGCTAAAAGGACTGGCGGTCCCAACCTCGATGAGTTTGTGTGCAGTACTTCACATCGGCTGAAATATCAGTTCCGATAACCCTTGAAGTGTCACGCTTTCATTCTTTCTTTCACGTTTAGGCAAGGCTTTTTCGGTAAAAAGCGCTTGCAGTAAACCGGTTACCGGGATATACTCTGCTTGTGGTTTCTTAAACAAGAACAGAATTTCTTTTTAAGAAATTAATTTCATCACATCACACCCGCTTAAGCGCCATGCTAGCAGCCTTTAAGTCTGTGTGATCGTCGCAATCGCCATTATTTGTGCGTTACTGCTCAATTTAGTTGAGCGGATGTTGCCAGTAGTTACTGCGCAGGCGCCGCCTGTGCCGCCAAACTCAAAGGAGTTACGACAATGTCATTCACAGATCAATCTTTCCGCCTCGATGGTAAAGTTGCTTTAATCACGGGTGCCAGCTACGGGATCGGCTTTGCGATCGCCACTGCTTACGCCGCTTACGGGGCTAAGATCGCCTTCAACGATATTAACCAAGACCTCGTGGACAAAGGGATGGCCGCCTACAAAGAGGCCGGGATCGATGCCCACGGTTACGTGGCAGACGTGACAAAGGAAACCGATGTCCAGGAACTTGTCGCTAAGATCGAAAAGGATCTCGGGACGATCGACATTTTGGTCAACAACGCCGGGATCATCAAGCGTATCCCGATGGTCGAAATGTCTGCGGAAGACTGGCGCCAAGTTATCGATATCGACTTGACCGGTCCGTTCATCGTCTCCAAAGCGGTTATCCCTGGCATGCAAAAGCAAGGGCACGGCAAGATCATCAACATCTGTTCGATGATGAGTGAACTCGGCCGCGAAACCGTTAGCGCCTATGCCGCTGCCAAAGGCGGATTGAAGATGCTGACACGCAACATCTGCTCTGAATACGGTGAAGCCAACATCCAATGTAACGGCATTGGCCCGGGTTACATCGCCACACCGCAAACCGCGCCATTGCGCGAAAAGCAGCCTGACGGTTCCCGCCACCCATTTGACCAATTCATCATCGCCAAGACACCAGCCGCACGCTGGGGCACACCGGATGACCTCAAGGGACCAGCAGTCTTCTTGGCTTCTGAAGCATCTGATTTCGTCAATGGGCACGTGGTTTACGTCGACGGTGGGATCTTGGCTTATATCGGCAAGCAGCCGTAATGTTCTGCACGTATTTTTAGGAGGAAAGTAAATCATGGGCGTCATTAACTACATTTTGTCCTTAGGGGCAAGCGTCATGATGCCGATCATCTTCTTGATTCTCGGACTATTGCTCGGGATGGGGATCGGCAAATCATTAAAATCTGGGCTTTCTGTCGGTGTTGGGTTCGTCGGCTTGAGCGTGATCACGCAATTGCTGACCGATAACATCGGCCCAGCCGTCACTGCCATGGTCAAGGCTTATGGGTTGCACTTACATACCTTAGACATTGGCTGGCCTGCCGCCTCTGCCGTGGCCTTCGGGACTGAAGTCGGCGCGATCATCATTCCATTAGGGTTGGTCGTTAACGTCATCATGTTGGTCACCAAGACCACGAAGACCTTGAACATCGACTTGTGGAACTACTGGCATTTTGCCTTCATCGGTTCTATCGTCTCGATGGCGACTAAGAGCTTCGCTTGGGGCGCATTCGCCGCGATCGTCACATACATCATCACCTTGGTCGGCGCAGACCGCTCTCAAAAAGCCGTCGAAAAGTTCTATGGTGACGGCCTCACCGGGATCTCTTTGCCACAGGCATTTTGTGTCACTTACATTCCATTTGCGATCGCGATCAACTGGGTGATCGAAAAGATCCCTGGCTTGAACAAGATCGACTTAGATGCTGAAAAAATGCAAAAGCGTTTCGGGATCCTCGGCGATCCGATCTTCTTAGGGGTCATCGTCGGCATTCTCATCGGGGTCCTTGCCCGTTACACCGTCGCTAAGACGTTACAATTGAGTATCATCTTAGCCGCGGTCATGGTCTTGATTCCGCGGATCACCGGCCTGTTCATCGAAGGCTTGAAGCCAATTTCCGAACGCTCTCAAGAACTGATCGCTAAGCACTTGCCAGGTCGCTCTTTCAACATTGGCATGAGCCCAGCCTTAGTGATTGGCCACCCTGTCACCTTGGTGTGCTCCTTACTGCTGATCCCAACGATCTTGTTCTTATCCGTTGTGATCCCAGGTAACGAATTTTTACCACTGGCTTCCTTGTCTGGCTTAATCTACATCTTCCCGTTGGTTCTGCCATACACGAAGGGGAACGTGGTTCGGACCTTCATCGTTGGCCTGGTTGCGATGATCGTCGGCGTTTTATCCGCCACGACCTTGGCCGGCATCTTCACCAGCGCTGTGAAGGTCGTCCAAGCCTCCTTGATCCCAGCCGGGACCACCAGTGTTGCTTCCGTTGACTTCGCGGCCAGCCCGCTGACCTGGTTAGTTTATCAGGGGACGACCCACCTCAGCATCGTCGGCCCGATCATCATCGCGGTGATCGTCATCGCATTGATGCTCTTCAACCGTTCCAAGATCGTTGCCGAAGAAAAGGCGGTATTGGCCGCTCAAGGCAAGTAACCCTATGACCACAAAGAAGGACTGTGACTTTCGTCACAGTCCTTCTTTGCGTCTCAGTATGTTCCCACCAAGTCAGCTATCGTGCGTGAAACGGATTGCTCAAGGCGTTGGCCTGCTTGTCTGCAGAAGCGGCCGCCCACTCTTGCGCGACTAGGTTCTCGGCGTCTGGCGCCGCGTAGATCGCCAATTTATAGTCGATCTCGTGCAAATTTTCTGCCAGCGCTTTTTGCTTGGCAACAACGGTTTCGCGGTGCTGCTGTAACATGGTCGCCCGCTGCTTCGCGGTCTTTGGTCCTGCCATGACCAAATTGATGTACTGGCGAATATCGGCGATTGCCATCCCGGTATCTTTCAGACAACAGATCGTCTTTAACAGTAACAGATCCCCTTCTGTAAACGCCCGATAGCCCGACGCATCGCGCGCCACGAAAGGCAACAGCCCCGCTTTATCGTAAAACCGCAATGTATAGGCACTCAATCCCGTCTTGGCGGCAACCTGCTTGATCGAATAACGCATGCACTCACTTCTTTCAAATTAGCGCTTGCCTTAGAGTGTACTCTAAGGTTTAACCTAGTCTACAACGAAGACAAAAGGAGTACAAGATTATGAAAGAAAAAGTTCTCATCACAGGGGGCAACGGCTTTTTGGCCTTACACCTCATTCAACAGTTATTACAAGCCGGCTACCCGGTGCGCGCCACATTACGCCACCTGAACCAAGGCGATGGCGTCCGCGCCGCCTTGGCTGCACAACATACCCCGAACTTAGATGACCTCAGTTTTGTCGAAGCCGACTTGACCTCTGATGCCGGCTGGTCGGCAGCAATGGCCGGTATCACCCACGTGCTGAGCGTTGCTGCACCGGTTTTTGTTAACGGTGAAACTACGACGGCGGCCATGACCAACACCGCCACCGAAGGCACTCAACGCATTTTACGGGCTGCGGCCGCCTCTTCTGTTCAACGGGTGGTGATGACGGCCAACCTCGGCGCCGTCGGCTTTAGCAACCACGACCGCAATCGCCCGACAACAGAAGCCGATTGGACCAATCCCAAGGAGTCTGGACTATCGGCCTATGAAGCCTCCAAGTTGAACGCTGAACGCGCCGCCTGGGCAGAAGCCCAAGCCTTGGGCCTAGAATTTGCGACCGTCAACGCCGGCGCCATGTTGGGCCCTGCCATCGGCGACCACGTTTCCGGCAGTTTTGGCCTCGTGCGCCAATTACTCGACGGCAGCATGACGCGCGTGCCCAACATCGCCTTCAATATCGCTCCGGTTGAAGATGTCGCCGCGATTCACATCCGCGCCTTGTTCGCCCCTAAAGCGGCCGGCCAACGCTTCTTGGCGGTAGCCGATGACGTTTTGACCCTGCCCGAAATCGTCGACTTGATTCGCACCCAGCGACCAGCACTTGCGGCCACGCTTCCCACCAAGCGGCTCCCTAATTGGCTCGTGTACGCCGCCGCACCATTCAATGCGACGGCTCGCGAAGGGCGCCTACTGCTGTCGATCAACCACAACGTCAGCAATCAAAAGGCCAAGAGCTTACTCGGCTGGACGCCGACCCAAACAGCCGCAAACGCCGTATTAGCTGCCGTCGATCAGCTAAGTTCCATGTGAAACCCACATGCCAAACAAAAAGAAGCGAGTCCGATTATGGCCGACCCGCTTCTTTTGCGTCATACGCGTTTTTATTCGTACAAGAACCCAGCCTGGCGCAAGGCAGCCTTGACCGCCTTGAACTGCTCGAGATCGTCATAAGCGATCGTGTGCAAATGAATCCCACCCGTCAACTCTGACAACATGTGACCATCGAGCTGCTCCATTTTCGCTAAGAACAGGTTCTTCTCCGCTTCGTTAGCGATCTGCAGCTCCCCGCGCAATTGCCCGTACAAGGGATGATCGACCAAGACGTCGACTAAGACGCCGCCGTTATCGATCACCAGCTGGATCTCGTCTCCTGCTTGTTCAGGTGTATGCTTGCAAACCACCACGGCGGTGTGGGCCGCTTCTGGTTCGAACCGGTACCCCCGTGGCGTTGCGATCAGCGGTGTTCCTTGCGCCCGTAGTAAGGCAATATCGCCGACAACCGTTTGTCGGCTGACACCAAACTTTTTCCCAAATGCACTGGCCGTAATTGGTTCTGGTGCATCTGCCAAAGCCGCCTTGATCTGCGACTGCCGTTCAGCACTCGTTAGCATAGTTATCCCTCCGAATATAGCCAGGCATGCGCCAAGCTGAATACTCTCAGCTTACGCCAAAACAACGGCGATGACTAGTCTTTTTGAATTCCTTGAAAGCGCACCCGACCCGCACGCCGGCGCAATAACAGCCGAATCAGCTTATCAATCTCAGTCACGACTAAGGTAATGAACCCGGCCGCGATCGCGATTCCCCATTCCCGCCAAGACATCCCCGCGGTCACGAAAATATCTTGCATGAATGGCACATACGTCAATGCCAGCTGCAGTAAGATCATCAACCCGATGATCCCAAAAGC
The DNA here is from genome assembly GCA_022651245.1 of Lactobacillus sp. Classification (GTDB taxonomy): domain Bacteria; phylum Bacillota; class Bacilli; order Lactobacillales; family Lactobacillaceae; genus Lacticaseibacillus. The sequence goes on from JALCQM010000021.1 coordinate 22,717, forward strand.
CCGCGGATTGGTAAAGAACTGCTTCGAAACCACTAACGCACTGGTCCGAATGTTGAACAGGTAGAAGATCTTACCCAAAATGATGATGTTGACCATCATCGTGCTAGCCGTCGCCGCATCTGCGTAACCGCCGTTCAACAGCCAATCATGGGCGATCAATCCGATCCCAGAGATCAACACAGACACGTAAAGCAGCTGGAACACGTCATGTTTGTTCATCATCGGCGCATCGTTTGGTCGCGGTGGTCGCAACATGAGCCCATCTTCTGCGGGTTCAAAAATAAACGCCAACTGGATCGTGATCGCCGACACCATGTTGATCCACAACATTTGACTGGCGTTCAGCGGCATGTCGTCTTGGGTCAACACGGTAAACGCGATCACCAAGCCTTCCGCAAAACTTGTTGGTAGTAAAAACAAGATACTCTTTTTGATGTTCGCGTAGATTCGCCGGCCTTCAGCGATCGCGCGCTGCATCGTGGTGAATTTATCATCCGTCAAGATCATATCGGCAGCGTCTTTGGCTACATCGGTCCCAGACTCACCCATCGCCACGCCGATATCGGCTTGCTTCAGTGCAGGCGCATCATTGACCCCATCGCCGACCATTGCGGTGACGTTGCCCGCTGCCTGCAACGCTTGGATGATCGCCAGCTTATCCGCTGGGGTCGTCCGCGCAAAAACATCCGCAGACACCATCAACTTCTGGCGCTGATCCTCTGGTAACGCCGCTAATTCTGCCCCGGTCACGACCCGCGGACTGTCCGCCAAGCCTAAGGTACCGGCGATTGCCGCAGCCGTTTCCGGGTGATCCCCGGTGATCATCTTGACCTTCACCCCGGCCCGACGCATCTCGCGGATCGACGCGATCACTTCCGGTCGCGGGGGATCGATCAAGGCGGCCAAGCCTAAGAAGGTGATCCCGGTGGCCAAAAGTTCGTGGGTGATCTTGGTGACGGTGGCTGGGACGACTTTTTCCCCTACTGCGATCACACGCTGCCCTTGACGGCTGTGGTCACTGGTCCATTGCAAGCAAGCCGCCTGATCAAAAGACAAATCCGCCGTTTGCGCCATCGGCAACAGCTTATCTGGCGAGCCCTTGATATACAACTTGTGCTCGCCAGAATCTAGGCGGACTAATTTCGCCATGTACCGGTAGTCGGAGTCAAACGGCAACATATCCAATTCGGTCGCATCCGCCGGCTCGGCCGAAAAGGCCTTATGGTACGCCGTCATGAACGCCCCATCAGTCGGTTCCCCGTTGATCTCATATTTCCCGTCGATCTCAGCTAGCGTCGTGTCGTTGGCTTCATAGCCGGCGCGCAACAAGGCGGCCAAATCGGCGTGGTCCGCAGGCACGATGACCTTATCGGCCAACCGAAAATCCCCCTTTGGTGCGTAGCCCGTCCCACTGACGGTATAGGTAGTCGTCGGCGTGATGACCTCGGTCACCGTCATTTCGTTTTGGGTCAACGTCCCGGTTTTGTCCGTCGCGATCACGTCGACGGAGCCCAGCACTTCAACAGACGGCAATGCCTTGACGATCGTATTTTCTTTCTTGGACATGTCTTGGACGCCCATCGCTAAAATCACGCTGGTGGTCGCTGGCAGCCCTTCAGGCATCGACCCGACGATCATGGTCACGATCCCCAAAGCCAAGGTGCCCAAGGTGTAATGCCCACCAATCAAACCGATGATAAACAACACCACCGCAAACGCCAAGATCCCGTAAGACAGGCCCTTACCGATGCCATCGAGCTGTTGCATCATCGGCGAGCGACGCGTCTTAGTCGTCGCCACGGCCTGCGAGATTTTCCCTAATTCACTGGCTGCCCCAGTCGCGATCACGATCCCCATTCCGCTGCCGCTAGCGACCGCGGTCGCGGAGAACACCATGTTCGTCTGTTCCGCTAACGGAGTGTCCGCCGGCAAGATGGCCGTCGACTTAGCGATCGAATTGGTTTCCCCGGTCAATACCGACTCTTGCACCATCAAGTTATCCACGTCAAATAAACGCAAATCGGCAGGCACGTTGTCACCGGCTTCTAAGAAAACGACGTCCCCAACGACTAAGTCCGCTGCAGGTACATCGACCCGCTGGCCATCACGGTACACGGTCGCATTATGCGCCAACATCCCGCGAATTTTCTCGAGCGAATCACTCGCACTGGCCTCTTGGTAATACCCGATCAACGCATTGATCACGATCACCAACGCGATGATCACCGTATCGGTCAAATGCCCCATCAGCGTGGTCAAAACGGCTGCCATGATCAAAATATAGATGATCAAATTGTTGAACTGACGCACAAATAAGACCCACTTTGGTGTCCGTTGTGTCTGAATCGCGTTCGGGCCATTCGCTGCCAGCCGCTTGCTGGCTTCTTCTTGGCTCAAACCTGCTTCTCGCGACGCTAACCCTACTGTCGCTTGCACGTCGTCTACTGTTAAGTGGGTCATTGGCCTCTGCTCACCGGGATCGTCCATGTATCATCATCCTTTTGTTTTCAAAATTTTGGCAATCTGCCATTAAGTTAATGTTAATCGAGCCTAATCTTTTCCGCAACATACTTAGGCCTTATTTCCCGGGAAATTTTTTCTCAGCGACTTGACTTTTTGATTCCGTAGATCAATTATATCCATAGATAAAATAATTCCACGGAGGAAAACATATGCCGACAGCAGTGCTACTAGGGGGTAACGGCTATTTAGGTCGAGAAGTCACCCGGCAATGGTTACAACAAGAGCCTAACCTGGCCGTTTACGTGCTCTCGCGTTCGGGCCACAACCAGTTACAAGACCCGCGCCTCACAAATCTCACCGCCGATGTCACCACACCAGCCGCGTTGGCCGCCGTACTCCCCGCCAATATCGACTATATCGTCGACTTCATAGGTGCACCACAAAAGGACCCCGCACAATTAAAGCGGCTCAACCAGTTGCCCGCTCAAAGTATGCGCGCCGTGGCCGAAGCCAAGCATGTTCGGGCCATGGGTTTTGTTGGCGGCGTTCTCGGCCCCAAGAGCTTCATCCAGGTTAAAAAAGCCTGTCTCGCCGATCTCAAGCAAAGCCCCATCCCGCTTGCCTACGTCGCGCCTACCGTCATTTACGGTGGTGGCCGTGACGATGCCTTAGCCAAAATGGTGCCGCTACTCAAGCTCGGTGGGTTCTTTAACCGTAACCTGCGTCCCGTTCGGGTTGAAGACGTTGCCGAAGATCTCATTGCACAGTTACGCCACGCTGGTGAGGGACACGATGAAAATTAGTAAAAACATTGAACCAGGCATCTACGTCTTGCTACTCTTAGCGACTCAAACCCACCACACCCCGTTAAAAAGTCATACGCTCAGCCAAATCCTCCAAGTCTCCGATTCGTCTTTAAAGAAGGTTTTACGCAAGCTGGTCGTTCATGGCCTCATCACATCGACCGCCAGCAAAGACGGTGGCTTCGTTCTTCGCCGTCCGCTCACGGACATCACCTTACTGGACGTGATGCACGCGCTTGAAGGCCCTGAACTGCTTGAATTTCAGTCATCACATCTGGCCCAGCAGATATTTCCCGACAAGGCGCACACTGCAGCCAGTGAGGTCGCCGTCACAACGGCCCTCGCTGCCGCCAACGCCGCGTATGAAGCACAACTGGCACATTTTTACCTCAGCAGTATTATTAAAGCTGGCGCGCTCAGCGACGGTCTGGTTGACTGGGAAGCACACTAACGCCACCTTCGCAATGGACAGCCGTCACCGCAAATAAGGGACCGTGACAAGAGTCACAGCCCCTTATTTTTATTGCCTTTTCAGCCACCTTAGTGCCGGTGCTCACGCCCATCCCAGTAAACGGATCACCGCCATCGACGCGATGCCGACGACGACCACAAGCAACAGGCTCTTAGAAATGATCGCCGCTAAGATGGCAGGCAGTGACGCCAACAAGTTACCCACATTAACGCTGGGCCATTGCCCTGGGCGGTAAACCAGCAGGCTTTCAACGAAGATCGCCGCCAGGATCGCCACCGGCACAAAACTCAAGAATTGCAGCAACCATTGCGGCAGTTTCGCGGCTTTGACTAAGGCAAACGGCACGACCCGGATCAGCCAAGTCGCCAACCCGCACAACAGGATCGTTAAGAAGACATGATTCATCGCCGTTCCACCGCCATTCCGAACAAACACCCCAGCACTGTGGCGACTAAGATCGCCGTTGATCCAGGCATGAAGCGCATTAAGACCACCATCACCACTGCCACGAAGCCGGCCACAGTCAAATGCCGCAATAATGGCTTACTGCGGTCCGTGATCATTTGCAGGTACAATAACCCGATAAACATGGCAACGACGGCAAAATCCAGGCCAAACGCCTTGGCATCTGGCACCAAACTGCCTAGCAAGGCCCCGATGACCGTCGAGATGGCCCACACCAAGTAGGCGCAAAGATTGGCGGAATGAAACCACGCCGGCTTTAACCGGTGGTTGGTTTGATTCAGCTTGTTCATCGATAACGCGAACGTCTCGTCGGTCAGTAGACTCCCGATCATGAGGTTTTGCCCCAAAGACTCTTCCTTCAGATACGGCGCCACCGTCATACTCATCAGGCTCATCCGGGCGTTGATCAAGATCGTCGAAGTGATGATCGCTCCAATCGGACTGCCAGCCAGTAACATGCTGGTAATGACGAATTGCGCTGAACCTGCATACACAAGCAACGACATCAACAACACTAACCACACCGAAATATGGCTGGTATGCGCCACGATCCCGAAGGCCAACCCGACGCCAATATAACCGAAGAGGGTCGGCACTACATCTTTCAATCCGGATCTAAAATCTAACTGCGCATCCATGCCGTCGCCTCCACCGCTTAAAATTAAAACTTAATTAGATTTTACCTGTTTATACTTAATAATCAACCCGCAACTGCATCTTCGCGCCCAAATTATTTCCCGGGAAATTACAAAAACGGCTCACCGAGACATCATTCTAGCTTGCGGCACAGTGGCATTCCATAACGCAACGCCGAGGCAGACAAATGCCCCTGTACCGCGGTTTAAAACCAAACCGTGGCACAAGGGCACTTGTATTCTGAGCTAAAATTGCTTTATGTCTCAGCGCTTCCCTGTTTTTGCCTACTATGCGGCACGCCGCCAGCGGCTGCTCCAAGCTTCCAAACCGCCTAACGCGGCGAATAAGACGAAAGCAAGTGCGGCCAAGACCACGATCCCGCCATACATGCCCAGGTAGTCTAACCGGTTCCATTCATCCATGATCAAATAGCCGATCCCGTACTCGGTCCCGTAGACTTCCGTGAAGAACAACGTGGCGATCGCACTGCCTAACGCGATGCGTAAGGCGGAAAATAATCCGGCCAGACTGGCTGGCCAAGTCACAAAGCGTAGCGTCTGCCAGCGATTCGCCCCCATCACGGCGAGCCCTTGGTAAAGCGAACTGGGGATCTGCCGAACCGCATCCCGCACACCGATGATCACTTGGAAGACGATGATCAAGGTGATCAAAATAATCTTTGACCCATCACCTAAGCCAAACAACAGCATCACCACCGGAAGCAACGCGATCTTCGGTAACGGGTACGTCAAATAGATCAACGGGTCCAAAACCTTCCCGAGCCGCGGCAAGCGCACGGCGGCGATGCCGATCACAACCCCTAACACCGTGGCGATTGCCATGCTCCACCCTAGCCGGTAGAGGCTAAAAAACAAGTGCCACTGCAACTGCTGCCGTGCCAGCTGGGGAAAATACGCATACACTGCCCATGGGGTTGGCAACACGGCTTTGTGTACGGCCAGTGCGGCAAGCGCCCAGATCCCGTGTAGCAACAGCAAGGCCACGCCGGTCATTTTCACTCTGCCCATTGTGCCGCCACCGCCTTTCTCAAATCCGTCAAGACTTGTGGGTATTGCGGGGCGTGGGCGCGCGCAGCCCGCGGAAGCGCCGAGAGCGGGTTCGCCATCATCGTCCCGTGGCCGTTCGTCATTACAAACAGGCGATCACTCAAGACCAGGGCCTCTTCCCAATCATGCGTTACCACTAAGGTCGGCATCGGGCTGGCCTGCCACTGCGCCTCAAATAGCCCATACGCGGTTTGCTTGACGACCGGGTCGAGTGCCGAAAAAGCCTCATCCAATAAGAGCAGTTCCGGCTGAGACACAAAAGCGCGCGCTAATGCGACGCGCTGTCGTTGCCCCCCTGACAAAGCCGCGGGATAGCGGTCGGCAACGTCTGTTAGCCCCAACGCCGCCAACATTGCGGCCACGCGCTGAGGGGCTGGGTGATGGCGCAACTGTAGGGGCAAACCGACATTAGCGGCGACCCGTAGCCACGGCAACAAGCCATAGTCTTGTGGGACTAACGCTAACCGCTGCCGTTGTGGGGTCACCGGTTGTTTTCCCAGCGTCACGGTACCGGTATGTGCGAGCTGGCCACAGATGGCATTGATCAATGTGGTTTTTCCCACCCCAGAAGGGCCGATCACCGCTAAAATCTCGTGCGCCGCCACCGAAAAGGTGAGGTCTGCAAAGACTGGCGTGTGCGCGTAGGCGACCCCTAAATGCGTGACTTCAAGCATCACTGCACCTGTAACTGATAGTCACTCGCCTTGACCGTCTGCTTCAAGATCCCCGTTTTTTTCGCGTAGGCAAAGGCTTGCGTCAAGGTCTTCGTCGGCACGGCCTTGGCGCGCTGATAATGCGGCAATTGATAGTTGGCCACGACGTTTTTCGGGAAGCCCAACTGCTTGGTTAAGATAGTCTGATAGTCGCTTGCTTGATGCTGATTGATCGCCTTAACGGCTTGGTTATAGGCGTAATCGAACCGCTTCATCGTCGCGGCATCTTTGCCCAAGGCCCGATCCACCGCCAGCAACGTCGTTTGGTACGTTGCCGGGTCACTTTGTGCGATCACGCGCAGACCTTGCGCTTTGGCCATGCTCAAGAACGGATCTGGCAGGATCGTCGCGGCGGCTTGCTTGTTGGCCACCAACTGCAAGCGCACTGGGATGGCCGCGACTTCCTTGACTGTCACCGCCGTGTCTGCAAGCCCTGCCGCTTCTAATTGCTGATCGAGGTAAAACGTCGGCGTTTGACGCGGCATCGTCGCCACGGTTTTGCCTTGCAGGTCGGCCACCTTCTTGACGCTGGCATCACTGGTCACAATCCCAAAATACCCGGTCAAGGCGGTGGCGCTTTTGAACCCCAACTTGCCGTTCACATAAGTACTTAACGCCACCGCGTCGCTGACGGCAGCATCTAATTGGCCGCCTGCTAGTGCTGCATCCCGTTCCTTAGGCGACTTGAACGCCGTCAAGTCAACGTTAAGGTGCTGCTGCTTAAAGTAACCTTTTTGTTGCGCGACATACAGCGGCAAGGAATCTGGCGCCGCCATAGTGCCAATGCGAATCGTTGTCGCCTTTGGGGTCGCTTGCGACCCAGACTTCACGGCCGACTCCTTCGGCGCACACGCCACTAATAGACTGCCCAACAAGGTGACCCCTAACCCCACTACCCAACACTTCTTCAACATCGTACCCTCCAATATCTAATCTGCGACACGTGCTTCTACCTTACCCGCTTAACGGCAAGCTTGCAAGGTAAAAAGTAAGCGCTTTTTTCTAAATATTTTTCGGTTTCATTATAACTGAGCAAGGGAAAACCCCAATTGTTTGTAATCGCCCTCATTCTTGTGATTAATTGACGTACAATAAAAATAAGTACTGCTTTAGGTTTTGACATTGGAGGTGGCAAACGTGAAAGTAGCAATTTTTTCAACTTGTATCATCGACCTTATGTTTCCAAACGTCGGCGCGGCGATGGTCGAAGTGCTTGAGCGCTTCGGCTGCGAAACAACTTTGCCCGTCAAGCAGATCTGTTGTGGCCAACCGACGTTCAACTCTGGGTATGTGAAGGAAACGCAAAAGGTCATGCATAACGAAATCGACGCTTTGCTAGGCGTGGATGCAGATTATATCGTCGGCCCTGCTGGCTCTTGCGTAGCGATGCTCAAGGAGTACCCTGAACATCTCAAGGACGATCCCGAATATGCGGCTAAAGCACAAACGCTGGCCGATAAAACTTACGAATTCTCCCAATTCGTTTACCGGATCCTGCACGTCTTGGACGCGGGCGCCCAGCTCGAGACAACGGCGACCTACCACCGCTCCTGCCACATGACACGGCTACTCGGTGAGCGCACGGCGCCGTTTGAATTACTCAAACACGTCGACGGCTTAACCATGGTGCCACTGCCGCACCTAGAAAACTGCTGCGGGTTCGGCGGGATGTTCTCGGTCAAAGAACCGGAAATTTCTCGTCAAATGGTCGATGAAAAAGTCGACTCAGTCTTATCGACTAAAGCTGAAGTCCTGATCTCATGCGACCAGGCTTGCTTGATGAACATCGTCGGGCGCTTCAATCGTCGCGGTGAACACATCAAAGTCATGCACTTAGCCGAAGTGTTGAACAGCAATGTGGATATGGACCGGGTGCAATATATTGACGATGCCGACCTGGTCCCTGGAGGTGGAACTTATGCCAATCAAAACCAGTGAGCAACCGTTCTTGACCCGACTTGCAGAATCTGAAAAAGATCATTTCATGCAAGCGGCCGTGGCCAAAGCGCAAGATGCGCAATGGGACAAGCGGACCGCAGCGCGACAAGACCTTGGCAACTGGGCGCAGTGGCGCGAATTAGCCGAACAGATTCGCCAACACGTGGTCCGGTATTTGCCCGATTACCTAGAAGAATTCGCCGATAACGTAGAAGCCCGTGGTGGCCACGTTTTCTTCGCCAAGACGGATGACGAAGCGGCGGATTATATCAAGCAGATCGCTATCGACAAAGGGGCCCAGCACGTGGTCAAATCCAAGTCGATGGTGACCACCGAAATCGACTTGGATAAGAAATTACTCGAGATTCCTGGGATGTCGGTGCTTGAATCCGACCTCGCCGAATTCATTTTGGAAGAAGACGACTTCGACGAACCGACGCACATCGTCTTCCCGACGTTACACAAAAATCGCGACCAGATCCGCGAAATTTTCCACAACAAGCTCGGCTACGACGGCGACAACGATCCCCAACACCTCGCGCGTTTTGCCCGCAAGTATCTGCGCGCCTCGTTCTTACAGGCGGACTTAGGTGTGACCGGGTGTAACTTCGCCATTGCCGACTCCGGGATGATCAACCTGGTCACCAATGAAGGCAATGCCGATTTGGTCATGGCGATCCCGAAGACCCAAGTCGTCGTGATGGGGATGGAGCGTCTGGTGCCGAGCCTCAAAGAAGCCGAGGTGTTGGACCAAATGCTGTCGCGCTCGGCTGTTGGCCAGAAGCTGACCAGCTACGCGACTTTCGCCGGCCGCCAAGTCGACGGCGAAAGTGATGGGCCTGAAGATTTCTACGTCGTGATCGTCGATAACGGCCGTAGCAACGCCTTAGGTGGCGACTTCGAATCCGTCTTACAATGCATCCGTTGCGGGGCTTGCCTGAACGTCTGCCCGGTTTACCGGCACATTGGCGGCCACGGCTACGGCTCGATCTACCCAGGGCCGATCGGTGCCGTCTTATCACCCGTCTTGCGCGGCTACAAAGAATTTGGCGACTTACCATTCGCCTCTAGCCTCTGCGGCGCCTGCAGCGAAACCTGCCCGGTCAAGATCCCGCTACACAAGTTACTGATCAAGCACCGTGAAGTCATGGAAAATCAACTGCACATGGACCACTCGTTCAACAACGTGCTGATGAAAGGTATCGGGGTGGCAACCGGCACGCCCGCAATGTTCCGCATGGCCATGGGCGTTGACCACGCCATGTTTGGGCCCCTTTCTAAACAAGCCCCGATCTCGACAGAAAACTTCATCAACCACGGCGGCTTCGTAAAGAGCGCCCCATCGCTGGCCAAAGGTTGGACAGATGTCCGCGACCTCCCAAGACCACCAAAACACGACGAAAACTTCCGCGCATGGTTCAAAAAACACAAGAGCGAAGCAAGCCGGTCTTAGGGGTGTGGGTAAGACGGCGTGACGCGTTATGGCGCAGCCATAGCGTGGCGCGACGGCTTATCCGCGACCCCGTTGGCTTGCGCAGCTCGATGACAACCAAGAGCGAAGCAAGCCGTCCTTAGCAATGTGGGTAAGGCAGCGTGGGTGCGTACCGGCAGCCGGTACGTGACCGCGACGACTTACACGCAAGCTTACCGCTCACCGAACCAAATCAGCCCAGCTGATGTTAGGAGGAGAGACTATGACTGAACGTGAAGCTTTTTTAGACAGTCTAGCGACCGCGGCTAAACGCCCGCGGCACCAACTTAAAGATCATCCATTCAAACCACTCAATGATTTACCAGACACCACGTTAGCAACACTCAACGACGACGACTTGTTTGCTTTGGCTAAGACCAGCAGCGAAGCCGTCCACGTTGACTTTCAAACCACAACCAAGGCCACTTTGCCGCAAGCCCTCGACGCCTTTTTAACCGCTAAAGAGGCCAAGACGCCGCTGTTACCGACCAGCGAACGCTTCAGTGAGTACGGCCTAGAAAGCTGGCGCGATCAGCTGACCCCGACCCCTAGCTTTTGGGTGCCTGGAGCCGGACGGGAGGCCAACATCGACACTGCCAGTCACGCCGATGCCGCGATCGGGTTCGCGGACTACCTGCTGGCGGAATCCGGCACGATTACCATCGCCACCACCCCTGGTCAAGGTCGGGCGTTCCACTTCCTGCCGACGCATTATTTGGCCGTGATCAAGAAGAGCGCCATTTTGAGCCGCTCACGCCAGGCGATGTACCGCTATGAAAAAGCCTTCGCCGACGGTAGCCTGACCACATCAAACATCAATTTCATCACCGGCCCATCGAACTCCGGTGACATTGAAATGGTTTTGATCGTTGGCGTGCACGGGCCACTAGACATGACCTATCTCGTCGTCACCGATATGTAAAAAAGCCGCCAATTGGCGGTTTTTTCGGACTTCTTTGGAGGAATTTCCTATGACAGTAGCAGATAAGGCGCCGAATCGGTTCAATGCGACGATGGCGTTGATCATGGGGACGTTAGCCATGATGGGCTGTTTCATGGCCTGGTCAAGCTTTGCCCCACTGGCGGCGCAGATCGCCAAGACCTTTTCCCTTTCCGTGTCTCAACGCACATTATTGCTTGCGACACCGGTATTATTGGGCTCGATCCTACGTATTCCCGTGGGCATTTTTTCTGATCGTTATGGCGGCAAAAAGGTCTACATCATCTTAATGCTCTTCGTTTTGATCCCCCTATTTTTGGTCCCGCGGGTCCACTCCTTCGGCTTGCTGCTGTTTGTCGCGTTGCTGTTGGGGATGAGCGGCACGTCTTTTGCCGTCGGGATCTCGTATGTGTCCGTGTGGTTTCCGCCCGAGCGCCAAGGCTTGGTCCTCGGGATCGCCAGTCTCGGCAACTTAGGCAATGCCATTTCCGCGCTGACTTTGCCGCGGATCGCGCAGCACTGGGACTTCACCATGGTGTACAACTTCTTGATCGGTGTCTTGCTGGTTTTGATCGTGATCTTCGCCATTTTTTGCAAAGAGATGCCGGTCAACAAAAATAAGTCATTCAAAGATTCCTTGGCCGTTGCCAAGGACGTGAACACCTGGTACCTGTCCTTATTCTACGCACTGACCTTCGGCTTGTTCATGTCGTTCAGTAACTTGACCCCGACCATGCTCGGCTCGCTGTTCAAAATGTCCCCAGTCGACGCCGGACTGTGGGCCGCCGCTTTCGGCGCAATGTGCACCATCGTGCGGCCGGTCGGCGGGGTGTTATCCGACAAGTTTCGCCCGATGGCTTTACTGCAATGGGTCCTGATCGGGATCGGCGTATTTGCCTTGGAACTTAGCGGCACGCTCGGCGCGATGCTGCCCTTCGAACTCGGATTGGTCATGATCGGCGTGATCGCCGGGTTAGGTAACGGGATCATCTTCAAAATGGTGCCTTACGTGTCAAAAGGGAACACCGGGGCCGTGACCGGCTTCGTCGGCGCAATCGGCGGCTTAGGCGGTTACTTCCCGCCGATCTTGCTGGGTGTGATCCAGCAGGCAACTGGGAGCTACACGCTCGGGTTGGTGTTGCTCGCCGTATTCGCCGGCTTGTGCTGGCTGGTTTTATGGCGCAACTTCATCCGCGGTGGGTCACACATCGTTCAATAAGCAGGTCAGCTTGACCGTCAAATTCAAAAACGGCCCCTCGCAAACCTTTCAACACAGGTTTTGCGAGGGGCCATTTTTTGGGGCACTTAAGCCAAGACTCCGACACGCGGGAGCTTCTTCAAAACGCCTTTGCCGTGTGGCGAGTGTAAGATCGCTTGCGACACATCGTTGCCGGCGGTATTGCCATGATGCTTGCCGCCAGCCCAAGGGTCGACGTGCGAAACGTCATAAACGACGCCATCGACCGCAACATACGCGGCGCGCCCGTCTTGACCATCATATTGCTTCAATTCGTCTAAGGTGAATGTCTTCTCCATATGTGTCTTCCTTTCTTAAAAAACGTCGCAGTTCAACTGCTTTAAGCATACGCTTTAAATTGTGCGCAATACACCCCAAATAACTGCCGTCATCATTGGTCATTTATGCGGCGGGACCGCGATCAGCCACCAGATACCGGTGGAATTAAGGCTACTTCTGCGGTGGCGGTGAATTGTTGTTCATCCGTCGCATAATCTTGATCGACGGCCACGACGCTTTGCGCGATCAGCTCCGCATACGCCGGGTATGCCGCAGCCAAAGCTGCCTTAAGCGTGGCTGCTGTCGCTGGCATGGCCACGGTCACGGTGACTTGCTCGCCGAGTTCTTCAGCCAGTAATGAAAATAATTGGACGTTCAATCTTCAAGCCCCCCAAAACGGATCTTATCCGTATCGTATTCTTTCTTCCAAATCGGCACTGTTTGCTTCAACTGATCGATTAATTCACGGCAGGCGGCAAACGCCTCCGCCCGGTGTGGGGCGGCTACACCGATAAAGACGGCCAGATCGCACAATTCCAAATGCCCCACTCGGTGCGCCATCACCACCTTGAAGCCCTGCGCTTGGTACGGCGCGGCTAGCTTCTGCATTTCTTTGAGCGCCATCGGTCGGTAAGCCGTATAATCAATCGCCGTGGTTTCCACGTCGCCGGTCATCTGGCGCACCGTGCCGATGAAGATATCGATCCCGCCATACTGCGGGGCGATCAGTTGTTGCGTCAACGCCGCCGCGTCTAGCGGCTGCTCTGAGAGCATAATGTCTGCCATGCTACTTCGCCACCTCTCCGGCCAAGATCGTCTTGATTTGACTGGTCGTCAGCTGCTGACCAAAAAACTTCTGGTAGAACGCCTTGGCTTTGGTGGTCATGTTAACGTCCTTGGTTAGCTCCGGATGCAACTTCTTGGCCGCCCACCAAATTTGCAAGTCGGCTTCCGCGCTGTACCGATCCCAGGCAAACAAACCGATCGGATTGCCATAGACCCGCTTATTTTTGACCGCCGTTAGGTGCTTGAACCGGGAATCTTTTTGGAACGCGGCCAAAGCCTTGGCGCTTGTGGTACTGCCAACGATGATCACGTCAGGATCGGCCTTGACGATCGCCTCGGGGGTCACGGTCAACATATTACCTGCCTCAGTGATCGCATTTTGCCCACCGGCGATTTTAATCCATTCGTCTGGAATCGTTTTGGTGCCATCGACCTTGGTCAAATCGGCCAGGCCCACCACATGCAACACGCTCGGTGTGGTTTTAGCAGCGGCGGTCTTGTCCTTGACGCTTTGAACATCCTTCTTGAACTGGGCGTTATAGGCCTTCGCTTCGGCCTTGGCTGCCTTGGTGTTCAAGACGTTCGCGGTCAAGGTGATGCTTTTGCGCATGTCTGGTAAGGTTTGAAACATCGCGTTGATCGTCGGTAACTTGGCCTTGCGCAGCGTCGTCACTTGGGCCGGTGACGAGGAGATCACGACGTCTGGGTCTGCCTTTAACAACGTCTCGATTTGCACGTCACTCCCGGCAAACGGGACTGCTTGGCGCTTCAAAGACGGGTACAGGCTGGTCAACAAGGCGTTATCATGGATCAATTGGGTCGTCGCCACGATCGTATCGGCGCCACCGAGCATCACCACGATCGGGTTCGACGCGTGCCACAGGTCGGCGACTTTGGTGACTTTGGTCGGCACCTTGACCTTATCGCCTGCCATATCCGTCACCGTATGGGTCTTTGTTGCCGCGTTAACGGGTTGGGCGGCGAGACCTAAACTCACCAGCGCCACTGCGATCAGAACTGACTTTTTGAACACAACTCTTCCACTCCTTCGATGAGAAAAACGCGGCGCTGCCCATATTGGGTGACCGCGATGGGGGTCTGGTAGATGGCACTTAAGCGCGTGGCACTCAGCTCACTGGTCGCCAGCTGCACCACTTGCTGGTGCTGGATGATCGCAATCGAGTCTGCGATCAAGGTCGCCTGATTGGGGTCGTGCGTCGTGACGACGATCGTTTTACCGTCGTGCTTGAGCGCTTTCAACAGTTGCATGACCAACCGCTGGTTCTTGAGGTCTAGCGCCGCCGTGGGTTCATCGAGGACCACCACCTGGGCGGCTTGGACCAAAGCCGCGGCAATCATCACCAATTGGCGCTGCCCACCTGATAAAGTGGCCACACTGGCCGCCGCGTAATCGCCCATCCCCACCCGCGCCAAGGCGGCGGCAACGCATTGGCGGTCAGCGGCATCCGGCTGGCCGAACACCCCGTGATGCGCCACGCGCCCGAGCAGTAGGTAATCTTGCACGCTAAGCGTACTGCGATGCCGACCGCTTTGGGCCACGATCGCGAGGCGTGTGGCGCGTTGGCGGGCCGTCAAAGTCGCCAGGTCAACGCCAGCGACTTGCACTTGGCCAGCGCTTGGCTGTAAGCGCCCGGTCAAACACCCCAGTAGCGTACTTTTACCCACACCGTTAGGCCCGAGTAGCACTAAAATGTGCCCTTTTGGCACCGCTAAGGTCGCGTCGGTGAACAACGGCGCCTGCTTCGGATAGGCAAACGTCAGGTTGGTTGCGGCTAATTCATAGTCCAAGCGGTTGCCTCCTCACTAAGATCACGATCAACACCGGTACCCCAATGAACCCCGTGATGATACTCAACGGGATATCGTTGACTGAGACACTACGCGCAAACGTATCCGCTACCGCCAACAAGGCCGCCCCTACCACCGCCGTGAGCGGCAAAACGCGCCGGTTGTCACTGCCGACAAGGCTACGCGCCAAGTGCGGCACGATCAGCCCGATCCAACCGATCTCGCCACACAAGCACACGGAAGCGGCGGTCAATAAGGTCGCCGCCACGACCATCGCGGTGCGGTTGGCGCGCGGTGACAGCCCCAAGGCGCGCACCGCATCGTCGTCTAACGTCAACGCGTTCAACCGCCACCGTGCGGCGATCAAGAAGCCGCCGGCCACTAAGAGCACCGGGGCAATCACGAACAAGGTGGTCGCATCGACCTTCGCAAAACTCCCGAGCTCCCAAAAGACGATGCTTTGTAGCTGGTCTTCCGGGTCTGCCACATACTTGATCACCCCTAGGCAGCTCGTTGCCAAGCCACCGGCAATCATCCCCGCCAATACCAACGTCAGCGTCTGCCCTTGCGGCAGTAGTCGGCTCAAGGCCAGCGTCAGCGTAACCGTCGCCAACCCACTGCCAAATGCGGCCACCTCAATAGCCCATAATGGCCACCCGCACAAAATGGCGAAGGCCGCCCCGACGCTTGCGCCGGTGGCGACCCCTAAAACATTTGGGCTGGCTAAGCCGTTGGCAAATACCGCCTGATACGTGGCCCCAGCCATACTAAGGCTAGCGCCGACTAAGACCACCGCGAGGAGGCGGACAACGCGCATCGTGACCACCACGCCTTGCGGGCTTTGTAGCGTCCCTAACGCCTGGAGCATTTGACTCGGTGTCAAAGCATAGTTGCCCACGCACAAAGACACCCCGCCAACGAGCACTAATAAGGCCAGCGCCACGCCCATTTGACGCCGCATCAGCCCTCGATCCGCGGCTTACGCCGGTAGACGATGAACCGCCGATAGAGGTATTGATAAGGCAAGGCGATCGCGTGAATCAAGCGGGTGTACGGAAAGAACATAAAGATCAAAAACCCGACAAACACGTGGATCTTAAACAGCGTCGGCACGTTCAGCATCAAATGCCAGTCCGGTTGCAAGACCCAAATCTGCCGAAACCAAATCGCCAAGCTCGTGCGGTAATTGAAGCTGGGATTCAGTGGCCCGGCAATGAAACTCGAGCACATGCCCAAAATCATTTCCGTCAGCAAACTCAAGTTGACGATCAAATCAGACAGGCTACTCATCGCAAACACCCGCTTGTTGGTAAAGCGGCGGAAGGTCAAGATCAGCATCCCCACCAGCGCCAATACGCCGGCGATGCCCCCCATGACCATCGCAAACACGTGGTATTGCTCATTGGAGATCCCCAACCCATCGGTCCACGCCTTGGGGATGATGATCCCGGCGACATGGCCGAAAAACACCATGATAATCCCAATATGAAAGCAGATCGACCCAATGATCAGCTGCTTGCGCTCCATGATCTCACTAGACTTCGCCGTGATCTGATACGGGAACCACTTGAACCGCACGATGATCCCGATGAAAAAAGACGCGAGCGCTAGGTACGGATAGATCGTCCATAAGAAAAACTGTAGCACATTCCCCATTTAGCTTACCCCCTTGGCCGGCGTCGCCAAGCAATCCTTGAACTCGGCCCGCACCAGCGCGACCAAGCGAAAATACGGATCGGCCTGGGCCACCTCCGCCCGCTGCAATAGTTCATGGGTCCCGTCTTCGATCACCGCAAACAGCAAAGACAAGTCTTGTTGCCGCTGATCCGTTTGCCAATCGGAATACGCCAAAAACTCGAGCATCAGTGGCAAATAATCTGGTAATTCCGTGCCTTGAACGCGCACGCCAAACATTTCGTACAGCATTTTCAACCGCGCTAAGACCTGCCCCCGCTCCCGGGAATCGGTTAGCTTATAGTACGTCATGTACAGCGTATAGCGGTTATTGAGCTCGAACAAGCCCACGTAATGTGTCTGCAGGGCTTCCAGCGATTCTTGCTGCAATTCGGCGACCAGCGCCAACAAGTCGGCCTTATGCGGCGTTTCGGCATAGTCTTGTTGCACCCCCGCGACAAATTCCGGCGTCAACAAGTCGGCCGTGGGGTAATCCAGCAACCGGCTGAGGTAGGTGAATCCCGTCTTGACGGTGTCTAGTTTTTGAATATCAATCACGCCAGATCCCCCCATAGAAACTTTCTGCGTAGATCTGCTGGCTGGACATGCCTTCTTTGTACTGCTTGAACATGCTCCCATGCGCCGGGGCCAAAGCACACCCATTGCATTCTTCAAAACCTAACCCGCCGGCTTCTTGGGCGACAGGTTCAACGTTTTCCTTCTTGGCCTTCGGGATCACGAAGCGGTCTTCATACTTGGCGATCGCCAACAAGCGGTACAAGCTGGTGGCGCGTTGCGCGTCGAGGCCGACGCGTTCGAGCTTATCGGCGTCGAACGGTTTGCCGGCGGTTTGCGCCCGCATGAACAGGCGCATCATCGCGAGTTTGTACAAGGCTTGCTTGATCACCGGCACATTGCCGCCAGACAACAGACTGGCAAGGTATTCGACTGGGATGCGCATCTCATCGATCGCTGGGAAGATCAATTCTGGGTACTTGATCGAGTTCTTGCCTTCAAAATAGTTCATGATCGGGCTCAAAGGTGGCACGTACCACACCATCGGCATTGTCCGGTACTCCGGATGTAGCGGAAAGGCGATTTTTTCTTCGACGGCCATCTTGTAGATCGGCGAGTGCTGGGCGCTATGCAGCGTCTCTTCATCGACGCCATCAGCCAAGGCGGCGGCGATCACGTCTGGATCGTTAGGGTCGAGGAATAACTCGAGTTGCCGTTCGTACAGCTTGGTCTCATCAGGTTCGCTAGCGGCTTCAGCGACCTTATCGGCATCATACAAGATCACGCCGATGTAGCGAATACGGCCGACACAAGTCTCGGAGCACACCGTTGGCAGGCCTTCTTCGATCCGCGGATAACAGAACGTACACTTCTCCGCCTTGTTGGTCTTCCAGTTGAAGTAGACCTTTTTGTACGGGCAGCCGGTCATGCAAAAACGCCAGCCACGGCAGCGTTCTTGGTCGACCAAAACGATGCCGTCTTCGTCACGCTTGTACATCGCGCCACTTGGGCAGCTGGCGACACACGCTGCATTCAAGCAGTGTTCGCACAACCGCGGCAGGTACATCATGAAGGTTTTCTCGAAGTTGCCTTTGATGTCGGCTTCGATATCAGTCATGTTCGGGTCCTCAGTGAAGCTGCGGTCGGACCCGGCCAAGTCGTCGTCCCAGTTCGGGCCGTTGGTCAGGTCCATGTACTCGCCGGTGATCTGGGACTTCGCCCGGGCCACCGGTTGGTGCTTAGACGCCTTGCCAAAAAGGGTTTGGTAGTCGTAAGTCCATGGTTCGTAGTAATCATCAAGCTCCGGCATATCCGGGTTGTAGAAGATCTTCAATAACGAGACTTTGTTGAACTTACCGCCGGCGCGCAGGGTCAGCTTGCCTTTTTTGGTCAAGGTCCAACCGCCTTTATAGTGGCTTTGGTCTTCCCATTGTTGGGGATAACCAACTCCGGGCCGGGTTTCCACGTTGTTGAACCACATGTATTCAGCGCCGGGCCGGTTGGTCCAAGTCTGCTTGCAGGTGACACTGCAGGTGTGACACCCGATACACTTATCGAGGTTCAAGACCATTGCGATCTGTGCTTTAACTTTCATGCCATTTCACCTCGTTTAACTTGCGCACATTGACGTACAGATCCCGCTGGTTGCCGATCGGGCCATAATAGTTGAACCCATAGCTGAGTTGCGCGTACCCACCGACCATTTGCGTCGGCTTGATGTGGATCTGCGTTGGCGCGTTATGCGACCCGCCGCGGTTGCCGGTAATCGACGACAGCGGTTCTTGGATCTCCATGTCTTGCGCATGGTACATGTACAGCGAGCCGTCTGGCATCCGCTGCGACACCACGGCGCGGGCAGTGACGACCCCATTTTTGTTGTAGAGTTCGACCCAATCGTTATCCGCTACATGGATCTTGGCGGCGTCCGCTGGGCTGAGCCAAACCGTTGGCCCACCACGGAACAGCGTCAGCATGTACAAATTGTCTTGGTAGGTCGTGTGAATGTTCCACTTGCCGTGTGGGGTCATGTACCGCAACGTGATCTCTTCAGCGGCTGGCGCCACTTGGGTATCACTCGGGCCCAGCACCGTTGGCGGCAAGGTCGGCTTGTAAGTCGCCAGCTCTTCACCGTATTCTTCGAAGATCTCATGGTCGATGAAGAACTGTTGGCGCCCGGTCAAGGTGCGAAACGGCACGTTGCGTTCAATATTGACGGAAAACGCACTGTAGCGGTCGCCGTCATGCTTGCTGCTGGTCCCCAGCGGCGTCGGGATCGCTTCACTTGGCTGCGCTGTGATCGACTGGAAGGTCATTTGCTTTTCCTTCAAGCCGCCGGCGATGTCGGCCAGCTTTTCCCCGGTGATGGCTTCGGCATTGGCCCAAGCCTTCGCGGCGACGTGGCCGTTAGAGGCGCTAGACAGATGCAAGATCGCCTCGGCGACTTTCTTGTCTTCATCCAGGCGCGGCATCCCCGCTTCGAGGCCTGCGGGATGCGTGCCGTTGATGTCTTTGAGCTCGTCGTATTCATCCTTGACGTTGTAACTATAGCCGTTACCGCCGACATTGCCCCCAGCGTTCGGGCCTAAGGCGATGTAGCGGTCATAAATCGTGGTGTAATCCCGTTCGACCAGACTCAAGCTCGGCATGGTCTTGCCTGGGATCGGCTCGCATTCGCCTTTCTTCCAGTCCTTGATCTCGCCGTTAGGCTGCGCCATTTCGTTAGGCGTGTCATGGCCGATCGGCTGGGTCTTCAAGTCGTAGTGCTTGCCTGGGAAATAGTCTTTGGCCATGGCCGAGAAGGTCTTAGCGATTTGCTGGAACGCTTGCCAGTCGGAACGCGATTCCCATTGCGGGTCAACCGCCTTATTGAACGGGTGGATGTACGGGTGCATATCGGTAGACGACAGGTCTTCTTTTTCATACCAAGTCGCGGCTGGGAGCACGATGTCAGAATATAACGGCGTCGTCACCATCCGAAAGTCAAAGGCAACAGCCAAATCGAGCTTGCCATCGACAGGTTCTTCAGTCCACTGCATGTCTTGGGGCTTGAAGCGTTCGCTTTGCTTGGCCAACAAGCCGTTTTCGGCCCCAAGCAAGTGACGCATGAAGTATTCTTGGCCCTTACCCGAAGAGGCAAACAAGTTCGACCGCCAGATGAACATGCCTTTAGGTTGGTTCTGCGGCGCGTCTGGCGCTTCGGCGGCAAAATGGAGTGTGCCCGCCTTCAACTCGGCGACCACCTTGGCCTTGATCGTGTCGAGGTCGGTGGTGCCGTAATCTTGGGTGAAGCTCAAGTTGCTGCGGTCAAACTGCGGGTAGCTCGGCATCCAGCCCAAGCGGATCGCCATTTGTTGATAATCCGCTGGGTGTTTGTACGCGTGCGGGCTGTGACGCAGCGGTGACTTCAAGCCTTCGTTGTCCAGCTCATCATACTTCCACTGGTCAGAAGCGAAGTAGAAGAAACTGGTTCCTTGTTGCTGGCGGGCGCCACCGGGTTGCCAATCGTTGGCAAAGGCGATCGTCGCCCAACCTTCTGCCGGCCGTAATTTTTCTTGGCCGACGTAATGGGCCCAGCCGCCACCTTGCACCCCGATACAGCCGGTCAGCATCAACATGTTGATCACGGCGCGGTAAGTCATATCTGAGTTGAACCAGTGATTGATCCCAGCGCCGACGATGATCATCGCCTTGCCGTGGGTGTCTGCTGCGGTTTGGGCAAATTCACGGGCAATTTGCACCACTAAATCGGCGCGCACGCTGGTGACATTTTCTTGCCAGGCCGGGGTGAACGGACTGGAAGCGTCCATTTCATCATCGGCGGCATACGGATCACCGGGGATGCGGGCGATGCCGTATTGCGCCATCATCAGGTCATACACCGTCGTCACGAGCTGTTCCGTGCCATCCGCTAACGTCACCGTGCGGACCGGTACCGTGCGCTGGTAGACCGATGCCCCTTGTTCAGAAAAGCCCGGCATGTCGACCACCGCAGTGCGGCCGTTTTCAACCAAAACAGACAGCTGCGGGTCGATGGTGTGGCCATCGGCCGCGTCCAGGTCCAAACGCCACTTTTCGTTTTGGTCATACCGCTGGCCGATCGTCCCGTTCGGCGCGACCAACTGATCATCGGTGTGGTCGAACACCAGCGGCTGCCAGTCGCCATTGGCCACGTCTTGGCCGAGGTCGGCGGCACGCAAGAAACGACCAGAAACCACATGGTCGGCGTGCTTCAAGCTCGGCTTTAAGGTGATCACAAACGGCAAGTCGGTGAAGCGCTTGGCGTAGTCGATGAAGTATGGCACCTGTTGTTTGTGGTAATAGTCATTCAAGATCACATAGGTGAAGCCTTGTGCTAACGCGGCGTCAGAGCCTGGGTGCGGGGCCAGCCAGTTATCGGCGAACTTGACGTTTTCCGCGTAGTCCGGACTGATCGACACGACCTTAGTCCCCTTGTAGCGCGCCTCCACCATGAAGTGCGCATCTGGGGTACGGGTCAGTGGCACGTTAGAGCCCCACATCATTAAATACTGGCTGTTGTACCAATCCGACGATTCTGGCACGTCGGTTTGTTCGCCCCAGACTTGTGGCGAAGCCGGCGGCAGATCCGCATACCAATCATAAAATGACAGCATTTCCCCACCGAGCATCGAGATGAAGCGCGCCCCAGAGGCATAGCTCAACATCGACATGGCCGGGATCGGGCTGAACCCAGCGATCCGATCCGGGCCGTACTTGCGGATCGTGTACAGCAACATGGCCGAGATCAACTCGCTGGCTTCTTCCCAATGCACCCGGATCAAGCCACCATGACCGCGCTGCGACTTGTACTGCTTGGCTTTAGCCGGATCTTCGACGATGCTGCCCCAAGCGTCGACCAAATTCGGCGTCGTGGCTTTAGCAGCTTGCCACAAACGCCACAAGCTGTCGCGCACATACGGGTACTTGATGCGCAACGGGCTGTATTCATACCACGAAAAACTCGCCCCCCGGGGACACCCGCGCGGCTCAAAATCGGGCATATTCGGCCCACACGAGGGGTAATCCGTCGCCTGGTGCTCCCAGGTCACGACCCCTTGTTTGACAAAGACGTTCCACGAACACGACCCGGTGCAGTTGACCCCGTGAGTCGTCCGCACGACTTTATCGTGTGCCCAACGCTCTTTGTATAGCTTCTCCCAGCGCCGGGAATGCTCCTCTAGCTGGGTGAACGTTCCATTGAACTTCTCAACGGACCTGAAAAATTTAGATTTCAGCATAAGCCCCACTATCCTTTTTCTTGGCGATATCCTACCTTATGTTAAGGCTATCACAATAATTATCAAAAAAAGGTTAGGCATTTCCCTAATCTTGATTTATGTCGGTCGCGGATAGCTGTATGATAGAGAAAACGTCACCATCGCAAGGCGACGATAAGGGAGTGTTACACGTGGAACAACGCTACTCACGCCAACTTAAAGTGGCCCAGATCGGCCCTGCTGGGCAAAAGCGTCTCGCTGCTGCCGGGGCGATCATCGTCGGCGTTGGTGGACTGGGCAGCTTCGTCGCCAGCATCCTCGCCAAGGCCGGCATCGGCCGCTTGACCTTAGTCGATTTTGACGTGGTCGAAGAATCAAACCTCCACCGCCAAAACGGCTACGTCGAGTCCGACATTGGCCAACCCAAGCTAGAAGCGTTCGCGCGCTACTTACGCGCCGCCAACCACAACGTGGCTTTGACGCTGCAAGAACAACATTACGACCAGACGCTCCTAGCTTCGGACCCCGACGCCTTAGTCATCGACTGTACCGATAATTTCCCGGTCAAATACCAGATCAACGCCGATTGCCAAGCGGCCGGACGCGACCACCTATTCGCTACCTGTGCAGCCAACAGTGGCCAATTATTGGCTGCCGCCGCCGATCACGGGCCGTGTCTCGAGTGTGCTTTCCCGCCGCAACCGGTTGCTGACCTCGGCTTGGCCAAAAATATCGGGACGAATCCGGCCATCGTGGCGACGACCGGATCGCTTGAAGCGGGGATGGCCTTGAAGTGGCTGAGCAATCCCGAGGCGATGGTCACCGGCCAACTGGTGACCATCGACGCCTGGCGGTTCGACTTCAGTAAGCTGACCGTGCCTCGCCGCAGCGCCTGCTTGCAACATCAGGGGGTGCACCATGGCTAAATTTGCTGTCATTACCGTTAGCGACACCCGGACCTTGCTCACTGACAGTGGCGGTGAGTATTTAATCACTACCTTAGTGAAAGCCGGGCACCACATGGTCGTACGCCACATCGTCAAAGACGACGCCAACCAAATCGCCGCCGCTTTTACCAACTGTGATGCCCAAGCACTCGACTTGATCCTCGTCACCGGCGGCACAGGGATCGCTTTGCGTGACGTGACCATCGAAGCGCTGCTGCCGCGGCTGGCCAAAACCATCCCCGGCTTTGGCGAATACTTCCGCCGACTGTCACTCGAGGCCGTCGGGCTCAAGGCCTTGGCCTCTCGGGCCGAAGCTGGCGTTAGCCCCCACAACCACCTCACCTACCTGTTACCCGGCTCGCCGAATGCGTGCCAAACCGCCCTCGAGCAAATCATCTTGCCCGATTTGAGCCACCTTTTGAAGGAGCTGACTAAAAATGTACACCCCAGTTGATCACCGTGACGCGTTATCCATTACGGCCGCCCAAGCGCGACTCGCTGAATGTGTCGCCCACTGGCACCTCCCCACCGAAACCCTGCCGACCGGGCAAGCCGCCGGCCGCGTCCTCGCCGAACCCCTGGTGGCCCCGTACGCCTTACCGACGTTTCGACGTGCCGGCTATGACGGGTACGCCGTCAACCATCAGGACCTGGTGCAGTTGCCGGTCACGTTACGGCTGATCGGAGAGATCCCGGCAGGTGCCGATTTTCCAAAGCCCTTGCACCCCGGCGAAGCGGTCCGCATCATGACCGGTGGCTATGTGCCTGATGGCGCAGACGTCGTGGTGATGCTCGAAACGACTACCCGAGACGCCGCCGCTGGCACTGTCACGATTTCCGAACGGCAAAAAAATGACAACATCACCCCTATCGGCAGTTTTTTTGCTGCGGGAGCAGAACTATTCGCCAAAGGGGCAACCTTAAACCCTGGGAGCCTGAGTCTCCTCGCCAGTTTCAACATCCAAACGGTCAACGTGGTCGCCTTACCCAAAGTCGGGATCATCACCACCGGCAGTGAACTGCTCCGCACCGATCAGGCACCGGCTAACGGCAAGATCTACGACAGCAACGGCCCGCTGATCCAAAGCTTATGCGCCGAAGCCGGCGCCAATATCGTTGGCGTCACCACCGTGCCCGACGACCCGCAAGCCTTACAAGCCGCCGTCGCTACCTTGTTGCCGCAATGCGACCTCTTGATCACCGACGGCGGCGTGTCGGTCGGCGATTTTGACATCATCGCCGATTACGCCAAGCAAGCCGACACCTTACTCTTCAATAAACTGGAAATGCGCCCAGGTTCTGTAACGACGGCCTACACCCATGGCGACACGCTTTGCTTTGGCCTATCCGGCAACCCCGGCGCCTGCTTCACCGGCTTTTACTTATTCGTCGAACCGACACTCTGTCAACTCCAAGGCAGCCACAGTCGCCTCCGCAAAACTACTGGGCGCCTGGATCACACTTACCGCAAAACCAATATGTACGACCGCATCCTGCGCGGGACCTATCACCTCGACGCCGACGGGCTCGTGTTGTCGCGGACCGGTAGCGACGCCTCGGATAACCTCAATAACTTACACGTTGCCACGTGCCTGTTCGAGATCCCACGCGGCACAACGGCAACGCCGGCGGGGGAGGTGTTGACCACATGGTTGCTCCCTTACAGGTGATCGGCCACAAAAAAAGTGGCAAAACCACCGTCATGACTGCCTTAATTCAAGCGGCTAAAGCGTTCGACTTGCGGGTGGCAACGATCAAGCATACCCACGAAGCCATCAGTCCCGACACTGATTCTGGCCGCTTTGCTGCTCAAGCGCCGACGTGGCTGCTGACGCCCACGCAGACTCTCGCCTATCAACTGGCAGCGGCACCGCTAGCGGACCGTATCGCCGCGATCGTGCAAACGTGTCAGGCCGACATCCTCCTGATCGAAGGGGCCAAGGCTTTGGACTATCCGAAGTTAGTGCTGCTTAATGCAGACGAGACCCCTAACGATTGGGGCGCGATCACCAACGTCGTCGCCTTCGCCACCTTGGGGGCGCCACGCGATCCTAAGGTCCTCGCATGGCGGGATTCGCAAGCTCGCGCCTGGTTAGCAGCCTGGTACACACAAGCAGGAGGGGTGACATGGACGGATTAGTATTGGCCGGTGGGCGTTCACGCCGCTTCGGCGAAGACAAGGCGCTGGCGCATTTTGACTCGCAGGCCTTGACCAACGTGGCGCACGTGGTGTTCTTGCTCAAAGCGTTGTGCCAACAAGTCTACGTCGCCTGTAACGCGCAAAATCGAGCGGCGATCCAAGACAGTGTGGCCGGCTTAGCCTCAACGGTGATCGTCGACCGCGCGCCAGTGGTGGATAAAGGCCCGATCGGCGGGCTATGGGCGTATTTTGCCACCTTACCGCGCGCGCATGCCGATGTGTTAGTCGTCGCTTGCGACTACCAAGGCCTGAGTTTGACGACCTTGGCCCCGCTTGTGGGGCGTTTCGGCTACCTAGTGACCCCTAACGGCACGCATTACACCTGCTGCCGCCTCGATATCGCCTTCACCACACTCGAAACCCAAGTCCTCGCCCAAGACTGGCGCTGGCGTGAATTATTGGACATTGCCGGGTGTCCTCCGCTAAAGGTCGCCACCCCACTTTTGAACATTAACTATCAGGAGGAATTGACCCATGTTGACCCAGGCTGAAATGTCCACCGGTGACTTCCAAAAGTTACTGCGGATCGCACTGAACGATCTCACCATCCAGCGCACCTTACTCGAAAACGAAATGGCCCAAGAAGCCGACGATTTGCGGACACTAGAACGTGACGATAACGTCGCAACGCTCGACCGGCGTATTATGTTGATCCAACGCGACTATGACCATTACAAACAGTTTCTTGACCCAGATTATCACGACACATTGCCCCAATACTAACGTCAGGAGGTGGCCACTATGGCCGTCAGTAGCGCTTGGTTAGACCAAATGATTCAAAACGCCCCTCAGGCGATGTTGATCATCAGCGGCAAGCGGGTGCAGCTACAAAATCGTGCTGCCACGCAGCTATTTGCGGCCCACCAGTTCGACGCCGCCGATATCGCCGAAATCGTGGCACTCGATGCGGCAGCGGACTCCCACGACCCCACTGGCTGTCACTATTGCCAACTGCGTCAAAACGCCACTTTCGCCGCCGTACCCGTCGCCTTAGCCTTAACGCCGCGACTCGCTGATCTGGGCTTGCAATTGGCCTATTACGCCATCGACTACGCCCAGCAAACATATGCCGTGATCATCAACACAGGGGCCTTAGAGCGCCGGCTACACCACCTCAGTGCCGATCACGATGTCTTGTTGAAAATCAACCGGACGCAAGAAGACGAACGCCGGCAGCTCGCCGCCGACTTGCATGACGCGGTGGCCCAGTCGGTGTCCGCAGCCTTGATGACCTTGCGCCGCATTCAAGCGGACACAAACGACCAACGGATCGGCGCGGTCGAAACGCAGCTGGAAGAGACCCTCGCCCAGATCAAAGGAATGGCTGGCTCCCTACATCCAGCCGTCCTCGACCAATTCGGGTTAGGCGCCGCCTTGCAGGCTTTGATCAAACGGCTCAAACCAACAACTGCCGCCGAACTGGTTTTGATCGACCGCTCTAGTGACCTCACCGGGCTTTCCAACGATGTGCAGATCACGCTGTATCGCATCGCCCAAGAAGCCTTGACCAATGCACTCAAGCATTCGCAGGCGACGTCGATCGCGGTCCTACTCGTTTTGCATCATGATCGGATCGCCTTAGAAGTGATGGACGACGGCACCGGCTTCACCCCGTATACCCAAGGGGGCTATAACGGCAAGTCCCTCGGCTTGCTGAACATGCGCGCCCGGGTCCGAGCGTTGAACGGCTTTTTTGATATCGACACCACACCAGGACACGGCACGACCGTCCGCGCCGCATTCCCTTATGCGGCACCACCCACAAAGGAGGTGACGCCATGAAGCGCGTCTTGATCGCTGATGATTTCAAACTTTTACGCCAAGGGCTAGCCGCCGCCATCAATGCCTTGCCCGACTTCTCCGTCACCGCTGAAGCCGCCGACGGCAACACCGCGTATGCCGCCGTGGAAAATCGCGACATCGATATCGCGATCATCGACATTTCGATGCCGCCTGGCGAAAGCGGCTTGGTCACTTTGCGCCGGATCCATGATTACTATCCCGACGTGAAGACCATGGTCATGTCGATGCATGAAGAAGCGGAATTCATCACCCACGCCTTAGCCAGCGGCGCTCTCGCCTATGTGTTGAAATCCTCAGATGAAACCGAGCTCGTCGCCGCTTTGCACCATATCGTCGCTAATCACGTCTATATTGACAGCAACATCACCATGACCAGCGGCGACTTGCAGTCCCTTGCCAAACACCAACCGGATAAGCGGTACGACACCTTGGATGCCGTGCACCTCTCCCGCCGCGAGCGCGAAATTCTCCCCTTAGTCGGCCTCGGTTTCTCTAACCAAGAAATCGCCGACAAACTCTTCGTCACCCGCAAAACGGTCGAAGCCCATAAAACCAGCCTAATGAAAAAGCTCAACATGACCTCCAGAAGAGAACTCGTCCACTTCGCCATCCAACACCACCTGATAGACTTCTAAACAGAGAGCGGAGCAAGCCGGTTTTAGCAATGTGTGTAAGGCAGCGTGGGTGCGTACCGGCAACGCCGGTGCGTGACCGCGATGACTTACACGCAATTGCGTTGGCTTGCGCAGTTCGACTAGAAACAGAGCAAAGTGGCGCGCTTCTAGCGCGTAGCGTAACGTGTACTGTTGGCGATATGGCGTCAGCCATATTGACGGCAGTGCCGTTATGCCTAGCGCGTTGCGCCACGCAGCTCGACTAAAAACAGAGCGGAGCCGGGACGGGCTTAGCGAGTCAAAATAATAACCGCTGGTGGTGGGTGGCGTCAGCCGCACACCGCCGGTGGTTTTATTTTGCGCTCGCGTTGTCCTGGCGCAGCTCGACTAAAACAGAGCGGAGCCGGGACGGGCGTAGGAGAGTGGATAAGGAAGCGTGACGCGGTTCGGCGCCAGCCGGATCGTGGCGCGATGACTTATCCGCCTCTCCGTTGTCCTGGCGCAGCTCGACTAAAAAACAGAGCGAAGTGGCGCGTTTATGGGTGACGGGCTAACAGGGCTTGGTGGTGGATGGCGCTAGCCATACGCCGCCGAGACCAGTTAGAACGTTCGCCCATGCGCCACGCAGCTCGACTAGCCCAAAATGCAGCCACGTGATCCGGTCCTTAAACCACCCCAATCAAATCTCTTAATTCGTAACATGCGCCTTCGAGAATATAAAAATAATGCCGTGACACTGACGAAAGAATCGCGGTGTGACGGCATTTTCAATGGCTAGTTTATAAGCAAAAATCGCACTGAACTAAGGTGACCCCATCCCGAAAAATTGGGGGCCGAAGTCTATGTCCATTCACGCGGGTGAACGCCCCGCCTACTAATCTTACAGTCGTTAGCAGTGCAGGTGATCGGTGGTCGTAAAACGGTCGGGCTAGATTATTACCTCTGGCGTGCGGCGTCACCATCAATGCGAAAAGCAGGGATTCTTCTCGCCATCGACGCTGAGGGCCTTCTCGCTGCCGGGTTAAGGGCTAAGCGAACATCGGCAATATGGCGTACTGGGCGCAATTGAAGCGTGCTGTAGCATTGGGGTGAAACTATATAGGACACGGTAGACAATGGAGTGGCAGCATTTCGGTGCGCCGCTTCTATGGAGCCCGCGTGAGCCGAGAAGGAGCATGTCCTGATTCTCGATCTCG
>JALCQM010000022.1 GCA_022651245.1 Lactobacillus sp.
CAGTACCACGAAGGTGTTGTTTGCATACGGCTTGGATAAGGCCAACTGGCAGTTGCAAACCAGTTCGACCGCGGCTATGACGTCGACCTTGGATAAGGCGATCAAGCACAAACAACCGATCGTGATTACCGGGTGGCAGCCGCACTGGATGTTCACCAAGTACCGCTTGAAGTTTCTCAAGGATCCTAAAGGTGTGTATGGTAAGGCGGAAAACATCCACACGATCGTGCGCAAGGACTTGAAAAAAGATGCCCCCCAAGCGTATACCATGTTGGATCGTTTCTATTGGACGCCGGCACAGATGTCTAATGTGATGTTAAAAGTCAACGCCGGCGAAGACCCTGCCAAGGCCGCGCGGGCGTGGTTAAAGGCGCATCCGGAAGCGTTGGCCAAGTGGACCAAAGGCTTGTCTAAAGTGCATGGGCAAAAGTTAACCTTGACCTATGTGGCGTGGGATTCAGAAATCGCCTCGACCAATGTGGTGGCGGAAGCCTTGAAGACATTGGGCTATGACGTCACGATCCGGCCGATGGAGATTCAGCCGATGTGGGCTAGTATCGCGACCAATGCCGCAGACGCCCAAGTCTCAGCTTGGTTACCGAATACGAGTGGCAAGTATTATGCCGATTATAAAGGCCGCTTCGTCGACTTAGGGGTTAACCTTAAAGGCGCTCAAGTCGGGTTGGCGGTACCGACGTACATGACCAAGATCAATTCGATCTCGGATCTGGTGAATAAATAACCAATAGTACCGGGCCAACTAATTACTCATTGCAGATAAAGGTAATGAGTGACTGGTGGCCCGGTCTTTTTTTTGGCAGATCAAAGCCAACTATTAAATTGGTCGCAATTCACTTGCTAAGAGGATATAATGACGGTAAGCTATGGCAGTTGCGTACACGGTCAATCGTGAGCCTATGCGGCTAGGAATCAAAGGCGCATAGTTGTGGCATTGCCGTTGGCAGTGTAGAATGAGAACCCGGAGGTGGACTATGGCGAAGAAGAAAACGACCCGTAAGCGCGTTTGGTTGTGGCGGGTACTGTTGACGCTCGGCTTGCTTATCGGGTTGGCATTGGTGTTCAATGAACAGATCAAGTTGTTCGTTGTCGATCACCTCACGCAAACGACGATGCAAAAAATTGACGCCAGTACGGTGAAGAAGAATCAGAAGTCAAAAGGTAATTTTGATTTCAAATCAGTCAAGGCTTTAGATGTGTCGACGGTAGGGAAAGCCGCGACAACGGCGAACCAGCGTAATGCGATCGGGAAGATCGCGATTCCGGCGGTGAGCCTGAAGCTGCCGATCCTTAAGGGATTATCGAATAGTAACTTGTCGACTGGCGCCGGAACGATGAAGGCGGATCAACAAATGGGTCAAGGTAACTATGCCTTGGCCGGACACTATATGACCAATCAAGGGATTTTGTTTTCCCCATTGAAAAACGTCCAAGTCGGCAACCAGATCTACTTGACGGACATGTCCAAGGTTTACACCTACAAGGTGGCGACCAAGACGACGGTGAACGAAACCCAGGTGCAATGGATCGATGATGTCGCGGGTAAGAAGCTCGTCACGTTGATTACCTGTGCATCGGCGACAGAAGGCGAAACGAACCGGATCATGGTTCAAGGTGCCTTAGAGAAAACGGCTAAAGCAACGAGTCAGACACTGGCCGTCTTCAACTAAGGACAGCACGAACCGCATGCGCTATCGATAATAAACGCGGCCCCTACAAAGCCTAGTTGGGTTTGTAGGGGCCGCATTCTTTTTTAGTTGTGGGCATGCGCTAAGCGTAAGGTTAATTCTTCGCCCATCGCCTTGACCAGTGGGGAATATGGCGTGCAGGCCTGTGCCACTTCGGCTTTGTTGATTTCGATTGGCAAATGGATTCCGACGTTGGTTGCCAACTGATCCATATGCAAACCCGTCAACACTAAGCGGATCGCCAGGTCTGCTTGGAAGGTATGGCCGCCGTAGATCAGTGTGCCGACTGGTTTGTTGGCCCATTCTGCGTATAGGGTGTCGAGGGCATTTTTTAATACGGCAGGGTAGCCCCAGTTATATTGGGGGAAAACTAACACGAAGCCGGCGCAGCCTGCGATCACGTCGGCGAAAGCTTGGGTCGAGGGATTTTGATAGTGACCATGAGCAGGGATGTCAGGTTCGTTTAAAAAAGGTAAGGCGGTTTCAGCCAAATCGATGAGCTTCATGTCATAAGCGGGGTGTTGCAAAGTGTTGAGCGCCCAGGTGGCAACAGCATCGCCGATCCGAGCGGGGCGATTGCTGCCAAGGATCATGCCGATCATTGGTTTTGTTTGGGTCATAAGGGATGCCTCCATAATTGATTCATTTGAATACATTTGCTAGTATAAGAATCAACATGTTAAAAGTCAATTATTAATTCACGTGAATGGATGTGTGCAAAATGCTCCCAGAACTTTTACGATCAATCAATCACTTGTTGGCACTGGATAATAACGATGACGCCGAAAAGCAACAAGTCCTCGAACAAGCGACTGACCCCCAGTTAAAGGCCTTAGACGGCCAGCTGTCGACGCGCGATGTGTTGATTATCGCCACTGTCGCACAAGGCGAACCATACCCGCAAAAAGCGTTACCGGCGCAAGTCAATACGTCACAACCCACGGCCAGCCGCGCGGTGGAACGCTTGGTGAAGCTAGGCTTATTGCAACGTCAGCGGATCCCAAGCAATCAAAAAGAATGGCAGCTGACGTTGACGGCACTGGGCCAAAAAGTTGCCGCAGCTAAACAGGCGCTGAATCAGAACTTGCAGCAACAAGCCGAAGTCGTGGCGAGCCATTACACTCCAGAGGAGCTCAAGCGCTTTGATCAGTTCATCAATGAGCTCATTGCTTTGAAGACACCGCGCTAAAGTGATGTTTTTAAGTTGAGCGGGTGGGCGCGTTTAGGGTGACGTGCGGTAGGTTTTGTGCATTGAAATAGGGGGAACTCTGGTATAATGAGCGCAGCGAGGAGGGGTTTGGTTGCATTATCAGAATTTTTTGAAAAATACATCGATACGGCGCGCGTGTGTGTTGGCGTCGGTGGTGATCGTCTTGTGGTTGGCGCGCAGCATTATGAGCACGATCTTGTTGACGTTCATCTTTGCCTTTTTGGTGACACGCGTGCTCAACTTGGTGCGACACCACATCCCGGTGCGCGCCGTCGCCGTCGTCGCACCCCTTTACTTATTAGTCGTTGCAGGCGTGATGTACGCGGCGATTCATTACGTCCCGGAGATCATCAAGCAAACTGTGAGCCTGTTTAATTCGGTGGTCGAGTTTTACAACAACGGGTCTTTTGACCACAACGAGACGATCCAGTGGCTCCTGACCAGCATCGACCAGATGAACCTGAAAAACCAGATTCAGCATTGGCTAGCCGCGTTGTTGCAGTATGCCGGTAGCATCGGCGCCATGGGCGTGACGTTCGTGTTATCGTTATTACTGAGCTTTTTTTTCACCGTCGAAATCGACAGTCTCAAAAAATTCGGGCAACTGTTCATCGATTCACCGTTCGGCTGGTACTTCGCCGATTTGAAGTTTTTTGCCGATAAGTTCATCGATACTTTCGGCGTGGTGATCGAAGCGCAGATCGTGATCGCGATGGTCAATACCACGATCACCACAGTGACCTTGATCTTCTTGAAAATGCCTAACATCCCCAGCTTGGCGATCATGGTGTTCATTTTGTCGCTGATCCCTGTGGCCGGTGCGTTCCTTTCGACGATTCCGCTGGCGATCATCGCTTTCACCGTCGATGGCCTGCAAGGGGTGGTGACAATCATCATCATGATCTTGGTGATCCACGCACTGGAAGCCTACGTGTTGAATCCGAAATTCATGTCTAGCCGGACGAAGTTACCGATTTTCTTCACCTTCGTCGTCTTGTTGGTCGGTGAGGAACTCTTCGGCGTGTGGGGCTTGATCGTCGGGATTCCGATTTTCACTTTCTTGCTAGATATTATCGGCGTGAAGAAGATCCAGGATAATTAAACGCAAAAAAGGTCTCTTGTAAAGCACTTTTGCTTTACAGGAGACCTTTTTGATTAGTCGAGCTCTGCCACACAACGGCATCGCGTCTAAGTCGTCTCGGTCACGCCGCGTCCCGCGACGCACCAAGCCGCCTTAGCCACATGCCTAAATTCGTGTGGCGCCGCTTTGTGCTTAATCCAGTTCTGGTGCGGTGTTCGTCACGAACGCCTTGCGGATGCGGAAGGAAACGGCCAAGGCGAGGAGCTCTAAGCCGGTGAAAATGAGCAAGGTCGCCGTGTAACTGTGGGTCAACTGGTGGGAAATAGCTAAGACGACTGGCCCCACTAGACCCGCAATGCCCCAAGCGGTGAGGACGTAGCCGTGGATGGCGCCGAGTTCCCGCGTGCCAAAAATATCGCTGAGGTAAGCTGGAATCACCGAGAAGCCGGCACCGTAGCCGGATAAAATGATGCACATCGCGACGGTGAACCAGGCAGGTTGGTGGGTGACCAGCAACCCGGCAATCAAGGCTGCCATCAAGAAAAAGACCAGACTGAAGGTGTTAGGACGACCCAAGTAATCAGAGGCCGATGCCCATAATAGGCGCCCTAAACCGTTGAACACCCCGATGATGCCGACCATCAAGGCGGCCTTACCGACACTCATGCCGGTGAACGTTTGGGCCATGGGGCTGGCCGCCGCGACTAAGCCGATGCCACAGGTGATGTTGATGAAGAGCATCAGCCACAGCAGGCGGAATTCCCGAGTTTTGACGGCTTGATTGGCTGTTAGCTGCTGACCACCCATTAAGGAGACACCGGTCGTGTCGGCGGTTGTTGCTGCTTGCGTGTGCTTAGGCGGTCGAATGAACTGCGCCGCCGTCAGCATAACGATAAAATAAGCCGCCCCTAAGGCGTAAAAGGTCTTGATCAAGCCGACTGCGGCGATCAAGGCATGGGCGATCGGGCTGGTGATCATGGCCGCAAACCCGAACCCCATGATGGCACAACCTGTTGCCAAGCCGCGGTGTTTCGGGAACCACTTGATGATCGTAGATACCGGGGTGACGTAGCCGAAGCCTAACCCTAAGCCACCGAGGACACCGTAGGCGAGGTAGAGCAACCACAGCTGGTGGGTGTGGATCGCCACGCCGGTCAAGGCCGTACCGGCACCGTAACAAACACTGGCGATGGTGCCGGTAACGTGTGGGCCGAAGTGCTCGACGAGACGCCCAGCGAACGCGGCAGACATGCCTAAGAAGAAAATCGCGAGGCTAAAGGCGAAAGTGATCGCCGTTTCCGCCCAGCCGGTCGTGGCGTGAATGGGTTGCGTGTAGACGCTCCACGCGTAGACTGAACCGATCATGAGATGAAAAATGACCCCAGCAGCGGCCACAATGTAGCGGTTAATTGACAAGAGACAAGCCCCTTCCTTAAACGAACGAACACGACGTCAACAGTAGCTATTGTACGGATTCATCCTATCTGGTCGTCAGTGAAGATGCAAGTGTTGGTTGTCGTAAATCAATGAAAATACTTGTCTTTTAGATTTAAGGCGTTAGCTGTCGTCTGTGTCCCGCGCTCGTATCAGTCCATAAATAAATTAATCACCCACAAGGCGTTGTGGGCAAAAAAAATCACGCCCATCGCGTGATCAATGACGCCGTATCCGACTGATAAAGTGTAAAATCAAGGCCAATCCGCCGCCGAACAAAATCAAGTCGGCGGCGATGTGGACCCCACTGCCCAAGCTAGAGTTGTTGACCCATAGCTGCAAGGGGAGGGAATTCACATAAATTAGAAAATAGACGATGCTTAGCAACCACAAGCCGCCGATAAACCACCAAATTTTTCGCATAATAGCTTCCTTTATCGATCCTTTCGGTCCGGATCATCAGAGTTTCCCTTTATACTACCAAACTGTGAGCAGACCGTCGCGGTTTTGATCGAAATTCTAGCGGCTGACTTTCACCCCGGAGCACCGACTAATGATGACTACCAGACTTACTGTAAAGTGTCTGCCAAAGGTCAGCAGCAAAGCCTGCGTTATGGCGCGCTGTGCCAGTCAATTCACCTGATAATGCCGCTTTCATGCGATTCTCACAAGATGTAACCTGATGTGGAAACTGGTCTCGTTTTGGGGTATCATGGACTAGATATAAAAATTAAAAGCGAGGTAATCTCTAGATGGCAAAATTAGTGCTTATCCGTCACGGTCAAAGTGAATGGAACCTGTCTAACCAGTTCACCGGCTGGGTCGACGTTAACTTAAGCGACAAAGGTGTTGAAGAAGCGAAGGCTGCTGGGCGTAAGCTCAAAGAAGCAGGCCTCGAATTCGACCAAGCTTACACCTCCGTTTTGACCCGTGCGATCAAGACGCTGCACTTTGCACTGGAAGAATCTGACCAACTCTGGATCCCAGAAACCAAGACTTGGCGCCTGAACGAACGCCACTACGGCGCATTGCAAGGCCAAAACAAGGCGGAAGCAGCCGAAAAGTGGGGCGACGACCAAGTGCACATCTGGCGCCGTTCTTACGACACGTTGCCTCCTCTGTTGAGCGCTGACGACGAAGGCTCTGCAGCCCAAGACCGTCGTTACGCGAACTTGGACCCACGTATCGTTCCGGGTGGTGAAAACCTTAAGGTTACCCTCGAACGGGTTATCCCATTTTGGGAAGACCATATTGCCCCAGATCTGTTGGCGGGTAAGAACGTCATCATCGCAGCGCATGGTAACTCCTTGCGTGCCTTGACCAAGTACATCGAAAACATTTCCGATGAAGATATCATCAACTTGGAAATGGCAACCGGCGAACCAGTGGTTTACACCTTCAACGACAAGTTGGAAGTGCAAGACAAGACTAAGCTGGGCAAGTAATATTGACTCTTTGAGCCAGGCGACACGTCTGCAGAAATGCAGGCGTGTTTTTTATTGGCCAAAGAATATTTGGGGGGAATAATCGAAATGGCATTTTGGGGAATAATGATGGTGATTTTTGCGTGGTTGAGCGCCTGGTGGTTATGGCCCGGAAGGTTTCACCGTGTGACAAGCGGCTTATGGTGCCTACTTTTGGCCGCCGCATGTTTGACCATGATTTCTGCGCTGGTGCGGGCTAGTCATCTGAGCGGGGATGAGGTCGCAGTCACAAAGGCGACGGCAGAAAGTGATGAGTCGGATGATGAGACGTGGGCGGCCGATGACGAAGCCGCGGACACCGTTGTGGCTGAAAGCGCCGATGAAGTCGCGGAACCGACCGGCGACAGCGCGAGCGAGGCAGCAGCCAGTACGCAAAGCGTGAGTGCGTCGACACCGGCCCCCGAGGCGGCGTCAACGCCGGCTACACCAGCGACGGCCAGCAGTTATCGTGACCCGCAGCCGGCACAAGCAAGCCAATCGCAGCCGACGTATCAGTACCAGCCGGTACCAGAAACCGCTCAAACGGAAACGGTTTATGTGAACGCAGCGATTCCGGGCCGCTACCACAAAGATCCGAGTTGTCGCGGGTTGCAACGCTATGGTGGCGGGACGCCGATGCCATTGAGCCAAGCGCAACAGCAAGGATTTGTCGCTTTTTGTGCGTATGAGCGCTACGGCAATAGCTGAGGTTAGGTACTGCCTCTATCAGCCCGAGAGTGGGGATAGGGGCTTTATTGTGCCCGCGCGTGGACACGGATCCGGCGGTAGTCAGCCTCCCAGTGGTCGCCGCGCCATAATTTTGGCCGCAGCTTGGTTTCGATCTTATCAAAAAGCGCCTCGTGTTGAGTTATTGGGATCTGGGCGAGGTCGGTCGCGAAGAACTGGGCCAGCCAATTACGCAAGCCGGCTGCGCCACCTTTTAGCGGCGTGGGACGGTCGTAAACCTCGATGTGGGCGTCAGTGAAGCCCCCGTGCGCCAGGACGGTTTGGTATTCTGCTTGGGTCGGAAAGTAAAACGGGTTGTGGTAGTTGAGGCCGTATAGATGGGCGACTTGGCCGAAGACGGTGGCGATCGCTTGGATATTCCCATGGGCGCCGAACTCACAAACTAATAAGCCACCAGGGATGAGGTGGCGGTGCAAGGCCTGGGTCAGTTGCGCTTGGTCTGGGATCCAGTGGAAAACGGCGTTAGAGAAGATGACGTCGTAGTCGTGCTCTCCGGGGAAGGTGAGGGCGTCGGCTTGGCGGTAGTCGCCGCTAGGGTCGTGTTGGCGGGCGAGTGATAACATTTCGGCGCTGGTGTCGATGCCCGTCACCTGATGGCCCAGCGCGGCGATTTGCTTAGTGAGCTCGCCAGTGCCACAGCCGACGTCTAACACGCGCACAGGCTGCTTGGGCAGGCTATCTAGGAGGCTAGCGCCATATTTAAAGACAAAATCATGGGTGGTATCATACTGCTTGGCATGCCATTGCATGGTGCTTACCTCACTATTTCTTAATAATATACTAACTAATATACCATAATCCGGGCGTTTCGCCGAACTGCACACCTGATTGGCGCAACCAAGTTTGGTGGCGGGTGGTATACTAATCAAAAAAAAGCAGCATAAGAGGGGGAAACGGACATGCCTGCAACCATCGAATTGATTCATGATCAAGATTATGCGGCAGCCACTAAAGACGGGGTGGTGGTCGTTGATTTTCGCATGGATTTTTGCCCGGCGTGCATCCGTATGGACCATACGCTGAGCCAAGTCGCACAAGACCCGGCGGTGGCGGCCAAAGTGCGCTTTTTGTCGCTGTCGGT
Organism: Lactobacillus sp.; assembly: GCA_022651245.1. Taxonomy (GTDB): domain Bacteria; phylum Bacillota; class Bacilli; order Lactobacillales; family Lactobacillaceae; genus Lacticaseibacillus. Next base: position 8,723 of record JALCQM010000022.1, read on the forward strand.
CAACCAAGATTTTCACGTGGCTGAGGCGTTAGGCGTGCAAAGCGCCCCCAGCGTGATCGTAAAAAAAGACGGCCACATCGTCGATGCCGTCGTCGGTTACCAGCCGCCAGAGGCGTTTTTGGCCCGGCTGCAACACCATCTGTAGGAGGCGCCTATGTGTACCAGTATTCACCTGGTGGCCAAGGATTTAACGCATGTGTTGGCGCGCACGATGGATTGGCACGTGCTTGGTGCCGGACCAGTGTTCGTGCCGCGTGACTTTGCTTGGCAAAGTCCGTTCGATCACCACCATTATCGCAACCCCTACGCCATGATCGGTAGCGGGACGGTGCATGGCCAGCGGATCGACGTATCAGACGGGGTCAATGAACACGGGTTGTGCGTGCAGAAATTGACCTGCACCAACGGGGCGCGGTTGCAAAGGCACCGCCGAGCGGATAAAATCCAATTGGCGCCGTTTGAGCTCGGTTTTTGGTTGTTGGCGAACTGTCGCTCAGTGGCAGAAATCGCCACCCGCTTACCAGAGCTAAAATTGATGGCGGATGATGAAAGTGACACTGCCTATGGATATCCCGAGCTGCATTTTGCCGTTAGTGATGCGACCGGGGCGATCGCTGTGATCGAACCGACGGAACAACCACTACGCCTGCGGCCAAATCCACTAGGGGTCGTGACGAATAGTCCGGATTTTGATGCGCAACGCCAACGCTTGGCGCGCTATGTTGACTTCACGCCGGCTTATTTGGCAGGGCGCGTGCCGCTGAATACGCCGCGGGTCACGACGGGCAATCTTTCCGGCAAGGCGATTCCGCCTGGCTCGTCTGCTCCTGGCGCACGGTTTATCCGGGCGGCGTACTACAAGGAGCGGGCGGATCAGCCTGCCGATGAACGGGCGGCGATTGTGACCGCCTGGCGCTTATTGGATGGGGTGACGGTGCCTAAGTCGCTGGCGCACCAACCGACTTATTCGGTGTATCGCGCCGCCGTGGTGCCAGAAAGTCGCCGGTATTACTATCAAGCCTATCACCAGGCTGGCGTTGTCAGTCTGCAGCTGAACGCGGCGTTGTTGGCGACGCACCAACCGCAAGTCTTTCCGGTGGCCGATGTCTGGCAACCCCGACGTTTGAATCAGTGAGGAGTTTACGATGAAAAAGCTTATTCTAACCATTGGCCTCGTGGTAGCACTATTTTGTGCGCCGAGCGTGACCGTTGCGGCGCGTGCCGGCGGTGCCGTTGGTGGCGGCGGTGGCATGCACATGGGTGGTGGCACCAGCTACGGCGGCGGGATGCACATGGGCGGTGGCCGGATGTTTGTTGGCCGCCACATGTTGCTGGGCCGCGGCGTGTGGTTCGGCGCCCCGATCCTGGCAGTCGTGTTGGTCATTGGCGGGTGGCAGCTGCTCAAAAGGCGCCAAAACGCGCAGGCGGCTGTGCCGCAAAAATCGGCCCTTTATCCGCTGGAGCCGCAGTTGGCCAAGGCGTTCGAGCCGCTATTTTACACGATCGAGGAGGCGTGGTCGCAAAATGATCAAGAAACGCTGGCCCAATACATGACCAGTCGCTACTTCGGCAGGCAAAAAGCGCTTTTAGACCGGTGGCAGCGAGCCGGGCGGCGCAACCGGCTAGAGGACCTCGCTTTGATTGATGTGCAACAAGAAGCCAGTGATGCGGATCATCCCCACGTGGTGGTCACTGCTCAGGCGCGGGATTATTTCGACTACCCTGAGCGGTCGGCGGAATTCAACCAAGCGCAGCATGATGACGCGATGATCGAGCGCTTCACTGAGGTGTGGGAGTTGGCCTATGCGCAAGCAGACGGTCGCTTGCTACTCGCCAAGATCCGCCAATAACGCAAGATCAAGCTGAGACATAAAGCGGTTTTAGCCCATAACACAAGCGCCATTGCGTCACGACTCGTTCCTTGAATCGCGGCGTAATGGCGTTTGTGTTTCTGGGCGTTGCTTTATGGAACGCGATTACTGATTTTTGTCTCGATCTCATCTTGAGGGTTGCCGTAACACGGCCATTCAAATCAAAATACCGTTGCAGTGGTCGATTTCGTGTTGGAGGATCTGGGCGAAGTAGTCGTTGAAGGTTTGCTTTTGGGGGTGGAATTGCGCGTCGAGGTAGTGCACCGTGATTTCTTGGTAGCGTTGGGTCTGTCGCTGGCCGGCCAGTGATAGGCAGCCTTCGGTGGTGGTATACGGCCCACTTTTGGCGACGATGGTCGGGTTGACCAGCGGCACGGCAAACGGCCCCAGCTGGGCGATGATGATCCGGCGGTTGCTACCAATCATGTTGGCGGCCATACCGATGCAGTGGTCTTGGTGAGCCCGCAAGGTATCTTGCAAGTCACGGATCACCGCGGCGTCTTTGGGGGTCGCAGGCTTCGCGGGACGACTCAAAAAAGCTTGGTCGTGGTTGATCGGTTGAATCATTGGGGGAGCTCCTTTAGTTAGTTTCATCCATTATACCTTAGCTAGATGAGAAAAAGGAAAAACGAGCTATTGTGCCGGTATCAATAAACTAATTGCCGCGGGGTACACGTATGGCAAATAAATTCGTCACCTGGATCGTTCGCGTATTATCCGTATTATAGCGATGCGTTAGGATACTTTCATACTGATCGCACCGTTACCCGAATTTTGGTACGATAACCTCCTATCAATGAACGGCGATGAGGAGGAACGAGCGAGATGGAAAAACCGCAAGCAAAGCGCGGGATCGTAGCCGTGATCGGCATCGTGTTGGCGATCGTTTTTGCCGCTAGCACGGCTTATTCGGGGATGAAGGCAGGGTTGACGGTGGCGGCAGGGATTCCTGGTGCAATCATTGGGGCAGGGTTGGTGCGCTTGTGGGCGGCGCCTCAAGGCATGCGCGGTAAGAACTTGATCCAAGGCATGGCCAGCGGTGGTGAGTCGATCGCCAGCGGCATGATCTATGTGGTGCCGGCCATTATTTTGATCGGCGGGCGCGTTAATTTCTGGGCGGGGATCGCTGTTGGCGCCGCGGCGGTGGTTTTTGCCGTGAGCGTTGCGAGCCTGGTTGAAGACTTCATGGTGCTCACGCAAGCAGACCGGCTGCCTTATCCGGAATCACGGGCGATCGCCAGTGCCTTGACGGCGAGTGAGGCAGCAGGGGACCAGCTTGGCATTATGGCGTGGGGGTTTGGTGTCGGGGGCGTTATGACCACGGTATCGACGCAAGTTTTCGGGTGGGTGAATACGACCTTGACTGCGGTTGGGAGCGCGGCTTATCGCTGGAAGTTTGCGTTAGAGGTCAACCCGATGCTCGTCGGGATCGGCTTTGTTGTCGGCATGGAAGTCTCGGTGACGATGTTTGCCGGTTCGCTGCTTGCAAACTTTGGGTTGACGCCGTTGATCGCTTACTTCACCCAGTTCGCCGATGGGCACGCCCAGGTGTGGAATGCAGCGACGCCGATAGCGCAGCTAGACGTGGATGCAGTGGCGGGGGCTTACGCGAAGTACATTGGAGCCGGCATGATGCTGTGCGGCGGGCTGATCGGCGCGCTGAAGCTGCTACCTGTGATCCGCACCTCTTTGCAGCAAACGATGGGGGCGACTGGCTCAGCGGTTGGTGGCCGGCGCCTTTTGGTCCAGCTAGGCGGGGCACTTGGCGTGGTGGCGCTGACCGGCTGGTTGGTCAGTGGTCACCTGTGGTTGAGTCTCGTTGGTACCGGGTTAGCTGGGGGCTTAGCCTTGCTGTTTGTGATCGTTTCCGCGCGGATGGCGGGGACGATCGGCTGTTCCAACGCACCTGTTTCCGGCATGACGATCGCCAGTTTAGTGATCGTTACGTTGGTTTTCGTTTTATGTGGGTGGCGAGATGGCCAACATACGCAATGGCTCTTGTTGTTTGGGGTGTTCATCGTGACGGCGATTTCGGTGGGTGGCGCTTATACCCAGACGCAAAAAGTGGGCGTATTGGTGAACGCTGACCGTCCGGCGGTTCGGCCCTTTTTCGTGGCGGCGGCGTTGGTCGGCGTGGTCGTGGTGATCGGGACGACGCAGCTGTTGGCCCCACAGTTGGCCGTGGGTGGCGCCAACCCACCGTTTGGCCTGCCGCAGGCGAATCTGATTGCCACGTTGACCGCAGGGATCATGTCTGGTGCATTGCCTTGGGCGATGGTGATCGTGGGGATCGTTTTGGGCTTGGTGTGCTGGTTACTGAAGCTGCCGATCATGACGGTGGCGCTGGGGTTTTATTTGCCCATGGCGACCACCAGCGTGATCCTTGTCGGCGCCTTATTGCGCCTGCTGGTGGCGAAATTAAGCCCGGCAGCACAACGCCAGGCGCGACTCGACCGCGGTGTGTCGCTGGCGAGTGGGTTGATCGCTGGTGGCTCGCTGATCGGTTTGATTGGCATCGGCTTGCAAGTCGGTGGCCTCGTGACCCCAGGGACGCCGAGTGGCAGTCTGGCGGGCGTACTACTGCTCGTCGGGCTGTGTCTGGCGATCGTCGGGCCGCTATTGCGAGGCCGGCAGTAGGCGGCGCATAATGGGACTAGCGGTTGTGGCCGCGAAGATGATTGGAGGAGAAAAAAGATGGCATGTACATCGATCATGGTGGGGAAAAAGGCGAGCTTGGAAGGATTTCCGTATATTTCGCGTAATGAGGACCGACTGCAGGCGATCTACCCGAAAGCGGTGATCGTTCAACCGGCGGTCCAAGGTCGTGATGAGACCTTCGTGTCCGCCTACAATGGGTTGACCGTCCCACTGCCGGCGAGTGGGTATCGCTATACCGCAACGCCGAATGTGGACCAAAGTGCCGGCCCAAACGAAGAAGACGGCTTCAATGCGCAGGGGGTCGGGGAGTCCGCGACCGAAAGTGTCTATGCCAACCAACGCGTGCTGGCATACGATCCGTTTGTGCCGAATGGCTTGGCAGAAGACGCCATGACCACCTTGGTCTTGCCATACATCGATTCCGCGCGTGACGGTGTCCGCTACCTGGGGGCGTTAGTTGCCAAGTATGGTTCAGCAGAAGGCAATGGGGTGCAGTTCGTTGACGCCGATGATGTCTGGTATATGGAAATTGTGACCGGGCACATGTGGGTCGCGGTGCGCATCCCAGATGATAGTTATGCGGTAGCGGCCAACCAAGTCGCGATCCAAACGATCGACTTCAACGACCCAGAGAATTATATGTGGGCAGACGGCCTCCAAGAATTCGTGGCGGAACACCAGCTGAATCCAGATCTTGAAGGGTTCAACTTCCGCCACATTTTTGGGACCGATACTGAAAAAGATCACCACTACAATACGCCACGGGTGTGGTTTGCGCAGCGTTATTTCAATCCGGAAGACCAGTCGCAGACCCCAGAGTCGGCAGAATTACCATTCATCCGCAAGCCTAGCCGCAAATTAGGGCTTGAAGACGTCGAATATGTGTTGAAGTCGCATTATAATGAAACGCACTTTGATCCGTTAGGGGCGGGCAGTGAGCATGATAAGAAAACCTACCGGGCGATTGCCTTATCGCGGACGGCAAACTCGCATATTTTACAGGCGCGTGCCGATAGCCTTGGTGGCGTGCAGTGGGTCGCGTTTGGTATCCCGACATTTTGCCCGCATGTGCCGCTGTTCACCAATGCCGATGCGATCGATCCGTCGTACGCCAACGTGCCGGCTAAGCTCGACTTAGATTCGGCCTATTGGTTGTATGAAGCCTTGGCGATGGTGGTGGAAAGCCATTACGCCGACTTCATCGAAGACGACTTGGCTTACCAAAAAGCCCTAGGGGAATGGGCGCGCCGCAAGCTGGCCGCAGTGGCAACAGCTGCGGACAAACTGAGCGGAGAGGCCCGAACCGCGTATTTGACCACGCAAAATCACGAGATCGCCCAGCACTATAATCACGTGACCCGCAGCTTCTTATTCGACCTGATCACGCGCGGCACCGAACTCTCCAAGCTGACCTTCAAAATGGACCCAAATCTATAAAGAGCGGAACAAAGCGGTTTTAGGCATGTGACTAAGGCAGCTTGGGTGCGTCGCGGCACGCGACGTGACCGGGACGACTTAGGCGCAGTGCCGTTGCTTTGTGGAGCTTGATTAGAATAAAGAGCGGCGTGGCGCGGTTATGGGTGACGGGCTAACAAGGCTTGGTGGTGGGTGGCGTTAGCCGCGCGCCGCCGAGACTGGTTAGAACGCGCACCCATGCGCCACAGAGCTTGATTATAAAGAGCGGAACAAAGCGGTTTTAGGCATGTGGCTAAGACGGCCTGGGTGCGTCGCGGCACGCGGCGTGACCGGGATGACTTAGACGCAATGCCGTTGCTTTGCATAGCTTGATTAGAAAAACGCACCGCCACCGCCTTGAACTAGGCGAGTGGTGGTGCGTTTTTAATGACCCAATTAATCCAGTGTAAGCGCATACGGTTGCTGCTATTGCCGCCTTTCAGTTTATTATTTTGCGTGCGCTTTGTGGATAAACGTGGTACCGTGTAGATATCTAAAATGAGAATTCGGAGAATAATGATGCCAGAAGTGAGATTTCACAGTGTTTTTGATATCATCGGGCCGGTAATGGTCGGTCCCAGTTCGTCGCATACCGCAGGGGCATCGCGAATTGGGCGCGTGGTGCGGAATATTTTTGGTGAAGCGCCTGCGCGGATTGACGTGTACTTATACGAGTCCTTCGCCAAAACGTATCGTGGCCATGGGACTGACGTGGCGATCATTGGCGGGTTGTTGGGGATGGCGCCTGATGATCCGCACCTGCGTGACTCGTTGCGGTTGGCGCATGAGGCCGGGATCAAGGTCACGTTCATCCCGAAGAGTGACAAGGTCGACCACCCGAATTCGGCGCGGATCGTGTTGCAAAAAGGCGACCATAAGTTGTCGGTGCTCGGCGAGTCGATCGGCGGGGGCAATATCCGCATCACCGAGTTGAACGGGTTCAAAATTTCGCTGTCGATGGGGACACCGACTTACATCACTATTCATGATGACGTTCCCGGCATGATCGCGGCTGTCACCAAGATCTTCTCCGATTCAGGGATCAACATTGGCACGATGACAGTGACCCGGGAGGCTAAAGGCGAGCATGCCATCATGATTATCGAAGTCGACGGTTATCAGGCCGACATTTTGGCACGCCTCAAGGCCATTCCACACATGGTCAACGTGACGTACTTCGAGTAAGGAGAGCGAGAGATGTTTTATACGATTAAAGAACTGGTGGCGCAAAGCCATGACTATCCCTCTGTTGCTGAACTGATGATCGCCGTCGAACTGGAAAACACCACGCGTACCCGGGAGCAAGTGCGCGAGTTGATGGCGCGCAACCTCGAAGTGATGACGCAGTCGGTTGCCGAAGGGGTCGCCGGGGTCCAGTCCGTGACCGGACTGACGGGTGGTGAAGCCAAGAAACTTGACGACTATATTGCCGCAGGGGATTGGCTGTCTGGAGAACCGATTCTCGAAGCTGTGCGCAACGCGGTGGCCGTCAATGAGGTCAACGCGAAAATGGGCTTGATCTGCGCGACGCCAACCGCAGGCTCTGCAGGAGTACTGGCGGGGGTTTTGACGGCGGTGCGCGAGCGCTTAAACCTGAGTCATGACCAGCAGGTGGACTTTTTGTTCACGGCAGGCGCGTTCGGTCTGGTGATCGCTAACAACGCTGGGATCGCCGGTGCAGAAGGTGGTTGCCAAGAAGAAGTCGGCTCGGCCAGCGCGATGGCGGCGGCTAGTCTCGTGTTGGCCAAAGGCGGCACCGTTGAGCAAGCCAGCGCGGCGGTGGCGATTACCTTGCAGAACATGCTGGGGCTGGTGTGTGATCCCGTGGCGGGGCTGGTCGAAGTGCCTTGCGTGAAGCGCAATGCCTTAGGCGCAAGCCAAGCGATGGTGTCCGCGGATATGGCGTTAGCAGGGATGATCAGCGTGATCCCGACAGATGAAGTGATCGAAGCGGTGCGCAAAGTCGGTGTGCAGCTGCCAAGCAGCCTGCGCGAAACCGGTGAAGGCGGTTTGGCCGCGACCCCGACGGCAGTGCGGCTAAAACAAGAAATTTTTGGCTAAACTGTTCGTGTGAGGATGCACAAAGTGTCGCTGTCAGCTATACTTACAGATGAACACTTGGTTGGAGGCGGACCGTATGGGAGAAGAAGACAATGATCGCATTTTGATCTTGGATGTGTTGGGGCGAATTACCAAGCGATTGAACGTGCACTCGAGTTCCTTGCTCTATCTTGAATTTGGCTTTAGTGAAGACGAAATCGATGAGCTTAATCAATTCATGATGACCCAGATGATCGCAGATCACACGGTGACCCCCAAAGCCTTGGGACGCGTGATCGCGGCGACGAAGCCAGAGCTTGGCGATGAGCAATCGCAAGCGTTTGCCGTGAAGCTGATGCGCGCATGGATCGAAGAAGGCATGTATAAAAGTACGATGGATTGAAGACCAACAACGCCACTTGGTGGGTCAAAGATAGAATGTATTTGCACAAAAGGCCGCTGCCGAGGCAATCCCCAAAGTGGGGAACGACTCGGCAGCGGCCTTTTGTGCACGGATCAAGCAGCCTTGTGGTTATTGCGGTAAGTGCTGATCGAGCCACGCTAAGACCCCTTGCTCGTCGCAACTCGTTGTCAGGTCATCGGCGTGGGCTTTGATGGCTTCAGGCGCGTTGGCCATGGCGACGCCACAGCCGACCGCTTCTAACATCGTCACGTCGTTGCCGCCATCCCCGAAGGCGACCATATTTTGCAAAGGGATGGCCAACTGCTGGCTCAAAATATTCAAGCCGTAAGCTTTGTCCAGCCCTGGCTGGATAATGTCGATACTCCCGCGGCCGCTTGAAGTGGGATGAGCGATCGCACCAAAACGGGTTTTGATCTGTGTGACCAAAGGGGTGGTTTGCTCAGGCGCACATTGTAAGGCCAGCTTGACCACATTGTGCGCATGGGCTTGCAGCGAAGTCACTTCGCGGGTGTCGGGACAAAAGGCGCGCGTCATTTGCTTATTGGCTGCGGGTTCGCTGGTCCGAATGTAAGCCGCGTCTGCTGTGCACACCGACATGTGTAGCTCGGGGATCGCGGTGAGATAGTCGAGCAAAGCCCGTACATCGTCGTCTTGATAATGGCTCAAGGCGTAGGTTTGATTTGCGTCGGCAACATAGGCGCCATTTTCGGCGACGTATAAAATATCTGGTGTCTCTGGGAAAAATTCTTCCAGGTGGGCGCGTTGATTACCGCTGGCGATCACGAAGCGGATGTGGTGGGCTTGCATGCGCTGGTACAGGCGAGCAAACCAAGCACGGTCATAGCGGCTATGATGATCGATGAATGTGCCGTCAATGTCAGTGGCAACGAGTTGAATGGGCATGAGGGTCCTCCAATCAGATTTAGCCATATTCTAGCACAAAATCGCTTCCAAAATGATATGCTGGGGATAAATGGAGGTTAGCGCAATGACAATGATGGGACATATCGGCCTATGGGTCCAAGACCTTGAAGGTAGTAAAACTTTTTACGAAACCTATTTTGCAGCGCAGGCAGGTGCGCGGTACGAGAATCCTAAAAAAGCGTTCAGCTCATATTTCCTCAGCTTCCCCGATAATGCCGTGCGCCTAGAGTTGATGCACCACCCAGGCATGGTGGCAGGGCAAGAAACCTTAGGCTTGGCGCACGTGGCGTTCGGCTTAGGCAGTGAAGCCGCGGTGGATAAGTTGGTGGCGCGCCTGGCTCAGGCTGGGTACCCCACGACCGCCCCGCGGCGCACAGGAGACGGTTATTATGAAGCGACGACCCGGGACCCCGAAGGCAATTTGCTCGAGCTGACGGTTTAGCCGCCGCGAATCACCCTAAGAGTGGCGCGATGACGGTGACCCATAGCCAAGAAAACGGCATGACTAAGATCATCGCAGGAATCATATCGGCAGTCGGAAACATTTTGACTTGCACCATGCGAAAACCTGTCGCCAACATCAAGACCCCGCCGGCTGCCTTGAAGTCGAAGATCATCGTTGGGGTCGTGAGTGGGTAGATGGCTCCCGCGGCAAAGAACAAGAGTGTGAATAAAAGAAACTGGGGCACCGCGATCAAAGCGACGACGTAGCCGAGATTGGCGGCAAAAATGGCGGCGGTGAAAAAGTCGAGGATCGACTTGGAAATCAAGATCGACGTGTCGCCATTCATCCCTTCAGTCAGTGCCCCATAGATCCCGGTGCCGCTGGCGCAAAACAGGACGATCACGGTGACTAAGGTTTGATCGAATTCGGTTTCGCTCATGCCCTCATGGGTGTTGGGGAGCAGGCGGACAATCAGCGTCTGCATCCACTTGGCGCCTTTGTTGAGCAAGTCGCCGAGATGGACCAGTAGGCCTAAGGCGGTGCCTAAGATGATCGCGAAGATCACAGCGGACATGTTTTTCATTGGGGCGATAGAGAAGATCCCCATGGTCATCGAGCAGGCACCAAAAACCACGTTTAGTCCGGCCTTGAAGCTTTCTGACATATGTTTGCCACCCAAGCCACCAAAAATCCCGCCGAAAAGAACGGCGAGTGCGTTAATTGTAATGCCGATTGGCATAATCATTGCCTCCCTATGTTCAAAGATTAAAGTCATGGTTTAGTGTACGTAGACGTGAAAAGGGGAACAATTCCCATTCGTGTGCTAAACTATGCCAAAAGCGAATATTAATCGGAGGGTGCTGGAATGGAGAGCCATAAACTTGCAGTTTTTGTTGATCTGGCGAATACGCTGAACTTCTCTGCGACCGCCGAGCGGTTGTATACCTCGCAAGCAACGGTGTCCAAGCAGATCAAGTCACTCGAAAAAGAACTTGATGTGGCTTTGTTTGATCGTAGCCACCGGCAGATCAGGTTGACCGCTGCTGGTCGCGTGCTGTTGCCTTACGCCCAATCGCTGGTGCGGACAGAAAAAACAATGTTGACAGCACTCGCCGCGTCTCGGACGCAAGCCCATCAGCAGCTGGTGATTCGGGCGATCCCGTCGATTGCGCAATACAAAGCCTTCAACTTGATCGCGGCGTTCACGAAGCAACATCCAGAGGTCGACTTGCAGTTTGCTGAAGCCGAAACGGATACCTTACTGCCGGCATTAGCGGATGGCCGGGCAGATATTATCTTTACCCGACTGTTTGCAATCGAACAGTCTAAATACGATGTGCTCATTGGTGAAACCGACCGCTTCGCCGCGTTGTTACCCAAGGATCATCCATTGGCGACGGCGGCTAGTGTGGCCGTACAAGAGTTAGCAGGGGATTCGTTTTTACTGTTGAGCGCCGCGACACATCTGTATGCACCGGTGATAGCGATGCTCAAAGCGGCAAAGATCACGCCGAAGATCGCCTATACGGGCCAACGGATCGACTTGATCGCCGGGATGGTGAATCGCGGGATGGGCGTGGCGATCATGATGGCGCGCTCGTTTGACGCGTTGGCCTACCCGAATGTGGTGGCGGTGCCGATCGTACCAGAGCAAGTGAGCCACCTCGCGCTGATGCGGCTACACGGCCACCATACGCCGGTCAGCGATGCCTTTTGGACGTTTGCGCAGCAGCATCCCCGCTAATATGCCATTTTGGCATGATTGTGCGCATGATCCGGAATTGTTTGCCTCGTTTGGTGGGCGCATACTGAGTTTTGTAAGCGACAACGAAACGGAGGAAAACGGATATGGCTGAAGAATTATATGATTTACGCAAAGTTTTGGCTGAGATCAAAGATTTACCAGGGCAATACCACGAAACCAATAAAGAAATCGATCCTGATGCTGAGCTTGCTGGAGTTTACCGTTACATCGGTGCTGGGGGGACCGTGAAACGGCCTACGCAAGAAGGCCCGACGATGATGTTCAACAATGTCAAAGGCTTTCCCAACTCACGCGTTTTGATCGGTTTGCAAGCCTCCCGTCAGCGCGTTGGCACGATTTTGCATCAAGATTACAAGCACTTGGGGCAAGCGCTGAACGAAGCGGTGACGCATCCGGTTGCGCCGGTCGACGTACCGCATGCCGAGGCGCCGGCACAAGAAGTGGTCCACTATGCCACCGACGACGGGTTTGATATCCGTAAGTTGCTGGCGGCCCCGACCAACACCCCAGATGACGCCGGGCCATACATTACCATGGGCGTGGTGTACGGCCATTCTATCGATAAGCAAGAATCCGACGTCACCATTCACCGGATGGTTTTGGAAGACAAGGACACGATCGGGATGTATATCATGCCTGGTGGCCGGCACATCGGCGCCTTTTTGAAGGCATATGAAGCCAAAAATGAACCGATGCCGATTACGATCAACATCGGGTTAGACCCGGCGATCACGATCGGTGCCACCTTCGAGCCACCAACAACGCCATTAGGCTACAATGAGTTGCAAGTGGCCGGCGCCTTACGCAACCAGGCAGTGCAAGTCGTTGATGGCGTCGCCGTTGATGCTAAAGCGATCGCACGTGCGGAGTGGGTCATCGAAGCAGAAATCTTGCCAAACACCAAAATGCAAGAAGACATCAACACCAACACCGGCTTTGCGATGCCAGAATTCCCAGGGTATAACGGTACCGCTAATCCGGCGGTTAACGTGGTCAAGATCAAAGCGGTGACGCACCGTCAGGACAACCCGATCGTCCAAACCACGATCGGTCCATCTGAAGAACACGTTTCTATGGCAGGCATTCCTACTGAGGCGTCCATTTTGAACTTAGTCGACCGCGCGATTCCTGGTAAGGTCACCAACGTGTACAACGCGCCGGCTGGTGGCGGTAAGTTGATGACCATCATGCAGATCCACAAAGAGGACATCAACGACGAAGGGATTCAACGGCAAGCGGCCTTGCTGGCGTTTTCTGCCTTCAAAGAGCTCAAGACAGTCATTTTAGTCGATGAAGACGTTGACATTTTCGACTGGAATGACGTGATGTGGACGATCAACACACGCTTCCAAGCCGATCGCGACATTATGGTGCTAGAAGGCCTACGCAACCACCCACTCGACCCATCCGAACTCCCAGAATACGACCCGGCGCGCATTCGCCAACGCGGCATGTCCTCGAAGTTGGTCCTAGACGGCACCGTGCCGTATGATATGAAGGCCAAATTCGTCCGCGCCCCATTCAAGGAAATGCCCAACTGGAAAGAATACTTACAGTAAACCAGAGCGAAGCATCGCGGTTTTAGCAATGTGTGTAAGGCAGCGTGGGTGCGTATCGGCGAAGCCGATGCGTGCCCGCGATGACTTACACGCAATTGCGTTGCGATGCGTAGCTCGACGAAGAAACCCGAGAGCGAAGCATCGCGGTTTTAGCAATGTGTGTAAGGCGGCCTGGGTGCGTCGCGGCACGCGGCGTGACCGGGACGACTTACACGCAATTGCGTTGCGCCACACAGCTCGCCGACCAGCACCCGCAACTTTTCAATTGCAATGTCATGGTTGCTGAGCGCACGATGATGACGAAAGGAGATTTTGCTTTGAAGCGTATTGTTGTTGCCATTACCGGCGCCAGTGGCACCATTTACGGTATCCGGTTGTTAGAAGCGTTACACGCGGCGCCAGAAGTTGAAGTGCACCTCGTGATGAGTCCTTGGGCCAAGGAAAACCTGGCCATTGAAGCCAGCGGATACAGTGAAAGCCAGATCAATGCATTGGCAGACGTGGTGTACGACTCACGAAACATGGGGGCGACAATCGCCTCAGGTTCTTTTCGTCACGATGGCATGGTAATCGTTCCGGCCAGTATGAAGACGGTTGCGGCTATTGCGACAGGAATGGGCGACTCGCTGATCGGTCGAGCCGCCGATGTCACGCTGAAAGAGCGTCGGCCGCTATTGCTCGTGCCGCGGGAATCGCCGTTCAACCAGATCCATCTGGAGAATATGTTGAAGCTGGCGAAAATGGGCGTGGAGATCATTCCCCCGATCCCGGCCTTTTACAATCAACCGCAAACGATCGCGGACCTGATCGACCACAACACGATGAAACTACTGGATCACTTGCACATTGACAATGAGTTATCGGCACGGTGGCAAGGCTTAGCACAAGCCAAGCAAGAGGCCCGCCGATGACGCCGCGGGTGTTTACCGCGACGCAGGCAGGCTATTCGCTTCAGCTCGTGGTCACGCGGCAAAGCCAAGACCTTTTGATCCAGCTACTCGGCGGGGATGTCCCGCATTATGGGGTGGTGACGATGGTGGGTCAAGATGGCATCACTACGCACGCGTTGCCTAGCCGGCCGGGGCATGTGCATCAAGAAGGCGTGCTGACCGAGCGGGTGGCGGCGGTGCTGCAACCTGTACTGCCGGGCAATGCGATCATTACTGGCGGCATGCACGTCAACAAGATCACGCCGGCACAAATGGCTGCGGCGAGTGCGATGACGCAACAGTTAGCCGAAGCAGTGCGCGACTGGCTGACGGCCCAGCCACCGCTCACGATCACAGAAGAATTCTCTTAACTAAGCGCCTCTATCCCATGATTCATGGCTGAATCGTAGGACAGGGGCGCTTTGTCTTTTAGGTTGACTGGAATCCCGCCTCCGCTTCCCGTATAATGAACCACGAAGAGAAAGCGGGAGGAGCCGCGATGTTTATTTTTTTTAACGGCTTGGGCCACGCATTAATCATGCCGCTGCCGCCGCCGTATTCGGCGTTGGTTGGCGGAATGAATCGCGCATAGCGCATAAGGAGAAAAGACATGGAAGCAATCGATTTACGTGCAGGAATGACGTTTGAAAAAGATGGCAAGTTGATCAAGGTGATCGAAAGTAATCATCATAAGCCGGGTAAGGGCAATACCTTGATGCAACTGAAGTTATATGACGTGCGTGCCGGGTCCACGGTGCAAACCACGATGCGCCCGAGTGAAAAGATCACGCCGGCAATTTTGGAGAAGAAAAACGCCCAGTACTTGTATGAACAAGACGGCACCAGCTTCTTCATGGATACCGATACTTACGAACAGTACGAATTGCCAGACGAATCTATCGAACACGAACGCCTGTACTTGCTGGAAAATGCACTGGTGCAAATCGAATTCTACGGTAGTGAAGTAATCGGGATTACCTTGCCATCGACGGTGAACTTGAAGGTGACCGAGACCCAACCTAACATTAAGGGGGGGTCTGTGACCTCTGGTGGCAAGCCTGCGACCTTGGAAACCGGCTTGGTGATCAACGTGCCAGAATTTATTTCTGAAGGCGAAGTTGTGCAGATCAACACGGCCAATGGTGAATACCAAAAGCGCGCATAATGCGTACGGCAAGTTGCTTAAAAACGCGTATCGAGTTTGCGATGCGCTTTTTTTGTGCGCAGCGGGGGTGAACATTAAAGTAACCTCGTGGCGCTATCAGCTAAGTGGCTAAAAGGGTGATAGAAATGAAATGGCTCAAACAGATCGGACATTGGGGTGGCGAGCACCTCTTAGTCTTCATGATTGCGTTCGGCTGGACGCTGGTTTCTGAAATTGGGGAGATCATTGCCAGCGCGGTGGGGGTCAGTGAGGCCCAAATCGATACGCGGCGGTTCGCCCCGTTGTGGTTATATAGTGAAGCAATCGGGATCATCGTGATGGTATGGTATTACCGTTTCCGCAACCGGGCTTACTTGGTGCCGTTTAAGCGCCAACGTGCGGGAGCAGACTATTGCTGGGGCGCACTGATCGGCTTGGGAAGCTTTACCGTGATTTGGCTACTGATTTGGATGGCAGGGGGGTACCACGTGATCAGTGTTTTCCGCCTTGCGCGGTTACCTGAACTCGTCTTATTGATCGGTGGCTTCGTGGTGCAGTCGATGTTTGAAGAACTACTGTGCCGGGGTTATGTTATGGGCTACTGGCTACAGCAAAATAAAGTCGTCACCGCTTTTGTCGCGAACTCACTATTGTTCATGTTCTTACATACAGCCAACCCAGGATTCGATTGGCGCGCTGGGCTAGGGATTTTTCTTTTCGGGTTATTTATGTCGTTCTTGCGTTATCGCTCCGGCAGTCTGTGGCTTAGTGGGGCCGTCCATGCGGCTTGGAATATCGCCGAAGGGGTGGTGTTTGGCACTGCAGTTTCCGGGACCGCCGACGTTAGTGTGCTGTGGCATTCCACGCCGCTAGCGGTCAGTCAGTGGTTGACCGGTGGCACCTTTGGGGTCGAGCGTAGCTTACCGACGCTGATCGTGCTTGGTGGGCTTTGCGGCTATCTGGGGTGGCGCCAATGGCGAGATTGCCTGGGAAATAAAGCCGGGGCCTGATTGGTTTTCCGGTGCGTTGCAGGTACACTAAGGGTAATCTAAGGTAAAAGAGATGACGTCATGTTTGATGAGCGTTTAACACGACAACGACAACATAAAACCATTCGGCACTTTACTGACCGTCAGGTACCGGACATGGTGATGGCACGTTTGATCACCGTCGCCCAGCACACCGCCACATCGCATTATTTGCAATCGTTTAGCGTGATCAGTATTACTGATCAGCATCTGCGTGAACAAATCGCACAGATCAGCGGGCAAACTTATGTGGCAGGTAATGGACATTTACTGCTTTTCGTGATCGATCAGCACCGGGCTGCGATGTTGGCCACCGCGCCTGATATGGCCGAACTCGGCTCGGCAGACAAGTTCTTGCAAGGCGCATCGGACGCGCTTTTGGCCGCACAAAATACGGTCAATGCTGCAGAAAACATCGGACTGGGGACCGTGTTACTCGGCAGTGTTCTAAACGATGCAAAACGGCTGATCGCGCTATTGCACCTGCCGACCTTGACTTTTCCAATCATTGGTTTGATCGTCGGCTATCCTGACCAAGAGACGCAAGCCAAGCCACGCATGCCGCAGCGGTGCCTATATTTTGAAAATGGGTATACACTGCCGCAGACGTTTCAAGCCGATATGCAAGCTTATGATGGGGTGGTGCGAGACTATTATGCGACCCGCGGCACGAATCGTCGGGAAGAAACCTTTTCTCACCTTTTGACGCGCAGTGCGACCACCAGTCCGGCGAAACGGCGTGAGTTACTGACGACGTTGCATGCGCAAGGGTTCTTGACCACCTAGGGCGTCCTCCAGAACCAACCAATACGCCAAAATAAAACGCCCGTACATGGTGATTCAAGGAACGAATCGTGGTGTACGGGCGTTTGTGGTTCAATTGTTATGTCGTATGCGTGATGGGCGCTTGTTGGGGCGCGGTTTCTTTGTCAGGGAAGGTGATGTTGAACGTGGTCCCTTGATTGAGCTCAGAATCGACCTTGATCGTCCCACCGTGGCGCGTGACCAGCTGATGGACGATTGCCAAACCTAAGCCAGATTCGCCATACTTGGTGTTTTTCCGTGAAGGGTCGGCTTTGTAATACCGTTCCCAGATGTTTTTGACTTGGTCGGGGCTCATCCCGATCCCAGTGTCTTGAACGGTCAGCTCGGTTTGGTGATAGCCGGCCTTGGCGCGAATCGTGATCGTCCCATTTTGCGTGAATTGGATCGCGTTTTGGGTGATGTTGAACAACACTTGCACGAAGCGGTCATGATCGGCAAAGACTGGGACCTCATCAGCGGCCTCCAGCACTAAGGTGTTGCCTGAAGCCTCGGCTTTTTGCTGGAGTTGGGACACGATGTCGTGTAAGGCCTCAGTGGCGTTGAACGTCTGCTTGTTCAACAGGATCTGATTGGTACGGATCTTCTCGTAGTCGAGGTTTTCGTTGACCAAGCGGATCAGGCGCTTGGTTTCTTTTTGCATTAGCGCGATCGAGTCGCCTTTGGACTCTTCAGGAATCGCGTCGTAGGCTAGCCCTTCGAGTAGCCCATTGATTGTGGTCAATGGCGTCCGCATTTCGTGCGCAGCATCAGCCATGAATTGTCGCCGCCGCTCTTCTTGGCGGTGGATCTCGGCTTGGCTTTCACGCAGCGACCCGACCATGTCTTGAAAATCATCGGCTAAGGCCGCCACTTCGTCATGCCCCTTCTTCTCAAACTGCACCTGAACGTCGTAATCACCTTCGGCAACTTGATGGGTCGCTTGGCGCAGACGGTTGATCCGGTTGACTTGGAAGCGGGCAAGGAAATAAGAGACGACGATTGCAGCCAACAGGGACAGCAAGAAGGCGACGACTAGGTTTTTCTCAGTCTGTTGGATCGAACTTTGGATATTTTCCACCGGTGCAAATGCCGCAATGACGAATAACAGTTTTTGACTTAAGAAAACCGGCTTGTAGTAAATCGTCATCCGTTGTTGTTTGCCATTTTGGGGGTTGGTCGTTAACTCTGGTAAAGCGACCGTGTTGCCTTTTTTCAGCTCCTTCCAGTATTTGCTGGCGATGGCTTGCGGGGCGCTTCCTGGCATGTTCGGGTAGCGGGCCGTGTTGGTCGCGTCGTAGATCATAAAGTGGACGTTTTGCTTGGCTAAAATTTCTTCGGCATTTTGGATGAATTGCGCGTTGATCAAGTAAGTATCGCTATCCACAGCGCGATCCTTCAACACATCGGTATATTGTTCAAGCTGGTTGAAGCTGTTTTGCCACACCGTATTGGTGGTACTGCGGATGAAAAGGATCGAAACGATAACCAAGGTGACCGCGATGACGCCAAAAAAGGCCATCATCTGTTGATATATCATCTTCATTTGTTGAGACCAGTGTCATCGAATTTGTAGCCGACGCCCCATACCGTTTGAATAATCTGGGGGCCAACTTTTTCGATTTTTTGCCGCAGTTTTTTGATGTGGGCATCGACGGTGCGCTCGTCACCATAATATTCATAATCCCACACTAACTGTAGCAGTTGCTCGCGGGAGAAAACCTGTTTCGGATTTTGCGCTAGCGTGTGCAACAAATCAAATTCCTTGGGCGTCAACCCTTGAATCGGTTCACCATCTAAATAGGCCTCTCGAGTTTTGGTCGACAGCTTGAAGTGCGTCGTGGCGACATCGAAATCATTATCGGCGGGTTCGGTTTCGCCCGTCGCTACCGGTGCAGTTTCTGCACGCCGGTGTAAGGCCTTGATCCGGGCCACTAGCGTAATCGGGGAGAAGGGTTTGGTGACGTAATCATCCGCCCCTAACTCTAGCCCGAGGACCTGATCACTTTCGGTGTCCCGCGCCGTTAGCATGATCAGTGGGACGGTTTCCGACACTTTACGAATCTCTTGGGCAACTTGCATGCCGTCCATCTTAGGTAAGTTCAAATCTAACGTGATGATGTCAAACTCGTCGGGAGACTGTTTGAAGGCGGCCAAACCGGTTTCGCCATCATAAGCATTCTTGACGTCCCACTGTTCCTTTTTAAAGAACATATCCATCATCTGGGCAACACTCTCGTTATCTTCAATCATTAAAATCTTCATTATTACGCCTCGCGTTCTGGTAGGTTAAGGATAGTCTAATCCTGATAACATAAAAAGGGCTTAAACTATATCCAGACTAGCACGGACGCCAGCCTTTGACAAACCATAACGGGCATGCTATGATGGCGATTGCACACGGGGGTGTAATGGTCTCGACATTGGTGCTTGCGCACGTGGTGCACGTCGGAGGGTCGGCTCCGTCATCAACGCATACAGTTTATTAACTGCAAAAAACAACAATTCTTACGCTTTAGCTGCCTAATAACAGCTTAGCGTGATCGCCGTACCTTCGCTCAAGGGGTGCTTAGCGGTCTCAAACTAATTGAGCTACGGACGATCTCGCCACCTGAAGGATCGCCAAGAGACTAACAGGTTAGTCTATCGGCGTTAGCCTTGTGATCCGGCGCGGCTGGTAGGCGAATTTTAAATAGGATGGCTAAGCGTGTAGAGCCATGTGTAGTGGGGCTGATGGACAGGAGTTCGATTCTCCTCACCTCCATTATGAATACCCCAAAACCCTGTAGCCCTGCGGCCTGATGAAGGTCGTGGGGCTTTTTTGTCAGAAAATTGTCAGAAAGTGTCTGAAGTTACTTTTTTGCTGTGTCTAGCGCGTCGCTTCCATATAAAAGTAATATATAGAGTATATAGGGGTTATGTGAATGGTTATAAGGGGTATATAAAGAAGTCGCGAAAGTTTTTGTGATTCTGTGAATTGACTAGATGTCTTGGCGATAGTGTACGTTCATCTGAGACTTGGCTTCACGAGCTGCAGTTCGAATCTTTTCTTTAATGTCAATGGGATCCTTGATACGTTTCATGACCAGATCCGGCGTTGAGGTGTCAGCTGAAAAAACTGTAACTTCA
This sequence comes from Lactobacillus sp., assembly GCA_022651245.1. Taxonomy (GTDB): domain Bacteria; phylum Bacillota; class Bacilli; order Lactobacillales; family Lactobacillaceae; genus Lacticaseibacillus. The sequence goes on from JALCQM010000022.1 coordinate 28,895, forward strand.
CCAACGCCCATAACTTTTTCAGTCAATGTTTGCTTAGCTGCCACATCTTTGACGTTGTACAGTTCGATCTCTTGACGATCTGTGCTAAGCACGCCGCGTTTTTCAGCAAGTATACGTTGGTTGGTTAACTTGTAGTTGAATTGTGGCAGGCTGACGTCGATTCCCTTTGCCAACTTTTTTGACTTGCCTTCAAGGCCCATGAGCCAGGTTGACCATTCGGCGATGGTCATTTCAGATGGTTCGGGCGTGGGAGTAGATGATTGAGTTTGGGCTTGAGCGTCGCCAACCTTGAAGCCGCATTGTGGACAGAAAACAGTGCTTGGTTCGAGCTTGGCGCCGCATTGTGGACAAAAATTCATAATAATCCTCCTTATTGTGCAGTGGCTTGACTATTCCAGGTATTGACGACCCATTGAATTTGTCTTGCGTCGCCACGTCCATAATTTAGCACGGCTGATAGTGCCTGGTTGTATTGCATCGTATAGCTGAGCCATCCAAAGATGCGATTATGTAGCGCGGATCTGCTGATCCCGTAATCGTGGCAGATCCGATCGAATGTTTTACCCGAACTAATGGCAGTTGATAGTTGATTGTCAGTCATCAGCATCATGCCCGCGAGATACCCCGCCTCGCGTTCGTAGTGGCGTTGTTCAGGTGTGTATGGCGCAAACGGATCTCGGCCGCGAAAAAGTTCCGCAATAGTCGGATCGCTGAAATGAAAGGCAACGTGCATCAGTTCGTGCAAAATTGAATAGGTAATTCGAGTTATGGGCTTATCCACATTAATGAATGTGACGTTGAGATCGTCAGGTAGCAGCGTCGTAAACCCATCCGTACCTTCGGTAAAGGCGGGATCGATAATCCGGACATCGTCGAATGTGACAATTGACTTGTGTAGGTTAGGAGCCATACCGCGACTATATGCGATATAAGCGATCGGATAGCTCGATTGAAAGTACTGAACGATGTTGCGCACGCTCACCCACTCAGGGTTAATAGTTTCTGACAAGCAGACCAACCGCATAAGATCGTCTGCTTTTTGGTGATATTCTTGATATTCATCTACTGTGACAGGTTCGATTTCTTGCTCCATAGACTTCCCACCTAAAAGTTTTTCTTCGACAGATGGCGAGCGACATCGAGTAGTTCCTCAAAAGAGGATTTATATCGACGCTCCCCACCTCCAGAAGACGTTATTATTGAGTGCTATAAGCACTTGGCGATAATGGCATATCAATGTTCTTGGCTTTTGGAGTTGCCGCTGATTGTTATCGAATTGTAATTTTAGGTACCTATTCGGTATCCATTTTATGAATGCTGTAGGCGACGCCGTCCTAATCTGGGATGGCTATGGTGCTAGCGTCTCTGACCATATCTATCAAGATAGGGGCAGGAGCTTATTTTATTTCTTAATGCCGAGGTCCTTATCAAATTGAACGCGAATCTTATCGTACTGCTTGGAAACCTTGTCGCCTTCATGTGAATCACCAAAACGCTTCGGGAGGACATCTGATATAAATTCTGTGGATGCAATAGAGATTGCTGTTCTTAAATTCTTTGCACTGTTGCTCTTTTCTGTAAAAGTGATGACGTTTCCCATAATTTTCCAACTAGCAGCATCACTTACTGAAGAGTTGTCCTTGCAGGTATCAACAAACTTATCAATTGCTTTCACGGCGGCCTCATGATTTTTTGAGCTGTCATCATCTTCATAGGTATCTACGGCTTTAGCGGCAGCTTTACCGTCCGGTAGAACGGCCGTCATTTTTTTAGCTGCAGAATCGCCAATGTCAACGCCTGCGTAGTTACTGGAGATTTTTTGGCCACAGGCTGAAAGCGTAAAGATAGTGATTAGGGTTCCCAGCCCTAGTAAAAATTTTTTCATAATTAAATTCCTCCAATGATATTACGTCGTTGATACTGAAAATTCCCTGCGCTCACACCATGACTGGTGTGGACTTTTTATCAATGAACGGCAAAAGATAGCTGTCATAACTTTGTTTCATGTCCATTGATCACAATTTCGTCAATGCAGTCCTGATATTTGTCGTAAGGGTTTGTTGTTGACTAGCGGTCAAGTTGGCAGAGGTTCTGATGATAACTGTACCGATAACGTCATGAGAGCCTGAGTTGAGTGCGCCTGCACCATCGAATGATTTGAGGTAGCGGTCGCGTGCGTTAGCGTCTGCGCTTGTCTTATAAACTTCGATACAGCCACCAGCATCGGTACCTTTATCAAGGATATCCGTACCGGGAACGTCTTCGGTGACCATTGAGCTAGCAAAGAAGATCGCCGCAGTATAACTACCGGCCTTGTTCAATGACGCGTTGGGATCGTTAGCATCAGTGGCCGCTTGATTACCGGTGATGGTAGGCACTTTCACTAAGCGCGAAACCACGAAACTTTGTGTGGGGTGGGTGACTAGTTTGCGTTGTTGGATGCTGGCTCGATAGCTGGTGATCGCGGCATTTAATGTGGTGATGTTTTGATCGTAATTAAAGTGTTTTGGTGCCTTGGCGGTTTGCCTTTTGATTGCGTCCGTTTTCTTAGGTAACTTTGGGACGTCACGCCGGCTAGCCTTTGCATCAGTAATTGCCGTGGTAAGCGTCGTTTTTACCGCACTCGTCAAAGGTTTAGCTTGACTATTGGTGAGCTTCTCAGCTTGCGTGATCTTTTTATTTAACGCGGCATTATCTTTTTTAAGTGGTGAATAGGCTTTTTGAAAACTGGTGATCGCATCTTGGTGGGGTTTATAGGCACCAAAATAGTAGCCACCGCCGCCTAATGCAATGATGATGGCACCCGCAAGTACCCAGATAGTTTTTTTCATAGACAATACGCCTCCAATGGCTGATAGGGTTGACTATAATTATGCAGGATTGGTAAAGCGCTTGCTAGTCAATAAATTAAAAAAGTCCCCCACGCATGCGCAGGGGATCAGCCGCATTAGTGCGGCAACATATGGTTGTGGTGACTGTGGAATGGCAACATGGCGCCCACGCGTTCCATGAATTCTTGGTTGATGAAGGAAATGACCGAGCCGATCAAGATGATCACGACCCCGATGATCGTGGTCGTCGTGATCTGTTCGCTTAAAATAATGGCGGCCATGATCGGGGCTAGGCCGGGTTTGATGAAGAAGACTAACGATGCGGTCGAAACATCAGAGCGTTCCATGGCCAGAAAGTAAAAGGCAAAGCCTAAGCCGGTCACGCCGATCCCGATGTACGCGAGTAACGGTAAATGTGTCCAGGAAATCCCCGCGATGATTGGGACACGAACAAAGCTTGCGGCCAACTGCGGTGAACCAGCGAACAACCGGGCGGTGAAAGGTAAGTATGAGAGCCCGATCAGCACCAGTAGCTCGAGCGCCCCTGCGATGAACGTGAAGGCGGTCATCGTGATCCCGTTATAGCCGTATTTTTGTGAGCCGCGCCGGGATAAGATACTGTAGAGGCCGAAGGTGACGGCCGAAGACAGTGCCAGCAAAAGGCCGCCAGGATTGCTCAAGTGGGCGGGGTTGATGATCACGAGTAGCCCGATGACGGAAATGACGACTGAGATGATGCTGGTCCGGCTGAGGTGTTCATGCAGGATCAGAAACGAAAACAGCAAAGCAAACACCGGGTTGATCGAAAAAATCACCGCGACGGTGGCGGCAGGGGCGGCGATCACGGCGAGTTGATATAACGTCATGCTGATCAAGACGCACACGAGCCCAGTGGCTAAAAACAAAGGTAAGTGCGGCAAGAGTCGTAACTTGTTGGCGTGAACGGCATGTAATGCAAACGGTGCAAGTACCACCCCACCAATCAAGAAGCGTAAAAAGTTCAGCTGCAAGGTACCAAAGCTGGCGCCGGCCAATTTCAGTGCGATTTCCATGGAGCTAAACAGTAGTGTGGATAGTAAAACGTAACCTAATGTTCGTCTCATTTTTCTCATCTCCGACTTATGAACACATATGAAAACTAGTATATCACCGGTCGTCAAGTGAAACACATTTCAAAGTTGATGAGAACGGCGATAAACCGCGTCCGAATAGGCCGGAGATCGCTTTCTTTTTTTGTCGTCACGCGGCTATCATGGTACAATAGTTGTATTGAGAACTAGGAGGATGCCCCGTGGATAAATATTACATCGTGGATCGCTCGATCTTGCCGGATGTGGTTGCCAAGGTAATCGAAGCGCGAACGTTGATCGAAAACGGCCAAGTCCGGCAGGTGTCAGAAGCGGTCAAGCAAGTCGGGATCAGCCGGGGAACCTATTATAAGTACAAGGACTATGTGTTCCTGCCAGATGCTGGTCTCAACCAGCGCAAAGCGGTGATTTCGTTAATGCTACATCACGATCGCGGGATCTTGTCAGAAGTTTTGAATGCCATGTCAGCGGCCGATGCGAGTATTATTACGATCAACCAAAACATTCCCATTCATGATTGGGCGAGCGTCGTGATTTCGTTTGATATCTCTCATTTGCAAGGGAGCCTCGATGGCTTGCTGGCCAAGCTCAAGGAGTCGCGTGGGGTCACAGATGTGAGCTTGATCTCAGTCGAGTGAGTGGTAGTCGCTAATAAGCGGCTTTTTTTGTTAGAAAAAAATAGGAGCTACGCCGCAAATGTAGGCGTAGTCCCTATTTTAGTTTACAAGGCGTGGCTGCTGCCACCGTCAACGATCAGGGTTTGGCCGTTGATATAGCGGCCGGCGGGAGAGGCTAAGAAGACGACCGCGTTCGCAAATTCTTGAGGGGTGCCGAAGCGGCCTAGCGGGATCGTTTTTTGACTGGCGGCTTGTATGGCGGCTACGGACTCGCCAGTCGCCTTGGCGCGTGCTTGATCAAGCGCCATGATCCGCTGAGTGGCGATCCGCCCTGGGGCAACGGTGTTGACCGTGATGCCATAGGGGCCGAATTCCTTAGACAGGGTCTTGGCGAGGTTGGCGACACCAGCACGCATGACGTTCGACAGGATCAAACCGGGGATCGGTTCCTTGACCGAGGAGCTGGCAATATTGATGATCGCGCCGTGTGTTTCTTTGAGACTAGGCAAAGCGGCCCGGATCGTGCGAATATTGCTGAGCAGATTTTGATTGAAGGCGTGACTCCACGCGTCGTCATCCAGGTCTTCAAACACAGCCGAGCGAGGCCCGCCGGCGTTATTGACCAGAATATTCAGTGGGCCGAAGTGGGCGATGGTCTCGGCCACTAGCGCCTTAATCGCGTCTGGATCATTGACGTCGCACAAAACGGCGTGCAAGTTGGGAGAATTGAGCTGCGCACTGGCGGCATCAAGGTTAGCTTGGTTGTGGCTACAGATCACGACTTTGGCCCCTTCGTTGAGTAGGGTTTGGGCGGTTGCAAAGCCCAAACCGCGACTGCCGGCAAGAACTAAGGCGATTTGATCAGTTAAGTTGAGTTCCATGGCATTTTTTCCTCCTTATGCATTCAAAAAGGGTAAGCCGATTGGTGGCTTACCCGCCATCTGCCGCAATCATAAAGCCCGCGTTTTGAACCTGTCAATTGTTTAGGTCCCGAAATACGGCTCCGGCGCGTTACGTGTGTGCAGGAAGTTCTGATAGATCGCGTTAAGTGCCCGCGCGTAGTCGGTTGAGGCAACGCCGATCAATAAGTTGGTATCGCCACTGTTTTGGCTGACGAGGCGCACCGGAATGTTGTTGTCATCGAGGTACGCGAGCAACCGGCCGGCGATGGCTGGTCGCTTGGCAAGACGTGGTGAAATCGTTGAGATCAACGCGATGTTGGTTTGAATCTCCAGATCATCAGGGGCACAAGCGGCCACGAGATCCGCTGCGAGGTCGTGCCGTTCGGCGACGGCTAAGGTGCCATGGCAGATCAGGTTCAAGGTGTCGATCGAAGTCGGCATGTAGGCGACTTTGAGGTGGTAGGTCTTCATGACGGCCAGTGCTTGCTGGATCACTTCCAGGTGCGCGGCGAGCTGGTAACGCTTGAGCGTAATGACGGTATAGTGCCGCCGGCCGGCGATCCCAGTTAAGGGGCCGTCGAGGTTAGTGGCACGCTCCACTAGGGTCCCGGGATCTTGTGGGGCGTTGGTGTTCAGGATGCGCGTGGGAATGCCTTTGGCCCGGACCGGCTGGACCGCATCGGCTTGAAACACCGCCGCACCCATGAAGGTCAACTCGCGTAACTCGGCATAGGTGAGTTTGGTGATCGCTTGTGGGGCATGGACGATCCGGGGGTCGGCCATCAAGATCCCGGACACGTCGGTCCAGTTTTCGTAAAGTTCCGCATTGAGTAAGTTGGCGAGCCAGGCACCAGAAATGTCAGAACCCCCGCGCGGCATCAGGTGGATATTGCCGTTGAGATCACCACCATAAAATCCTGGCATGATGAAGTGTGTCGTCGCGTTTCTCAAAGCGGCGGCGCTGGCACTGGCATCGAATGCATCGCCATTGAACTTCAAGTAATCCCGCGCGTCTAAAAACGGCCAGTCGAGATATTCAGCGAGTAGGTTGGCGGTCAAAAACTCCCCGCGAGATACCAAGTAGTCGTGATCATGATGGGCGTCCCATTCGGCCTTGATCGTTGCGACGGCGGCTTCTAAATCATAGTCGAGGCGCAAGGCTGACTTTAATGGTGCGAGGCGGGCGATGATCGCGGCGAATAACGCATCATCATCACTGGCGGCGATCCGCAAAAGCAGGTCTGTCAGTTTGACCGGGTGCTCGGGATCCTTACCGGCCGCAGAGACGACGACTGCTTGGCGCTTAGGATCAGCAGTGAGGATGGCTTTGACTTTATTGAATTGATTGGCGTTGGCCATCGAGGACCCGCCGAACTTGCAGACTTTCATGATTGACTTCCTTTCCGATCCGTAAAATGCTGGCGTGCGGGTGCTCATTTTGGCGGATCACGAGTTCGCCTACGGTGCGGTCAGCTAGGTACTCGACGGTATCGCCATCGCGCCAGATAAAGTCGCCTCGAAGCATTGCGGCGTCGTTTTTCAAGGTGCGATTGAAGTGGCGCTCCAGGTGTGGCACGGTCAATGCGATGTCGAGTAGGTCCTGGATGATGGCATGGGCGGTCGGGAGCTGGCCGGCGCCTTGGCCGAAGAATTGCAGCTCGCCGATCGTCGGGCCATCTAAGCGGATCAAGTTAAAATTATCGGGGCACTGGGCTGCAAGACTCGCTTGTGGCACCAAGGTCGGGGCGATGACGGCCGCGAAGCGATCGTGTTGGCGGACGGCTTCACCGATCAGGCGAATGGCTAAATCGTGAGCTTTGGCCCAAGCGATGTCTTGTGCAGAAACATTGCGAATGCCAACGGTAGGTAACGCAAAGTTAGGGGCGGTGTTGAAGGCGATCGCGCCAGAGATCCGCACTTTGTTAGCGACGTCGAGCCCATCGATGTCTGCCGTGGGGTCTTTTTCGGCGTAGCCTAATTCTTGGGCAGAGGCTAAGGCGGTTTTGAATTCTTCGCCTGTTTTGGCCATTTGGTCGAGAATGTAGTTGCTAGTGCCGTTAAAAATACCAGACAGTGATTGGATGTCGTCGATGCGGGCCGCATTTTCGAGGTTCTTCAACCAAGGGATACCACCGCCAGTCGTGGCTTCATAGTAGAAATGCACGCCGTTAGCCGCTGCCGCTTCGGTAAAATCACGTAAATACAAGGCAACGACTGCCTTGTTGGCCGTTACGACGTGCTTGTGCGCGGCTAAGGCTTTGAGAATGTATGAATGGGCTGGTTCGATGCCGCCCATGGTTTCCACCACGGCGTCTAAGGCGGGATCGGCTAAGATCGCGTCATAATCTGTGGTTTCGATCGGTAACATTGCCGGGCGGTCTTCTTTAGCCAAAACGTGCGTGACTTGAAGTTTTTTTGTTTGGTTCGTTTGCCCAGCAATGATCTTATAGACACCGCTACCGATAGTCCCTAAACCTAAAATCGCGATCTGCATAAGAGCCTCATTTCTGTGTTTTTATATAATAAACACTTGTATTTGAATACTGAACAGATTATCATAGCAGTTATCCAAATGCAAACAGAAATTGAGGCGATCTTACATGTACACCAGTACCCGCGATTCCAAGCTTTCATTGACCAGCCAGCAAGCCCTTAAGACCGGTTTTGCGCCAGACGGTGGACTGTATGTTTTACCAACGTTCCCGCAGCTCGATCTACGGCAGATGCTGGCGGTTCCTTATCAAGAGCAAGCCGTCCAGGTGCTGTTAGCGTTGCTGCCCGACTTTGGTGAAGCAACCGTGCGCCAAGCCGTGACGGCAGCTTACGGCGATAACTTTGCCTCAGCTGAGATCACCCCTGTGAAAACAGTCGGTAGAATCCATTACCTGGAGCTATTCCACGGCCCGACAAGCGCCTTCAAAGACATTGGCCTACAACTATTACCTCGCTTATTACAAGCGTCTCTAGCCGCAAAAGACCGCGTGTTGATCCTAGCGGCAACGAGTGGGGATACGGGTAAGGCCGCCTTAGAAGGCTTCAAGGACGTGCCGCAAACAGGCATCGCCGCCTTTTATCCCGATGGTGGTGTTAGCCCGATCCAAGAGCGGCAAATGACCACGACCGGTGGCGACAACACCGCAGTGGCGGCGATCAGTGGTAACTTCGACGACGCCCAAACTGCGGTCAAGGCGATGCTTAACGATCGTGCGCTTGCCGCTAAGTTGGCGCCGGCGCAATTGTCGGTCGCTAATTCGATCAACATTGGCCGGCTAGCTCCCCAAGTGGTTTATTATTTTGCCGCCTACCGGCAACTGGTGCAAGCTGGGACTATCCAGGTCGGTGAAGCCGTGAACTTCACCGTTCCGACTGGGAATTTTGGCGATGTGTTAGCCGGCTATTACGCCAAGCAGCTGGGCTTGCCGGTCAATAAGTTCATCGTTGCCACCAATGCTAACAGTGAAGTCGCCGACTTTTTGGCGACTGGCGTTTATGACCGCAACCGGCAATTCTTGAAGACGAGCTCACCAAGCATGGATATTCAGATTTCCAGCAACTTGGAGCGTCTTCTCTATTATAAGAGCAACGGCGATAGCGCTTTAGTCGCGCAATTGATGCAGTCGTTGGCAGAAACCGGCCGCTACCAGGTACCGGCGGACTTATTAGCGGCGATTCAAGAGGACTTCATTGGGGACAAGGCGGTCGATCATGAGGTAGAAGCCGCAATCCGCTCGGTGGCAGATGCGCAAGACTACCTGATGGATCCCCACACAGCGGTCGGCTACGTCGTCCAACAGCGTTTAGCGATTGCTGGGCCAACGGTGTTATTGTCGACCGCCAGTCCGTTTAAGTTCCCTCAAGTAGTGGCTGAAGCGGCCTTAGGGGAACATTACAGTGATGGGTTTGAGGCGATGCAAGTGTTATCGGCAGCTTATCAACTCCCGATTCCAGCCCCACTGGCGCAGTTGGCTGACTTACCGGTTCGCCATCACCAGCTGTTGGCGCCAGAGCAGATGCCCGATTTTGTACGCCAACTTGCCAAGGAGGTCTTGTGATGTTCAAGGTGACAGTTCCTGCAACCAGTGCCAATCTTGGCGTCGGCTATGACGTGATGGGCTTAGCCTTATCGTTGTCGTTGACGGTCACATTCAGTCCGCAACCGGCCGGGGTCACCGTCACCGGCGGGGAACCCCGATTTCAAAATGCAGATAATCTGATCTATCGCGCCTTCGTGCGTGGCTGCCAGGCGTTATCGCAACCGGTTCCTGGCGTGCATCTCGACGTCGTCAGTGAGATCCCCGCTGCCCGTGGGCTTGGCAGTTCCGCAGCCTGCATTGTTGCGGGCTTAGTCGGGGCCAACCAGTGGTTTGGTGAACCGCTCGACCGGCTGGGCGTGTTGCAATTGGCCACGGCGATGGAAGGCCATCCGGATAACGTGGCCCCGGCCATTTTCGGGCAGCTGGCGGCGACCATTATGGCAGCTGAAAAACCAGTCGTCGCCCATTATCAAGTCCATCCTAGCTGGCATTTTGCCGTTGTGATCCCGGATACCCCGCTGAGTACCGCAGAGGCCCGTGCCGTCTTGCCGACACAGATGAGCTACGCGGAAGCATCTTATCAAATGGGCCACTGTACGCTGGCTTGTACCGCTTTGGAGCGCGGTGACCACGACTTATTACAAGCGGCGTTGCAAGATAAAATGCAAGAGCCGTACCGCGCAAAACTGATTCCGGATTTTGACCAAGTGCGTGCGTTAGGCGCGAGTTTGGACATTCCGGTGGTGATTTCTGGTGCCGGGTCCACCATGTTAGCCATTTCCGGGGATGGCCACCGCCTGCAACGGTTCGTCAATCAAGCGCGGATGCAACATCCGAACTGGCAAGTGCAAGCCTTGGCGATCGCACAACACGGCTATCAAGTCGGTGGGGCCTCGTGCGCCGTCGCCGAATAAGCGCAATTAATGTTGAAATCCCCCTGCAAGCCCATTCTCACTTGAAAATGGGCTTGCAGGGGGATTTTGTGCGGAAACGGGTTATTGCTCGGCTCGCCGTGGTTTGGCCTCGATGCGGTGGCCGGTGCTGGGCCAGCGCTGGTTGGCGAAGCCAGTATAGGTGATGGTGAAGTGGAGTCGCTGGCTGAGCGCGTGCAATAGCGCCTCCAAAGCAGCCAGGTCATAGGTGGTCAGCGTGTGTAAGGGCACCGAATGGAGCCGGTGGCCGCGGGGTTGCCAATTGAAAAAAAGGTTGTACGTTTTTTGGTAATGGTCATTTGCTACGAGCAACCAGTAGCGGGTGTTGCGCTGACGGGTAAACAGCGGCGCAATACGGGATAAGATCAGGTTCAGTTCGTCAGGCATAACTATTTCCTCCATTGTGGCCGCCGACCAGGCTGGCCCGCTGTATCGCGGTGCCGCCGGTCAGCTTAGAGCTGGCGTATAACAGTGAGCGAAAGCCGAAGCGACTACGAATCAAGTCCAAAACAAAATCGAGATCGTGGCGGTGGACCTGGCTGGCAAGCGGGGTCAATAAATCGAGTTGTTGGCCGCTATCTGGACATAATCGGCCCGTGCCGACGGCGAGGTTACGAATGGTCTCCCCGTGCCATTGCGCCCGGAAAAGGCGGATCAAGGCAGTTTGGAGGTCGTGGTCATTATTCGTTGCAGGAATGGTGAGGGCTTGATGGAAGCCGCTGTGGCCATCCGTACTATCCGCATAAGCGAAGCCTACCCCCAAACTTACACGTTGCGTCTGGTAGTGGTGGTGGCGTAAGCGTGAGGCCACTTGGGCGCCGATTTCTTTAATGACGAGTTCGATCTCAGCTTGATCGCGGTAGTCGCGTGGCAATACTTGGGAGTTACTGATGCTAGGCGACTGGATCCGGTTGCGGTCGGCAAGGTGGCTGCGATCAACGCCCCAAGCTAAAGCAAAAAGCTGCTCGCCAGCGAGCCCAAATTCTGCTTTTAGCAGGTAGGGGTTGGTGTGGGCAATGTCATCGATTGTGTAAAGCCCTAGCCGGTTGAGATGTGCCGCAGTCCGCTCGGCGATGCTCCAAATACTGGTCAGGTCGCTGATCGGCCAGACGTCGCGTTGGATCGTGTCGTAATCGAGGCGACCGATCAGCGTGGCGTTACGCTTGGCCTTCAAGTCGAGGGCGAGTTTGGCTTGCAAGGGGTTCTTGCCGATCCCAATGGTGACGCGCAACCCCAATTCGTCATGGATAGTCGCCTGAATACGGCGAGCGACGGCAAGCGGGTCGGCGCCAAAAAGGTGCCAAGACGCCGTTAGGTCAAGCAAAGACTCATCGATCGAATAAGGCCAAAGGTCCTCAGGGGCAACGAAGCGTTGGAATAAGGCGTTGATCTTGAGGTTATAGTCAATGTACAAGTTCATTCGCGGCGGCACGACGCATAACTCAGGGTCATCAGGTAAGTCCCGTTGACGGCTAACGTTGGCTTTTAACCCGTAGCGGCGTTTGGCTTCAGGAGACGTGGCGAGGATCAAGCCGCCGTTGGTATTGGCTTGTTCAGACATCACCACCAACACGGCCGCAAGGGGGTCCATACCGCGCCTGGCCGCTTCGACAGAGGCGTAGAAGGACTTGTTATCGATCATGAAAAGGACCCGCTGGGGCTCTTGGTCTTGCCACATATGACTCACCTCGCCTTCATTATACGAACGTGTGTTCTGTTTTTCAAGTGCAAAGGCGTCGAGACCTGGCCTGAGCTTTAGCCTAGTGGCGTCAAAAAGTCCCTTGCCACACCCCGAAAACTGGGGTGGCAAGGGACTTTTCGGCTTTAGGCGGTTGCGGGATGGCGGGGATCCAAGACCGGTGGTTGTTGCCAGCTGGTGTCTGGATTCGCCGTGATCAGGCTTTGGTCGGTGGTTAAAATGATCAAGCTGGAGTCAGTATGCGTGACCGCGGCTTCGGCATGGGTGAGAAACAGGCGAGTTTCTTGTAGCGTCATCGCGTCAGGAAAATCTGTCATCAGCAAAAACTGGCGTCCTGCGAGCAATCCCCGGAAGAGTTGAATGTAAAGGCTTTGGGCCGCTGTCAGGTGTTTGGCCGGTTGATCCAAGAATAAACTGTCACGGCGTAGGTTTTCGGGTAACAACGAAAAGTCTTGGTGTTGGCCGTTGATCAAGAGATTGCTGCGAACTGTTAGATACGGCACGATCGTGGCATCAGGGAAAGTGATCGTGCCTAATTGTTTGGTGCTGTTAGCCGCGACGAAGGCCTGGGTGTAGGCTTGATAGCCGACTTGCAGTGCCGAATGATCGGTAAAATAGAGGTAATACAGGCCCGCCGGGGTAAACAAGTCGGTGAGCTGTTGGCGGAAGTGTTTAGCAACGTGGCTATGAAAAAGGGGCATGGCGGACCTCCTAAGTTAGTCTTGATGTAATAAACGGTGGCGTTGCAGCGTGATCATGGTCGTGTAGACAACGACTTGGCTGATGATGAGCGTAGCGGCGCCGTATAGATAGGTCTTGGCCCCGCCGACCAAGGTCGTGACTTGGGCCCGGGGACCATGCTCGGGAAGCATCAGATCGTTACTGGAAAAATCAGTCAAGCGGTGGGCGAAGAGTTGCTTCGTGATTTTTTTGAATGCCTTAAGGGAGACGTTACCGTCGAGTTGGCTGGCGAACAACTGGAGATTTAAGCTGTGTAACCAGTGGTCAAGCCACTGGGTGCTGACCATTGCCAAACACCAGGCTAACAAGAAGCCGCCGGTGAAGACGATGAGGTTTTCAAGAACGTATTGGGCCACGACATCGGCGGTGCTTTTGCCAACGAGCAAATAGGCGGCCGTTTCTTGGCGCCGCTGCCAGCTGAAAAATAAGGCGCAGCCAGCCGCGATGACAAACAGGATGATGAGTAACCCGTACCACCAAAGCTGATAGCGTGCGCTAACGGCGGTGTAGGCGTTGTTGGCGGCAGTCACCAAGTGCTTGGCCGTCGTGAGGGTTTGCGCATCAAACTGTTGCAGCCGATCTTTGAAGTCTGTTTGGTTTTGGTGGTTGAGGGCTTTGGCGGTCAAAAGAACGAAGCTGAGTAGGCTGAACAGGAAAATCCCAACGATACCGCTGAGATAAGCCCGGCGATGATAGCCGAGTGCCTTGATTGCTCTTTCTATGAACCGCATGTCGTCACCTCTCACTGTATAAGAATCAGTATAATCGCGAGTTTTGAACAAACTATGAACTTACCTAGAAATTGACGGGCAACGTTTTTAACCGTAAAAAACGCCTCCTGTCAAAACGCAAGCGCGCGTTTTGATAGGAAGCGTTAGCGCAGAACTCACTGAGCGGCGCTACTGCTACTGCTACTTGGGGTTTGCTTCAAGACGCTTTTGGGGAACTTCGTCAGCGCGCTACGGTCATCCGCCAGTTCAGGTGCATCGGTGCGGAAGTCATCGACCGTTGATTGGTTGCCATTTTTGCTATATAAAGAAGTCGATTGATTGCCCAGCTGCGATTCGGTGGCCAAGACGGTGGTCAGGCTGGTCGTATAGTCGATTTTGGCCGGATCGATCGGGATGAGCCCATCAGGGACGTAGAAGCGCAAGAGGTTTTTGGACGCCACCGTGTCGGATAGCGCCAATTCTTGATTGACTTGTTGTTGTTCTTGGGTGATTTGAGCCTTCAAGTTCGCGTTCGGGTGGATGAGTTCGCCCGTTTGGTTGAGGTAAATTTTACTGCCGATGATCGTGTAGCGTGGCGTCACGAAGTTGTGGTTACGAAAAGCGACGGTTTGGTCATGTTGGGCGGATAACAAGTCCGTGCCAAACTGCACATAGGGCTTAGAGTTGACGCCTAATAGGTGCATCAGCGTCGGTAAGACATCGATCTCGCCGCCGTAAGTGTGCTTGATGCCGCCTTTGAGCCCGTCCATGTTGAAAATCAACGGGACGCGTTGTAACTGCGCGTCATCGAAGCTGGTCCAGTCTTTGGCGTTTTTGCCCAGTAGCGGTGCTAGCGTGGTGTTACGATCATTCGAGATGCCATAATGGTCGCCATACATCATGATCAAGGAGTTCTTGTACAACCCAGACGACTTCAAATAGGCGAAGAATTCCTTGAGGGCGGCGTCTAGGTAATGCGCCGTACGGAAATACCCGTTGATCGTGGCGTCGCTGGTACCGGCATCGGGGAAGTCCGTATCCGTATCGGCGATGTAGAACGGATAGTGGTTGGTGGTGGTGATGATTTTACTATAAAACGGCTGCTGCAAGCGTTCCATGTACTTAACCGATTCACCGAACATCAGCTTGTCTTTGATCCCGTAGTCGGTGGTTTGATCCGAATTTTGGGCGTAGTAGTCGCCGTCGAAGAAATATTGATAGCCCAGGCTCTTATAAGTATTGTTGCGGTTCCAGAAGCTACCGGCACCACCGTGGAACACGGCCGTCGTATAGCCTGCTTTTTGGTTCAAGATCGCTGGTGCCGCCTCGAAGGTGTTGTCTGTGCCTAAGCTGGCAAATAGGCTACCGGCTTCAAGGCCATACGTGCCGGTTTCAAGCATGTTTTCTGCATCGGAGGTTTTACCGGCGCCGACTTGGTTGAAAAAGTTGTCGAAGGATAACGTGTTCTTGTCCTTGACCAGACTATTGAGAAATGGGGTCACTTCTTGGCCATCGACCTTGAAGTTGATCAAGAACTGTTGGAAGGACTCCAGGTGGATGATGATCACGTTCTTGCCCTTGGCGGAGCCAGCGTATTCGACGTTTGGTGCCGCATAATGCGAGCGGGTATATTGCAGGACCTGATCCATGTCGCTAGCATCGGCTTGGGCACGGACTTGCGAATTTTGGGCCGTTTTAACGCCGTCGTACAGCGTGAATGGCGCTAAGCCGAGATACTTGACGATGTAGTTGTGATCGAAGGTGCGCGTCAGGAGGTTGGGGCGGTTTAACTCGCTGACTGCCATCGTGACGCCGAACAAGGCGATGGCCAACATCGACACGGCTTGCGGCACGTGGTAGCGCGGTAGGCGGCGGTCAAGGGTGAGGCCAAAATGGGGCCAGCGCAAAGGGGCGTTTTGTAAAAACCGCCAGATATTGTAGCCGCCAAACAGGAGCAAGACCACGACGACCAGGATGATGTCGAAGCCGTAAATCAAGTCGTGCGGGGTGAGCATGTTCAATGAACTCGCGCCGAGGCCTTGAGAAACCTTCGAGACGCCGAGCATGGTCGCAATGGTCAAAAAATCACTAAATTCGCGGTAATATAAGACATTGGCGAATAGCAGAAGGGTCAATAATAAATACACGAAGATCCCAACGGCATAAGCGCGCCGCGGTTTTTTGAGGTATAAGGCGGCAGACAGTAGTAGCGCGCTGGTGCCTAGTGGATTGAGGATCATGAGGCCTTGTTGGATGATGCCGGTAGCCCCGAGATCGAAATCGACGTAGTATGCGAATAACGTCTTCAGCCACAATAAACCCAATAACAGGCCTAAAAAGCCGAGGCGAGTCGTGCGGACGCGGTGCAATAAAGTGGACACGTCGTTCCTCCTAGATCTCTAGATCGCCAATCGCGATCCGGTATTGTCTTAGTTATTGTACCCGTGTGCGGCGGTGGCGGCAAACCTAGGCCCAAACTATATAGAAGCTTTAAATTCGTGCGCCAAGTGTCTACAGCGAGATGGGCTTTGGTACAATAAGCGTAACGGAGGACGAACATGCTGTTTCTTGATCCACTATACCAGCAGGTGGCGGTGCGCTGGTCGGGACGTATCAATCACTTCCCATTGATCCGCCTAATTTTTTATTCATTAGATAAGACGCTATTGTACTTATTGTTGTTTGTTGCGGCGCGCTGGGGATGGGCGCTTTTGCACCGGCGGCGGTTGGGGATCGGGCATGAAGTTCGAGTGGTGTTATTCGCTGGCTATGTGATCCTATTGTTGATGCTGACGGTTTTTCGCGACGTCTATTATCCGTGGCAGTTAGTCTTTCATTGGCATCGTAGCCTGGATGTGATCAATTTGACCCCGGTGATTGAGACGCTGAAGTTGCGCCAAGGGAGCAGTCACTTCGATTTTTGGTATCAGTCGGTCGGTAACGTCTTGTGGTTCGTCCCGTTCGGGTGGGGGATGGGTAGTTTGACCAAGCGCGCCAACACGTTGCGGGTGTTTTGCCGCGGGTTAATGCTGAGTTTGACGATCGAGTGTCTACAGTTCTTGTTGATCAGCGGTGTGGCAGATATTGATGACGTGCTCTTCAACGTCAGCGGCGCTGTGATCGGGTACTGGTTGTGGCGGCTGAGCCATCGGGCCCACCGCTAACGGATGTGTCTTCGCAAATGACCAATTGTGAAGACGCATTTTTTTGTGTCGCGCCGAGGCACCAATACCAATGGAACACTTATATTTCGATTAGTTAGCCCGAGTTGTTTTCAGAAACCCGAAAGCTTTCATCGGTGACCATGAAATACTTCAGTGTTTAACGGGCGGATCGTGCTAAAAATGACAAGTGTCATATCTTTTTTTGCCTAGTGTTTGGGGTTCCGTGCCGAAATGACGAAAATGGTGACTTCTGGGCGTTTGTGACGCTAAACGGGTAAAAAGAACACTGACGTTAGCGGTTTCAGTACCCGCTTTCATAATGCGATTGCCGCCGTGATGCGGTTGAAATGAAAACGAAATCAAGATAAAATAACTACTTGTGTATTTTGAATGAACACGACAAAATCCGGAACTTACAAATTAATTAATGGAAAGAGGTAAGGTAATGGCAATCATTATCGCATTGATCCCAGCAATCGCCTGGGGCTCTATCGGACTGGTTTCAGGCAAGCTCGGTGGCAACGCGTATCAACAAACGCTAGGGATGACCCTAGGGGCATTGGTTTTTGGGGTGGGCACATGGGTATTCATGCACCCCGTCTTGAACACGAAGGTATGGTTGTTGGGGATCTTATCAGGGCTGTTTTGGGCCTTGGGTCAAAGCCAACAGTTCCAATCCATGAAGTATATCGGCGTGTCGATGACCGTGCCGATGTCGACCGGGATGCAATTGGTGGCGAACACCTTGGCAGGCGCCTTACTGTTTTCTGAATGGCAAACGGGCAAGGACGTGTCGCTGGGACTATTGGCCTTGGTGCTGTTGGTACTTGGGGCGACATTGACGTCACGCAAGGAAAAATCGACTGATGCCGGCGCCGCGACCTCTTACGCCAAGGGGATTCGGACCTTACTGATCTCGACGGCTGGCTATGCCGGTTACACCATCGTGGTCAATGCAGGACACCTGGACGCAACGGCAGTGGTGTTGCCCCAGTCAGTGGGGATGGTGATCGGTGCGATCCTGTTTTCGATCGGCCACGATGCGTTCAACCGCGAAACTGGCAAGAACGTCATCACTGGGCTGATCTGGGGGACTGGGAACGTCTTCATGCTGTTGGCCATGAGCTCTGTCGGCTTGGCAATCGCCTTTTCAATGTCGCAAATGGGGATTGTGATTTCCACGTTCGGTTCGATCTTCTTGTTAGGTGAACGGAAGACACATAAGGAAATGACCTGGGTCAGCTTAGGCTCGATCTTGATCATTTTGGGTGGGGTCGTTTTAGGCCTCATGAAGTAACCTATATATAGAAAAAAGACGCTTACTGCGAGATTTTCATAAATTTCATAGTAGGCGTCTTGCTTTTTTCAAATTGAGTGTTTAAAGTTAAAATGTGTTTGAGTGAAAATTTAGGAGGAACGCAGATAATGGCTTATATTTCATTTGATGCATCAAAATTGGACAAGTTCGTACATGATAACGAACTCGGCCAAATGCAAGCGCTGGTCACCGCTTCTGACAAAGAATTACGTGAAGGCACGGGTGCCGGTAACGATTTCCGGGGTTTCTTAGACCTGCCAGTTGCTTACGATAAGGACGAATTTGCCCGCATCAAGGCGGCTGCCAAGAAGATCCAAGATGATTCCGAAGTGTTCGTTGCGATCGGTATCGGTGGTTCTTATCTGGGCGCCCGGATGGCGTTCGACTTCTTGTCCCACACTTTCCGTAACTATGAACCAGGCCGCAAGTTGCCAGAAGTTTACTTCGCCGGCAACTCCATTTCCAGCACCTACCTCGCAGAGCTGATCGAAATGATCGGCGACCGCGACTTCTCCTTGAACGTGATCTCCAAGTCCGGGACGACGACCGAACCTTCGATCGCTTTCCGTGTCTTGAAGGCGAAGTTGATCGAAAAGTATGGTGAAGACGGGGCCAAGGGCCGCATCTACGCCACCACTGATCGCGCTAAAGGCGCCTTGAAGACCGAAGCTGACGCCGAAGGCTACCAAGAATTCGTTGTGCCTGATGATGTCGGCGGTCGTTTCTCCGTATTATCCGCTGTTGGCTTGTTGCCGATCGCCGTTGCGGGTGGCGACATCGATTCCTTGATGAAAGGGGCTGCTGACGGTCGCGAAGCTTATGCTGACGCTGACTTGAGCAAGAACGAAGCTTATCAGTATGCCGCTTACCGGAACATTTTGTACCGCAAGGGCTACACCACTGAATTACTCGAAAACTACGAACCAACCTTGCAATACCTTGGCGAATGGTGGAAGCAATTGATGGGCGAATCCGAAGGTAAGGATCAAAAGGGGATCTACCCATCATCCGCTAACTTCACCACCGACTTGCACTCCTTGGGCCAATACATCCAAGAAGGTCTGCGCAACTTGATGGAAACCGTTGTTTGGGTCGAAGAACCCAACAAGGATATCACCATTCCAGTTGAAAAAGGATCCTTAGACGGGCTTCAATTCCTCGAAGGCAAGAAGATGTCTTACGTTAACCGTAAGGCCTATGAAGGCGTGGTCTTGGCCCATACCGATGGTGGCGTGCCGGTCATGACCGTCTCCATTCCGAAGCAAGACGCTTACACCTTAGGCTACTTGATCTACTTCTTCGAAGCAGCCGTATCGATTTCTGGTTACTTGAACGGGATCAACCCATTCAACCAGCCAGGGGTCGAAGCTTACAAGAAGAACATGTTTGGTTTGCTGGGCAAGCCAGGCTATGAAGATTTGACTAAGGAACTCACTGCACGCCTGTAGTCGCAGGGGTAATAGCGCTTTGCGTCCTTGATCTAATTAAGTTCAAAAATTTGAGAAACCGCTCAGCGGTGTAGATTCTGGTGTCGATGCACCACGGATTGCTCAGATTTTTGAGCTTTTTTGTGTTGTTCTTCAAATACTCGTTGAGTTTGTGTGTAGCTAATTTTTTGACTTTTGGCGTAATCTCGGCATAAATTTGCGTTGTCGAGATATCCTTGTGTCCGAGTACGTCCTTGATGTCTTCCAGAGGTACCCCAGATTCGCGCATTGTGACGCCTAACGTTGCTGGTGGGTTGATACGATCTAGCGCACGCTCCATAGCATCGTCAACGCCGCTGCTACCCATTACAGCTCCCCAATATCGGCGGCTACCCATGTTTTTCCAGATAAACTCACGGGCTCTATCGTTGGGCCGCCGTCAGAGATGTCGATTACGTCGTTGGTAGGATACCAGAGACCTCGATACTCCATTAGGGCAACACGCAGACGGTCAGTCATATACAGTGTCCGAAAAGACGCAGGATACTTGGAATCATCGATGATAATCTCGACAGCGTGCTCGTGAACCTCTGCTCGATAAAGGCGAGTCTTACTAATATCCAAAGTGTTATTCGCAAAGTCGATGTCATCCCAGGTGAGGGCAAGTGCTTCACCTTTTCGCAGGTCCAGATCCAAGACTGTGAGAAAGAAGTAATACCACGTGCGGTTGCTGTCCTTTTTGACGGCTTCGAGGAAAGTATCGGCTTGCGGGACTGACCAGTAGTGCAATCGTTTTGCATCTTTTTTGACAGATCGTGGGTATTCGACGGCTACAGTTGGATTGGAATCAATGTAGTGAAGTTTGACCGCCTTGTTAAAGGCGTTGCTTAGAGTTCCGTTGATGATTGATACGCTATTGTACGAAAGCGGTTTGCCCTTATCGCCGCCATGGTCGAGCATATCCAGAATAAACTGCTGATGAACTGTTGGGGTATATTCTCCAAGGGTATAGCCACCAACGTTGGGGATTATGTAATGATTGACATTGTATCTGTAAACGATCATGCTGCCTTCCTTGACATTGATCTTATATTTTGTGATCCACTCTGTGAGCCAGTCTTTCACAAGCATGTTATACTGCTGACGTCCGGTGCGCTTTTCGGCTACCAGGTCTGATGCTTTCCGTTTAGCCCAGTCGCGTGCTTCTTCGGCGGAGTCGAAGCCCTTCTTATGATAGTTTTGCTGCTGTTTAGTTCCTTTATTGACACGTGCGTAGCCAGTCACCTCGTATTTGACTTGTCCAGATTTTAACGTATATGAGCGGATGGTCGCCATGTTTTAGCCTTCTAATTGAATTTTGAATAGCATTATTACAAACTGACGTTCGGTTACTAGGTTAAATAAAAACCCCAGGTGGGGTTGAATGTACTTCATGCGATAATCCCTTTATGGTTGTCAGATGAAATACAATAATTCATTTGATGATTATGGAGGGATTTTTGTATGCCAAGATCCAGACACACAGCGCTTGAAAAACTAGCTATTCTAGAGGAACTGA
>JALCQM010000023.1 GCA_022651245.1 Lactobacillus sp.
TATCAAGCGGCTGCGACTGCTTTGAAAACTGACGGGTATGCGACTGACCCAGACTATCCAAGTAAGCTCGTGAATTTGATCAAGGAGTGGCGTTTGGATCAATATGATTAAACCGTGAATGTTCGGCATTTTAGCCAGCACTTGCCAGTCCTGTAATGAGAGGTGGTACCCGCTTACAGGCGCTAACGGCGTTGTTATTAGTGACAAGCGAAGTGGAAACTAATGTTGACCATAGTGATATAATGCTTAAACCCGAATGATCGGGTTTTTTATTTTGACTTATGTCGGATTCGGCTAAAAGCTGAAACGGCTTGCGATACAAGCCTTTTTCACAGGTGTTCGCGGGCTTTTTGCCGATTAGAAATGGACTACGAAAGCCGGATGTTCGGTTGTTTAGCGCCTTAATTTGTGGTAAACTTTGTAAAATTTAACGAATTGATAAAGGATGTGCAGACTGGTGAAATTACTTGAAGACCGGATCAAAAAAGATGGTCAGGTGCTCGGCGCAGAGGTATTGAAGGTGGATAACTTTTTGAACCACCAGATTGACCCTGATTTGATGACAGCTTTGGGACAGGAGTTTTATCAGCAGTTCGCTGACGCGAAGATCACAAAAATCTTAACGGTCGAAAGTTCCGGTATTGCACCGGCATTGGCGACGGGGATGGCCTTTCACGTGCCCGTCGTTTTTGCCCGCAAACATAAGTCACTGACGCTGAAAGAGGACTTGTATACCGCTGAGGTGTATTCGTTCACGAAGAAGACCGCCAATCAAATCGCGATCGCACAGAAATTCTTGACGCAAGCGGATACGGTTTTGATCATCGACGACTTCTTGGCCAATGGGCAAGCGGTCGAGGGGCTGATCGATATCATTGGCCAGGCCGGCGCCACGTTAGCGGGTGTGGGGATCGTGATCGAAAAGAGCTTCCAAAAAGGGCGTAAGCTCCTAGATGAGCGTCACATCAAGACGGTCTCATTGGCACGAATCAAGGCCTTCGTTGATGGCAACATCGAATTTACAGAGGAGGACTAATGGCAAGCAAGGATATTTCTGCGCCTAAGGCTGCTGTTTTGGGGATCCAGCATTTGCTCGCGATGTATTCGGGATCGGTATTAGTGCCGATTTTGATCGGGGCTTCGCTACATTTTAGCAGTGAGCAGATGACTTACCTCGTGTCGATCGATATCTTCATGTGTGGGGTCGCCACCGCTTTGCAGATCTTTGCGAACAAAGTTTTTGGGATCGGCTTACCGGTCGTGTTAGGGTGTGCGGTGCAGGCGGTCAGTCCGTTGATCATGATCGGCCAAAAATATGATTTTCAAACGATGTATGGGGCCATTATCGCCGCCGGCTTGTTCGTCTTTTTGATCGGTGGGTTCTTCGCCAAGTTGCGGCGCTTATTTCCGCCATTGGTGACGGGGACTTTGATCACCGTGATCGGCTTGTCTTTGATTCCAGTGGCTTTTCAAAACTTAGGTGGCGGTTCGACGACAGCCAAGGACTTCGGTAGCCTAACGAATTTAGCCATCGGGACCTTCACCGTGTTGTTGATCTTAGCGTTCAATGTGTGGGGGCGTGGGTTCATGCGCTCGATCGCAATTTTGATCGGTTTGATCGGCGGGACCGTATTGGCAGGGTTCATGGGCATGGTGTCGTTTGCTCCGGTTGCTGAAGCCAGTTGGTTTCATGTGCCGACGCCATTTTACTTTGGGACTCCGCACTTTGAATGGAGCTCGATCGTCACGATGATCTTGATCTCCTTAGTGTCGATGGTCGAATCGACCGGCGTTTTCTTCGCCTTAGGGGATGTCGTTGGCCGCAAGATCGAAGAAGATGACTTGAAGCGCGGGTACCGCGCTGAAGGGATTGCGGTCTTTTTAGGCGGGATCTTCAATACCTTCCCGTACACCACGTTTTCGCAAAACGTCGGGTTGGTCCAGCTTTCGGGAATCAAAACGCGTAAGCCGGTGGTTTTTTCCGCTTTGTTCTTAGTGTTGTTAGGCCTGTTACCCAAAATCGGCGCATTAGCAACGATCATTCCGTCACCGGTGCTAGGCGGCGCGATGCTGGTCATGTTCGGCATGGTGGCCGTTCAAGGGGTGCGGATGTTGCAACAAGTGGACTTCCACAATGATAAGAATTTACTGGTCGCCGCGATTTCGATCGGCTTAGGCTTAGGCGTCACGGTTCAACCAGAAATCGTTCAAGGCTTGCCCAAGACGGCGCAGCTGTTGTTTGGCTCCGGCATCTTGATGGCGTCGGTGTCTGCCGTCTTATTGAACTGGTTGTTTAACTCGAAAACGCCGCAGCCGGAGCTTGAAACAGAAGATGGCCTGAACGAAAAAGATTAGTGTTAACGTGAAAGAGGACTCAGTTATGCCTCAGTTTATCAAACCCGGTGCCGTGATTGGCATCATCGGTGGTGGCGTGCGCGCTTACCACCTTGCTTTAGCCGCTCGCAAGATCGGGATGCATACGATCGTGATGGCTCCGCAAGACGGGGACATCGCCTTTGAAGTCGCCGACATGCGCTTGATCGGCGGACCATCAGATGCTGGTGCCTTACAGCGTCTGGTCGATCTCGCCCAAGTGATCACCTTTGTCGATGAAAATGTCGATGGGACGACGCTGGCTGCGATTGCGCGTCCTGAACAGTTACCGTCAGGGATCGACATTTTTAGCGTGACGCAAGATCGTTATTTAGAGAAAGTCTTTTTAGACGACTTAAACATGAACATCTTGCCTTACGCTCAAGTCGTGACGGCTAAAGATATCGCTGCCGCCGTCGAAGCAGTCGGCTTCCCTTCGATCCTCAAGCCGATTCAAAAAGGGATCGGTGTCGATCAACAGTTACGCTTGACGCAACCAGAGGATGTGAAGCGCGCCGAGCAGCTGTTGCAACAGCGCCCGTACGTCTTAGAAGCGTGGCTGGATGATCCGACTGAGTACTCAGTATTAGTCGCCAAATCTGGTGATACCGTCAAGGTCATGCCTGTGGTCGAGAATCAGTTTACCAATCATCAGCTGCGTTCCTCGCTGGTTCCTGCTGGTGGTGGTGCGGCGGTCACTGAAGAGATTCAGCGCATCGCCCGGGTTCTGGCCGAGCACATTGAGTATACCGGTGTGTTTGGCATCGAATTGTTCATGACAGCGTCGTTGACGTTGTACGTGAAGCGGATCTTCCCGGGGCCGCAGCTGAACGGTAACTTACTGGCGACAACCACTGGTATTTCAGAGTATGCAATGCATTTGCGGGCCTTGCTCGGGTGGCCATTGCCTGACGTGACGCTGTTGCGTGGGGGCGCATTGCTGCCCTTGCGAAGCGACGATAAGGCGGCCACGATGACGCAGATCCAGATCAAGCCGGAATGGCAGTTCGAGTTTTATCCGGAAGGCAATCCGATCATCGGCCAAATTGCAGTGTTAGGTGATCGGGAGACAATCACCCACACCATTAACGCCACCGATTATTTTCATATTTGATCAGGCGCCAAGTCGCGCCAATTCATCCCGAGTTCGGCAGCACCATTACTGATGTGTATCACCCTTAAAAACCTAGACCCGTTTACTCAAGGAGGAATTGCTTTCATGATCGACCGTTACAGCCGTCCACAGATGGCGGCAGTTTGGACCGAAGAGAACCGTTACAAGGCCTGGCTTGAAGTCGAGATCTTAGCCGCAGAAGCTTGGTCAACATTAGGTGAGATCCCTGCAGAGGACGTTAAGGCGTTGCGCCAAAATGCGGCCTTTACCGTTGATCGGATCCATGAGATCGAAGCGGTGACGCGGCACGATGTGGTTGCCTTTACGCGAACCGTTTCAGAGTCTTTGGGCGCTGAGAAGAAGTGGGTGCATTTTGGCCTGACCTCAACGGACGTTGTCGATACCGCGCAAGGGTATGTTTTGCAACAAGCGAATGCGATTTTACGACAAGATCTGCAAGCATTGACCACTGCTTTGGCGAAGTTAGCGCAAGCATACAAGCACACGGTGATGATGGGGCGGACACATGGGGTGCATGCTGAGCCGACTACGTTTGGCTTAGTTGTCGCTACTTGGTATTCTGAGATGAAGCGCAACTTGGCGCGGTTTGATGAAGCTGCGGCAGAAGTCGAAGCGGGTAAGATCTCGGGTGCTGTGGGGACGTTTGCCAATACGCCGCCAGCAGTTGAAGCGTATGTGTGTGAGCACCTTGGCATTCGTGCCCAGGAGATTTCAACGCAAGTGTTGCCGCGAGACCTCCATGCCCGCTACATCCAGACGCTTGGGCTGATCGCGACGTCAGTCGAACGGTTTGCAACTCAGGTGCGACACATGCAGCGGACCGAAGTGCACGAAGTCGAAGAGCATTTTAACGCGGGCCAAAAAGGCTCCAGTGCGATGCCGCATAAGCGCAACCCGATCGGTTCTGAAAACGTCTCGGGCCTTGCGCGCATTGTGCGTGGCTATAGTGTGCCTGCCTTAGAAGATGTTAACTTGTGGCATGAACGCGATATTTCACACTCTTCGGCAGAACGTATGATGTTGCCGGATGCGACCGGATTATTGGATTACATTTTGCATCGTTTCACCACGATCATCGCAAACCTTGACGTTTTCCCAGAAGCGATGATCGACAATATGAACAAGACCCACGGCCTGATCTTTAGCCAACGGGTCATGCTCAAGTTGATCGAAACGGGCTTATCGCGAGAAGCAGCGTATGATCTAGTGCAGCCTAAGACGGCGCAGGCTTGGGATGAGCATCGGGATTTCCGGCAATTGCTAGAGGCTGATCCGGCGGTGACGGCACGCCTCGACAAGGCCGCGCTGGATGATGCGTTTGATTACCACTATCACTTGCGCCATGTTGACGAGATCTTTGAACGGATCGGTTTATAATTGTAGTGAAGGCCGGGTAACCGGCCTTTTTTAATGTGGTAAGATAGACGAGATAATGGGTCAGGAGGGTGTTAATGGATGAGTTGAAGGCAGCGCTGCAGGCGCTATTAACAGATGAATGGCAGTCAGAGCTGACAACGGCGCTACAACGACTGGCACAAGTCGGTGGAGGGGACCCAAAAGCGATTGCGCTGAACGAGTTGACCGTAGATTTGCGCGGCTTATGGCCGCAGACATTGACGGTTGCGGGTGAGCAAATCGCCAGTGAGACGCTGTGGCCGCGCATCACGGCCACAGCAACGTTAGACGCGGCGCCGCCAGCAGGTAAGCCCGTTGATTGGGTATTGCGGAAGGTGTTGCGGCGTTACACGACGGCGTTGCGCGATCCTGAACAACTGCCCCAAGCTGTTTTTAAGCAGTGGCCGGCGATTCGGGCGTTGGCGAATCATCTGACGGCTTATTCGGCGCTCAACCACCAGCAACACCTTGATGAGGAACAAGCCCCCGTGCACCTGACCTTATTTGGCCCAGTCGCAGCCGAAACCAAAGCGTTACTCGCACGGACGCCGATCAGTTGGACCGAAAAACCGATGATGACGCCTTGGCAGCGTGCGTTTGGGGAAATCGCGCACATGGAAGACCTGGAGATCGCCGCGGCCAAGCCACGGATGGGGCGTGCGGAAGCAGGCTTGCAAGCCGATGTTTTGGCGCGTGCCCGGCGCTTGAAAAAGCGGCACTGGTCACAAACTGCGGCCCCCGCTTTTAGTGTGCAAAAGCCCCAACTGCGGCAGTTGGCGGGACGGCCAGCGGCGTATACGGTGTTTGATCTGGAATTTTCTAGCGGTAATAAGCAAGAAGGCCAGTTCGCGACCGAAATCGGTGCGGTGAAGGTGCGCCAAGGGCAGATCGTCGATGTCTTTGATTGCTTTGTCCAAATTCCGCACGGGAAGCGCCTCAACCGTCGCTCGCAGGCGCTGACCGGCATCCATACCGGTTTATTGATGCGGTATGGGCGGCCACCGGCATCAGCCTTAGCTGAATTCCAGAATTTCATTGGCAAGGATCCTGTGCTAGGGTTTGCCGTCAAAGGCGGTGATCTCTTGGTAATGCAGCGGCAGTATGGCTTGTACGCAACACCGGGGCGGTTGTTAGACGTCGCGGATCTCGCCAAGGCTGGCGGCCCCATGCCAGGCCTACCCGATGTGGGTTTGGCCAAATATCGCCGCTATTTGGGGCTGGACATCCTAGCTCACGGAGCGGTGTATGATGCGGTGACCACGTATGCGCTGTACGCGTATTTGCAAGGTCAGCCATTAGCACCAGAAGCGCTGATGGCGGAATTCAATCAGGTCTTCACAGCCACGAACCTCAAAAAATGACCAGCAAAAAAAACGCCTTTTCAAGGCGTTTTTTTTGACCGCCAACAATTGATGTTGAAGGCGCACTAATGGATCTTACCGGAATCGATCAAGGCCCGTAGTTTGGTTTGGACCGCGAGTAACGTTGCGTGCGGTGATTCTTGGAACTGAGTCGCCAAGGCCGTTGTGAGGCTCGGTTCGACCAACAAAGGCTGACCATTGATATCGGCAATATGCAACCCGTCTGCTTGAAGGGAGGCGGTCAAATAACCGCCTTCGAAGCCTTCATCCAGCAACTGTTGGGCCCAATTTTGCAGGCCACGCTGAATGACGCGTTCGAGCGGCCAGTTGAGTTTTGTGGCCAACGCCGCTGCTTGGTCAACGGTTTCGGGAATTTCATGCATGCAAAACACCTCTTTTGGGTTCAATGTACACCGGTAGGCCAGAAAAGTCACGCCGCAAAGCGTTTCCGTATACCGAATGAAAAGGCGTCTACGCACAAGCAAAAGGCTAATACGCACAAGTGTGATCACGAATTGCTGTGTGGGCAATGGTATAATACAGATATTCAACGAAGGAAGGGCTTACGATGACAACAATCGCACTTGATATGCCAGTGCATGATCTGGTGGCGCAACATCCAGATATCGTCACGATCATGGTCGATATGGGACTAGACGGCGTGACCAATCCCAGCTTACTGAATACGGTCGGGCGGTTTATGACCCTTGAAAAAGGGGCCAAGATGAAGCATATCCCACTGGCGGAGTTGATTGCTAAACTCGAGCAAGCCGGATACGAGGTGGCTAACCATGACTGAATCCCATGCAATCGATCGCCAGAAGAAGATTGTCCAAATTTTATCGATGCTGCACGAAGGTGGTAGTTTTGAAGAAGCTAAGCAGATTTTCGATGCTACCTTCGACGGCGTGGATGTTTCTGAAATCACGAGTGCAGAACGTGAATTGATCTCGACGGGGTTGAACCCAATGGAGATCCAGACGCTGTGTAACGTGCATGCGGCGGTTTTCCGTGGCAAGATCAATAACAATACCAAGACGCCAACGGAAGACATCCCGGGGCACCCGGTGCAAGTCTTGAAGCTTGAAAATACGGTGTTGATGAGCTTGTTGAATGATGAATTATTGCCGACGCTGAAGAAGTGGCAACAAGACGGCAGTGATCCTGAATTGTTGAAGCGGATGCAAAACGCCTTAGCCGACTTAGCTAAAATCGATAAGCATTATCTACGCAAAGAAAACTTGATTTTTCCACTGATGACGAAATATGGGATCACAGCACCGCCGAAGGTGATGTGGGGTGTGGATGACGAGATCCGTGGTTGGATCAAGGAAGCCCAGAAGCTGGTGAATGCGACCCCTTTGCCAGATAAATATGCGATCGAAGCCGCCATCGAAAAAGCTGCCAAAGAAGTCGATGAAATGATCTTCAAAGAAGAAGAGATCATGTTGCCGATGGATCTAGAAGTGTTCACGCCGAGCGATTGGGCGTTGATCCAGCAAGAATCCGATCCTATTGGGTACACCTTGATTGCCACACCGCTGCCGTGGCAACCGTCGGCTGAGGAAATGGCCCAAAAGCCCAAACCGTCAAAGATGGCCGCGGAGTTGAACGCCATGGCAGAACAGTTAGCAGAAAGTCAGGACCTAGCGTCTAAGCGGCCACAACGTGAAACAGACCGGGAGGTTTTGGCGCAGATCCATAATGGCGAACCACTGTCAGATGCACCTGCCGAGACGGTCGCTAAACTGCAAGCGGCCAAAACCGCTGACGGCGATAATGACAAACATGTCCCCAGCATCTCGGTGCAAAAGCCCAAGGCGAAGCGGCATCAAGGCCCAGCTGCGTTTGGTGCGGCAACGAGTGGCTCCAATTCGGGCCGGATCGAAATCGATGGCCTACATCCGGCGCGAGTGCTGCTACCAACTGGGGCGATGGATTTAGACGAATTAACGAACGTCTTACGTTTATTGCCTTTAGATCTGACTTTCGTGGACGCGACGGATACCGTGCGATGGTTCTCCGATTCTGGCGAGCGGGTCTTTCCCCGCACCACCGCGGTGATCGGCCGACTGGTCAAAGACTGCCATCCCCCGAAGTCAGTTGACAAAGTTGAAAAGATTTTGCAGGACTTTCACGAAGGGAAAGAAGATCACGCTGACTTTTGGATCAACTTACATCAAGAAAAAATGATCTACATTCGCTATTTTGCGATCCGCACACCAGCCGGTGAGTATCTCGGTTGCTTAGAAGTCACTCAGGATATCTCAAAGATTCAAAGCCTCGAAGGCGAAAAACGTCTCGGCGATTAAACTGGTGCAGGTCAGGACATGAAAAGGGGGGCGCTTGCCCGCCCTTTTTTGCTGTGCAGAAGAGGTGGGGGCCGCTGTAAACCGCCTGGTATTTTTGTTACAATGTTAGCGACTGACTGTACTTGATGAAAGGACGATTAACCTCATGGCGACTGCCTTATTGACTGGCATGAACGACAAACAAACTGAAGCGGTACTCGCAACGGAAGGCCCGGTTTTGATTATGGCCGGTGCAGGGTCTGGGAAGACTCGCGTGTTGACGCACCGCATCGCTTATTTGATCGAAGAAAAAAATATTAACCCGTGGCGGATCTTGGCGATCACCTTCACGAACAAAGCGGCTAAGGAAATGAAAGAGCGGGTCGGGAAGCTCCTTGATGCTGAAGTAGCCCGTGATGTTTGGGTCTCGACTTTTCACGCACTGTGCGTCCGGATTTTACGGCGGGATATTGAGAAACTCGGGTATAATCGGGCGTTCACCATCGCTGATCCGGCAGAACAATTGACCTTGATCAAGCATATTTTGGCGGATATGAACCTTGATCCTAAACGCTATGATCCAAAAGCAATTCTCAGCACGATCTCGAACGCGAAAAACGAGCTGCTCACCCCCAAGGACTATGCGGCGCAGGCGGCGAGTCCGTTTGAAAAAATCGTGGTTTCTGTGTACCAAGAGTATCAAAAACGTTTGCGCGGCGATCAGGCCCTAGACTTTGATGACCTGATCATGATGACGATCCAGTTGTTCCAGCAAGATGCAGAAACATTAGCCTTCTACCAGCGCAAGTTCCAATATATCCATGTCGATGAATACCAGGATACCAACGAAGCGCAGTACCAGTTGGTGAGCCTGTTGGCCCAAGGGTACCGTAATTTGTGCGTCGTTGGGGATGCCGATCAGAGTATTTACGGCTGGCGTGGCGCAAACATGCAAAATATCCTGGACTTTCAAGACGACTACAAGGACGCCCAGGTTATTTTACTCGAACAAAACTACCGGTCGACGAAGAATATCTTGGCCGCCGCCAACGCGGTGATCAAGAATAATAAGACGCGGCAGGTCAAAACGCTGTGGACCGAAAACAAGACCGGTGACAAAATTGTTTATTACCGCGCCCAAAGCGAAACCGATGAAGCCTTTTTCGTGATCAAAACTATCGAGGCGCAAATTGCCAAGCATCACCGCAAGTATGGCGACTTTGCGATCTTGTACCGGACCAACGCCCAGTCTCGGGCCGTTGAAGAAGCATTCGTCAAGGCCAACATCCCTTATAAGATGATTGGCGGACACAAGTTCTATGACCGTAAGGAAATCCGAGACGCACTGGCCTACTTCCGGTTAGTGGTCAACCCGGACGACGATATGAGTTTTAACCGGATCGTCAACGAACCCAAACGCGGGATCGGCGCGACCTCTGTCGAAAAACTTGAGGCTTTCGCCGCCCAAAACGGCTGGTCGTTGCTTGAAGCAGCGGCTAACGCGGAGCTTTCGCCTGTTTCCGGCAAGGCACGCAAGGCGTTGGCTGAGTTTGGGATGACGATCAAGAAGTTAGCATTGCAGCGGCGGGAGTTATCGATCACCCAGATGATGGAACATATCTTGGATGAAACGGGCTACCTCCCGACCTTGAAGGCGGCGGAGTCTGTCAAGGCGGATACGCGGATCGACAACTTGAACGAATTACTGTCAGTGACCCAACAATTCGATGCGCGCTACGAACCAGAAGACGAAAACAGCGACATTTTCGTCGATTTCTTAGCTGATTTGGCCTTGCTGTCTGATCAAGATGATGTCGATGATGAGGCGCAAGAGGTGACGTTGATGACCTTGCACGCGGCCAAAGGGCTGGAGTTCCCAGTCGTGTTCCTCGTTGGGATGGAAGAGGGGCTGTTCCCGCTGAGCCGTGCGGCGATGGATGAAACACAGCTGGAAGAAGAACGGCGGTTGGCCTATGTAGGCATCACGCGTGCGCAAAAACAACTGTACCTGTCGAATGCGTACGGGCGGA
This sequence comes from Lactobacillus sp., assembly GCA_022651245.1. Lineage (GTDB taxonomy): Bacteria > Bacillota > Bacilli > Lactobacillales > Lactobacillaceae > Lacticaseibacillus. Next base: position 10,586 of record JALCQM010000023.1, read on the forward strand.
TGTTGTATGGGCAGCGGCAAAATAATCCTGCGAGTCGCTTTATCGAAGAAATCGATCCAGAATTACTGGAAACAGCAGGTGCCACGCAGCCAAAGTCTGATATTCCGTTCATTAACCGGACTAACCGTGCGGTCACGCCGACGTATTCGAAGCACCCAATGGGGACGAAGGCGAAGGTCGTCGCCAATCACACCGCGGCGCCGACCACTAAGGCCGGACGCACCACTTGGGCAGCGGGTGACAAAGTCGAACATCGCAAGTGGGGGATTGGCACTGTGGTCAAGGTTAATGGCAATGGTGACGATCAAGAACTCGATATTGCGTTCCCGGAGCAAGGCGTTAAGCGTCTGTTGGCCGCTTTTGCGCCAATTGTGAAGAAACAAGATTAAGCGCATTTCAGGGAGGAAACCATGGCAGAAAAGCCAGTTGCAGCATACGCCCCCGCGGAAGCAAAAGCGGCCGTCACCGCCTTGGTGGCGCAACTGAACACGTGGCGGCAAGAGTATTACACCAATGACGCGCCAAGTGTCGAAGATCATGTTTACGATGCCAAGTATCGGCGCCTACAGGACTTTGAGGCTGCCTTCCCAGAATTGATCACCAGCGACTCGCCGACGCAGGCAGTAGGCGGTGCTTTAGATGCGGACCTGCCCAAGGTGCCGCACCCGATTCCGATGTTGTCGATGGGCGACGTTTTTTCGTTGGCAGAGTTGCAAGACTGGGCGGCACGGCTTGAAGCCGGTGTCGAGCGCAAGGTGGCGTATAATGTGGAGCTGAAGATCGATGGCTTATCCTTGTCATTGGTTTACGAAAAAGGCCGCTTAGTCCAAGGCTCGACGCGCGGTGATGGGAACATTGGCGAAGACGTGACCAAAAACGTGCGCACGATCCCAGATATTCCGCAGACGCTGCCTGAGCCGCTGGATATTGAAGTCCGCGGCGAGTGTTACATGCCTAAGGCCGCGTTTGCGGCGCTGAACACCCAGCGCGAAGCAGAGGGCCAAAGTGTTTTTGCAAACCCCCGCAACGCTGCGGCCGGTAGTTTGCGGCAACTGGATGCCAAAGTGACCAAACAGCGCCAGTTAGCGACCTTCATGTATACGGTGATCGCACCGGAGAATTACGGCGTGACGACGCAGCATGAGGCCCTCGCGTTCTTACAGCGCTTAGGGTTTGCCATTAACCCGACCAGTGTGGTTGCTGCTGACCTCGAGACGATCGATGACTACATCACCGCGCAAACTGCGGATCGCGACGCGCTCGCCTATGGGATCGACGGGATCGTCGTCAAGGTCAACGAGCTCGCGTTACAGGCAGCATTAGGCAATACGGTCAAAGTCCCCCGTTGGGAAATCGCGTATAAGTTCCCACCTGAAGAGGCAGAAACGGTGATCCGCGCTATCGAATGGACGGTCGGACGTACCGGCGTGGTGACGCCGACGGCCGTCATGGATCCCGTAGCGCTGGCCGGAACGACGGTTGCGCGAGCGACTTTACACAACGAAGACCAGATCCAGGCCAAGGACATCCGGATCGGTGACACGGTCATGCTACACAAGGCGGGCGACATTATCCCAGAAGTTTCGCGGGTGCTGGTGGCCAAGCGACCGGCAGATTCGCAACCCGTCGAGATTCCGACCGCCTGTCCCTCGTGTGGGGAAACTTTGGTCCATCTCGATGAGGAAGTGGCTCTGCGGTGCATTAACCCGCGTTGTCCCGCACAGGTGGCCTCACAACTGACCCATTTTGCCTCGCGGAATGCGATGAATATTGATGGCCTAGGGCCAAAAATCATCGCGCAATTGTTAGACAAGCACCTGGTCGCAGACGTGGCGGATCTTTATCAGCTCACGGCTGAGCAGCTTGCCGGCCTAGATAAGTTCAAGGAAAAGTCGATTAATAATCTGTTAAATGCGATTGATAAGAGTCGGCAAAACTCTGCAGAACGCCTAGTATTTGGATTGGGAATCCGCCATGTTGGCGGAAAAGCAGCCAAGTTATTACTCGAGCACTTTGGCGACGTGTCCGTTTTGAGCCAAACCGAGCCGGAAGAAATTGCGGAAGTTCCTGGTATTGGCCCGATCATTGCGGACTCAGCCGCGGCTTGGTTTGCGACGCCAGGGGCTAAACAGCTGTTAGCTGAGTTAGCCGCCGCAAAGGTCAATTTGACTTATACCAGCGGTGTGGTGCAGGCCACCACAGGTGCGTTTGCGGGCAAGACTATCGTGATCACCGGCAAATTCGCGGCATTTTCACGGCCAGAGTTAGCCAAGCGGCTAGAAGCGCTCGGGGCTAAAATCACCGGCTCGGTTTCTAAGAAAACGGATTTATTGGCAGCGGGTGAAGCGGCCGGTAGTAAGTTGGCTAAGGCCCAGGCGTTAGAGATTCCCGTGATGAACGAGGCGCAACTCCTCGAGACGATACAAAGTGAGGAAAAATAGCATGAAGAAACTTTTGGCAGCTGGCGTGATGCTGGCGTTTGTGGTGACTCTGGCCGGTTGTGGCAAGCTGAGTTTTAGCTCAGATGCGACAGACGCCAGTTCAGGCACTTCGGCCAGCAAGTATCAAACCACCGGGACCGTTGATAGCAGTATGTATCAAGGGGTCATCAAAAATGGCCGCTATCAAACCAGTTCTGCACGCGGGCTGACCATTTCGACCAATACACAAGGCAGTAATACGTACAACATTAAGTCGATGGAAAGTGGCTTGAAGTCGATTTCCATGACGCATTTTTCGACGAGCAAATACGACCTGGAAGAAGGCCAACTTCTGTCGACGGCGACGGCGACGGACTGGTTAGCCCGTAAATCGAGTTCGAATCCTGACGGGTTGAACCCTGAAAAAGGGACGGATGCTGACTACCAAACGAAGCGTCCGGAATATTTAGCCACCTTGTTAGAACAAGATTATATGGTGTCTGACGGCAATTCGCTCAAGTTAGGCGGGATCTCGATCGCCTTAGGGATGAACGAGTATTACTACTATCAAAAGAAGACTTACGGGGCGACGTATTCGACACATATCGATACGGCGACGTTGACTAAAGAAGGTAAAGCAATGGCGGCTAAAGTCGTGGCGCGCTTGCGTAAGCTGAAAGGCGTGGCCAATGACACCCCAATCGTTGTCGCCTTGTATAAGAATGCGGATCAGGATTCCTTAGTGGGTGGGACCTTCTTTTCCTCGGTCACCTCTAAATCAGGGACGACACTGGGGGATTGGAAGAGCATCAACGAGCAGAATCAAGTGCTGCCGGTGGTGGAAAACGAAAAGGCGGTCAACACGACCGTGGCCAATGACTTCTCAAACTTTGCGGATCAAATCGAGAACTTCTTCCCTACCTTAGCCGGGGTCACCGCGCAGACGCACTATGAAAGCGGGCAGCTGACGGGGATGAACATTACGGTCAACACCCAATTTTACGGTGAAACGGAGATCGAGAGCTTCACCCAATATATCGCGACCTCAGCGCAAAAGTACCTGCCGAGTGGGACTAAGATCGAGATCACGATTCAATCGACCGGTGGGATCCAAGCATTCGTTGCGCGTGAAAGCGGCGATAAATCGTTCTACACCCATGTATTTGGCAGTTATTGAATGGTAAACTAAAAACTAGTTTGAAGATAGAAAGCAGGGATACGATGATTTCAAAAGAAAGCGTCGCGCACGTCGCAGAGCTGGCGCGGCTATCTTTTTCCGAAGCGGAGTTGCAACAATACACCGCCCAAATGGACGATATCTTGACGATGGTCGAGAAGCTTGAAGCCGTCGACACGACGGGTGTGGAACCGACGACCCAAAGCATTCACCTGCAAAATGTGATGCGGGCGGATAAGGCGGTCAATGATACCAACACCGAAGAGCTGTTCAAGAACGTGCCGACGCACAAGGGAACCTTGATTCAAGTACCTGCGATCATTGACAAAGAGGAGGACTAGCGTGGATTACTTTAAGCTAGATATTGATCAACTGCATTCTGCGCTGGTTAGCGGTGAGTTAACGGCTGCAGACCTCACCGCCCAAACCTTGGCGGGGATTCGTACCGTCGATCCTGAAATCGAGGCCTTTTTAGCGCTCAATCCAGAGGCTGAAAAGACGGCGGGTGCGCGCGATGCCCAAGGTATCGACGCCAACCAAGCGCTGTCTGGAATCCCGGTGGCGATCAAGGATAACATCGTCACCAAAGGGTTGACGACGACGGCCGCCTCTAAGATGTTGGCCAACTTCGTCCCAATTTATGATGCGACAGTGGTGGAAAAACTCGCTGCCGCTGGGGCGATTAATGTGGGAAAGCTGAACATGGATGAATTCGCCATGGGTTCCTCGACTGAAAACTCTGCTTTTAAAGTCACCAAGAATGCGTGGGATCATCGTCGTGTGCCTGGCGGTTCGTCAGGTGGCTCTGCAGCGGCCGTTGCCTCTGGCCAAGTCTTGGTCGCCTTAGGTACCGATACCGGCGGTTCGATTCGCCAACCCGCAGCTTTCAACGGGATCGTTGGGGTCAAGCCGACATACGGCCGCGTTTCTCGGTGGGGCTTGATCGCCTTTGGCTCGAGCTTGGATGCGATCGGGACGTTAAGCCGGTCGGTCAAAGACTCGGCACACGTGTTGAATGTGATCGCTGGACACGATGACAAAGACGCCACCAGCGCAGATCAACCTGTCCCTGATTTTACGGCGAAGATCGGCCAAAGTATCAAAGGCATGAAGATCGCTTTACCAGAAGAATACCTCGGCGAAGGGGTCGATCCACAGATTGCGGCTGCGATTCGTGCTGCGGCTGAACAATTCCGGGCCTTAGGGGCAACGGTCGATACGGTCAGCTTGCCACACACGAAGTATGCGGTGCCGGCTTATTACATCATCGCGAGTTCTGAAGCCAGCTCCAATTTACAACGCTTCGATGGGATCCGTTACGGCTTCCGCGCCAAGGACGTGCAGAATTTAACCGACGTGTACGTGCGCTCGCGCTCTGAAGGGTTTGGTCCCGAAGTGAAGCGCCGGATCATGTTAGGCACGTTCAGTCTGAGCGCGGGCTTTTACGATGCCTACTTTAAAAAAGCCGCTCAAGTGCGGACGTTGATCACGGATGATTTCAATCAAATCTTTGCAGATTATGATTTGATCATGGGCCCAACGACGCCGACAGTGGCCTTCAAGATCGGTGAGAAGGTCACAGATCCGTTGACGATGTATATGAACGATATCCTGACTATTCCGGTTAACTTGGCTGGCTTACCCGCGGCGTCGATCCCCGCAGGCTTTGTTGACGGGATGCCGGTTGGTTTACAGTTGATCGCTAAACATTTCGATGAGGCGACGATTTATCAAGCCGCTGACGCATTCGAAGGGCAAAATGATTATCTGGACCAGATCCCGGGAGGTGCGCGTTAATGAATTTTGAAACTACGATCGGGCTGGAAGTCCACGTGGAACTAAAAACACAGTCCAAGATGTTCTCGCCGTCGCCAGTCTCATATGGCGCAGAGCCAAACACGATGACAAACGTCATTGATTGGGGGTTCCCAGGTGTTTTACCCAGCATCAATAAAGGCGCCTACAGCTATGGCATCATGGTGGCGTTAGCGTTACACGCCAATATCACCGAGTTTACCCATTTTGACCGGAAGAATTACTTCTATCCTGACAACCCGAAGGCTTACCAGATCACGCAAGCGGAGCAACCGTTAGCAACCAACGGCTGGGTCGAAATCGAAGTCGACGGCCAGAAGAAGAAAATTGGGATCGCGGAGCTGCACGTCGAAGAAGATGCCGGGAAAAACCAGCATGAACCAGACGGCTACTCCTACGTCGATTTGAACCGTCAAGGGACCCCGTTGGTCGAAATCGTGTCAAAACCTGATATCGCCAGTCCTGAAGAAGCTTATCAGTACCTCGAACAGCTGCGCCAGATCGTGCAGTTTACCGGTGCGTCTGACGTGAAGATGGAAGAAGGTTCGATGCGCGTTGATACCAACTTATCCGTGGCACCAATCGGTAGTGATCAGTGGGGGACCAAGACCGAAATCAAGAACTTGAATTCCTTCAACCACGTTCGCGATGGCTTGGCGTATGAGCAAAAACGGCAGCAAGAAGTTTTGCGGGCTGGTGGCGAGATTCGCCAAGAGACCCGGCGTTGGGACGTCGATAAAAAAGAGACGATCTTGATGCGGGTCAAAGAAGGGGCAGACGATTATCGCTACTTCCCTGAACCGGATTTGCCGCCGGTGCACGTCACGCAAGCTTGGATTGCTGACGTCCAAGCCACCTTGCCAGAAGCCCCCGCCCAGCGTCGGGCACGTTATGTCAATGACTGGGGGATCCCAGAATATGATGCAGGGGTCTTGACCAACACGTTAGAAATGGCGAACTTCTTTGAAGCCACTGTTGCTGCAGGGGCAGAGGCTAAGCAGGCGTCGAACTGGTTGATGGGTGAAGTGTCGGGGTATTTGAATTCCGAACACTTAGAACTCAAAGACGTGGCCTTGACGCCAGCTCATTTGGCCGGCATGATCAACCTGATCCAAGACGGCACGATCTCCAGTAAGATCGCGAAGAAAGTCTTCCAAGAAATCATTAAAAACGATACAGAACCTAAGGCTTGGGTTGAAGCCAAAGGCATGGTGCAGTTGTCTGATCCGGCGGTTTTGACGCCGATCGTGACTGAGATCTTGGATAACAACCAGCAAAGTATCGACGACTTTAAGGCGGGTAAAGACCGTGCTATCGGCTTTTTGGTGGGGAACATCATGAAACAAACCCGCGGTAAGGCCAATCCGAAGGTCGTTAACCAGATCTTGATGACTGAGATCAAGAAACGCTAAGCCAAAATGCGGCAGGGCACCTGAAATCATCAGGGCGCACCGCTCATTTTGCCACCACAAGCCTGGGCCTAGCGGCTTGGGCTTGTGGTCGTGATAGTATCGCCAGAAAGGACGTGCACGATGACCCAGCGCGCAAGATTGATTTATAACCCCACGTCGGGGAATGAAGGGATGAAGCGTTACGTTGCGGATATCTTAGACGTTTTGGAGCAAGCTGACTATGAGGCTAGCGCGTACCAAACAACGCCAACCCCTTTTTCCGCCAAAAAAGAGGCCTCTCGGGCAACACTCGATGGGTTTGATCTGATCGTCGCCGCAGGAGGCGATGGCACGATCAACGAGGTCGTTAATGGGATCGCACCGCATCGTCGGCGTCCGAAAATGGGCATCATCCCGGCGGGGACAACGAATGATTATGCTCGCGCCTTGCGGATCCCGCGCGAGGATCCGGTCGCGGCAGCTAAGGTGATCTTGAAAGGACAAACCTTGGGGATGGATATTGGTAAAGCCAATAACCATTACTTCATGAATATCGCGGCCGGTGGTTTATTAACCGAGCTGACCTATGCGGTCCCGTCCGAGTTCAAGTCCATTTTTGGTTATTTTGCGTATGTGATGAAAGGGGCAGAAATGCTCCCGGCAATCAAACAATTTCCGATTCATTTGGAGTTTGACGACGGCGTTTATGATGGCCCGGCAAGTATGTTCTTGCTGGCAATGACCAATAGTATTGGCGGCTTTGAGCAAATCGTCCCAGATTCCGCTTTAGGTGATGGCAAGTTCTCACTGATCGTGGTTAAAACGGCCAAGTTACCAGAATACTTAGTCTTGATGGGCAAGGTTTTGAACGGCGGCAGGCACGTCGATGATCCTAATATCATCTACACCAAAACGCAAAAACTTGTGGTCACTCGCAAAGACGGCGAAGAGCTGAAGGTCAACCTGGATGGTGACTATGGTGGGTCTGCGCCGATGACCTTCCTGAACTTGAAGCAGCACATTGAGATGTTCGCCAATGTGGCCGAGATCCCGCGAAAGAACCTAGGACCAGACCAAGAAGCCGAAAATGGGTACATGGCCGAGATTGAAACCATTTCCAAACAAGATATCGATGGTGACGGTAAAATCGGCTGATCTCGTGAGCGCAGACACAGTTGCAATTAATACACAGGCGCCTTGATTCCTAATTCGTTCAACGAATTCGGGCTCAAGGCGCCTGTGTTAATGTTCCGATAGCGACGGCGCTTGTGTTTGTCGAGGGCATCTGTTAAGGTTAATCGTTAGGAATCTATCAGCAGGAGGGCATTTCGTGGCTAAAACACCGGTTGCTAAGAATCAAGAATTGACCGTCAGTGTCGAGGATCTGACGTATGAGGGCATGGGGGTCGCCAAGGTTGACGGCTACCCGCTGTTTATTGAAGGGGCCTTGCCTGGCGAAGAAGTCGTCGCCCATGTGGTGAAAGCTGAAAAAAAATTTGCGTTTGCCCGGTTGGCTAAGTTATTGACGACTTCGCCAGACCGCGTTGCGCCTAAGGCCAAAGCTTATGCACAAACGGGAATCGCACCGCTACAACACCTGGCCTATCCGGCCCAACTACGCTTTAAACAAAATCAAGTCGCACAACTCTATAAGAAGGCACATCTCGACATCGATGTTTTACCAACGATGGGGATGGCAAAGCCTCATGGGTATCGGAATAAGGCCCAGATTCCCGTGCGCATGGTCAATGGTGAATTGACCACCGGGTTCTACAAGCGCCGTAGCCATGAATTGTTACCTTTAGAGGATTTTTACATTCAAGATCCGAAGATCGATCAGGCGATCGTGGTGGTGCGGGACCTCTTACGACAGTATGGGGTCAGCGCCTATAACGAACAGGCGAATACAGGCGTCATTCGGCATATTATGCTCCGTCGCGGCTATTATTCTCAACAAATGATGATTGTTTTGGTCAGCACGACTTGGGCGATCCCGCATCTGGCTGAGATCGTCGCCGGGATCACGAAGCAGCTCCCGGAAACCACCAGCATCATGTTGAATTTGAATAATCGCAAGACCAATGTGATTTTAGGTAAAAAGACGCGTAATTTGTTTGGCCATGACTATTTAGAAGATCAGTTGTTGGGCAGTACGTTCCGAATCAGCCCGCTAAGCTTCTACCAAGTCAACCCCCAGCAAACTGAGGTCTTGTATCAACAAGCTATTGACCGGGCAGAATTGACCGGGCAAGAAGTCGTCATCGATGCGTATTCTGGAATCGGTACGATCTCAATCTCCATGGCTAAGCACGCCAAGCACGTGTACGGGGTTGAAATCGTGCCAGAGGCGGTTCATGATGCGCAGGAAAACGCCCGCTTGAATGGCATCAAGAATGTTGACTTCCAGGTTGGAAAAGCCGAAGAGGTGATGGTCCAATGGGTGGCACAAGGTCTAAAGGCAGACGTTGTGATGGTGGATCCGCCACGTAAGGGTCTGGCGCCAGAGTTTGTTGCGGCGGTCGGACAGATGTTACCCGCTAAGGTCGTGTATGTGTCGTGCAATCCGGCCACTTTAGCGCGTGATATTGCGGCATTGCAGGAATTCGGGTACCATGCGACCGCGACGCAACCGGTCGATATGTTCCCCCAAACCACCAGTATCGAGTCCGTCACCGTACTCGCGCGCTAATTTCATCGGCTCTAAGAACGGAAGTGTGATTTTGACACTTCTTTTTTTATTTTCTGAAGAATATGGAAACGATTATCATGTTAAACTAGGATTAGCTCGTTACTAAGTGATCAATCGAGAAATCGATAACAAAGCTGTTGCCATCGATAAGCAACGAAAAGTTTGGATGATTAGATGTAAAACTGCACAAGAATCAGGACAGTTTGAACGTGTTGTCAGCACTTAGTGGTGTGCTAGAATTTAAGGGGTTACAAGATAATAGTAATGATTTTATCGATATCGATTAACTATTAAACTTGGAGGAAAACGTGATGGTGGGGAAAAAAATACTCAAGCTAGGGGCAGTGTTGGTCTTAACGTTAGGGGTGGCGGCACCAGGGGTCACCACCTTGGTGCCTAGTGCTTCGGTGCAAGCGGCACAAACGCCAACTTTTAATGCCCAAGACTTGCGAGACGGTACTTATGAAGTCCCATATACGGTGAAGAAACAAGGGACTGACCAGGCGTCGTTGGCAAACAGTTTCTTTACTGGGAGTGCGACCGTTGTCGTTACTGATCAGGGCCAAAAAGAAACGGTGACGTTACACGTACAAAAATTTGCCAACATGATCAAAGCCTTCAAAATCGGGGATCAAGAAGCCCAGGTGACTAACGCGACCAGCACTTCTGCAGACTTGACGTTTGCTGTGACGGCAGATTTTGCCAAGCCAACCGTGACTGCTGCGATGAATGTGTTAAACATGGATCAAAAAGCTGACATCGAATTTGCAACGGCACTTTTTGCGGCTGCACCTGTCAGCTCAAAGCCAGATACGAGCGCGATACCAGACACTAGCGCGGTTTCCACTAGCACGACGGATGAGCCTTCAACCACCCCAAAGCAGACGACTGCAGCAGCGACTACTCGTGAAGTCGCCTATACGGTGAATAAGGCGGGAACGGCGACCCCTTCTTTGGCGAACAGCTTCTTCACCGGGAGTGCCACCGTTGATGCACAGCAGAAAACGGTCACGTTACATATCCAAAAATTTGCGAACATGATCAAGACCTTCAAGATCGGGACACAAGAAGCAAAGGTCACGAATGCGACGGGTGCAACAGCTGATCTAACCTTCACGCTCGATGCCAGCTTTAATCAGGCAACGGTAACGGCGACGATGAACGTGATGAACATGAACCAGACGGCCGACATTGCCTTCAAGGAGCCGCTGTATCAGGCATCAGACACAACGACGGCACCAAACAAGCCAGTGACGACACCGGTTGACTCGACGCAACCGACTCAAACCAATCCAACGACAGACGCGCAAACAGACGATACCCCGAAGACGACACCGATCACCACGCCAAAAGCACAAACGGTTACAGCCGGCGTGTATCGTGCCGACGACGGGCAACTGACCCAACAAGCCTCTGCTGCACAGGCGTTTATCGCCAAAACAGCGACGACCAGCGTTTCTGCAGATGGGCAAACGACGACGGTGACGTTGCACACGACAGGCGCACAATATATCAACGCCATGAGTTTATTGGGCCAAGCTGGGAAAATGACCCATCAAGATGGTAACGAAGCAGACCTTGTTTTTGACGTGCCGACTGCGGCATTGAAATATGCGCTGCCAGCAACTTTTCAGCTGACGATTTTAGGTGGGGTGCAGATGACCCAATCGGCGTTTGTATTGATCGATTTACCAATCGACCATGCAGAGCCCTATCTTACCAAGGGCACGACGCCGACCACCTCTGAGCAGACGGCCACAACACCGGATAAGGGGCAGGACACGACGCCGACAGAGTCTGGGCAAACTGGTACGACATCGGCTAGCGACCAGTCCACCCCTTCAACGACTGAGCAAACTGATACGACGGCAGACAATGAGTCGACAACAACAGCGCAAACAGGGACGACGCCAACGACTTCGGCGACTGACACCTATGATGTCGCGTACACGATCAACAAGGCCGGCAGCGACCAAGTGTCCCTTGCCAACGGCTTTTTCACAGGAAGCGCGACGGTCGTAACTGCCGGACAAACCAAGACTGTCACCTTGCACTTGCAGAAATTTGCGAACATGGTCAAGTCGTTCAAGATCGGGGAGCAGGCAGCTAAAATCACAAATGCCACGGCTTCGACGGCTGATTTGACGTTTACGGTGGATGCCAATTTTGCCAAGCGTACCGTCACGGCGACGATGAACGTCTTGAATATGAATCAAACGGCCGACATTGTGTTTGCGACGGCGCTGTTCACGGACAGCGGCACTGACCAAAAGCCAGCTACAGATACTGACGACACAGCGACGCAACCGGCGACAGAGCCGACAACGTCAACCGCCGGTGGTGACCAAGTGGACCAGCAACCGACGACTGGCGCGGCCACGTCGCAACAAGCAACCATTAAGGTGTATCAAGCAGAGGCTGGTCAGCTATCCCAGCAACCGTCTGCCGCTCAGGCCTTTTTAGCAGACCGGGCCACCTTAGTCCAAAAGGGGCAAAATACGCAGATCACGTTGCACACGACTGGCGCTGAGTACATTAACGCGATGCAGTTATTGGGCCAAACGGGACAAGTGATCAATCGAAAAGGAAATGAAGCCGATCTTGTCTTTACTGTGCCGACAGTTGCATTGCGGTATGCTTTGCCGGCAACGTTTCAATTAACGGTTCCAGGCGGCGTTAAAATGACGCAATCTGCTTTTGTCTTGGTCAACCTAGGAATCGCAAATGCACGTCCGTACCCAACCACCACTAGCCAGCCAACCACGGCAGACACCAAATTGCAGACGCCAGACAAAGCTGCTGTGCGTGATCACGCGACTGCGACGTCGGCGATCAATCCTCGCTTGGCGGTTCAATATGTGCCGTATACGGTTTGGAATCAATCGCGCAGTGCGTTGTCGACAGCGAACAATTATTTCACGCATTCTGCTAAAGTCGTCAAGGTAGCCAATGGCTTTAACGTTTACTTGACCGTTCAAGAAACTGCGGGCATGGTCAAGTTTCAGCCGTTAGCCATTAACAATGGCCGTATTTTAGCCGCGACGCAAACACAAGCCAACGGCCAAGATATTTGGACCTTTGCGTTTCATATTGACCAGGCTGGGGCTTTGAACCAGCTGATCCCGGCCACGATTCGCATGAGTGTTCCCATCGCCGGGATCAACGGTGTGACTTTTGCCATCTGGCTAGAATTCAATCAGACTCAGATTGGCGGGACCAACTATGAACAGGCCACAACGGCCACTGCTGCGTTGCCAGCAAAGACGATTCCTCTGGTGGCGTCAAGTCTCAGTGGCGCACAATCGCCAACTGCTACGGCGCTGGTGGGGAGTCCCCATATTGCTGCAGCCAAGCCGGTGACCAAGTCGGTCAAGCCTAGCGCGACGACGCCAAAAGCCACCACGACGCAGCGTCTTGCGTCAGAAGCAGCGCATCAAAAGGCGTTGCCGAAGGTCAAATCGTATCCGTTCTTAGCTGAGATCGGTGGCTTTGCAGGAGTCAGCCTCGCTATCATTGGGTTGGCGTTCTTCAAGCGCTGGCACTAAATGTGAACAAGAAAAGGACGACCAGCATGTCAAAAAGACACCTTCCATTATTTTTATTACCTCTAGTGGTACTCATACTTTGTTTGACACCGCGTGTGGTCCATGCTGACGCGGTTAATTACCAGGCGTTGAAGTATGGCACGAACAGCGAGTCACTGGCCTCGGGATACTATGTCAAGCCGGCGACGGTGACGGTCAATGGGGATCAGTATCTCGTCACCATGACCATTCATACCGCCACGAACTTAGGTAAGTGGCCAGTCACGGTGTTAAGCATCAACGGGACCGGCCCGGCCAATGTGGCCAAGACGCAAAGTGCCAGTGGCTATGACTATCAGTATGCCTTTGAGACCAAAGACCTTGCGCAAACCATCAACAGCTCGATCGCCATCAATGTCCCGAATGTGTATGTGGCCAACCACGACATCAGCTTTAAGTTTGACACGAGTCACTTACCATCACTGGCAACTGCCGCGTCGACTGCGGCGGCCAGTTCGCAACCAGCCCAGGCAGCGTCATCCTCGGCTAAGTCTGCCAGTGCTAGCAGTGCGACTACCGCTTCAAGCGCGCAGCAGCAGGCTGGCGCCGCGGCCTCTCGGTCAAGTCGCCAAAAACAAACGCAGGCGGCTAAGCAAGCGGCGCGGCGCGAAAGCCGGCGCACACAAAAACAAGTTGCCCAGATCAAGGCATTGAACCGTCAAAATCAGCAGACGCAACAAGCGATTCTCGTCGGCGGGGTCGTTGCGGTGATCATTTTAGGGGCAGCGGCATATTTCTTCGTCAAGCGGCAACGGTAGGGGGCAGCCAGTTTGAATCGTTCTCGTCAAGTTACAATGGGTATTTTGATCGGCCTGTTAGTGATTATTTTAGGCGTAGTTGGCGTGACGCAGTATACCACGCACCAACCCCGCCAAAAGCAGCCGCGGATCGTGGCGACGACGGATGCCGTGGTGGCGATCGCCGATAAGTTGGATTTGAAGTTAGTGGGCGTGCCCAAGACGCAAAACGCGTTACCTAAGCGGTATGCGGGGGTCACGAAGATCGGCAGCCCGATGGCGCCCAATATCGAAAAGATCGCCGCGCTCAAGCCCACGGCGGTTTATGCGGTCAGTGTGTTAAAGGACCAGTATAGTGAAGCGTTTAAGGCGCAAAAATTTCATCCCCAATTTTTAAAGCTCGACACGGTCAGCGACTTGAAGCAGACGTTGACGACTTTAGGGACGAGATATGACCGCACCAAGCAAGCCAAGCAGCAGATCGCAGTGATCGATCGCGCCGAAGCCAAAGCCAAAAAACGGGTGCACGGACCAAAAACTAAAGTCTTGATCTTGATGGGGATGCCAGGCGCCGGGTACATGATCGCTACCGATCGGTCGTATGTTGGGAACCTGGTGAAAAAGGCCGGGGGCGAGAACGTTTATTCGAGTGCCACTTCGGCGTATGTTTCGCCCAATAATGAATCGTTGGCTACTAAGGCGCCAGATGTCATCTTACGTCTGGAACACGCCATGCCAGAAATGGTGAAGCCGCAATTTGAGCAAGAGTTTGCAACGAATCCGCTTTGGGCGCAAATGCCTGCGGTTAAAAACCAGCGGGTGTATGACCTACAACAACCCGATTTTAATGCGACCGCGACGATTCAAGCGGCGACGGCGCTTGGCCGGGTCAGTCACTGGTTGTATCCATGATGGGGATGAATGCATGAAGAAAAACGGCATGCTTGCGTATCTGCTAGTTTTAGCCTGCTTGATCATCGCGATCGGGTGGGCTTTTACAGCTGGGGCGAACCAACACAGTCTGGCCGCAACGTGGCAAACGCTGATCGGTGGTCATGATCGTGCGTATTTTCGGACGTTGATGACGATCCGCTTGCCGCGGATCGTGGCGGCTTTAGTCAGCGGTGCGGCGCTGTCGGTGGGCGGGGCCCTGTTTCAAGCAACGCTCCGTAATTCGATCGCTGACCCCAGTATCTTAGGCATTTCGGCAGGCGCAGACCTCGCCATTTTGCTTGCCGGATTCGTTGCGCCCCATATGTTGCTCACCAATTTCGTGGCGGCGGTGATTGGCGGCGGCGTGAGCCTGGTACTGTTGGTGGGGCTGCGCGGGCAAAATCCGTATCAGCTGATCTTGATTGGGGTAGCACTGAACGCCATGTTCGTCGGCATCAAGGCGTTGTTCGTGGCCCCAGGGACGGTGTTGAGCGCGCAGAGTTTTGCAACGATCACCTGGGCGCAAACGCTGGTATTAGCGATTTGTGGCGTCTTGGGGTTACTGGTGGCGATGATGATCGCACCGTGGGCGAATTACCTCAAGATCGGGGATGCACAGCTCGCGACGATCGGGCTACCCCTACCGTGGTTGAAACGTTGCCTATTATTGGTGGCCGTTTACCTCACGAGCACCGTGACGGCTTACGTGGGCGTGTTACCGTTTATTGGGATCATCGTGCCGCACTTGAGTCGGTGGTGTGTCGGACACGATTACCGCGAAGTGATCCCGTTTGCGACAATGCTAGGGGCGTTGGTCCTACTGGTGATCGACACATTCGGTCGGGTCATCACGGTACCGAATGAAATTGCTGCCGCGACATTGCTGGCGGTTGTTGGCGGGCCTGCATTGATCCTGATCTTATCCAGGAAGGGGATCTACAATGGAGATTGACCACTTGAGTTACGCCTATGGCAAAAACCCGTTGCCGCCGCAACTGAATGATGTTTCCTTTAGCTTAGCGCCAGGTAAGCTTACAAGCCTGATTGGTCCCAATGGCTCCGGTAAATCGACGCTGTTTAAGCTCTTGACGCGCCAATTGACACCAACTGCGGGGACGATCACGATCGGTGGCCAACCGGTAGCGCAATTGTCAGCACGGGCTTACGCGCAAAAAGTTGCTGCGGTGCAACAGCACAATCCAGTTTACGATGACATCACGGTGCAAGAACTGATTCGCTTTGGGCAAAGCGCTTATCATGCGCCTTTTAGCGAGCAAGTCGACCAGGCAGTATTAGATGAGATCATGACCCTGCTAAAGTTGACGGCATTCAAAAAGCAGTCGGTGCGTACCTTGTCAGGGGGGCAACAACAGCGGGTTTGGTTAGCCTTGGCATTGGCGCAACAACCAGACTACTTGCTACTGGATGAGCCGACCACGTATCTCGACTTACATTTTCAATATCAATTTTTGCAGTTGCTCAAAACGATGAAGGAAAAATATGGCTTAACGATCCTGCTGATTTTGCACGATCTGAATCAGGCCTTGGCGTTTAGTGACCGCACCTTGTTGTTGGCACAGGGCCGTTTGGTGGCTGATGACACACCAAAAAAGGTGGTGACGCCGGCAAACCTCAAGACTTATTTTGAAATTAAGTCTGAGCTAGTGGCTACTAGCAGTGGCCAACAGATCGTTCAATTGCCTAACTGACTCGCTAATGAATAAAGTCCGTCGCGACCCTAATTGCGGGTTCACGGCGGGCTTTTTATTGATGGCGCTAAACCCCGGTGTTAGGGTGCAGCTGGGGTTGTTTGTGTAGGGTGAATGGCCAAGTCGCGTAGACTGTAGAGTTTAGCTGGGCGGCCTGGGTGCGTGCGGTTTTCTTCACCGGTCTGGCGCAACCACTTGCGGTGTTCCCGTAAAAAATTTGAATTATCCACTTGCGCCAGGGATACGTGGCGGAAAAGCGCAAAGATCGTTCGGGCTTGGCGCAGGGTAAACGTGACGCCGAGCGTTAGCAAAATGGTAGGTTGATAATCGAGCTTGCCGGCGATCCGGCTGCAAGCGACCGTGACGATCCAATTGTGGTCGTAGGCTAATGTGTGAGTCGGATCGTGCTGAACTAAGTAATCATTCGCGGCTAACGTTTTGAATTCGGCGCCATGGCCAGTGAGTACAAATTGCCAATCATTGACACCCGCTAAGGCGAACCACTGGGCGTCTGTCGTGCCTGGCCCTGCATGTAATGGTGGTTGTTCGGGGAGGAAGGTCATGTAGGCTAACGATAACGCGCGTTTTCTTGGCGCACGGGTGGGCTCGGTAAATGTTGCGAGTTGCTCAGAGTGAGAACTGGCAAGCGCTAAGCCGATTTTTTCGCGGACTAAGCGCAAGGCGGCGTCATGGGCGCTTTCTTGAACCCGCATGGCGGTTTCTGGTAAGGCCCAAAAACCTTGATAAGGCGGGTCGGCCCGGCGCACTAAAAGCAAGCTGACGCATTGTGCGTCTTGATCATAGCTCCAAATCAAATTCGTGATCGTGATCAATGGGTGTTCCAAGCGTGTTGCAGTCATGTCATCCCTCCTGCTGTCAGTGTACCATGGTCAAACTTGTGTGTGGCGAGTTTTTTTGTAGGAAATTTTTCCGCTTGACGATATCAAGACAGGGGTGTAAAGTCTTTTGAAGTAATCGTTGAATAAGATTTCAAGTGCTGAATCACTTGGAATTCTGCCTGCGGCTATAAAATAAATAATTTTTGGAGAAATAATGATGCAAACCACACCTTTGTTATCTGGAACAGGAATCACGGCGGTGACATGGTGTCGGGCGAGTCCGTTGTGTCATCGGGATATCGATACGATCATTCGGCTAAAACGCACCTATGATGCGGTCTTGGTTTTTTTACTGCCTCTGGCGGGTGGCCGGGTGACTTTGGCCGCGCAAGTGAAGTTATTTCGTCTGACTTTTGCTGACGAAACTGGGGTCGTGGGTGTACCGCTAGCCGGCGCGACGACGATGGGGACAGCGGCCGAGCTCACGACCGCGATCGTGATGCAACTTGCCCAGCATTTTAAGCAGCAACCAGCGTCATTGGCTTTCACTCCGGGAGAGTGGGCGGATGATACCGCCTTAGACGAGGCGGCCACAGATTTGCTCACGCAGGCGAAGCAAGCGCTGCCGGAGACGAGTTGCCAAATGGACCGGTCGGTGATCATGGCGCACGACGCTTTTCGCCAACAAGTCGAGGCACAGCCGCTAAAATACTGGGCACAGATCGCGCCTCAGTTTCGCTGCCGGTACAAGCTGAATGTGGCCATCGTTGGCGGTGCTAGTACGGGTAAGACAACCTTGGTGCAGGACCTTTCGCGCTATTATGCGGTGCCGACAAGCACTGAATATGCCAGGCAGTACCAGCCTGCGCGCAACGTGATGGATGAGGAGTTGGACAGCCGCGATTTCCGGGCAATTTTGGAAGGCCAATATGATCACAATCGTGCGGTGATCGAAGATCCCTTTGCGCCAGGGTTGTTTATCTCAGATACGGAAACGTTGACCTCGGCGACGTACTTGCAATTGATGTTACCGGGGCATTTTGCGCGCTTAGAACCCGTGATCGCGGATCTGGTTGCGCGCAGCCACTGGGATCTTATTTTAGTCGTACCGCCACAAGCACCATTTGTAGACGATGGCTACCGCGCCGTCACGCAAGCTGACGAGCAGTGGCGGCAGACGTACGATCGGGCGTTGCAAGCCCTGTTACCGCAATATTATGCACCAGCCAAAATGATGTTGCTAGATGCCGCCCCCAATCCTGCCCACCATGATCCGTATGGGTATTACGCGCGGTTCAACCAGGCGGTGCGGGTCATCGATGCGGCAATGGCACAAGGGAGGGCAACGAACGAATGGTAAAAACAATGGGACAACGGATCTGGGGCGAGCTATGGCACGGGTGGACCCGATTTGAAGGCCGTTTTTTGGCGGTTTTGCTCACCGTCCAAATTGTGGTTTTAGCCGGGCAGTTTGTGGCTGCACCGCAGTCATTAAGTGATGGTTGGATATGGCTGAGTAGTTTAGGTGGGGTCTGTGGTGTGATTTGTGCCGTAGAAGTGGCCAAAGGTAAATTAAGCAGTTATTTTTGGGGGACCTTGCAGGTCGTCAGCTACCTCTCCTTAAGCGTGCACCACGTTTTGTATGGTGAAGTGCTACTTAACCTCTTTTTCCTGACAACGCAAGGGCTGGGATTTTGGTCCTGGCAGCGACATATGCATGCCGATTCTGCGGCACCGCTAGTATTTGCTCGGCGGTTGCGGTGGTGGCAATGGGGATTGGCGCCCCTGGCGGTCGGTTTGATCTGGTTGGCGCTGAGCCATGCGTTGCAGCTGGTCGGGAGCCACCAGCCGTTCATGGATAGCCTGACGACGACATTTTCACTGAGTGCCAACCTCTTGTTCGTCTTCCGTATGTCTGAGCAATGGGTCTTTTGGATCATTGTGGATGTCTTAGAGGTAATTTTGTGGGTGCGCGCAGGTGATCCGGGCCAGATCGCCTTGTGGAGTTGTCGTTTGGTCAATGCGGTGTACGGTTACGTGAACTGGCGTCATTTGGCGGGGCAACGTAAGCCAGAGGGTGTCGTGGCATGAAGATCTTGTTGCTCGATGGCTATACCCCGCATCCAGAGGCGCAAGGAAAGCTGACCCACGCGTTGGTGGCGACAAGCCAAAAGGCATTACAACGACGCCATGACGTTCAAACCAGCACGGTGCACGCTTATGATGCCGCTACTGAAGCGCAAAAGTGGCAATGGGCCGACCTGATCATCTTGCATTTCCCTGTGTATTGGTATGCCGTTCCTTGGGGGCTAAAACGCTACCTCGATGAGGTTTTGGCTAAGCAGGTCTTTTATACGACCGATCAGGCCGGCCGAATACAAGGGATGATGACGGGCAAACATTTCGCTTACGTCACCAGCTTGGCTGCAACGCAACAGGCGCTTGAAGGGGGCCCAGGCATCACGAATTTACTGGCGCCTTTGAGTGCCAGTCTTGCTTTTTGCGGGCTGACGCCATCACCACAGATCGCCAATCACATTTTCTATGATGTCTACGGCACGCGGCCCTCATTGGCACAATGGCTCACGACACTGTCACCGTTACTGTAAAAAAGGAGAACGATTTAATGATCAAGACAACTGCTGATTTAGTCGGCAAAACGATTCGCTGGACCTGGCTAGAAGGCCGATTTGCCAACAGTACCTATGATAATCGCGTTAACGCGGACGGATCGGTTTGGTGGAAAGGGCTCAATGGCGAAGAAGGTGGCAAAGAGCTGATCACGCCTGCTGGACAAAGTACGATTCGCAAAGTCGCAGATGATGTTTTTTATTTTAGCTGGTTCGAAGATAACGGCAGTACTGTTTCAGTTGTGGTGAATTTTGCAACAGGGGAAATGCAAGGAACCGTTTCGAAATCGACCTATTGGATCCCGAGCAAAGGCGTTGCCGAGATTCGCGACTAAGCGGCAATAGACGCGAGTTACGCCCATCAAAAAAGTCTTCGTCCCGATTGGTTTAATCGTGAGGCGAGGACTTTTTGAGTTGTGCGGATGAGAAACTGTCGTGGTCTGACGGTTTAGCCGCGCTCTTGATGGTATTGGGCAGCCTGCGCTTCCCAGTAGGCGCGGTCTTGATCGGTGATTTGGCGGTGGACGTGAGCGGGATTGCCGAAAGCAACCACATTTTCGGGCACGTCTTTAGTCACAACGGCACCGGCACCGATCACGGCGTTGCGGCCGATCGTGACTCCTGGCAATACGGTGACGTTGCCACCCAGCCAAACATTGTCGCCGATGGTGATCGGTTTGGCGAATTCGAGTAGTTGCGTGCGCGTGGCAGCATCAAGTGGGTGGCCGGCAGTCAATAAATTGACCCGCGGGCCGATCTTGACGTTATCCCCGATGGTGATCCAGCTGGTGTCGAGAAAAACGGCATCGACGTTACAGTAGAAATTTTCACCGATGCGAATGTGCCGCCCGTAATCGACGGCAAAAGGCGGTTGGACAAAAAAGGTTTCGGGTTGACCCCGGAAAATCTGGCGCTCTAAGGCAATGATCTCGTCGACGTGGGTCGCCGGCAGTTGGTTGATTCGTTGAACCAAAAGTTGCCCCGGCAATTCCCGGTTAGCGGCTTGAATACGGTCGGTCACGTAAAGTTTGCCGGCAAGCATGCGGTCGTATTCTGGATCTGGTGTCATTTGGAGGCTCCTTTTGGTAATTGTTCTAAAGCAGCCTGCAACCATTGACAGTATTCTTCTTCACGACGGACGGCGTGATCGAGGATCAAGAAGTGCCCAAAATCGTGGGGATCGCTCCCATTAGGAAATTTAGTCGCCAATTGTCGGCGCAGGTGGTCCCGCCGTTGCTCGTGATCGGCTTGTTGCGCCGTTAACATCGGTCTTAACCGGGCGTCATTTTGATCGTGCAGGAAGTAGAGTTTCAAAACAAATTCGTCTTTGCCATTGGTTGGGTGGGCGGTTGCCGTGCTCAGCCAATGAGATAGTGCGGCCTGGCCGGTCGTCGTGATGGCATAACGTTTACGATTAAGTTTTTCGCCGCTGATTTCTTCGGTGTGCGACAACCAGCCTTTGGTTTCCAACGATTTGAGTTGGGGGTAGATCTGACTGTGCTGTGCGGTCCAGAATTCGCCGATAGCGTAATCAAAATCTTTGGTTAAGTCATAACCGGTCTTGGGCCGCTCATTGATTAGTCCGAGAATGATGAACTGCAAAATATTGCGTTGCGCCATAATTGCCTCCTTGACTTGTGTTTAAGGTCAGTATACACTAATCGAGTCAGTTAAAACATGTAATTAATTACATGTATAAAATGGAGGCAATGCACACATGGCAAATTTAAACCAAATGACCAAAAAGTTTGAGACGTTAGACGATTTTTTAGGCACCCATTTTATCTATACTTACGATAATGGTTGGGAATACGAATGGTACGCCAAAAACGACCATACCGTGGATTATCGAATCCATGGTGGCATGGTCGCGGGACGCTGGGTGACAGACCAAGAGGCCCATATCACGATGTTGACACCAGGTGTTTATAAGGTGGCCTGGACCGAACCCACCGGCACGGATGTGGCGTTAGACTTCGTGCCAAACGACCATAAGCTGAATGGGACGATCTTTTTCCCTAAGTGGGTCCAAGAGCATCCAGAAATCACGGTGTGCTACCAAAATGAACACCTCGATGAGATGCGGGCTGCGCGGGAAAAATATGCGACCTATCCCAAGCTAGTCGTCCCGGAATTTGCGACCATCACCTATATTGGCGATGCCGGTCAAAACAATGAGGCGGTAATCGCAGAAGCCCCATATGCAGGCATGCCGGATGATATTCGCAACGGTCAATTCTTCACCCTAGATTATCAGCGTCAACGCTAGCCGAAGCTAATTGAAGCCCTCTGGAACTCCTCGCTAAAAGGGGGCCAGGGGGCTTCATTGTCGTTTGGTGTGCGTTGTTAATCGACGCTATGTCTTAAATCGGGTTTGGCGATCCAAAGCATCAAGAAATTGACTAATAGGAGGCACGCCGTGGCAATAAAGACGACATTATAGTCGAATAATCCGGCTAGCGTGCCCCCTAAAAGAGAGCCGAACATATTGCCAAGAGCCTGAAAACTTTGGTTCCAAGAGAAAATTAAACTCGTGGCGGTCGTAGGGGAATTTTTGGTCAATAACGTCTGAATCGTTGGAAACAGGGCACCATCTGAGATCCCAACGAGCAGGCGTAGCGCGCCGAGGGCCCAAACGCTGGTCACAAAGCCTTGCGGGAAATAGACAATGACCGCGAAGAGGTAGCCAGCAATTAACACCTTGCCAGAACCGTGGTGATCCCCGTAAGCCCCTAGCCGTGGGGCGGCGATGATGTTGGAGATCCCTGGCAAGGCGGCAATGATCCCGGCTACTAACGCCACGGCGCCGTGATTGTGCATCAATTCTTTGACATATAAGCTGATGATCGGCGCGATCGACGTATTGCCCAACTGGACGAACAGAGTCGAGAATAACAAGACGATGATCAAGCGCGGATCTTGAAACTGTGACAGTAAACCGCCAAGCATGCCGCCACGCTTGGATTTGGGTCTTTTAGGGAGTGGCACGAAGTCTTCTTTAACCAGCACGGCCGAGGCAACGCCAGCCAAAGCGAGTAGGCTAGCGGTGATAAAAAAGGTGATACGAATCGTGAATACCTCGGCCAAGATCCCGCCTAAAATCGGGCCCATCAACATGCCCGAAGTCGAACCGGTCACTAACGTCCCTAATGCGCGGCCGCTATATTGACGGGGGGTCTGAGAGGCGATCAAGGCTTGTGCGTTGGAAATGTAACCAGAAAATAGGCCTTGCAACATCCGCAAGCCGATCAGTTCCCAAACATTCGTGGCCAAACCCATCAAAAACATGGCTACTGCCATCCCGAAAGCCGCACGGATCAACATGATCTTGCGGCCTTTGCGGTCTGCTAATGCGCCCCAAAGCGGCGAAACGATCGCGGTCACCAAGAATGTGGCCGCATAAACGATCCCGCTATAAAATGAGACTTGTGCCTTGGTGAAGTCGCCGAGCTCGCCAACGTAAAGGGACATGAAAGGCATGATCTCAGAAAAGGCGACCCCGGCGATGAAGGTGCATCCCCACAGGACAGTTAAGTTGCGTCGCCAAGGGCTGGCAT
Organism: Lactobacillus sp.; assembly: GCA_022651245.1. GTDB lineage: Bacteria > Bacillota > Bacilli > Lactobacillales > Lactobacillaceae > Lacticaseibacillus. Next base: position 34,067 of record JALCQM010000023.1, read on the forward strand.
TACGCTGTGTTTCGTCCATTATCGTCATCCTTTCTCGAAAAAACACATACTTTCAATATGCGCCCAATTTGTGAAGAAATTATGAATCTTTTACTGCGGTGTGCGCGCTAACGAGAAATGCTGTAGTGCCGCAAAAATTAACACAGCCCCTGCAAAACCAATACGGTTTTGCAGGGGCTGTTATTTGGCGCGAATCAATTGTGCTGGTGACCTTGCTAGTGACACGTCCAAAGTCGGGCATGATCCTAGCCTAAAAAGCTTTATTTATTCGTTGTCTTGGTTGTCGCCAAAACTTGGCCGACCGCAGGAATTTGTCCCAGTGAGTCAACAGCAGTGCTTGGTAAGACGACGGTGTTGCTGTCGCCTTTAGCGAGTTCTTCTAAGGCTTCGATGTTCTTATACTGAAGGTAGAGGTTCCCGTTGTTTTCGAGGCCGGCATTAATTGAATTGATCTGGTCTTTGACGGCATCGGCGAAAAGCCGCTGGGACTCGGCGCGCCCTTGAGCCTGCAGGATCTGCGTTTGCTTGTTGGCCTCGGCTTCGAGGATCGCTGCTTGCTTTTCTCCTTCGGCTTTTGCGATAGCGGCTTGTTTGTGGCCTTCGGCTTCCATGATGTTGGCTTCTTTTTCTCGGCTGGCGCGCAGGAGTTTGTTCATCGAATCTTGAATCGTGGTGTCCACCTGGATCGAGTCGATGTTGACCCGGTCGACGTTCAAACCGTATCCGGCGGTCGTTTCGGCAATTTGGGTGAAAAGGGTCTGATTGATGGTTTCAGTCCCGTTCAAGACATCATTGAGGTCCATGTTCCCAATGATGCCACGTAAATTAGCGCGAGTGTCTTGAACCATTGATAATACCGAATCTTTATTTTGATAAACATACGCATTAACATCGGTGATATGGTACTTTAACGTCTCGGAGATGCGAACGACGACATTATCTTTGGTAATGACTTCCTGTTCATCGACTTTCAACGGAATTTGTTTCATGTTGACAATTTCGGTAATGCGATAAATCAGCGGCGGTACAACGTGGAACCCGGGTTGCAGCGTTTGAACGTATTTCCCTAGGCGTTCCACGATCCCGACTTCACCAGTGTGGATGATGGCGACGCTGGTGAACAGGATCACGAGTACGGCCAAAATAACGATGACAATAAGTATTCCCATAATGATGCCAAACATAAAATTGCCTCCTTCAGGCTAGGCTGAATCTAATCGGCTCTGTCAGCGGTTTGCGGCCGCCTTTTAGTATTGGAGTGGCGTCCCTGCGGTGCGCACTTTGAGACCTAACGCGTCTGTCGCAACGACACGAACGATAGCCCCAGGCTGACTGGCGTCGAGGACGCGGTAGTGATAATGGATGCCAAACAGCGTGATCGTCCCGGTTGGAACTGTCGTGAGGGTGAAAGTGGTGCCAAGCAAACGGTCGTCTAACAAGCAAGCGCCTCCTAAAATAATCCAGATAAGAGCAATGATCGGTCACGCTCATTCTAAACGAACCCTGCGCTTGAAACAATCATAATCGCTGGTAGGGCACCCCATGATGTTGGCTTAGGTGACAAAACTGACACCTTGGCCGCAAAGCTGATGAGGTTTGGTAGAATAGACAGGCAATGGAGGTGAGCGCATGCGCCGTAAACGGCCAATTTATGCAGAAACTTATTTGAATCGACGGCGCTGGCTGCTTCTGGGCCTTTTGGGTGGCGTCATAGTGATGCTCTTAGCTGGTGGCTGGTGGTGGGCGCAGCGCAATCCCCGGCCAAGTGCCAAGCGTTACCCAGTGATGGGTGTTAGACTTGATCAAACTTCTGATTATTTGGATGCGGACCAGTTACGCGCTGGTGGCGTCAGTTTTGTCTACCTGAAGGCGACCCAAGGGGCAAGTTTTCGCGATGACCATTTTGCCACGAATTATCAGCGGGCAACAGGCTTAACGGTGGGCGTGTCGCATTATTTCAGTTTTGATTCCACACCACAGCAACAAGCCGCGAATTTGATCGCGACAGTTGGGGCCAATAGTGGGACGCTGCCGATCGGTATCGAGGTGGCCTATTACGATCAGTATGCGGATTCACCGCCACCAGCGGCGCGGGTGCAGTCGGCGCTGAGGCAGTTGATCGCGTTAGTAGAGGCACATTATCATCAAGGGGTGGTCTTACTAGGCACGCCCCAAGCGCTTAAGACTGTGCAAAATGTGGCGCCAGCGCGTCCGCGTTGGGTGATCAGTACCAAACGGCCTAAGCAGGCCACGTTTTGGGAGTATGCCACCGCTAAGTTGCCGCAAGGACACAGTCAGCAGCAATTTGAGAGTGCGGTGTATACCGGCTCCCGCCAAGAGTTTGCCACCTTACAGTAGTGTTCGCGCACAGACGGGTAAAACTTGGCATAATGAGGATGAGGTGAAAATGATGAAACGATTTTTGATCGGGCTCGTGGTGTTAGTCGTGTTGATCTTTGGTGGCCTAAAGTTATACGAAATCACGAATTATGGTGGGACGACGTATTACACGCAGATCACGACGAACGGGACTAAAATTGCGCCGCATGATGATAAAGGCAATGTCTATGTGGATTACCGTTATGAACAAAAAGGCTACGACGAAAACGGTCGGGTGCAAGCCCTGACCTTCAATGCCAATAAGTCCCGGCCATTACGGCGACAAGCTTACTTGAAGTTGACCTATAATGATAAAAAAGGCGTGACCAGTTGGGAAGCCGTGAGTGCCTCCGATGTGCCGAAGAAGGCACTGGCGAAACTGCAAGCGCAATAGCCAGCTTTTGCCCAAGCGCGGCCAGACAAATAAACGCCTCTGAAACAAAGCCCCAATGTAGTGGGGACCTTGTTGCAGAGGCGTTTTGTGGGCCAAAGTAAAATGCTCTGGATGCTGATTCAGAGCTGTTCGTCTGCATCAGTTGCTGGCGCATCGATTTCCGGCGTCAGGATTCGGTAAATCGCGTCTTCAGCCTCATCGTAAACTGACTCGGGGCCATTGGCGCCACAAGTGACGATCAATTGATACCCATAATGATCCAGAAAGGTCAGTTTCTCGGTTGTGATGCCCGTCACTTGACCCGGCAGGGTGCGCCCGTCGATTTTGATCGTCAATTCGGGGCTAATGCTGAGCGAATGGCTTTTGTTGGTTTGCTCATCCAGAAAACCGTATTTACCCGTATACGTTTGGGCCAGTTCAAGTGCTGGGTTGCGGCTGGTTTTGTGCGGATGATGATCGACCATCTGCGTTAAAGTCCGCATGAAATCGTGAAAACGTGTCGCCATCTGCCCTGCCTCCTCATGCTTTATGTCAATCATAGCACGAACTGTTGAGTGGGTGAACCAGTTCCCTACTGCTTTTTGCTAACAGAATTGTTATGATTGAGACAAAGCGATTACAGATATGAGGAGGATGCGACATTATGTTGAAACTTGGGATCATCGGCACCAATTGGATCACGCAACAATTTGTTGAGGCGGCGATCAGTAGCGGGCAGTATCAACTCGCCGCGGTATTTTCGCGGCATGCAGCGACGGCAGAGGCGTTTATCGAAAAGACGCGCCCAGCTAAGGCTTACACCGTGTTAGACGAGTTTTTGGCGAGTGATTGTGACGTGATATATATTGCCAGCCCCAATAGTCTACATGCGCAGCAAACCATTGCGGCTGTCAATGCGGGCAAGCACGTGATCGTTGAAAAGCCGATGGTGACACATCCTAGCCAGCTCCAAGCGCTGCAAGCGGCATTGGCTGCCCATCCACAAGTGATGGTATTTGAGGCGGCAAGGCACTTGTATGACCCGAATTTCAAGGTCGTCAGCGACTACTTGTTGACGCATTCTGTGACAGGGGCCAGCTTGACGTATATGAAATACTCGTCGCGTTATGATGCCTATTTGGCAGGTGAACAGCCTAACATTTTCTCACCGCGCTTTGCCGGCGGTGCGTTGATGGATCTTGGCATCTACCTGGTCTATGCGGCAGTGGCCTGGTTTGGCGTGCCTAAGCACGTCACGTACTTGCCGCATTTGTTAGCCAGTGGCGTTGACGGGGATGGTGTGGCGCAACTGACGTATGGAGACTTTGACGTGGTGTTGCGGACGGGTAAAACGACCAACTCTGAGGCGCAATCAGAAGTGTATTTTGGTCGGGATACCGTGGCGTTTGATTCACCTGGCGAATTCACCGCACTGCGCTTGACGACGGCAAAGGGGACTGAAGACTTGTGGCAACCGCATGCAGCTAATCCGATGGTCGAAGAGGCGACGTATTTTGCCAAGGCCTTGCAGACCAATGATCGGGCCGCCTTTGAGCAAAAATGGGCACTGGCGCAGCAAGTGCACGCGGTGATGGGCGAGTTACGCGCTAGTGCCGGCATTCGTTTTGATGACGATCCAGAATAGGAGAACTTAATTTGATTGCAGAACCTTTTCAAGCACTATGGACGGCTGCTGGCTTTACCGGTCAGACATTGATTCAAGAGGCGGTCTATCAACCATTGAAAGCTGACCAAAATGTCGTGGGTTTAGCGCCGACCGGCTCAGGGAAAACCCTGGCGTTCGGCTTGCCTTTATTAGAAAAACTCGTACCTGGTGACGGTATTCAACTGCTGATCTTGGCCCCATCGCAAGAGTTGGCGATCCAGACGCGTAATGTCTTGCAACCATACGCGAAAGCCGTGAATTTACACGTGATCGGTGTTACGGGTAACGCTAACGTCAAGCGTCAAAAAGAACAATTGAAACAACACCCAGAAGTGCTGGTGGGCACTGCTGGCAGGCTTGTCGAGTTGGCTAATGCCGGGACGCTGAAGTTGCATACGTTGCAAACGATCATTGTTGATGAAGCCGATGAGTTATTACGTGATCCGGGACTGGATCAGGTGCGTGCCTTAACGATGGCAGCGCCTGGAGACGTCCAAATGGGCTTTTTCTCTGCGACGGCTAGTCCAATGTTGGCACAGCTGGATAAGTGGTTTGGTATCGAAGTCACCCGGATCGATGTCCGCGATCGCGATCAGACGCAAGGTGAAGTGCAGCATTTATTTGTGCAAACCGATAATGCGCACCGCGTGGAGTGGTTGCGGCGTTTGGCCCACCTCGATGATTTTCAGGCCTTGGTTTTTTTCAATAACAACGGCACCTTGGAAAAGGTGGCCAGCATCTTGCATCACCAAGCCGTGAAGTTTGCTGTGCTTTCTCGCAATGACCGGTCGACGACGCGGGCGAATGCCTTGGCAGCTTTTCGCAAGCATAAGGTGACGTTATTGTTGGTCACCGATCTCGCCGGGCGGGGGTTAGACCTCAAGAAGCTGCCGGCGGTGGTCAATTATGCCGCCCCTAAGCGCGCAGAAGCGTACATCCACCGTGCGGGGCGCACCGGCCGGATGGGGGCTAGCGGTTATGTCATCACGTTAGGCGACGACCATGACCGGCGTGATTTAAAGAAGTTAGTTCCGCAATATGATTTACAGCGGGGGTATTTGGTTTCAGGGCGGTTATCGACGGTGGCGCCGGAACGAGAGGCTCAACCGGCAGCTTCAGCACCAACGCCGGCCAAGCCGGTGGTTAAAGCGCCACGACCAGCCGCTAAGGCGGTCGTGGCCGAAGCCAAGCCGAAGCATAAAAAAAAGCGGTTGCGTGACCGTAAGAACAAAGGTAAGCGCAAACCACAGCGGTAATAGTAGAAGGGGGAGCTAAGATGAAGGTCACACATACGTTACAAGTACCAGCGGCCTATTTGTATACCAAAGTCGTCGATTCGGCGCTATACGATATCAAGCAAAATACGGGTGAGCAGCTAAAGCCCGCACAGTTGCTCGGTTATGAATATCAAAAGCCGATGGGCAACGGTAAACTGCAAGGGCGCGTTAAGATCACTGCCAATGTGGTTAACCGGGAGTATGGGTTCCAGACACAATCTGGGGGTGGGACCTATCAGATTCACTATGGCATTCAAGAAACCCAAGATGGTGGGGTAGAGGTGACCTACACCGAAGATAGCCACTTTAGCTCAACTTTTCGTGAATGGAATCAGAAGTTGATGATGCTGTTGCTAGGTTACGGCCGCAAGCGCCAGTTGATCGGGATGCTTGATGCAATCGAAAAAGGCTATACAGCGTAAACACCGTTGCACCAGCGCTTGAGATTACGTATAATAGACGGGTCTGCAATGGTAGCTCACCTGGATAGAGCAATGGTTTCCTAAACCATAGGTAGAGAGTTCGAGTCTCTCCCGTTGCATTGGCTCACGTTTCAAGAGGATTCACAGGGATATAAACCGCGAGAAATCGCGGTTTTTTCTATGCCGGAAATTCACAGTGATTGGGCTCGTGTGGTTTTCGTGTGGTCGTAACCACACCGATTTCAGAATGGCAACCACACGGAGACCACACGGGACACTGAATCGCTTGTGGCACAAGGAGTACACGAGTTACAAAAGTTTTTCGAGCGAGTCGACGATCTTTTCATCGTCACGGGCCTTCATCTCGCCAATCTCATGCACATACGTGGAAAGCGTCGTCTGTAGATCAGCGTGACCTAGTCGACGTGAAATACTTAATAGCTCTACCCCGTCATAAATCAAGATCGAGCCATGGGTGTGTCGCAATCCGTTGCATTGAGACCTGCTTAGACACCTACAAATAGGTGTTTTTAAGCCGCCTATCAACCGTAAAAAACAGCCCTGAAACGGTAAAAGTAAAGACTTAACTAAACGCTAATGGCAGGTAACAAGGTGGCGTGGTCGATAGGTATACTAGTACCTATGAAGCAACCTGAAGCCTAATTAGACGAATCGTCACCGTCATCTGCTGATTTAAGGGGCTAATCGATGAGTGCGCGGTGGTTGCTACTTTGATATTGGTTCAGCGCGTTACGGTTTGATATACGCAAAACCGTGATGTTGACGTTGCGCAAGTTCGACAACGCCTGAAGGGACCATCGTTACGCCATCTTGTAGCTGGGCCTTCGTGAGCTGGCGTTGATGCATAGAGTTGGCACAAACCGCGATGTTAACGGTGCGTGCTAACAGACTTAAGTCAATCGGCGAATCAAGCACGGCGTCTGAGACGGCCTCGCCATTAATCAAAACCTCGAGCGTGCTGTTATCACTTTGAGCCTGAAGCCACTCGCGGAAGTGCTGGACGTTGTTCAACAGTGTGGGCCATTTCTTTGAATCGTCGATATGGAAGATCACATTCATGTCTGTTTTTCCTCCTGGTAGATTTACTTATGTTATAGCATAAACCCGGTGTGTTTATGTGTATAATTATCACAAAAAAGAAAAAAAGTTGTCAATTTGGCAATAGAAAGGTAACAACTATGACCCAATTTTTAGTCACGGTGGGCACGTCGTTAATGGTGCTTGTCTTGAGTAGCATTGGTTTATCCTGGCTTAATGGTGCGACGATTCGACTCGTTGTGCGGCGAACAGGAAAGTCCAATAGCGAGCTGTTAGTGATGAAGCCGGGGATTTTCGTGCACGAAGCCTTGCATGCGATTGTTGGTTGGTTATTTGGCCTGCGAATTACGCGCTTCAGTTTACGCCCAGATATTGGCGCGCAAACCGCTGCGCATGTTGAATTTGCGTATGATCGACGCTCTTTGCGTCAGCGACTAGGGGTCTTGTTTTCGTCGGGGGCACCGTTATGGGGGATCGGTGTGCTGGTCATGCTGTTAGGAAAACGGGCTTGGTTTGCCAGTGTGGCATGGGCCGCAATTGCACCTGCGACGGTGCAACCAGATTGGCCGTGGGTGGGGATATGGTTTGTGGTCACGGTTTTATTGACGTTTGGCGCGAGTTTATCACGACAAGATCTCAAGAATTTCTGGATCGGGTTACCGTTTTTAGGGTTAATCCTAAGTGGCGGTTATGGCCTTTTACTATGGTTTGCGCCTGAGAAACTCAGTACTTGGGGCCGACTCAATGGCCTCGCAATCCTGAGCGTTTGTGTGATGGCGGGAATTGCGTTGGTCGTTAATCGGATTGTCGCTTTGACAACCAGGTTATAAGTTGCTTGCGGCGTTAGCAGTTCGTTATGATTAAGATAAGGCGAAAGCCTAATCTTAATCAGGAGGTGTTTACGATGCTCCATCTGATCTGGGTATTGATCGTGGGGGCAGTGATCGGTGCGATTGGTTCAATGATCGTCGGTCGCGACCTACCAGGCGGCTGGATCGGCAACATCGTCGGTGGTCTTGTCGGTGCTTGGGTAGGGGGCAACTTGCTCGGGACCTGGGGGCCACAAGTGGCTGGCATGGCGATTTTACCCGCCATTGTCGGTGCGATGGTCGTCGTTTTCTTAGTCTCTATGTTGATTGGTGCGACCCGTCGGAAGGTTTAAGTTCAACGTACAAAAAAGGCGGGTGGGCCATTAAATGGCTTACCCGCCCTTTTGCATGCTCGTGTCAGTCCAGATGACAACCAAGGTGTCCAGATTCCGCGTGAAGGACGAAAACGTGATTGAGGTAGTTGAGGCGTCACACGCGGTTTGGCTTCAGGTGTACCGTGAAAGTTAACGCGAAAGAAGCCGCGAGGAAACCGACGACAACCGCATAGGGCAGGTGATAGTTCCAGTCAAGTAGGACGCTGGAAATCAACGGCCCGGCAATGTTACCGATCGATGTGAGTGACATGTTTAAGCCGTTGATCACGCCTTGATTGGACTGGCTTTGCTTGGTCAATAGCGTGGTGATGGCTGGTCGCAAGAGATCAAAAGCGGTGAATGCGATCAGCGTGGCGATCATCACGCTGACCTTATTGTGCGTCAACATGATCCAGATCACGGCTAAAGCGCTAAATAAAAACGCAAAGCGGGTGACGCGAATCTCGCTGAGCCAGCGAATGAGGCGGTCGAAAAAGACGACTTGGATGATCAAAGAGATGATGCCGTTAAGTGTCAGCACCAACGCGATGTCGCTCAAGGTGAAGTTGAAGACCTCATTAACGAAGATGCTGTAGATACTTTCAAATCCCTGCAACCCAAAACTAGAGACTAAGATCATGACAAACAGCATTAACATCGGGCCGCCTAAGACACGACGCCAGTCCGCACGATTCGTATCGGGCGTGGCAAGGTGGGCGGGATGGGGATTGGCCGCAAATTGCCGGTCATCAGGAAGCCATAAGGTGGTCGCCGCTAAGGCCAGAAGCCCTAGAACCGCCGCGAACCAAAATGGGGTCTTATACCCATAGTTGGCAAGCATCCCGCCAAGCCCAGGACCTAGGATCAAACCGCCAGAAAAAGCGGCTGATAACCAGCCAATTACTTTTGCGCGCTGCCGGTAGTCGGTCACATCTGCCGCCAATGCTTGGGCGGTCGGCACAAACATGCCCGCTGCGAGCCCACCGATGATGCGCGACAGGTCAAACATGTATAGGTGGTTCGTTAACGCGAACAATGATTCAGACACGGCAAAAAGGGCCAAGCCACCGATCAAAACGGGTTTACGCCCAAGTCGGTCTGACCAGCTACCGATGATAGGTGAGGCCACGAATTGGGTCAAAGCATAAAGAGAAGACATGATCCCCATATCGGTTGCCGATAGGTGCAGACTGTTTTTGATGAAGGGCATGACAGGAAAAATCAGACTCATCCCTAAACAAATCAGGAATTCGCTAAAAATCAAAATAATGATGGTACGTTTTACCTTGGCCGACATGGTGAAGCTCCCTTCGAAAATATCATAAAGAAAATTGTACCACAGCCGCTGTGGTATCCTGACGATAACTTCAATGTCGCGTTAGCATAAAAATAATGGGTGCATTACCGATCGAAGGTAAAACGATGTGGGAGCGGTATCCTGATTGGTCGCCGCAACCAGTCACTAATCGCCATTTTGGTGCGTATTAGGCTCGGTGTGCATGATGCCGACCTTGGCAAAAAGGCGGATCGCATCGGCTAAGTCGGCGTCAAGGCGGTGACGGTCCGCGGGCGTGAGGCCCGCGAGGCGAGTCGAAATTTTTGCTTGGACTGAGCGCATGTGCCGTTCGGCGACGACAGTCCCTTCTGATGTCGGCACCACGTTGATTTGCCGACGGTTTTGGGGATTGGGTTGGCGCTGGACGAGTTCCTTGCTTTCGAGTGCCTTAATCGTTCGCGATAACTGTGGTCCTGTGGTGCCGAGATTGCTTGCTAGGACCGTCATGGTTTGGCCAGGATGATTATACACGACGATCACGGTCATAAGTTGTAGTGGCGTTAAACCCAGTTCTTCGATTGATAGACTTTGCATGACTGCTTGTGCGAGCGTCGCAAACATCTCGCTAAATAACCCGATGTTGTCTTTTTGTGACCCGATACTCATTTCCACTACTCCTTAAGACTGATTTAAGCGTGTGATACTTGACAATCGTTAAGTATGTCGACATACTTAACGATTGTCAAGTATCACACTAAATCGATAATAAAGAGGTAATGCTAGTGCTTGAGCTTAAACATATCAAGAAATACTATACCGTTGGTGGGACCACGACAAAGGCACAAGACGATGTTTCCGTTGCCTTTCGAGAGCAAGAATTCGTCGCGATTCTCGGGCCTTCCGGTTCGGGGAAGACCACGATGTTAAACATCATTGGTGGCTTGGATCGGTATGATTCAGGTGACTTATTGATCAAGGGCAAGTCGACGAAGGACTTTAAGGATGCCGATTGGGACGCTTACCGAAACAACAGTGTCGGTTTTATCTTTCAATCTTACAACCTGATTTCTCATTTATCGATCATGGATAATGTCGAAATGGGGATGACCTTGTCCGGGGTTTCGGCAGCAGAAAAGAAAAAGCGTGCTGAAGACGCTTTGATCCGGGTGGGCTTGAAAGAACACATGCATAAGAACCCACAACAGCTTTCTGGTGGGCAAATGCAACGCGTTGCGATCGCTCGGGCGATCGCCAACGATCCAGAGATTTTGCTAGCTGATGAACCGACAGGCGCCTTGGATTCGGAAACTTCAGAAGAGATCATGAAGCTGATCCGTGATCTTGCCAAAGAGCGTCTCGTGATCATGGTGACGCATAATCCGAACCTGGCGCGTAAATATGCTGATCGCGTGATCGAATTTGCGGACGGGCAGATCCAGCAGGATTCAGACCCGTATGCTGAAGCGCCACAAGCGGACCAATTTAAACTCAACCACACGAAGATGAGTTACTGGACGGCACTGAAGCTGAGTTTTAATAATATCCGAACGAAGAAGGGGCGAACTTTTTTAACGGTGTTTGCTTCTAGCATCGGGATCATCTCGATTGCGGTCGTGTTGGCATTGTCTAACGGGTTCCAAAAACAAATTGATAAAACCCAGTCTGAGGCCATGGCGTCGATGCCGGTGACCATCTCGCAAACCGGGACGGACACCAGTTCCATGATGACCGGGACGCGGACGAAGACTTTTTCCAAGGCACAACACGTGACGGCAGAAAAATCGGATGCTGAAAAAGCGCAGCATACGAACAAGTTGAGCCAGAGTTACCTTGATTATCTCAACAAAATGCCGAAAAAAGACGCTAAAAACATTGCGGTCACGTATGGGACGGGGATGAACTTGATCCGTAAAGTCGGGAATAGCTATCAGTCAGTGAGCTTCTCGACAGCGAATCCAGACAATAACAGCGTCGACTATAGCGCGATGATGTCCGCGTCGACCGGGGTCGGGGGTTCCGTCTATCCAATCGATCGTAATGGCGGTCAAAGTTTCTTGAAGACCTACTACAAGGTGGTTGCTGGGGCTTATCCTAAGTCGGCAACTGATGTTGTCATCGTGGTCAATAAAGACAACAGCCTCGACATCAATGCGTTGAAGAATTTAGGCTTTTCAATCAAGGAAGGCCAGAAGTTGAACTTTAACGATTTGGTTGGGACGAAGGTTCAGTTAGTGGCCAACAACGATTATTATACGAAGTTACCAACAGGCACCTTCATGCCGAGTCAAGACCTGGATAAGCTGGCCACGGCACCTGAGACAAAGACGTTAAGGGTCGCTGGGATCATCCGGGTGAAGTCGAAAAATTCTGATGGCTTGTTGGCGTCGGGTGTCGCCTATAGCGCGGCGTTGACCAAAGAGGTTTTGGCCACGAATCGTGACTCTGCCGTCGTCACGGCGCAAAAGGCGAGTGCGACGAATGTGATGACGGGCCAAAGTATGAATGCCACAACGCGTAGCAGTGTGTTGACCACGCTAGGTGGGGTCAGCACGCCAACGAGTGTGCAGATCTATCCCACCAGCTTCAAACTGAAGGACAAGGTGTTGGCTTACCTGGATCGTTACAACAAGGGAAAGTCAAAAGCCAACCAAGTGATTTACACGGACCTTGCCGGAACGGTGAGTGATATGACAGGTGGCTTGATGGACGCCATCACGTATGTTTTAGTCGCGTTTGCAGGCATCTCATTAGTGACGTCGATGATCATGATCGCGATCATCACCTATACTTCCGTCTTGGAACGAACGAAAGAAATCGGTGTTCTGAAGGCGTTAGGGGCGCGGAAGAAGGATATTACCCGAGTCTTTGATGCTGAAACTTTCATTTTAGGATTTGGCGCTGGTCTTTTTGGCATCGTCGTCGCCTGGGCCTTGACCTTCCCGATCAATAGTATTCTTGTTGGAGTTACCGGACTTAGCGGGGTAGCTCAGCTGAATCCAGTGCATGCCATCGTATTGGTGATCGTTTCCACGATCCTCACAATCTTGGGCGGACATGTTCCTGCACGGATGGCAGCTAAGAAGGATGCGGCCATTGCTTTACGGGCAGAATAAGCACTGCCAAGCGGGTTTTTAAATTCAAAAGCCAGCTAGGCCGCATTGGCGCCATGTCGACTCTTATTATATGAGGCGACATGGCGCCTTTTGCTGTCGCGAAGTTGGCGGTTTTCTGACCAAAAAAACAGTTTGCGCGCCGTAATGACTAAAAAGGCAAAAGCAGCAATCGCTTTCTAAATTCAACTCGACAGTGCTAGTTCCTTATGTCAGCAGACTTGCGTGTTTTATCACAATAAATGATTGCGTTTTCGATAAGTTTTGGTAAAATAACAATAGCTATATTTATATTGCGGGTAGTGAATGAAAGTGGGGGAACACTTTGGCACGCAGAAAGATGATCTCAAAACATCAAATATTGGAAACAGCTTATGAATTAGTGGTAGAGGAAGGTTTCCGTAGCTTTACGGCTAGGAACATCGCGCGCCATTTATGTTGCTCAACGCAACCGATCTACCTCGAATTTAACTCGATGGGAGAGTTAAAAGAAGAGGTCATGACCATGATCAAAGCGACGTTACGGCAGAAAATGTCACGGCGTTTTACACAAGATGCGATTGTTGACCTCGGGTTGGCCTATATTAATTTTGCCTTAGAAAACCGGACGTTGTACCGCGCGGTTTTTGTTGAAGATCATTTTGGGGTTGAAGAGATGCGAGATTACGCGCTTTCGACGGCGATGACTCGCTTTGCGGATTATGCACCAGCAGCCGGTTTGTCAGTGGACCAACAACGGAACACATTGAGTGGGTTATGGATCGTGGCCACTGGGATCTGTAACCTGATGGCGGCAGGGTTCATTGATATTACGCGTGAGCAAATGATCGATATCTTACAGGCAGTGGTTCAGGACTTTATTGTCAATAAACGGTTTTCGGCAGATGCCAAACTGATCAGCTTGACGCAGACGCTGGTCGGCTGATGGGCCATACAATCAAGGAGAGTCGGCTTGCCGGCTCTTTTTTTATGGTGAAAAATAAATGAGAACTTTGCTGACAAAAAGCATTGTTATTCATTAAATTTTAATGTAGCCTGAGACCATGTGCTGCTAAAGAGGTGAAGACAATGAATTTTTTGGCGATCGATATCGGGGAACGGTTAATGACCTATGCTTTGGTGACCGCAACGGGCGAAATTGTTGTCAAGGGCAATCAGTTAACCCAGCGGGCCGATTGGGTAACGTTTATGGCGAATTTAAGCGGCTTGATCGATCGTCATGCCACTGACATTGCTGGGGTTGGCTTGGCCTTGCCAGGGGTCGTTGACCCTGTTAAAGGGATGTGCTTGCGTTGTCCTGCGTTACCTTTTTTGGAGGGGCAAGCCCTGGCCGCTGCCCTGCAGCGAAATTTAGCAATTAAGTTGCCGTTGGTGCTTGAAAGCCGGATGCACGCGGCAGCTTTAGCAGAAAAATGGCAGGGCCGGTTGACCAACGTCTCCGATGGCGCCTTGGTCAGCATCGGGCATAGCATCGAGGTGGCGGTGTTCATTGATGATCATTTGTATCGGGGAGCGCACGCATTGGGCGGATTAGCGAGTTTAATGGTGATCGATGCGACTAACCCTGATGCTACCGGGCAAAGTGCGATGGGCTTGTCGGCCGATGGCTTTCTGGCTTCTGTGGCCAGTAAGTTAGACTTGCGTGGCGCCCAGTTGGCGACACAGGTCTTTCATGCCTTAATGGCAGAGGAGCCGGCTGCTGTGCAGGCCTTTCGCGCGTTCACCAAGGCAATCGCCATCTTGCTTTACAATTTGCAAAGTGTCTTGGATTTGCAGCGGATCGTAGTGGGTGGTCCCTTGAGTACGCAACCGCTGTTAGCGACACAGCTAGGCACCGAATTTGCGCAGTTGCGGGTCGAAGCTGTCTTAGCCCCACAAGTTCTCGCGACGCCTGAAATCGTTAGTACCCGCTTTGAACACGATGCGTGCTTGATCGGGGCCGTCTACCCGTTGACCCGTTGAATCACGTCCTAGTCCTAATTCGTGGTTGTGTTTACCCGCCACAATGCCTAAAATAGTCTAGGTGTGTTTCTTCAGAAAAGGTTACGGTTGTCTGTTAATCGATCGTGACCAAGCATGGTAACGTATAATCATAGCGATGAACATGCGGCCATTTAGGCACAAATCTTGGTGAAGGGTTCTGATGGATTGGTAACAGCGCAGGCGCCAGGCAAGCTTTATATTGCTGGTGAATACGCGGTGGTGGAGACTGGGTACCCCGCGGTGATCGTGGCTTTGAATCAGTTCGTGACCGTAACGGTAGAGGTTGCGAAGTCGTATGGTAGCATCAACTCGAAGCAGTATCAGGAGAATTCGCTGACGTGGCAACGTAATGGGGATGAAATGGTGTTTGATAACCGCGACAACCCGTTTCACTACATTCTCAGTGCGATTCGCTGTACCGAGATTTATGCCCGCGAACAAGGTAAAACGTTATCATTGTATACGATGGACATCGACTCTGACTTAGATGCGATCGATGGTAAAAAATATGGGTTGGGCAGTTCCGCAGCGGTCACGGTTGCCACTGTGAAGGCCTTGAACCAATTCTATCAACTGCAAATGACCAATGATCAGATCTACAAACTGTCGGCGATCGCGCATTTAGATATTCAAGGCAATGGTAGTCTGGGAGATATTGCCGCGTCTGTCTATGGTGGTTGGATCGCTTACCGGTCATTTGATAAGGCGTGGCTAGCGGCGGAACGCCGGTTGCATAATTTAAGTGAGTTATTGGCGATGCCGTGGCCGCAACT